>CAXBNP010000027.1:0-63195 GCA_963977145.1 uncultured Colwellia sp.
ATCACGTTGCCAACGTGAATGTCACGAGTTCGAGTCTCGTTAGCCGCTCCAAATTCGATAGTGTTAACTATCAAAGTAGGGTCCCAATCTCTACTATAAAAAATACTCTCGTTGCCCGAGTGGTGGAATTGGTAGACACAAGGGATTTAAAATCCCTCGCTTGTAAGAGTGTGCCGGTTCAAGTCCGGCCTCGGGTACCATTTAAAATACTATTTCTTATCCTCTTGAGATACTTACTCTCAGCTAGTTAAAATATTACATTACCTGTCACTATGAGTTACATTGCGGTAAACGCTATTATATCGCTTTAATAAAGACTTTTTAAATCGTTACTATCTTAAAAATACCCTACTTGATAATCAGTTACCTTCTTTAACGAGATTAACTTGTTTTATTGGTCATTATTTAGTGGATTATGTACTCAAGAAAAATTCTTTTAGAAAATCATTTTAAATTAAAGAAAACCGTTATTAAGTAAAGCGATCGAGTGGGTAATATAAACTACTGATTTTTATTGTCGTGTCTGAGGACCTTTGAACTAATACAAAGCATGGTAATTTTTATTGTTGTAGCTATGACTCATTTTTTTACATTATATCAACTTAATAACAGCAGCTTACGAATTAAGGTAATGCTATACTTTTAATTATAAAACGATATATTATTTATAAGTATTTTACATTTTGGAGAGATTTTATGGGGCAGCAAGGTTCAGGTGGCAATGTTTTAGCAGCAATTTGTAGTTTTTTTATTCCGGGTTTAGGGCAGTTGGTGCAAGGTCGTATAATACCCGCCATTTTATTTTTTGTTTTTGCGAGTATTTTTTGGGGACTATCATGGCTAATTTTCCCTATCGCTTTTGCGGCAATTACCCATCTATGGGCCATCATTGATGCTGCGAGGTTTTCCGGCGGCAACAAGCTATGAAACATTTATCAGTAAAAAATAACGACTTCTCTAAGTTATATTGCCTGATTATTACGCTGGTAATACTTAGCGGCTGTCAGTCAGCTTATTATTCCGCGATGGAAAAAGTGGGCGTGCATAAGCGTGATATTATGCTCGATCGCGTTGAAGATGCTCAGACCGCGCAAGAGGAAGCTCAGGTACAGTTTAAATCAGCGTTAGATCAGTTGTCTCAATTGATAAGTTATGACGGTGGTGATTTAGCGGCGCAATATGAATTGGTCAACGATCAATATGAAGCCAGTAAAGCTTCAGCTGAAGAAGTGGCATCTCGTATTGATGCTATTGAAAGCGTAGCCGATGCATTATTTGATGAATGGAACGATGAAATTCAACAATATTCTAGTAACAGCTTGAAACAACAAAGCCAGCAGAAGCTGAAAAAAACTGAGCGTAATTACCAAGCTTTGATTAAGTCTATGTATCGGGCTAAAGACAGAATGGCACCGGTTTTATCTGCTTTGAAAGATAATAGTTTATATCTCAAGCATAATCTAAATGCGCAGGCTATTGGCGCGTTGCAAGGTGAGTATAAAACCATTAAACGTGATGTTGAATCATTAGTGGCTGAAATGAGCAAAGCAATAGCGCAATCACAGCAATTTATCGACTTGTTAAAACCTGAGTAAGTTGTTAAGCCTTTATCTAGCAGACTATCGTACAAACGTTGCGATAGTCCGTTTTATTTTAATCACATTTTAAAGCACATAATTTAATACAAGTGTATAAGTTAAATTACATTTATCGGCTCTGTGTTATCTCGTCAAAGTATAGGAACCTAGCATGGGTCGTTATTTTAAACGCTTTACTCAAATCATAGTTATCAGTTCTATTGTAATTTATGGCCTCATTTGGTTACTATCACCGACTATAATTCGATATGCTATCAATACCTATGGTTTACCAAAACCTTTGCTGCTAACCGCTACATCTAGTATTCGTTATAACCCATTTACCGCTCATTTAACGATTAGCGATTTAGCTGTAATAACAAATGAAAAAAATAGCGCACTTAAACTACAAAGCCTTGATGCAGAGTTACATTTGCATCAATTATTTTATGATAAAATTTATGTAGCAGAATTTAAGCTTAATGGCCTATATATCCCTGTAACGGTCAATGAGTCGTCGCTCAATATTGCGGGTATTGAATTAATGGCCGAAAACCACGCGCCAGCAGAAGCAGAAATGGAGCCAGTAAGCGCTAATTTTCCTTATCAAATTATCATTCCCGAGTTTACCTTGACCGATGCTCATATTGAATTAGAGTTATTTTCACAAAAGCATAATATTCAATTAGACTCACTTTCTTTGCAGAACATTTTACTGTCACAAAATCAACAAGAGATTAAATTAAACTTAGTCAGCCATTTAAACGGCGCACCGATAACTGTTGCCATAGACGGTAGTTTGTTGAAACAGCAAGGCGAAATTAGTGTTTCGCTTAATGCTAAAAATATCGATTTAAGCACAGCTAAAGCATTTTTACCGCCAACAATTTTAACGCTTAATGGCAACGTTAGCTATGCAAGTAAATTCAATATTGCCATCACAGAGCCAGCGACGCTAATCAATATTAATGCACTGGTATTGGCTGTTGAAGATCTTTATGTTGAGCAGGAAGATTTAGCTCTGTCGATAAAAAAACAAAAATTTGAGCTGCAAGATATAAGGCCTTTATTACCTAAGACTAGCTCTTTGAATAATGCGGGTAAGGTAAAGCATGCTGATAAAAATAATATATCGCTCAATAAAGCACAAACATCAGTCAATATTAATAACTTATTAGTGACCATTGATGATCTGCATGTTGAACAAAATAATATTGTCATAGCTATCAAGAATCAAAAAATTCTCGCTAAAGATTTAGCTGTTTTATTGCCAGAAAATAAAGCCATCAGTGTTGATACAATGCTGGGTTTTACCATCACTGGTATTGCGGCTAATTCGCAAGACAATGCTGCGCTACTAGCTGAAATAGCAAATTTAACAGCTAATAATATTGCACTGCAATATCAGCAAGATATCGCTAAAGTAACGATTGAAAGTGTGCAATTTGCCGAGAGTCAATTTTCAAGAAATAGTCAGCAAAACCTACCCGCATTAGCTGCATTCAGTGGTTTGTCGATAAACAACATTGAGTATACGCCTGAGCTTGTCGCGGTTAATAACCTTACGTTATCGGGACTTGTAGCTAACGTTTTATTGGATAAAGAAAAGCAATTGGCCACGCTTGTTGCATTAACTAACCCTGACGATATAAAAAGTCATGAGACACCACATGTCGGCAATACAGTTCATATTGAATCTTCAATACCAGAGCAAGTAGAAGAGCAAACGAGCAAGCCTACTCGTGCTAAGCAAGTATTTCGATTGACTCAGTTTACCTTGCTTGATGATGCAAAAATCGATTTTAAAGACAGCAGTGTTACACCGCATTATGAACGAAATGTCAATATTAGCCATTTGCTTTTGTCTGATATTGACACGGGTAAGCCAGATCAAGAAGTTATCTTTGATATGCAAGGTAGCAGTGATAAGTACGCAAATTTTGATATAAAAGGCCGTGGTTTACCGTTTGCTGATGAGCAAAAATTTACGCTCAATGCGGTGGTTAAAGAGCTCAGTTTACCCAGTGTTTCGAGCTATATTAAGCAAACCTTAAAATATGAAATTGAAAGCGGTCAACTTGACCTTACTATTGCTGCAGGGTTGACGGGAAATAAACTCAATGGCGATGTTGATCTATTACTCAGAGGTGTTGAGTTTACAGTAGCTGACGATCATGAAAGAAGTCAGGTAACAGAGCAGTTCAGTGTACCGTTTAACGTCGCCTTAGGTATGTTAAAAGATTCAGATGGTAATGTTGAACTGTCATTGCCATTAAAGGGAGATACAAGCTCACCATCTTTTGGTTTATCAGGCTTATTAACTTTGTTAGTTAAACAAGCGACTATGTCCGCTGCGAAAGATTACTTGCTGACAACCTTTGTTCCCTATGCAAGTGTGATGAAAATTGCAATGGCTGCTGGGGAATATGCCCTTAAGCTAAGAATAAACGATTTAAACTATGGCGCTGGCGAAACTAAGTTAACGACTGAACAATTAGAGTTTAGTCGTCAAATGTCGGTAATGTTAGCTGACAGGGACACGGTAAATGTCAAACTTTGTGCAGTAGCCATTGCTAATGACATTGAAATGGCAGACGGGTCTAAAATCAATGATGCCGAAAATATCGCGCGCTTAAAGTCAATATCTCAACAACGTGTAGATATTTTCAAAGCCCATTTGGTTGATGAATTAAAAGTACCTTCAGCACGCTTATTGTTTTGTACGCCACAAATAGATAGCTCAAAAGGGGCTGAGGCGAGAATAAAATTTGTCATTTAGTTATAAAATAGTAAGGGTAAAAATAACACATTAGCAGGTTAAAAACGTGATTTTTTCAGATTTTTATTGACTCAATCTACATCGTTTTTCGACGTGTTTTCTTTCATGTAACTAACAACTATAAATATAATTGGTGCCAATTGAATATAAATCTGTCTAGACTATCCATTATCATTAGGTTTGAAGTAGAGCGTTTGTTTAAAACTAAACGGGGTTTATTGGCGTTATTAGCCTTTGCCACTATCTGGTTTATTATTCTTTACTATTTTGTTGGCTCAGCATCAGCAATTGTATCCTCGCCTTCATTTGAAGGTATGGCACAACAACTGTTTGGTACTTTGGGGTTAACGGCATTATTAGACTGGCCAGTTGCCGAATACGCGATGTATTGGTTGGTAGCCGTATATTTCTTTCCCAGTTTTGCTTTGTTAGTATGCAGTGATCAATTTTGCTCAGATAAGCATCGCGGAACATTAAGATTTATCACCTTGCGTGCTACCCGAGCAGAGCTAATCGTAGGTCGTTATTTAGGGCAATTACTGATTATGGCAATATTGATCTTGATGACATCAATTGCGACTACGGTATTAGCTATTATGAGAGATTTAACACTTTTAGCGCCTAGCCTACAGATTGGCGCTAAATTAACTTTAGAATTAGTTATTGTTGCTATGCCTTTTATCGCCTTAATGACATTACTCAATACCTTAGTTAATTCCGCGCGTTTAGCGGTCGTAGCCGCGACATTGATTTTTGCTTTAGGTCCGTTAAGTATTGCTTTTATTAATTATCAATTTGGTCAATCGTTTTATCTAAATATGCTGCTTCCTGGTGAGCAAATAAGCAGTATTTTATCGCAAAATAATATGGCCACTAGCCAATATATATTACCTTTAGTGCAGACCTTGTTTCTACTTATTGCCAGTCACTTGATGATGAAGAGGGCGTCACTATGAGTTTAATTATCGAGGTTCAACAAGTCACAAAAAAATATGGTGACAAAACAGCACTAAATAAGGTCGAATTTTCGTTAGAAAAAGGCGCACCGGTTGCTTTAGTCGGGCCTAATGGTGCGGGTAAAACCACTTTGTTTAGCTTGTTATGTGGTTACATACAACCGTCTTCTGGCAAGATTAACATCTTAGGGCATACACCCGGTCATTCAGCGTTATTTGGACGTTTAGCTGCCTTGCCTCAAGATGCACAATTAGACCCTCGATTTAGCATTGCCATGCAATTAAACTTTTATGCGCGCTTGCAAGGCATGAGTAATAAGCTCGCCAAAAGAGATACCGTAAGAGTATTAGAGATGGTAGCGTTAACGGATGCGGCGAATAGCCGACCAAGTGAGTTGTCTCATGGTATGCGAAAAAGAGCAACGATCGCGCAAGCTTTGCTAGGAAGTCCCGAGATTGTCATGTTAGATGAGGCTACCGCTGGACTTGATCCTGCTAATGCAAAAGAGATTCGGGCTATTGTTACTGAGCAATCGAACGACGTTAACTTCATTTTAAGCTCCCATGACTTGAGTGAGCTCGAACGTTTGTGTGATCAGGTGCTCTATCTTGAAAATGGCCATCTAAAACAGCACCAAACATCGGGTGATGATGAGAAAACTCGATTTATAACCCTGAGAATGAAACAAGAACACCCGCAAATTATCGCAATGATATTAAAAATGCCGGGCGTTAGTCAGGTGAATATGACACAAGATAGAGAATATTTACTGACCATAATGAAAGAGCAGGACAAGGCTAATATCGAAATGAGTTTATTAAGCCTTTTGCAAAAAAATAATTGGTCATATGCTCAACTTATCAATGGTAAAACGCTAGAAAATCAATTGTTTTAATAATTACCTGAGTGGCGTATAAGCCCTTTATCCCGTTGGTAAATCGCTTACGCAAAGCTCAGGTTAGCTCAATCACAAGGTTTTATAATGATGTTTATTTTTCAGCGGGAATATATTCACCCTCTAAACTCGCGGGTATTTGGCCGTTAGATAAATTGTTAAGCCACGCGAGATAGTTGTCATAAGACATAGGTTTAGCGTAGTAATATCCTTGGCCGATATCACAGCCAAAACTGCGCAGTGTCTGCTCATCTAAGCGACTATTAATACCTTCAGCTACAACTTCTAAACCTAAACCTTTTGCCATTTTGACAGTGGTTTCCGCAATAACTTTACGTTTATTATCGCCGCAAACATTTTCGACAAACTCTCGGTCTATTTTTAATTCTTGGAACGGCAACATATTAATTTGCGACATAGAAGAATAACCGGTACCAAAATCATCAATACTAATGGTAATACCAAGATCAATCAGTTGTTCTATGGTATGTATTGCTACGCTACTTTTTGCAAATGAAATTGACTCAGTCAGTTCAAAAATAATCTTTTCTGCTTTAATATCACAACGATTAATAATCTTGGATATATCATCAATAAAGCTAGCATGAATAAGGTCTTTACCACTGATATTGATTGATACCATATGGTTGAGTCCCGTATGCTCGGTGAGCAAAACTTGCTGAACAAGCGCAGTTTCTACCACCCATAATGTTAACGATGGCATTAAACCAAAGTCTTCTGCAACGGTTATAAATACATCAGGGGGTATTGCACCAAGTACTGGATGATGCCAACGAATTAAACATTCACTACTACAGACCTTGCTAGTTTTTAAGTCTATTTGTGGTTGATGAAATAATTCAAACCCTTGATTAGTAATTGCTTGTTGTAGATCAATTGCTAATTGTATTGAGGAGTGATTTTTTTGGCTGTGGTGTTGTGCGAAGTAAGCCCATTTATTTTCGCTCAATTCAGCATTATTGGCTGCAATGGATGCATTGCTAATTAAACTTGCACTAGATGAACCGTGCTCAGGAAAATTGGCTAAACCAATATAAGCTGACAATGGCAACTTAAGCGCTTTTATATAAAAAACCTCACCAGCGGCATGTTGAATAGAATTGACGGTCTGTGTAATATTTTGCTCATTGTGAGTATTATCAATGACCATAGCTAAACTATTATTTTCCAAAAAACACAGTTTTTCTCTTTGTTCAGTTATATGAAGCGCGGCATCATTAAACCTAAATAGGGATGATAATTTTTGATTTAATTGTTGAAAAAATTGAATACGGGTTGGTTCATCTATGTATAGATCGATGCGTTGAAATTGCTCTGGTTTTATCACAATCACCGTAAAGTGTTGATTGTTTTCTGCTAATAGTTGACTAATTTTATGCTCTAAGTTGGTTTGTCTTGGTAGCTGGTTACTTTGGTGATAGGCAATCATCGTCAGTTTTTCTTGCTCATTGCAGCGAATACGCTCTGCTAGAGCAAATGCCATAAAGGTCACTTCGACCATAATTGCAAAGAGGAATGCATTGCTGGTCAAAAAGCTGTATTCAAGCTGATTAAGCAGCACCATTGGTTGAATAATTGCGCCAATTAACAAGGGTACCCAGGATAAAAAGTAAAAGCGCGCCCAGGAAAAATCTCTTTTTAAGCGATTAAAAATTAATATGAGTGCAACGATGTAAAAAAAAGGCTGTAAAGAAAAGAACAGCTTGGTTTGCATTAGTTCGTCAAGAGAAAGAGAATAAAACGCAAGTAACGTTATCAAGACCGCAAAGGAAATTGAAAATTTATAAGCCCAATGTTTTAGGCGCTCGTAGCGTAAAAAATAAATGGTAAATAACAGGAGGAATATGATCAGTAAGAAATCGGTAAATATCAGATATTGATTGAGTAACTTCATTATTTTGTCGGAAAAAAGAAAGTAGCCATAACCCGTTAATGAAGAAAGTACAGCAAAGGCAGATAGCAAGTAGCCGATATACAATAAATAAACTTTATCTCTGCCAGCAAAGAATAGTACTAAGTTATATATAGCGATAATGATCAATATACCGATGAATGCACCGTATACCAGCTGAGAAAGCAGTACTCTTTGTTCAAAGTTTGGCACAGTAAATAACAGTAAAGGAATATTAGGCGGTCCAGAGTTCTTAACCTGAATGAGGTACTCACTGTGGCCAAACTGGTTTAATGGTAATCTTGCATATGGATAAACATTCTGGCTGACTTCCTTTGGGCTAGCAAGCTTATGATAAAGTTTTTTTGGCGCAGTTAAGGCATTGAGTTCATAGACGATAAAGCTATCAAGTATGCTATGTTCTGCCATCAAAATTAATTCTTCGTTACCACTACCTTGAAGAAAACTTTCTTGCTTAGGGTTGGACATGGTTGCTTTAGCTATTGGGTAATGTAGAGAGAGCTTTATCCAATAACTTTGTTGTGCTAAAGCATACGGAATATCACTTAAATTACTGTCGATAAATTGGACATTGTTGAGGATATCATCCAGATCACTAGCGTTCGTTTCATCAATATAATAGCTACTATTAATTGTAAAAGCGCTATTAAATTCGCTGATGTTTTTTTGGTCAATATCAAGAATGAGATTGGTAAAACTAGCGACAATAGCAATCAATATTATTGCAATTGTCGCGGTAAAAAACCATTTACTGAATTGGAAAAATATCAAAAATAAATACTCATATAAGTGAATTGCAATGACAATATAGCCAACATCTTTCGAGATTAAGGTTATTTTCATCTCGAAAATTATCTCGGTATATATATAACCTAACCCTTAACTTAAGCTGGTTAGATATGGTGATTTTTATTAGCACTTTTGTATCAACAATAACGAGGCATTAAAGTAAGTATCTTGTACAAATACCCCAAGCGACTTCTAACTAATGTGTTCAATAACGCGTTAAGTCTATAAGCATACTATATAACCTGAGCTGCGGATAAACGAAATTGTCTACTAGCCATTAAAATTTCATCACTAGCGGCATTGTTTATTTAATACAATGGAATTTCAGATATTTACCCAACCCTTATTCTAATCTCGGATTATATAAAATAATGTAGCAGAAATATGCTTATCAAGGCATAATTTTATTAAAGACTTTATGCGCCTAGTTCAATAAAACTCGAATATTAAGGCTTAAGATACGATTAGCTAAGCACTATTTTTTTAATTATCGTATTTATTAATTACACTCATTTTAGGTTAATAATAAGCCGTAAGAGGGCAAGCATGATTAATATGGATTTAACGAAGCGAGTCGTTATTTATACTAAAGAGCAAGATTGGCAAGCTAGCCCTTTACCTGGAGTGTGGCGTAAACCCTTAGCGCGTGAAAACCGTGAAAGTGGACATGCAACCAGTATTGTAAGATATGACGCCGGAGCAAGCTTTCGCTCTCATAACCATCCTTTGGGAGAAGAAATACTTGTGCTTTCGGGAACTTTTTCTGACGAAACGGGGCACTTTCCTAAGGGCAGCTACTTTCGTAACCCTAAAGGGTTTGTCCATGCTCCATATAGTGCCAAAGGCTGTGAATTACTTGTCAAGCTTCATCAAATTTCACCGTTGGATTGTCAGCGTATAACTATTGATACTGAGCAACAGCTATGGCAACCAGGTTATGGCAACTTAAAAGTTAAACCGCTACATCAATTTGCAACAGAATCTGTCGCTTTAGTATTTTGGCCGGCAGGAGAGCAATTTATATTACATAGTCATTTTAGTGGTGAAGAAATATATGTCATCAGCGGCGAATTAATTGATGAATTAGGCCGTTACCCTGCTGGAAGCTGGATCAGGAGCCCACACTTAAGTCAACATCATCCCTTTGTTGAACAAGATACTTTGATCTGGGTTAAAACGGGTCATCTACTTTAGCGTTAGATTTTTCAAGACTTGAAATCGAACTTGAGTCATTGAATAATGCTAAAGTGATAATTGTTTATCATTCATCTATTTGTTTAAAAAATTAGGAATTTTTCTGTGATCAATAAACCAGAGCTATTAACGGTAAAATCTGTATTGTTTGTCTGTATGGGCAATATATGCCGCTCACCGAGCGCAGAAGCGGTTTTCCGTCAGAAAGCAAAGGCACTTGCCTTAACAATAGATTCAGCCGGTACATTGGGCTCTCATGCGCGGGAAAAACCGGATCATCGAGCACAGAAAGCCGGTATCGCACGAGGATATTCGTTTGATAACATTAAAGCACGTAAAGTGTCTGCGCAAGATTTCGAAAAATTTGATTTGATCTTAGCGATGGACCATCAAAATGTGAAAGACTTAATGAAAGTTGCGCCCTCAAGCTTGCAATATAAGATACAGTTATTCTTAGATTACGCTGAAAATTTTGACGATCAAGAAGTACCTGATCCATATTATGGTGGCGCGAAAGGCTTTCAGTTTGTATTAGATTTAGTTGAAGACGCCAGTGACGGCTTAATTAAACGTCTGAGTGCTGCATAAACGGCTTTAAAACATATATTAAGCATCAAGTACTGTGATAGCTTACTAAAATAGTGACAATAAAAAAGCCAATTGCATAATGCAATTGGCTTTTATTTTTCCCCTTCAGCTAGTTAAACTGAAGGATAGTCGGGTAACTTAATCCAGTGTTGGTTTAGTTGGCCCAGCTGAGTTTCGACTGGTAACATTCGCAACAAGTGCAGATTTACCTGACTGCGTATGTGATGTTCTTTGTTCACTCGCAACGAAATCGCGAGGGATAACACCACTACTAACAATGGTTTCTGGCTTAGTCATTGGTGCTGATGCTTTACCCGATGTTTTACTTGCTGCCGCTTTTACTTTACGTTTAATGTTTTTAACTTTAGCACGTACTTTTTTCGGTTTTTCATCTGTTATTACAGGCGTATCTTCAGTCGTTGTGGCCGTTGTATCTACATCTACCGGTGTTTCTACGTCAGTTTTCGCTCCCGAAAGCTCAGATATTGCCTCAATAGAGACTTGTTCTTCTATCTTTGCGCTTACTGCAACAGGTGCCTGCGTTGTTTCGCCAGCATCGTTAGCATTAGCTTCAGTCGCTGGAACAACTTCATCTATCGATGTCGTGGTTTCAACACTTGGCGTGTTAATTGCGACATTTGCTGTCTGCTTACTAACTTCTGCGTCAGCTTTCACCACAGATGCTCCAGGTTCATCAAAAGGTAAGTTTTGTTGAACTTCGTTCTTTGGATTATTAATCACTTCAGTTAACGCGTCTGCTTGTACTTTTTGAACTTGTTCAACAGTAGGCGCTGACTCAGTGACTTCATTAGCCGAATTAGCATCATTTAAAGCATGATCAGATGAAGTTGAACTTTGCTCAGGATAACGAGCAGTTACAGGATCTTCAGTAATTTCACTAGTAGCATCGCCTGCCTCGGCGTTTTGTCTACGACGTTGACCGTTTGCACGCATATGGCGAGGAGAGCGTCTACTTCTTGGACGTTGCTCATCATTTGTTGTGTTAGCTGCTTGCTCGACCGTGGCATTGTCAACGTTATTAATCGTATCTACCGAGGTTAAATTTTCAACGTTACTTGTTTCAACAGATTTGCTCTCAGTAGCTGTGATTTTAACCGCAGTATCTTCAACATCTATATTTTCAACATGAGTGTTGTTTTTAACATCAGAATTAACGCGAACTTTTTTGCGGTTGTTACGACGTTGACGACGTTCAGCTACCTTTTCTTCTTTAGGCTTTTGCACGCGTTCTTTTTGTGGCTTAGCGGTCGTTGAAGCAGTTGCATTGCTTTGCTTATTAGCATTATCGTCATTGGCATCTTGAGCTTTACGCTTGTCATTGCGACCTTCGTGACGAACTTCATTACTAGCGTCGTTACGGTTTTCGCTACGCGAGTCATTACGACCTTCGTTACGAGAATCATTACGATTATTACGGCGTTGACCTTGTTTTGCTCTTTGTGGACGACGCTCACTATTTCTAGCATTGCTCTCTTGTGGTTTTTTCGGTACCGGTTTAATTTCTACTTTTTCTTCTGCAGCAAAAAGAGACTTAAGCCAAGAGACAACACCCGTCATTAAACTTTTTGACTCAGCTTTTGTTTCTACAACGGGTACCGCTTCGCGCTTTTTAGGTGCTTGTTTAGGCGAAGACATGCCTTGTAGTAAAGGTTCAACACGTTTACTGACTTCTTTATCAAATTTTGGCATTACCGCTTCTTCTGGCACGGCTTGCTTAATCGCCATATCGTAGCTAGCTTCTTCGATACCTTCGTCTTTTCTTACTCTGATAACTTCATATTGCGGCGTAACCATATTCGGATTAGGAATAATGAGGATATTTACACTGTGGTGTTTTTCAATATGAAATACAGAACGACGTTTTTCGTTTAATAAAAACGTTGCAACAGGGACAGGAACTTGCGCCTGAACTTGTTGTGTATTGTCTTTAATGGCTTCTTCTTCCATCAAACGCAATACAGATAAGGCTAAAGACTCAACACCACGAACATGACCCGTACCACTACAACGAGGACATACGCCTTGGCTAGTTTCACCAATAGAAGGACGTAAACGTTGACGCGACATTTCAAGTAAGCCAAAGCGAGATATACGACCTAATTGAATGCGGGCACGATCTTGCTTTACAGCATCGCGCATTCTATTTTCAACTTCACGCTGGTGGCGAACAGGGGTCATATCGATAAAATCGATTACCACTAAACCACCTAAGTCACGCAAGCGTAATTGGCGAGCAATTTCTTCAGCGGCTTCTAAGTTAGTATTAAATGCTGTTTCTTCGATATCACCACCTTTAGTCGAGCGGGCAGAGTTAATATCGATAGATGTCATCGCTTCAGTTGGATCAATAACGATTGAGCCACCAGACGGTAAACGTACTTCGCGTTGAAAAGCTGTTTCTATTTGCGTTTCAATTTGATAATGGGTAAATAAAGGCACGTCATTGCTGTAAAGTTTAACTTTACTTAAGAAGTCTGGACGAACGATTTCAATATGTTTTTTAACGCTTTCAAATATTTTTGGGCGATCAATGAGCACTTCACCAATATCGCGGCGTAAATAGTCGCGAATAGCACGTAAAATAACGTTAGTTTCTTGATGGATTAAAAACGGGGCTGGGCGACTTGCACCGGCTTCTGAAATAGCGTTCCAATGATGTAATAGAACATTCAAATCCCATTCAAGCTCATCATATTCTTTACCAACACCGGCGGTACGAACAATTAAGCCCATGCCTTTAGGTAGGGTAAGCTTACTTAATGATGTTTTTAAATCGGTGCGCTCATCGCCTTCAATGCGACGTGAAATACCGCCAGCACGAGGGTTGTTAGGCATAAGGACTAAATAACTGCCAGCAAGACTGATAAAAGTAGTTAACGCTGCACCTTTTTGGCCACGCTCTTCTTTATCAATTTGCACGATAACTTCTTGGCCTTCACGTAGTACTTCCTTGATATTAGGACGACCTTGAAAGCTGTAACCTTTAGGGAAGTATTCACGGGCGATTTCTTTCATCGGTAAGAAGCCGTGACGATCAGCTCCGTAATCAACGAACGCCGCTTCTAACGACGGTTCAATACGAGTGATTTTGGCTTTATAGATATTTGATTTTTTTTGTTCGTGACCAGGACTTTCGATATCTAAATCATAAAGTTGTTGACCATCTACAAGTGCTACACGCAATTCTTCTGATTGTGTAGCATTAATTAACATACGTTTCATAGTTTGTGTGACTCATTTTAGTCACAACACACCATTGCTTAGAACACAAAGTAATCTATCGCTATGGTAACAGCAACTTGTCAGCCTCACGGGTGTCAATCTTACTACGCCATATTACGCAGCAAGCTGTTAAAAATTCTGATTTTCTAATATAACTGAGATGTTTAACACCACAGTAAAATTGATTCTTTATGTGCTCAGCCTGTGTGCTGTGCGCAACAGAAAATTAAGTGCATCGTTAATCTTAGTTCGATATCTTTATCGTGTTTTCTAATAATTTAACGGTTGAAAATGTGACTTATTTTTTCTGTTTAATTACATAATCGCTTTATTGCGCCGGACAAAATCTTTATGTGATTTTTTTGACAAGTTACACGCGTCAAATTCACAATAGGCCTTACTTTTAATATCTCGATAATAATGTTTGATAAAATCATCTAATATTAACGTGGCCGCATTTTGCCTCTTACGTCTCGCTTAAAGCATCCTTTTTACTTATTACGGCTAAAATGTAGCGGTAACCATACTATTATCACACTTTATTTATAGATAAGGCAATAAAATCCTCGTTTTAATTGCCTGTAATTTGAAAAAAACATGTTAAACTGCACACCATTATGGTTCCTAGTAAAACAGATATGACAGACAGCCCAAGACCTCAAGTTAGATTTTTCACCGTAGACAGCGAAGATGCAGGTCAACGTATTGACAATTTTTTAGTAAAAACACTAAAAGGCGTGCCAAAAAGCATGCTGTATCGTCTATTACGCAAAGGTGAAATACGCGTTAATAAAAAACGCACAAAACCTGAGTATAAATTAGTTGATGAAGACATTATTCGCGTTGCGCCCATTCGTGTGTCAGAAAATACCAACACGGTTTCTACGCAATTAAATGTTGTTGCTAATTTAGAAAAGCAGATATTATTTGAAGACGAGCGGTTAATTGTTATAAATAAGCCGTCCGGAATGGCGGTGCACGGTGGCAGTGGATTAAGTTTTGGCTTGATTGAAGCCCTGCGTGCCTTACGTCCTGATGCCCGAATGCTAGAACTGGTGCACCGACTTGACCGAGACACCTCGGGTTGTTTGGTCGTGGCGAAAAAACGCTCGGCATTGCGACACTTACATGAGCAACTCAGAAATAAAACCGTGCAAAAATATTATCATGCTTTAGTGAAAGGCCGCTGGTCGACTAAATTAACTCGTGTCAGTGAAGGCTTAAAGAAAAATGACTTAAAGTCAGGTGAACGCGTGGTGGTGGTAGATAATATTGATGGTAAGGAGTCAGAAACGCGTTTCAAAGTGATTCAGCATTATAAAAACGCGACTTTGGTGAGGGCTTTTCCTGTTACCGGTCGTACCCATCAAATTCGTGTTCATTGTCAAACTAAAGGACATTCAATTGCTTGTGATGCAAAGTATGGCCACGAAGACTTTGACCGAGAAATGAAAGCCTTGGGATTAAAGCGTTTGTTCCTGCATGCAGCCAGTATTGAATTTATTCATCCCTTAAGTAATGAACGGATAAAAATTGAAGCCCCTTTAGAGCCTTCACTGGAAAAACTCCTAAAGAAATTGACTAAAGCGGATGTTCATTAGGGCCGATAGACATGATTTAGAACAGATTAATGGCTTAAGTCTACTTTCAGCAGAAAGTTAACCGCTTTAGTGATAAGAGGGTAAACCGTCAATCTAATAGCTGACTATTAGATTGACGAATATAGGGTTATCTAACCCTATAATTTATCGGCTAATGCTTATAATATCCGCGTACTTACATTGAGCTTGTTTTCTGATGCACTGCTTCATAGATCGAACCAAATGATTGCTTAATATTTAGGTCCATATGCATATGCAGCTTTCTGGCGATATCACAGGATGAAATAACCCCTCGGATATGATGACTTGTTCTATCTAACACTAAGCAGTGGCGAAGTTGATAATTTTCTAAAGTCGACACAACGTCACTCACCGACGCCGTTAATAATTCACTATAATCAAAAGCGTGAAAATCCGATTTCGGAATCATTAAATCTTTCACCAAGACATCTTCTCGACAAACCCCTTTAGATAGTTTTGCTACAATCTGCTGCTCTGACAATTCATTGCTACTAATTATGCCGATAAAGTCATTGTTTTCTGAAACCACAATATTCATTCTAACATGAGTCTTTAACATTAATTGTAAAGCGGTTACTGCTAATGTGTCGCCTTCAATCATTAAGGCTTTATGATCTTTAAAGTCAGTGAATATTTTTACTGCCGGTGATTGTAAATTAATCTCTTCAAAGAGCTCAGGTGTGACAATGTTGTCTGTTGCTGTTAAGTTAACTAAATGTAGTTTTTTCATATTTACCTCAAAATTTCTTTAAGCATATGTCGTTAAAGTTTATAACGGTGGCGACATGCTTATGCCAAAATCAGCTGCTATTTATCAAATGTTGTGTGTCTTGGTATTTATCATTTAATATTTTTATTGCTCAATATTCGTTATTTTTGTCATTTACTGCCTTTGGCCGGAAAGAAGTTAAAATAAGTTATTGAGCAGCTTTACTGATCGAGAGTTTAGGGGTTGGTACGTTTTTATCAGTGCTTAGCGATATAGCAATATTCGCTAGATGAATAAATATCGTGACACTTAATTTAAATCAGTCTGGAATGACTATTTAATCGTACAAAAACCCTTAACATCATGTGATGCGAGTTTGCTAAGCAGTAAATGTTGGCGGGGCTCTAGAATGAAAATTTTGAAAGTAGGGTATTACAATGTCGGGGTTGAAATAAGGTAAACCAATATTGGTAAAAAAACGAAGGTAAGCTGTTGTTTGGGTTAACAGTGCCGGATTATCAAAATCTACATTGTCTATATGCTCAATTTCAACTTCAATTTCATTAATCGTAGCTTGGGTAAAGTTTAAATCACTTAACGTTACCACGGCTATTTCATTTACTGAAACAGTGGTTAATAAAAAAATTAAAATGAAAAAGAGTTTAAACATCACCAGATATTCTTAAAATTAGTGGTCGTTGTATTTAATGTTATGGAGTGGAATAATTTGAATTCAAGTTAAAAGGTAATAAATATAACTAAAAGTACCCATTTATATTTATTACCTTGATAAGCCATTTTAAACGTCGACAGCGTTTAAAGCTGTTTAGCCTGCTCCGCTAAAACATCAACACCATGTTGCTTTAATAACTCGACTAGCTTAATAAGCGGTAAACCAACTAAGCTATTGGGATCATCACCCTCAAGTTTTTTGAATAAGCAAATACCTAGCCCTTCACTTTTGAAACTACCCGCACAATTGTAAGGTTGCTCTGCGTGCAAGTAGTTTTCTATGTCGTTTAGCGAAAGCTCATTAAAATGCACCAAAAAAGGCTCTATCACGGCTGTTGTGTAATCCAAACCACTATCATAGACACATAGGCCGGTATAAAAAACCACGGTTTTATTACTAAATTTTTCTAATTGTTTTACCGCATTTTCAAAATTATGTGGTTTTCCAAGAATTTCACCATTACACAATGCCACTTGATCTGAGCCTATTATTAAAGCATCAGGAAATTCATCTGCAACGGCTTTTGCTTTTTCAATGGCTAAACGCTCAACTAAGGCGACGGGCGATTCGTTGTCAAATGCGCTTTCATCTATATTAGGTTTAGCGCAGACAAAGGGAATGTTAAGCTTCGCTAAAATTTCTTTACGAAAAGGGGAGGTAGAGCCTAAAACAAGTTTTTTCATTAATATCACTCAAAATATAAACAGATTGCTGTTAATATATGGCCTATCTTGAGTTTTTAAACAAATTTCGCTATTTTTCTTTTGACACCAGCCGATAGGCACTTTATTATGCGCGCCTTATGAAGAATCTTAAACTCCCGATAACGATAGACCCATCCAGAAGCGCACAGCGAAAGTTAGTGTGTGAAGGATACTTTGAAGTATCTGGGATGAAGAGATTGCTTGCTGTGTGTGAAGCACAAAGTGAGCAGGTGCAAGTAAATGCTAATTTTAGTGTGGATGAAGTCGGTTTGGTAGTAATATCAGGCAACTCATCGGCAACAGTTGCATTAACCTGTCAGCGATGTACTGAAGAGTTCGAATTGGCATTGGAAGTGAATTTTACTTTTAGTCCGGTGAAGGACGTTGAAGCTGAAGCTGAGTTGCCGTCATATTATGACGCAATTGAATTAGATGAGAATGGTGAAGTTAACTTGTTAGAATTAGTGGAAGATGAGTTTTTACTCGCGATTCCATTAATTCCAAGGCATTCAATTAAAGATTGTCAGGCGCCGTCTGATAGTGTTTGGGGGGAATTGCCTGAAGAACTAGAGAAACCGAATCCATTTGATGTATTGAAAAAAATTAAGTAGTTAAATTTAGCTAATAACCGATTTTAGGAGTAGGCAATGGCAGTTCAAAAGAGCAAAAAGTCTCGTTCAAGACGTGGCATGCGCCGTTCACATGACGCAATAACGACAACGCATTTATCAACAGATCCAGTATCTGGTGAAACTCATCGTCGTCACCATGTAACAGCTGATGGCTTTTACAAAGGTGTTAAAGTAATCAATAAGTAATCTGTAACGATTACCTTGATTAATCTAACCATAGCGTTAGATGTTATGGGGGGCGATCAAGGCCCCCACGTAACACTTCCTGCAGCAATGCTCGCAATAAAAAATTTTCCCAATCTTCACTTATTGCTGTGCGGTGACGAAACTGTCATTGTTGAAACACTAGCAAAAAAACAATTTTATCCCCACCCAAGAATAACCTTATTTCCAACAACTCAAGTTGTTGAAATGAATGAAAAACCTATTTTTGCCCTGCGTAATAAAAAACAATCATCAATGCGAAAAACCTTGGACTTAGTTCATGACGGGCAAGCACAAGCTTGTGTCAGTGCTGGTAATACGGGGGCACTTTTTTCAATGGCTCACTTTGTCTTAAAAACATTACCAGGCGTTGAACGCCCAGCATTAATATCTTCGTTACCCAGTAACAAACCGGATCAACATGTTTTTATGTTGGACTTAGGGGCGAATGTTTTTTGTGACTCTAACGTCTTATATCAATTTGCGATTATGGGCTCAGTCATGGCGAAAGAGGTCGACGGTATTGAAAACCCGAAAGTGGCTTTATTGAATATGGGTGAAGAAGATAATAAAGGTAGTGACCATATTAAACAAGCTGCCAGCTATTTGCAGGCAAATGATGATATTAATTATATTGGTTTTATAGAAGGTAATGATATTTTTACTAATAAAGCTGACGTTATTGTTTGTGATGGTTTTGTTGGTAATGTTGCCTTGAAAACTTGTGAAGGTGTGGCAAGAATGGTCTATACACAATTACAAGAAATTATCAAAAAGCACTTTTTAGCGAAAATTATGGGCAAATTATTGTCTCGACCGTTAAAAAAACTGTTTAAACCCATGAACCCCGACCAGTATAACGGCGCAAGTCTGATAGGATTGCGCGGTATTGTCGTGAAAAGCCACGGTAACGCTAATATAACTGCTTTTTATACCGCTATTATTGAAGCAATTACCGAGGTTGAACGACAAGTCCCAGCAAAGATTAAAGATAAGCTTGAACATAGCTTGTGCCATAAGTAATCGTGGTCAGGCAGGTTTAGCTGCTAAACGATAGCTAGATCAAAGCTTAACAAATTACCACGGCGTAGATCACACAATGATTTAGGTTGGTACAGTGAAAAATTAAATATAATTAGGTCAAATAATGCAAAATAATTTAGCGTTTGTCTTTCCCGGTCAAGGCTCACAATCTCTAGCAATGTTAGCAGATTTTGCTGAAAATGAAGTCGTACAAAGTACTTTTTCTGAAGCATCTTCCGCACTAGGTTATGATTTATGGCAGTTGGTTCAACAAGGCCCAGTTGAGAAATTAAATCAAACAAACTTTACCCAACCAGCGCTGTTAACGGCAAGTGTTGCTATTTGGCGTGTATGGCACGCAAATTCGTCGGCAACACCGACACTTTTAGCCGGCCATAGTTTAGGTGAATACTCTGCGTTAGTTTGTGCGGGGGTTATTTCATTGGCTGATGCGGTGAAATTAGTAGAAAAACGTGGTGAATTTATGCAGGCATCGGTGCCTGATGGTGTTGGTGCTATGGCTGCAGTTATTGGCCTTGATGATCAAATCATTATTGATGCCTGTACTGAAGCGGCAAAAGATGAAGTGGTTTCAGCGGTGAATTTTAATTCACCGGGGCAAGTGGTTATTGCAGGGCATAAATCAGCGGTTGAACGCGCGGGTGTATTATGTAAAGCAGCGGGCGCAAAACGTGTGCTACCTTTACCTGTCAGTGTGCCATCACATTGTGCATTAATGAAGGATGCCGCAGAAAAACTAGCCGAAGTATTTAATAATATTAACTTTAATGAACCCACTATCCCTGTTGTTAACAATGTCGACGTGGTGGCAGAAAAATCAGTTGAAGCCATTAAATTAGCACTAATTAAACAACTATATAGTCCCGTTCGTTGGACAGAAACTATTCAGTATTTAGCGCAACAGGGTATCGAAAACGTTATAGAAGCTGGGCCAGGTAAAGTATTACAGGGCTTGTTAAAACGCATCGATAAAACCATTAGTTGTCAATCTGTTAATGACAGTGCGTCATTAACTAAAGCATTAGAATCAGTAGAGTAAAATTATATGTTTTCATTAGAAGGTAAAGTCATCTTAGTTACTGGTGCAAGTCGTGGTATAGGTAAAGCCATTGCAACACAACTTAAAGCGCTGGGTGGTAATGTTATTGGTACAGCAACATCAGAGCACGGTGCTGCCAATATCAGTGAGTATTTAGGTGAAGGGCAAGGTTTGGTATTAAATGTTACTGATGATGCCTCTATTAGCGCGATGTTTGATTTGATCAAAGAAAAGCATGGTGCGGTTGATGTTTTAGTCAACAATGCCGGCATCACGCGTGATAATTTGCTAATGCGCATGAAAGATGATGAGTGGAATGACATTATTAATACCAATCTAACTTCTGTCTTTAAAATCAGTAAAGCGGTATTGCGCGCGATGATGAAGAAACGCAATGGTCGTATTATTAATATCGGTTCAGTTGTTGGTACAATGGGTAACGCTGGTCAGGTTAACTATGCAACAGCTAAAGCTGGATTAATTGGTTTTACTAAATCATTAGCACGTGAAGTCGCTTCACGTGGCATAACCGTTAACACAGTTTCGCCTGGTTTTATTGATACCGATATGACACAAACATTGACTGAAGAGCAAAAAGAAGGCATTTTTGCACAAGTTCCGGCAAATCGTTTAGGTAAGCCAGAAGAAATTGCTCATGCTGTTGCTTTCTTAGCATCTGATTCTGCAGCGTACATTACGGGTGAAACATTGCACGTAAATGGCGGCATGTACATGGTTTAACCGCAGTTGGCTTTTTGCCGACTTAGGGTTAAATTCGAATAAATTATACACTGTCAACAGGTTAGACCAGCAAAAAAGTAAAATTAGAAGCTTGCATGGTTGGCTTTTGACGAATAAACTACAGACAATTTTGAAAAATTGTATTTTCTAGTAAAGGATAAAAAATGAGTACTATTGAAGAACGCGTAAAAAAAATTACTATTGAGCAACTTGGTGTTAGCGAAGACGAAGTAAAAGTTGAAGCTTCTTTTGTTGATGACTTAGGTGCTGACTCTTTGGACACTGTTGAATTAGTAATGGCGTTAGAAGAAGAATTTGATACTGAAATTCCAGATGAAGAAGCAGAGAAAATTACTACAGTTCAAGCAGCAATCGATTACGTTACTGCTAACCAGTAATAATAAACGAATGCGATTGGTTTCAGGCGGTTTAATTACCGCCTGATTTGTTTTTATCGTTTGAAAAATATTTATTAGTATTTGATCCTTAAATCATCAAAATGATTTGAATCACCCCCTGCTAATATTCACTTCTATCGGAGGCAGCACATCTCATGAGACGCGTTGTAGTTACCGGCCTTGGCATGCTTAGCCCTTTAGGCAACAACCCTGAATCAACCTGGCAAAATTTATTACTTGGTAAAAGTGGTATTTCTGACATTACGCATTTTGATACATCTGAGTATCCAACGCGCTTTGCTGGTTTAGTAAAAGATTTTGATGCTCAAGACTATATGGCTCGTAAAGAAGCCAAAAAAATGGATTTATTTATTCAATATGGCGTTGCCGCAGGTGTGCAAGCCATTAAAGATTCTGGTATAGAAATCAACGAAGATAATGCTCAACGAATCGGTGTTGCTGTAGGTTCAGGCATTGGTGGTTTAGGTCTGATTGAAGAAAATCATGCGAAGTTGTTAAAAAGTGGTCCTCGAAAGCTGTCACCATTTTTTGTCCCTTCCACTATTATCAATATGATTGCCGGTCATTTATCAATAATGTTTGGCATGAAAGGTCCCAATATTTCAATTGTTACCGCTTGTACCAGTGGTGTACATAATATCGGCCATGCCGCACGTATGATTGCCTATGGCGATGCTGATGCTATGGTAGCTGGCGGTGCGGAAAAAGCCTCTACACCACTCGGTATGGGCGGCTTTGGTGCAGCACGTGCACTATCAACGCGTAATGAGGCACCAGAACAAGCGTCACGGCCATGGGATAAAGACCGTGACGGTTTTGTCTTAGGTGACGGTGCAGGTGTGCTGGTGCTTGAAGAGTATGAACATGCTAAAGCGCGTGGCGCAAAAATTTACGCTGAACTTGCGGGTTTTGGTATGAGTGGTGATGCTTATCATATGACCTCTCCACCAGCCAATGGCGCAGGTGCAGCTTTAGCAATGAAAAACGCTATTAATGACGCAAAAGTAGATATCGCAAAAATTGGTTATATTAATGCACATGGTACATCAACATCAGCCGGCGATATTGCCGAGACCAACGCGGTAAAATCGGTATTTGGTGATTTAGCCTATGATGTCATGGTGGGCTCAACGAAATCAATGACAGGTCATTTACTTGGCGCTGCTGGTGCAGTTGAAGCGATATTTAGTATTCAAGCGCTGGTTAATGGTGCTGTGCCGCCAACCATTAATTTAGATAACCCGGATGAAGGCTGCGATCTTGATTATGTTGCTCATACTGCTCGCGATGCAAATTTAGATTATGTATTATGCAACTCATTTGGTTTTGGTGGTACAAATGGCTCACTAGTCTTTAAAAAAGTTTAGTTAGTTGTTGGTACCTCATGCGCTTTATTGAATTAAATGCGCTTTAAATTTTAATACCGCTTGAATGCAAATGCTTAAGCCTGAATACTTATACCTTTGTATTCAGGCTTTTTTATGGATAACTATGATGTTAAGTTTTGTAGATGGACAAGTAGCTGACTCGATATCCATTGATGATCGCGGTTTAGCTTATGGTGATGGCTGTTTTACCACCGCATTAATTATTAATAGCGAAGTGGTTATGATAGCGCAGCACCTTAAACGCTTGGAACAGCAAAGTCAGCAACTTGGCTTGCCTAAATTTGACTCGAGTACATTAGAGAAAACTATTGGTAAAATCAGTTCAGGTATTGATATTGGCATCGTGAAAGTTATTATTACCTGTGGTAGTGGTGGTCGAGGCTACTCGCGCCTTGGTGCTGAGCAGGTAAAAGTTATTGTCTCACTACATGATTATCCAAAATTTTATCCTCAATGGCAAAGGCACGGTATATCTGTTGGTATTAGCGAGCAAAAGCTAGGTATTAACCCTATGTTGGCTGGACTCAAACACCTGAACCGCTTAGAGCAGGTGATGTTGAGAGTTGAATTAGATAAACGCCCAGAGGATGACTTACTTATTAGCGATATAAATGACAATGTCGTTGAGTGTTGCAGTGCGAATGTCTTTTGGTTAAAAGCAGGGCAATGGCACACACCAACGATTGCAACTGCTGGTGTAGCAGGTTTAATGCGAGCAAATATTTTATTAAAACAGCCCAATATTCAACAAGATAATTATTCACTTGCGCAATTAGATAATATTGATGCAATGTTTATTAGTAACGCCATTTTAGGTATAGTGCCAGTTAAGATTTTTAATGGTAAAAAATTGGACATTTCTCTCGTTGAAAGCATGCAAAACCAGTGTGTAAACCTTGAAAGCTAATATATAACAATGAAAAAAAAACACCTAAACTTACCGCTGTTGATTAAACGAACGTTAGTTACTTTAGCCGTTTCAATGCTATTAAGTATCTTAGCTGTTGTTGTAGTGATGAAAACATCAGCAATGAAAATGCAACAACAACTATCGATTGAGCAAAGCGAATTTATCACAATTGAACCCGGCACGTCATTTAATGCTTTTTCAATACAGCTAATGAAGAGGGGTTGGTTGGAAAATCGTTTTTGGTTACGTACGTATGTCAAATTTAATGCTCAGCAGAGCAAAATAAAGTCGGGTACGTATCAAGTACCCGCTAAAACTCGCATTATTGAGCTGCTTAATTTAGTAGTGTCAGGTAAAGAACATCAATTCTCTATTACTTTTATCGAAGGTAGTACATTCAAGCAAGTATTGGCTCAGTTAGCACAACACCCCAATATTAGTCATCAACTTGCCAATTTGTCGCCAGCAGATATTGCGAAAAAAATATCAATTAAGCAAGACAATCCAGAAGGTTGGCTATTTCCTGATACCTATGCGTTTACTCAAGGTACCGCCGATATCAGCATTATTAAGCGTGCTTATGAACAAATGCAAAGTGCGCTGAATAGCCAATGGCAAAATAGAGCAATAGATTTACCGTATAAATCGCCGTATCAAGCATTAATTATGGCGTCAATTATTGAAAAAGAAAGTGGTCGCCACGCAGAACACCCGCGGATTGCATCAGTGTTTGTTAATCGTTTAAATAAAAAAATGCGCTTGCAAACAGACCCAACTGTAATTTATGGCTTAGGTGAGCGTTACCAAGGTGATATAACCTATGCCCATTTACGTGAGAAAACAGCCTATAATACTTATAAAATAAAAGGTTTACCACCAACGCCTATTGCCTTGCCAGGCGCTCAAGCACTGCAAGCAGCATTACAGCCAGAGTTGAGTAATTATTTGTATTTTGTCAGCAATGGCGCGGGTGAACATATATTTTCAACTAATTTGGCCGATCACAACCGTGCAGTAACAAAATATCAGCGGAAGAAAAAATAATATTAACAATCAATTAAATGTATTTTGGAATATTGAAAAATGAATAAAGGTAAGTTTATTGTTGTCGAAGGCATTGAAGGCGCTGGTAAATCTTCAGCAATTAGCGTTATCGAAGCTGTGTTAGATAAATATGACATCGCTTTTATAAAGACACGAGAACCTGGCGGCACACCATTAGCCGAAGCTTTGCGAGATATAGTTAAGTCAGCCAGCCATGAAGAAGAGCTAACACAAGAAACTGAACTGTTGTTGATGTATGCAAGTCGTAGCCAATTATTAGCAAACCGAATTTTACCGGCATTAGCCCAGGGAATATGGGTTATTGGCGATCGTCATGACTTGTCATCTCGAGCTTATCAAGGTGGTGGACGACAGTTTGATGATACGATAATGAATGCTATAGCTGATGTTACCTTGAAAGGATTTAAACCTGATCTCACTGTTTATTTAGATATTGCACCAGAACTAGGTCTGAGCCGCGCAAAAGCAAGGGGTGAGTTAGATCGTATAGAGTTAGAAAAAATTGAATTTTTTGAACGCGTTCGAAATAAGTATCTTGCGTTAGCAAAGGCGTCTGAAACAACGATTATTATCGATGCTAGCCAAAATATGTCAACGGTGCACAATGATGTGAAGAACGCCGTTGAAGCTTTTATTAATAGCAAACAAGGATAAAAAATGAAAACTTGGTTGCTCGGTGTTCAACAGCAATTGTCACGGCAAATTCATGATAAAAAACTTCCCCATGCATTGTTGATTTCAGGAGTCGACGGTGCCGGTCAGGAAGAAATTGCTAACTGGCTTGTTAATATATTGCTGTGTCTGAACTTAAAACAAGTGTTCAACCAAGAAAAACCTGCTCCTAACCCGTTCATTATCCAAGCTTGCGGCCACTGTAAAACCTGTAAGCTGTTTGCAAATGATAGTTATCCAGATCATATGACTATTGTTAACGAAAAAAATACCATTGGCGTAGACGCAATACGTAAGCTGAGTCAATTTTTTGAAAAAACTGCTCATATTGGTCAGGCAAAAACAGCATTAGTCAATCATGCTGATACTATGACCGTATCAGCGGCTAATGCGTTATTAAAAACCTTAGAAGAACCGACATCGGAAAGTTTTATTATTTTGACAACGGGTAGCAGTGATACGCTGTTACCCACGATTATCAGTCGTTGCCAGAAAATTGAAATACGCCCACCGGTTGGTGAAAAGCTGCTGGCTGCATATAATAAGCAAAGTGAAGATGTTTTTGTTAATCTTAGCCATCTTAGCGAATTAACAGAAGATAGTACTGCCATTGCCTTTACAGGCTTTCGTGATAAGGTCGAGCAGTACTTATGTGTCTGTCAACACCGAACAGATATACTAAGTACTTTAGTGGAGTGTAGTGATGGTTATCGTTGGCTAGAAAAAATCCTCGTCGATTTGATGCGAAAACAATGGGGCTGGCAAACAATACAGCGACAAAATGAACAAAGCCTAGTGCTCAATAAACAGCAGTTATGGCAGGTATATAATTTAGTACAAGTTGCCAATGTTAAACTAAAGACTTTAGTGCAAGTTAATCGGCAGTTTTTAAGCGAAAAACTACTGGCAGATATTAGCGTGGTTATCAAAGGTAACGTGCAGTAAATAGAGGAATGATTTTGGAAAATATTACACTAGAATTTATTTCAGATCGTGATTTATATCAGTCATATATGCCGTTTATGAAAAATGGTGGCTTATTTATTCGCACCACTGAACACTTTGAATTATTAACTGATGTGAAGTTAATTGTAACGTTACCGGACTCGTTAGAGTCTTCTGAAATTAAAGGTAAAGTCTCTTGGATCACACCAATTGGTGCACAAAATGGCACGCCAGCCGGTATCGGTGTTTGTTTTATTGAAGACCCTGACAATATACGCAATCAAATTGATAAGTCGATAGGGCGCTTATTGAATTCACCTGATCCAACCTTATCAATGTAGCAGCCTAATTTTATTTAACTGAAATAGCACATTCGTGCGGAGTATTCCCTTGTTTATAGATTCCCATTGTCACTTAGATCGCTTAAAGCTTGAAGATTTTGACCATAATTTAGATAATGTCGTCAATGCGGCACTTGCAGAAAATGTTAACACCCTATTATGTGTTAGTGTCACCTTAGAAGAATTTCCAACTATGGCTAAAATGACGGCTAAGTATGATCATGTTTGGCTAACCTGTGGTGCACATCCGCTAAATCAAGATGATGAAATTGACCCTGCGCTATTAAGCAGTTTAGCAACACACCCACGTGTAATCGCTATTGGTGAAACTGGTCTCGATTATTTCTACGCACCAGAAACAAAGCAGGTGCAACTAGATTCTTTTCGTAAACATGTGCGTGTTGCTAACCAGCTGAACAAGCCGCTGATCATTCATACCCGAAATGCTCAAGAAGATACCTTGGCTATTTTAAGGGACGAGCAGGCTGCTAACGTTGGCGGGATCTTACATTGCTTTACTGAAAGTTGGCAGATGGCAGAGCAAGCCATAGCGATGGGATTTTATATCTCATTTTCGGGTATTGTGACCTTTAAGAACGCCAGTGCACTTAGGGAAGTAGCAAAAAAAGTCCCTGCTGATCGATTTTTAATTGAAACTGATGCCCCCTATTTAGCACCAGTTCCACATCGTGGCAAACAAAATCAGCCAGCATATGTCGTTGAAGTAGCAAAACACCTGGCCAGTATTCGTGGTACTTCTGTTGCTGAAATCGCACGACAATCGAGCGAGAACTTTCATCGTTTGTTTCCACAAACTCAAACGGGTTAAATGGGCTAACGACGAAAAAGTGCTGAATAAATTACCTGCAGTGCGGTTTTAATTGCAACTGATACACGCTATCTCTGACTAGCAGCAGTTCCGCATCGTGGCAAATAGCGCCAGTTCCGCATCGAGGCAAACAAAATCAGCCAGCATTCGTGGTACTTCTGCTGCTGAAATAGCACGCCAATCGAGCGAGAACTTTCATCGTTTGTTTCCACAAACTGAAACGGGTTAAATGGGCTAACGACGAAAAAGTGCTGAATAAATTACCTGCAGTGCGGTTTTAATTACCACAGATACACGCTATCTCTGACTAGCAGTAGTTTCGCATCGTGGCAAACAAAATCAGCCAGCATATGTCGTCGAAGTAGCAAAACACCTGGCCAGTATTCGTGGTACTTCTGTTGCTGAAATAGCACGACAATCGAGCTTTATTTTAACTTTACTTGAGGTGATCGTTGTGAATAGCATTAGCGTTGCCTGGTAGCAGACAACGATTATTTTAAAACTAGTTTGAATAAAAACCAACGACAAAATACGATAGAATTTTAAGACTATTAAGTAAAAAAATAGCCCAGAACTATTGCTAGTTTTGGGCTCAGGGGTGGCTCAAAAGGAGGTGAGCCTGCGCTAATAAACTGTCAAATTTATTTAACTATTTACATATAAAACAAAAAATCTAAACATAACTTCCTCATTGAAGAGGGCTGCGAGCAACAGGTTGACAACTTACCTGTACGATTAAGTGTAGTGTAAGCTTTTATAAATGCAAAGTTAATTTCAATCAACTTAATTTGTTGTATTTAAAGGGGTTTGTGTTTTTTGTTATTTGTACCTCTTTTAATTTATAAATAGTTTTGCACTGCTTGTGTACTGCTTTAGCACAGTTTATGCACAGTCATTAACTCGGTTAGGTAATATATTATTTATGTGTCATGATATTTGTCATTAAGAATAAAAATAAAAGAGTTCAGGTTTGTTAAATCGTATTTGGAGCGGATTTTTCTTTGTCGCCTTTATTTCGTCCATGGTGCAATGGTTAGTTTTTGATCAAATTTTAATTTTCGAAGCAATTGTTAACGCAATTTTTGATATGTCGCGGGTCACAGTTGAAATTGCTATTGGTCTGATTGGCATTTTAAGCTTCTGGTTAGGCATGATGAAAATTGCCGAACATGCCGGTATTATTGACAAAATCGCTCAGCTTATTTCGCCGCTATTTGTTCGCCTGATGCCTGGGGTACCAAAAGGGCATCCCGCAATAGGTTCAATGACTATGAACTTGTCGGCTAACTTTTTAGGCTTAGATAACGCAGCGACACCGCTAGGCTTAAAAGCCATGCAAGATCTACAATTACTCAATCCAGAAAAAGAAACTGCATCCAATGCGCAAATACTCTTTTTGGTTTTAAATACGTCTTCGGTAACCTTGTTTCCAGTGACGGTTTTTGTTTATCGCGCCCAACAAGGGTCGCTAAATCCTACCGATGTTTTTGTGCCGATATTATTAGCAACATTTGCCTCGACACTGGCGGGTTTATTAGCTGTCGCTTTTGTACAGAAAATAAAACTTTATCAGCAAGTTATTTTGCTTTATTTAGCGACAGGTATTGCGGTTGTTGGTGGTATTGCGGTTTATTTCACTACGCTAAGTGCCGAGCTTCTGGCACAACAGTCATCACTGATGGGAAATTTGTTAATCTTTGCCACGCTAATTAGTTTCTTGTTGGTAGCCTTAAGACGTAAGGTTAATGTCTACGACAGTTTTATTGAAGGTGCTAAGCAGGGCTTCGAAACGAGTATTAGAATTATTCCTTATTTGTTAGCCATGTTGTGTGCGATCGGGGTATTTAGAGCCAGTGGTGCATTAGATATTTTAGTTGATGGTATACGTCAGTTAGTGGTGTTTTTTAATGGTGATACACGTTTTGTTGATGCTTTACCTACCGCATTTATGAACCCCTTAAGTGGCTCTGGAGCGCGTGCCATGATGATAGAAACCATGAACACTCATGGTGCTGATTCATTCGCCGGTCGTTTAGCCTCAATTGTCCAAGGCTCTACGGAAACCACATTTTATGTTTTAGCGGTATACTTTGGCTCGGTCGGTATTCGTTATAGTCGTCATGCCTTAGCTTGTGGCTTGATTGCTGACGTTGCTGGTATTACCGCCGCGATTGGGGTTTGTTACTGGTTTTTTGGTTAAATTTTAAATTGTCGACATTTAATGTTTTATTGAAAAGCAGGATGAGTAAATGAAAATTTTGTAAATAAACTCATACCAACTTCAGTCATACCTTTTGATAGCACTATGTAGCTAGTTTTCTGGCTGAGAGGGTAAAGATTAATGTACGGCAAGTTATAATTCTACAATTGACACTTGTTATTATTGTCGACAATACTTGGTTTTTACATTGACTAATGTCTATGGCACGTTATCATTAGGGCATGGTTTTTAAAAGTCTCGACAAGCATGGCGTTAGATAACCCAACCACACAAGCCGCAGTGACCACTGCAGATAAAGTCTTTGAGCAAATGCTACACGCTATTGTTGAGGGCACCATCAAAGCAGGTAGTAAAATTAGTGAACCAGAACTCGCTAAAAATTATCAAATTAGTCGTTCAACGCTGCGTGAAGCACTAAATCGCTTGGAAAAATGTCACTTAATCGAACGTAAAGCCAATGTTGGCTCTCGCGTGGTTGAATGTTCTATTGCTGGGCTCTTAGAAATTTATGTTGTGCGTGAAGCGCTCGAAGGTATGGCATGTCGTCAAGCGGCGATGAATATGACTGAAGATGAAATTATCGAAATGCAGGCTATGCTCAAGCAACATGCCAGCGCAAAGGCATTACGTGACGGTGTTTCATATTATCAAGAAGAAGGTGATTTAGATTTTCACTATAAAGTGATACTCGGTAGTCATAATAAGCAATTGATCAATATCTTATGTGGTCAACTTTATCACCTTGTGCGGATGTACCGTTGCCAATTTGGCATGAATAGCCCACGCGCAACGAAAGCCTTTGATGAACATTCGCGGATTATTGAAGCGATAGCCGATCGTGATGGTGAGTTGGCTGAAATGCTAATGAGACGTCATATTGCTGCTTCGCGTAAAAATATTGAAAACAAAATAGCCCAGCAACAATAACACTAAATTTTTGAGTGGTCCTAAACGGATCAATTTAATAGCCCATACACATAACTAAAAAGGACAAAGCAATGTCTTCACCATTATCTCCCGGTGCTAAGTTTCGCCAAGCTTTAGCTAATAATAAACCCCTACAGGTCGTTGGCACCATAAATGCCTATTGCGCGATGATGGCAGAACAACTTGGCCATCAAGCAATATATTTGTCTGGCGGTGGCGTTGCTAATGCCTCATATGGCTTACCTGACTTAGGCATGACTTCACTTAATGACGTTATTGCTGATGTTCAACGCATTACTAGTGCGTCTAGTTTACCTTTGTTGGTGGATATTGATACGGGTTGGGGCGGGGCATTTAATATTGCTAAAACTATTCGTGATATGGAAAAAGCCGGTGCAGCAGCTGTACATTTAGAAGATCAAGTCGCGCAAAAACGCTGTGGTCACCGCCCTAATAAAGAAATTGTATCGAGTGCTGAAATGGTCGATCGTATAAAAGCCGCCGTTGATGCCCGAACCGATAAAGATTTTTTTATTATGGCGCGCACTGATGCCTTTGCCCAAGAAGGTTTAGAAGCCGCGTTAGAACGTGCAAAGGCTTACGTTGCGGCCGGTGCGGATGGTATTTTTGCTGAAGCGGTTAAAACAGAAGCGCACTATCGTGCTTTTACCCAAGCACTTGATGTACCGGTATTAGCCAATATTACTGAATTTGGTCAAACTGAATTGTGGAATAAAGCGCAATTAGGTGAATGGGGCTGTGCTATGGTGCTTTACCCATTATCAGCCTTTCGAGCGATGAATAAGGCGGCGGAGTCTGTTTATAAAACCTTACTCGCTGATGGCGACCAAAAAGCAGAAATCGATAACATGCAAACACGTATGGATTTGTATGATTACCTGGGTTACCACGATTATGAGCAAAAGCTTGATGGCTTGTTTTCTGAAGGTAAAAATAAGTAGTTAACGATTAAATAAAAAAAGACATTAATAAGAAACTAATTTTTAACCCTTAACGGTAAATTAATGACGGTTAAAGGACGAGAGGAAAGAATGATGACAGAGAAAAAATTATCGGGTGCAGGTTTACGTGGTCAAAGTGCAGGCGAAACCGCATTGTGTACGGTTGGAAAATCAGGCTCAGGCTTAACCTATTGTGGTTACGATATTGCTGATTTAGCCGACAATGCAACATTTGAAGAAGTTGCCTATTTACTTTTCAACGGCGAATTACCAAACACAGCGGAATTAGCGTCATATAAAGCGGAATTATTTGCGATGCGTGATTTACCAGCCGCTTTAAAAGCCGTACTTAAACTTATTCCTAAAGAAACCCACCCAATGGACGTTATGCGTACTGGCTGTTCATTTTTAGGTAATTTAGAGCCAGAGAACGATTTTAGCGAACAACATCAAGCCGCTAACCGTCTATTATCAGCGTTTCCTGCCATCATGTGTTATTGGTATAAGTTTTCACACCAGGGTATAGAAATTGACTGTACTTCGGATGAAGCGTCTTTAGGTGGTCATTTTTTACGTTTATTAAATGGTGCAAGCCCATCGGCTCAACATGAGCGCGTGATGGATGTGTCACTAATTTTGTACGCCGAGCATGAATTTAATGCCTCTACCTTTACTGCGCGTGTTTGTGCTTCAACGTTATCTGATATGTTTTCATGCGTTACTGGTGCTATTGGTACCTTACGTGGACCTTTACACGGCGGCGCCAATGAAGCCGCCATGGACATGATCGAAAGCTTTACTTCTCCTGCTGATGCCAAAGAAAAAATGGCTGGTATGTTGGCACGTAAAGAAAAAATCATGGGTTTTGGTCATGCTGTTTATAGCACTTCAGACCCACGTAATACCATTATCAAAGCGTGGTCTGAAAAGTTAGCAGTCGAAAATGGCGATACCTCGTTGTATGATATTTCAGTGGCCTGTGAAGAGTTTATGTGGGATAGCAAAAAGTTATTTTGTAATGCCGACTTTTTCCATGCCTCAACGTATAGCTATATGGGTATCCCAACGAAATTATTTACCCCTATTTTCGTTTGTTCACGTTTAACGGGCTGGGCTGCTCACGTGATGGAACAGCGTTCAAATAATCGTATTATTCGTCCATCTGCAGATTACATCGGTGCAGAGCCACGTAAAGTAAAACCTATAGCACAAAGGTAGTTGTCCTAGCATCTAGCCAATTAAAGCCTTATCTAGCCCGATAAGGTTTTATCACTGATTAAATTATTCAAAAAGAGTCTGTTGTGCTCTTTTGTTAATATATGGATTACGTTATGAATTACGATTATCGCAAACCCTTGCCGGGTTATAAACACAATGGTCTCACGATAGATTTCTTTGATACTCGCGAAGCCATCGAAACTATCAAGCCCGGTGCTTATAAAACACTACCTTATACCTCGCGTGTACTTGCTGAGCAATTAGTTAGAAGGTGTGATCCTGCAACACTAACTGATGCTTTAAAGCAAATTATCGACAGTAAGCAAGACCTTGATTTTCCGTGGTATCCAGCACGTGTTGTTTGTCACGATATTTTAGGTCAAACAGCGTTAGTTGATTTAGCTGGACTTCGTGATGCTATTGCCGACCAAGGTGGCGATCCTGCAAAAGTTAACCCGGTTGTGCCAACGCAATTAATTGTTGATCATTCGCTAGCCGTAGAAGCCTCTGGCGCGGATAGTGATGCATTTGATAAAAACCGTGCCATTGAAGACCGTCGTAATGAACAGCGTTTTCACTTTATCGAGTGGACTAAAACCGCCTTTAAAAATGTTGATGTTATTCCAGCCGGTAACGGCATTATGCATCAAATTAATTTAGAGAAAATGTCACCGGTTATACAAGCTCGTGACGGTGTGGCTTTCCCTGATACCTGTGTTGGCACTGACTCGCACACGCCACACATTGATGCCTTAGGTGTTATTGCTATTGGTGTCGGTGGTTTGGAAGCTGAAACTGTTATGTTGGGTCGTCCATCTATGATGCGTTTGCCTGATATTATTGGGGTGAAACTGACGGGTAAACGCCAGCCTGGCATCACTGCTACTGATTTAGTCTTGGCAATTACTGAATTCTTACGTAATCAAAAGGTTGTTTCTAGCTACTTAGAATTTTTTGGCGAAGGTACTAAAAATTTAACCATTGGTGACCGTGCCACGATATCAAATATGACACCAGAGTACGGCGCGTCAGCAGGTATGTTCTACATCGATGAACAAACGATTGATTATTTAAAGCTTACTGGTCGTGAACCAGAGCAAGTTGCGCTAGTTGAAACTTACGCGAAACACACAGGTTTATGGGCTGACGATTTAGTAGAGGCGCAATACCCGCGAGTTATTGAATTTGATTTATCAAGCGTCGGTCGTAACTTAGCAGGCCCTTCTAATCCTCATCGTCGTTTAGCGACAGCTGATTTAGCCTCGAAAAATATTGCTAAAGACTTAGCGGCTTGTAAAGTACAAGAAGCTAACGGTGAAATGCCTGATGGTGCGGTCATTATTGCGGCTATCACTTCTTGTACCAATACCTCTAATCCTCGAAATGTAGTGGCTGCGGGTCTTATAGCGAAAAAAGCCAATGAGCTTGGCTTAGTGCGCAAACCTTGGGTTAAATCATCATTTGCTCCCGGCTCAAAAGTTGCGAAGCTTTATCTAGAAGAAGCAGGTTTACTATCTGAAATGGAAAAATTAGGTTTTGGTATTGTCGGTTACGCTTGTACCACGTGTAATGGCATGTCAGGAGCATTAGATCCAAAAATTCAGCAAGAAATAATCGACCGTGATTTATACTCAACTGCGGTATTATCGGGTAACCGTAACTTCGATGGCCGAATACATCCCTTTGCCAAACAGGCATTTTTAGCGTCACCGCCATTAGTGGTAGCGTATGCTATAGCAGGCACTATTCGTTTTGATATTGAAAAAGATATTTTAGGTCAAGATCAAAACGGAAATGACATTACCTTGAAAGACATCTGGCCAAGTGATGAAGAAATTGATGCCATTGTCGCTTCATGTGTTAAGCCTGAGCAATTCAAAAAAATCTATACACCGATGTTTGATTTAGGCGCCTTTGAACCCGCGGAAAGTCCGTTATATGCGTGGGATGAAACCAGTACCTATATTCGTCGTCCGCCTTATTGGGAAGGTGCCTTAGCCGGCGAACGCACCATGAAAGGTATGCGTCCATTAGCGGTATTAGGCGATAACATTACTACCGATCATTTATCACCATCAAATGCGATTCAATTGGACAGTGCTGCGGGTGCATATTTGCATAAAATGGGTTTGCCAGAAGCTGATTTTAACTCGTATGCGACACACCGCGGCGATCACTTAACCGCGCAACGTGCTACCTTTGCTAACCCTAAGTTATTTAACGAAATGTGTCGCGATGAGCAAGGTGAAGTTAAGCAAGGATCGTTAACTCGCATTGAGCCTGAAGGCACTGAATCCCGGATGTGGGAAGCCATTGAAACCTACATGGAACGTAAGCAACCGCTCATTATTATTGCTGGGGCTGATTACGGACAAGGTTCATCACGTGATTGGGCTGCCAAAGGCGTGCGCTTAGCAGGTGTTGAGGTGATTGTTGCAGAAGGTTTTGAACGTATTCATCGTACTAATCTAGTAGGTATGGGGGTATTGCCATTAGAATTTATTAATGGTGAAGCTCGCGAAACATTCGCAATTGACGGGACTGAAACTTACGATGTATTGGGTACACCAGCGGCTGGTGGCGTAATGTCAGTGGTTATGACCCGTAGAAACGGTGACGTTGTTGAAATTTCCGTGAAGTGTCGCTTAGATACCGCAGATGAAGTTTCGGTATACAATGCCGGTGGTGTATTACAAAAATTTGCCAATGATTTCTTGGAGTCTAATACCTAAAGGTCTATTTTTGTTAATAGCTTGGTTGGTCGTGCCGGTATATCAGTAGATAATGCGCACTGCCACCTTGCTTTTATTCCACAATAATTCGTTTATGTATCAAATTTAGGTTATTTAATTTATTAGCAGTAAATAGTGCCTATTTGCTGCTTTTTTATCAAGAAAAAATAAAAAGGCGATGGTTATGTCTCATGTTCCTCAAGTACACTCACCTCAAGTAAAGATCCCTGCAACTTATATGCGTGGTGGCACATCAAAAGGTGTTTTTTTTAATCTCACTGACTTACCAGAACGTTGCCAAATAGCGGGAGAGGCTCGTGATAATATGTTACTACGTGTTATTGGTAGTCCTGACCCATACGCTAAACAAACCGATGGCATGGGTGGTGCTACATCAAGCACCAGTAAATGCGTTATTCTCGCTAAAAGTGTAGTTATTGACCACGATGTCGACTATTTATTTGGTCAAGTAGCCATAGATAAAGCCTTTGTGGATTGGTCAGGTAATTGCGGTAACTTAACCGCTGCAGTTGGCTCCTTTGCTATCAATGCTGGTTTAGTTGCTAAGTCACGTATACCACTAAATGGTGTTTGTATCGTGCGAATTTGGCAGAAAAACATTGCTAAAACTATTATTGCGCGTGTGCCTATTATTAATGGTGAAGTACAAGAAATAGGTGATTTTGAGCTCGACGGTGTGACATTTCCTGCAGCAGAAGTACCGGTAGAGTTTATTGCACCCGTTGATCCATCTGAGGCGATGTTTCCAACCGGCAATGTCGTTGATGAACTAGCAGTGCCCGCTATTGGTCATTTCAAAGCGGCTAAATTTAAAGTCACTATGATCAGCGCCGGTATTCCTACTATTTTTTTAAATGCTGAAGATATTGGTTACCTAGGCACAGAATTACAAGACGCGATAAACAATGACGAGATTGCATTAGCTCGTTTTGAAGCTATTCGAGCTGCTGGCGCGCTTAAAATGGGTTTAATTAGCGATATCTCTGAAGCCGCAGCACGCCAACATACTCCAAAAGTGGCTTTTGTAAGTGTGTCAAAAGATTATATAACCTCAAGTGGTAAAACCGTGCATGCAGCAGATATAGATTTACATGTTCGTGCTTTATCAATGGGTAAGTTACATCATGCGATGATGGGCACGGCAGCTGTAGCCATTGGCACCGCGGCAGCTATTCCTGGCACGCTGGTGAATTTAGCCGCGGGTGGTGGTGAGCGAGAAACCGTGGTTTTTGGTCATCCATCAGGAACGCTTAAAGTGGGTGCACAAGCAGTAAAAGTTGCGGGTGTCTGGACAGTGAATAAAGCTATTATGAGTCGCAGCGCGCGGGTCTTAATGGAGGGCTGGGTGCGTATTCCCGCCGATGCATTTTAACTGTTTTGAACAAGGATATCCGGTAATGACCGGCTAAACAACAAAGCGATTTAAAAATGCCGTTAGCAAAAACTCGATCGCTCTTTATTGCTAAAATAGCTTGTTATCCCTAGTGTACAATAAGGCAATATTGATAAAAATACATTATGGTTAGTGAGAGAGTAAACGATAGCAAATTTTCACCAACTCAATCACTAGCAGATAAAGTAACCAGCATAGTAGCAAGTTATTTGATATGGAAAATGTAATAAATGCAGCACTAAGGTTAATATTTAGCACTAAAGCACATTTAATTGACAGATAATTGCTAAATGCTGCTGATAGCGCTTTAATTTAATCTGCTATCAGGGTATGTTATGCGTTTTTATTGTAGGCACCATCATTAATGACTAAAAATAGCTTTTATCAGGACTTATATACTCAAATTGAAGCATTGATCAGTGACGAAGCTGATGTCATTGCTAATATGGCCAATATCAGTGCCTTATTGTTTGAACAATTAGCCGAGGTTAATTGGGTCGGATTTTACCGTATGGTAGATGACGAACTTGTATTAGGTCCATTTCAAGGTAAAGTTGCTTGTATTCGTATTCCTTTAGGTCGAGGAGTATGTGGTACGGCGGCAAGTGAAAATAAAGTCCAACGTGTTGCTGATGTCCACGATTTTGATGGTCACATTGCCTGCGACGCTAGCACTAATTCAGAAATAGTATTACCTTTAACCTTAAATAAAAAGGTGATTGCGGTGCTTGATATTGACAGCATGGCATTTAATCGTTTTGATAGTAATGACCAAGCAGGATTAGAAAAAATAATTAGTTTATTTGAAAATGTTATGATCAAGCATGGCGTGATAAACTAATGAAAGAATTTATTGTTATTCATGACTATCTCGTTTCAGAAGCTGTTGTTGGCGACTGGGATGGTCAGGAAGAAGAAGTTGCTGAGCGTATTAATGAAATTTATCATACCATTTATGACTTAGCAGAAGAAGATATTGCACCAGAGATTTTAGAGCAGTTGCTGTCTTTGGTGTGGGATACGTGGATAGGGCAAGAAGCCTTAGCTGAAATCGAAAGTGAAGATATTTATGATTGGTGCCGACATTTGTTGGAAAATCGTGAACAATATCTAGCAGAGCAGAATCAAAATTTTTAAAAGTTGTATTTATGGAAACTAAAACAGAAAGTGAAGTAAAAGTGGTAGCAGACGTGGCAGTTGAAACAACGCCAAACGTTGAAGCTGAAGTTAAGCGTATTAGCACAAAAGAAATTATTGCCTATTTGGCAGAAAAGTTTCCGGCCTGCTTTTCAATCGACGGTCATGCAAAACCACTAAAAATTGGTGTTTTTCAAGACTTAGCTGAAAAATTAGCAGGCGATGAGACCGTGAGTAAAACTCGGTTACGTCAAGCACTGAGACATTACACCAGTAGTTGGCGCTATCTTAAAGCGATTAAAGTGGGTGTTTTTCGTGTTGATATTGACGGAAATGACGCTGCTGAAATTGATCAAGAACAAGCTGATTATGCCAGTAAAACACTAAAAGAAAGCCAAGAAAAATTTGGTAACAAAAATACTAAAGACAAAGTGGCGAAAAAACCTTATAAAGGTAATGCCAACAAGGGAACTAAGTCTGTCACAAAGGACTCTACTGATAATAGCCGTAAAGAAAAATTCAATTCGGTTAAATCAAGTAAACGTGCACCGGCAAAAGTAGCTGTTAAGCTTAAGCCCGTAGATACAAGTAATGCTGTTGTAGGCAAACATATTAAAGTGCAGCTAGGACAGTCGTCAATGGATGCAGTTATCACTGAAGTTTCTGGTAAAGATGTTACTGTTCAGTTGAATTCGGGTATGGTTGTTAAAACGCAAGTTAAGAATATTTTTACTGAATAAATTTGGAGTATGTGTATGCATAAATTTTGTCGTATAGCTGTTGCGGTATCATTGTCATTGGCCAGTATCTCGATTTTAGCTGAAACCAAAGAAGATAATAAAAATCTACCGATTTTAGTACCTGAAAGCCAGCATGCTACGTCCACAAAGCGCATTACGGCGCAGTTTATGCGTGCACATTACAAACAAATAAAAATAGATGATTTACTTTCAGAACAGATTTTTGATCGTTATATTAAGCAATTAGATTATGCCAGAAACGTATTTATCGCCTCGGATATTACCGGGTTTGAGCAATACCGTGATGAATTTGATACCATTATCTCCCGTGGTAAACTCGATATTGCTTATCAAATATACAATTTGAATTTACAACGTCGGTTAGAGCGTTATCAATATGCGTTAAGTTTATTAGAAAACGAAAAACCCTTTGATTTTGAAATAGATGAAACTTATAACTTTGATCGTGAAGACGCTCCAAGGGCTAATTCTGTTGATGAATTAAATGAGTTGTGGCGTCAAAAAGTTAAATATGATGCGCTTAACTTAACCTTAGCCGGGAAAGAGTGGCCGAAAATTCAAGAAGTACTCGCTAAACGTTATCGTTATGCGATTAAACGCTTAAAGCAAAGTGAAAGTGAAGATGTTTTTCAAATTGTGATGAATAGTTTTGCCCGCGTAGTAGAACCGCATACATCATATTTATCTCCGCGTAATGCTGAACGTTTTCAAATGGAAATGAACCTATCGTTAGAAGGTATAGGTGCAGTTTTACGGGCAGAAGAAGATTACACGGTTATTCAAAGTGTAGTTTCTGGTGGTCCAGCGGATAAGTCGAAAGAATTGAAGCCTAAAGATCGGATTGTCGGAGTCTCGCAAGATGATAAAGAATTTGTTGACGTTATTGGCTGGCGCTTAGATGATGTTGTGGAACTCATCAAAGGTCCGAAAGGCAGCAAGGTTAGATTACAAGTATTAGGTGCGGACTCAGAAGATGATAGCAGTATTAAAGTGGTTGCAATTGTCAGAGACACTATAAAGCTTGAAGATCGCGCGGCAAAGTCAGAGGTTTATTCTGAGAAAGAAGGTGATGAAAACACTAAAAAATTGGGTGTGATCACCATTCCAAGTTTTTATAACAACCTGTCACGCGATGTTAAACTTGAAATTGCCAAACTTAAAGACGAAAACGTAGAAGGTATTATTGTTGATCTGCGCGGTAATGGTGGCGGATCTTTAACAGAAGCGACTTTGCTTACCGGGCTATTTATTGATAAAGGTCCAGTAGTACAAGTACGTGATGGCGCGAACCGTGTGCAAGTTAACAGTGATAAAGACGGTATCAGTTTTTATGACGGGCCATTGACTGTGATGGTTGATCGCTACAGTGCCTCGGCGTCAGAAATATTTTCAGCGGCTATTCAGGATTATGGACGCGGGGTTATTGTTGGCGAACATACCTTTGGTAAGGGCACGGTGCAACAACATAGAGGTTTAGGCCGTGTCTATGACTTATACGAGAAGCCCTTTGGTAGTATTCAATTCACCATAGCTAAGTTTTATCGTATTAATGGTGGTAGTACTCAACACCGCGGTGTCTTGCCAGACATAGAATTTCCATCGGCGATAGACCCAGCCGACTGGGGCGAAAGTAAAGAAGAAAATGCTTTACCTTGGGATCAAATTCCTAAGGCGCGATATCATAAACTTAACGATATTAGCCAAGACTTAACTTATTTAAGCTCATTACACAGTTCACGTGTACTAGAAAATAAAGAGTTTAATTATTTATTATCTGATATCGAAGAATATAAAGCGGAAAAAGATGATAAAACTATTTCGCTGAACTTGACCAAACGCAAAGAAAAAAGAGAGAGCCGTAAAGCCAAGCAATTATTACGTGCGAATGAGCGTCTAGTCATGATGGGTAAAGAAAAAGTAGCTAATTTAGATGACATACCTGAAGATTTAGAAAAGCTAGATCCATTTTTAGATGAAACAGCAAAAATTACTTTTGATCTAGTTTCACTGGGTAAAGTTGCTAGAAAATAACGCTTTCTTGAAAGCCATTAAAAAACCACCTGCGGGTGGTTTTTTAATGGCCAAATAATTTTTACCTGCAATAATTGCATAATTATTCTTCGAATCCTTATAAACAAAGGGCTAGTTAGCGGTAAATTGTTAGAAAAAACTTGCACTATTTGTTAACAGTCGGCATGTTACTAGCACAAATAATTTAACCACTATAAAAACTAAGAAAATAAGGTGTAAATTTATCTATGTCTGATCCTCACTTGCAACGACAACCCTCGATGTTGGATGCTTTAATCCCAATTTTTGTCCTTATTTGTTTGTTAATTGCTGCCGTCACGTTTTTTGGTGATAGTTCATCGTCAGGTCCTAACCAAATAGCCTTGCTGTTAGCAACGGGTGTCGCAGCGGTGATAGGTTTAAAAAATGGTTATACCTGGCACTCGATGGAAAAGGCCATTATCCATGGCATTTCAATTTCTCTAGGTGCGGTTTTAATTCTATTAGCAGTAGGTTCATTAATTGGTACTTGGTTGTTATCAGGTACGGTTCCGACCATGGTTTATTATGGTTTAAAAATTATCGATCCGAGCTGGTTCTATGCCGCAACTTGCTTAGTTTGCGGTATTGTTGCGATGAGCATTGGTAGTTCTTGGACCACTGCAGCTACGGTAGGGGTGGCGTTTATTGGCATTGCAGGGGGCTTTGATTTATCAACTTCTGTTACTGCGGGCGCGGTAATATCGGGAGCCTACTTTGGTGACAAACTATCACCGCTTTCAGAAACAACTAATTTAGCACCTGCGGTAGCGGGGAGTGAGCTATTTGAACATATTCGCTACATGCTATGGACGACTATTCCATCAATTACCATAGCGCTGATTTTATTTCTCATTATTGGTTTTAATCATTCATCCACAGACGTGGTTAACACTGATAGTATTTTGGCGCTGACGAATACCTTAGAAAATACCTACAACATCTCAGCCTTAAACTTAATACCGTTATTTATTTTATTAGTTTTAGCGTATAAAAAAATGCCCGCATTCCCAGCGGTTGCAATTGGCGCGGTAATTGGCGCTGTCTGGGCGTTAATTTTTCAACAAGAGTTAATTCTAGCTATGGCTGCAGAGGGTGTCGAGTCAACTAAGGCGATTATTATGGTGGTGTGGACTGCTTTCTTTGATGGTGTAGTCGTTGAAACGGGCAATACAGAAATAGATAACCTGTTGAGTCGAGGTGGCATGTCAGGCATGTTAAATACCATCTGGCTTGTCATGACAGCATTAAGTTTTGGTGCCATTTTGGAGCACTTAGGCATGTTGAGAAAGTTTGTCGAGTCAATCTTGGCTAAAGCAAAATCTACCGGCAGTTTAATTGCCAGTACAGTTGCGACCTGTATAGGCACTAATTTAATTACCGCGGATCAATATATGGCTATTGTTATGCCGGGAAGAATGTATAAAGAAGAATATCAAAAAAGAGGTTTGCATCCGGTACTCTTGAGTCGAACGCTAGAAGATTCAGGAACCATTACCTCGCCATTAATCCCTTGGAATACCTGTGGTGCCTTTATGTTTGGCGCACTAGCATTAACCTCATATGATTATATATTTTACTGCTTCTTTAATTTAATTAACCCTATTCTTGCCATAGCTTATGGTTATATGGGCTTTAAGATAAAAAAATTAGTGACGTAGAGATAAATTTATTTCAAAATTAATAAATATTCATAAAGCCTGTCTAGTACAGGCTTTTTAATATCTTTACCGGCGTTAATTACCAATAATGGTATAATGCCAAGCAACTTAAATAATTGATCATCTTCAAAGGGTCTAAAGCGTAAGTTTTTCGTTGTACGCAATGCCAATAACTTGCTATTGCGCTATGACACGCCTCGAGTGTTACGCTTTATCCTCATTGAATTTAGCTCAAAACGTTAATCTGTTTGGTATCATAGTAAACAGATTAAAGTATTTTGATTGACCTAATGTATTCTATTAAGGACCCGCATGAGTGATTTTACCCCACGCTATTTAGCCGATTATAGCGAAGCAAATTTTTCTATTTCTACCGTTGAACTAACTTTTGAACTCGATGAGTTTAAAACCCGCGTCACCAATCGTATGCAAATGTCACGAAAGCAGGCAAATAATCAACCGCTAATCTTAGATGGTGAGCGTTTGACCCTATTATCGCTAAGCATAGATAATAAAGCCTTATCAAGTGATGACTACCAGATAAGCGATACCGGTATAACTATTACTGTCGATCAAAATGAATTTCTTCTCGAGATTGTTACCGAAATTAACCCCGCCGAAAATACCGCTCTTGAAGGTTTATTTAAATCAGGAGATGCCTACTGTACGCAGTGTGAAGCAGAGGGTTTTAGGCGTATCAGCTATTATCTTGATCGACCAGATGTGATGGCGACCTTCACCACTAAAGTTATTGCTAATAAAGCTCAATTTCCGTATTTGTTGTCAAATGGTAATAAAATTGCAACAGGCGATTTAGTCGATGGCCAGCATTATGTGCAATGGCATGACCCTTTTCCTAAACCGTGTTATTTGTTTGCCTTAGTCGCGGGTGATTTTGATGTCTTAGCGGATGAATATCGCACGAGTTCTGGTCGCGACGTTAGCCTCGAAATATTTGTTGATAAGGGTAATGTGAATAAGGCCCATCATGCTATGGCGTCTTTAAAACACTCTATGCGTTGGGATGAAAAAACCTTTGGGCTTGAATATGATCTTGATATCTACATGATAGTCGCAGTAGATTTTTTTAATATGGGGGCAATGGAAAACAAAGGTTTGAATGTTTTCAATAGTAAATTCGTTTTAGCCGACGAAGCTAGCGCTACCGATGTTGATTACTTTAATGTTGAAGCTGTGATTGCCCATGAATATTTTCATAATTGGACGGGTAATCGGGTCACTTGTCGAGATTGGTTTCAATTGAGCCTAAAAGAAGGGCTAACGGTATTTAGAGATCAACAATTCAGTGCTGACATGCATTCAGCAGCGGTGACCCGTATTCAAAATGTTCGGGTATTGCGTTCACTACAATTTGCCGAAGACGCTGGTCCAATGGCACACCCAATACGGCCAGAGAAGGTTATCGAAATGAATAATTTCTATACCTTAACGGTTTACGAAAAGGGTGCTGAAGTTATTCGAATGATTCATACCTTGCTTGGGGTTGATAAATTTAGAAAAGGTTTAGATTTATATTTTACCCGCTTTGATGGTATGGCGGTGACTTGTGATGACTTTATCAATGCCATGGCCGATGCATCTCATGTGGATTTAAGCCAATTTAAACGTTGGTATACACAAGCAGGAACGCCACAGTTGCAAGTCAACGAACGCTTTGATGAAGACTCCGGTGAATATAAAGTAACGCTTGAACAAGCTAACGGGGGAAACCTGCCATTACTGATCCCCGTTGGTATTGAGTTAATTGCAACAGATGGCCAACAAAATCAGTCGCAGTTATTACAATTAATTAACACTAAGCAAACATGGACTTTTAACGGTTTTAGTCAAAAACCGGTATTAGCGTTATTAACCGGATTTTCCGCGCCAGTTAAAACGCAATTTTTGCAGTCTGATCAAGACCTAGAAATTATTATGACTAGCGCCAATGATGATTTCTGTCGCTGGGATGCCGGACAAAAATTATTATCAACCTATATTATTCGAGCATTAAAGCAAACCGCATTAAGCTTGCCTGATAATTTGTATCAGGCGTTCAGCGCAATATTGAACGCTGATATCTCAGCGGCTTTTAAAGCTGAGCAACTGACATTACCAAATTTTAATGAATTAGCTGATAATATTGACGAAGTCGATCCTATCGCTTTACTCGATGCAATTGATCATGTTAAAAAATCTTTAGCAAGTGCGTTAGCGCCTTTGTTTTTGCAACAATATAAACAAAATATTCAAACAAGCTATGCTAATGATGGAGGTGCTATTGGCAAGCGGGCATTAAAAAATGTTTGTCTATCTTACTTAAGCACGTTAAGTGAGCAACAAAATGTACTTACTGAACAATATCAAGATGCAAATAATATGACGGACACGCTAGCAGCACTAGGTTGTGCGGCAAGGCATCATCATTATGACTTTGCAAATATGATAGCTGATTTTGAACAAAAATGGTCTGATACACCCTTAGTAATGGATAAGTGGTTTGCGATCCAAGCCAGTGTTAATGACCAAGCTATTTATGAGAATTTAACACAACTTATCGCTCATCCATTATTTAGCTTAAAAAATCCTAATAGGGCGCGAGCACTTATTGGTGCATTTACCACTAATAATCCACGTTATTTTCATTGTGCTAGTGGCCGCGGTTACCAGTTTTTAATTGAGCAATTAATACTACTTAATGATATTAACCCGCAAGTTGCTTCACGATTAATTACCCCTCTTATACAGTTCAAGTCGTTTGATAAAGCTAGGCAAACAATGATAAAAATCAAGCTTGAACAATTAACAAAGCAAGTAAGCCTGTCGAAAGATTTGCAAGAAAAGCTTGATGCAGCGTTAGCGCATTAAGGTCATGGTATGACGTACTATTTTAGTTTGAATTTTACTAGCGAAGAGTATTTACCTTATTATCAAGGGCGAGTTCAAAGCATTATTGTGATGACAGAGCAAGGAGTAAAGGTAGAGTTTCCAGCCATGCACTTGCGAAATTATATAACATCCATGGGCATAAGAGGGCGTTTTTGTTTAAAAACGCAGAACAATAAATTTTTATCATTAGATAAAATAGTATAATTAGAGTGTTTGCTTTAAACAGTGGTCAGACCATTAAAAGTAAAGTAACTTAAATGCGCGATAGGATTACGGCGGCTATTTCTGTTCACTATATGCTAATTGCAGCTAAATAATAAAGGCCGTTTAAAACAAGTGTTTTAAACGGCCTTTTGTTCTCATCAGATGACTTGATTGATGTCTTTAATATAAAGGGCTTTAACTCAGGTTTTAGCACTTGCCACTTGGCCGAAATGATGTAATTATTGTTTTATACCATGTAAGTGGACTTATAAAAATAACAATGCAGAATCGCATCTGGGGAGATAAGAAATGAAACAAAACCTTTGCAACGGTTTTTACAAAAAGCCACTGGCTCTGAGTATTGCCGCCGCTATGATCACATTAGCTACGGCTGGTGTACAGGCAAAAACTTTCGAGTTAGGCAACTTTGATATCAGCTTTGATTCTACCTTTTCAGCAGGTACAAGTTGGCGTGTAGAAGACCGTAATTGGAACGATAATGTTGGTAAATCGAATAACGCTAACAATGGCTTTGATTTTAGCCAGTATCATCCGATCTTAAATACCAACCCTAATGCCGCTACGGTGTGGGATGGCGCTGGTGGTTATTCGACCAATGGCGATAATGGTAATTTAAACTATAACGCTGGTGAAAGCTTTTCAAAGTTAATTAAAGGCTCTCATGAGCTTGATGTGCGTTATGAAAATTTAGGTTTTTTTGCTCGCGGTATGTATTTTTACGATTTTGAAATGGTCGAAAAATCAAGAGCTTGGACAAATCCAGCGTCTGGTGAAGTTAACGACCCATGTCGTGATAATGAAGCGAAAGATCAGTTATGTCGTGACGTACGCATATTAGACGCCTTTGTTTATGGTGACTTTAACCTTGGTGAAATGCCATTTTCTGTTCGTGTTGGTCAGCAAGTGATTAGCTGGGGCGAGAGTACCTTGATTTCTCACGGTATTAGCGAGCTTAACCCAGTAGATATTTCACGCTTAAAAGCACCAGGTGCAGAACTAAAAGAAGCCTTTATTCCATTTGGTGCTGTTTGGGGATCGCTTGGGGTAACTGAAAACTTTAACGTTGAAATGTTTTATCAATACAACTGGGAAAAAACGGTATTACCCGCGCCAGGCAGTTACTTTTCAACCAATGATTTCGCCGGTGACGGTGGCCACTTTAACAACGTACAGCTAGGTTTTGCTAGTAATCCAGATATGGATCTAGATTCACTAATTACCAATTTAAATGCATTAAGAGGCCAAATATTAAATGGCAATGTGCCAATGGCTAATGCCGGAAGTGCTTATGTAGGCGGTTTCCCAACTAAATTAACCTTGCGTGAAGCGGGTGCTGAAAACGAGCCAGAAGATGGCGGTCAATATGGTTTAAGGCTTTCTTGGTTCTTACCTGAACTCAATGATACAGAAATTAGTTTGTACCATATCAACTATCATAGTCGTCGACCGGTTTTCTCTGGTGTTACGGCAGACTTTAGTGCCGAAGCGTTAGGTCACGATGTAGGCATGCTATTAACCAACGAAATTACTTACGATAATTATACCGATTTAAAAGCTTTCTCACGCGTTGAACTAGACTATATTGAAGACATTAAGCTTTACGCTTTAAGCTTTAATACGGCTATAGGTACCACATCTGTTGCCGGTGAAGTTACCTTCCGCCAAGATGAGCCATTACAAATTGATGATGTAGAATTATTATTTGCTGCCATGCCACAACAGTTAGCCAATGATCTTGGACGAAGTGAACTAGATGGTATTTCTCAAATGCCGGTTTTTGCTGGTGGTTCACGTGCGAACGGCTTTGTGTTATCTGATACCATACAAGCGCAAATGACCTTGACACACCTTTGGGGGCCAACATTTGGTGCTAGCCAATTTGTTACTTTACTAGAAGTCGGTGCTATTGATATTCGCGATATGCCGGATCAAGACGTTTTACGCCTAAATGGTCCAGGTACTGCCAGAAATGGTGGCATTGCGGGTAAAGAAGGTTTAGAACTTGCTGTACAAGATGGTATTGAAACGAACCCATTCCCAAGTGCTTTTGCCTGGGGTTATCGTTTTGTTGGTAAATTAGATTATACCGATGTTTTTGCTGGTATTAACGTATCACCAAAAGTTGTCTTTTCACATGATGTTAACGGTATTACGCCGGATCCATTATTCTTGTTTGTTGAAGATAGAAAGTCAATGTCACTTGGCCTTGGTTTTGATTACCAAAGCCGTTGGTCTGCTGATTTAAGTTACAACAGCTTTTTTGGCGGTGTCGGTACGACTAACCAAATGGCAGATCGAGACTACGTGTCTTTTAACATCAAGTATTCAATTTAAGGCAGTATGAGGACTATTTTCATGAGAAATATTTTTAAAAATACCTTTAAAAAGGCAACGCTAGTATCAATGGCGGTGACAGTCGCTTTAGCGTCAACGTGTGCTAGTGCAAAAGTCAGCCAGCAAGATGCGGCTAAGTTAGAAAAAGAATTAACCCCTTTTGGTGCCGTGCGTGCAGCTAACGCGGATGGTTCTATTCCAAAGTGGACCGGTGGAATTACCTCAGTACCAGCAGGCTACAAAGTGGGCGACCATCATATCGACCCATTTGCGGACGACAAAGCGCTATACACTATTACGGCTAAAAATCTTGCCGAATATAAAAGTATATTAACGCCTGGACAAGTGAAGTTATTTGAAACTTATCCTGATACATACAAAATGACGGTTTATACATCGCGTCGTTCAGCATCGTATCCAGAGCATGTTTATCAAGCCACGTTGGACAATGCGACGCGAACAGAATTAGTTGAAGGCGGTAATGGTATTGTTCAAGCGGCTATTGGTATTCCATTTCCAGTGCCAAAAGATGGTTTAGAAGCTATTTGGAATCATATTCTCCGCTATCGAGGTGAACAAATAACACGTGAAGGCGGACAAGCAGCACCAACGGCTTCAGGAGACTATACCTATTTAGGATTTGATGACCAGTTGCTGATTCCTTATGGCGTCAAAGGTGTCAAAGCTGAAGAGCTTCAGCAAACCAACATTTTGTTTAAATTTAAGCAAAAAGTTACTGAACCAGCACGTTTAGCAGGTACTGCTTTATTAGTTCATGAAACGATGGACCAAATAAAAACACCTCGCCAAGCATGGACCTATAATACCGGTCAACGTCGTGTTCGTCGTGCACCTAATGTAGCATATGATGCACCAGGCACAGCGTCGGATGGTTTAAGAACAACCGATGATTTTGATATGTTTAACGGCGCACCAAATCGCTATACTTGGACATTAAAAGGTAAGCAAGAGTTGCTGATCCCGTATAATGATTATCGTTTACACAGTGATAATTTAAAATACGATCAAATTTTGCAACCAGGACATATTAACCCTGAGCTTGTGCGCTATGAAAAACATCGTGTTTGGGTGGTTGAGGCCAACTTGAAGTCTGACACCCGTCATACTTATAAGAAACGTGTGTTTTATATTGATGAAGATAGCTGGCAAGTCGCGGTTACTGACATTTATGATAACCGAGATGAATTATATCGTGTAGGTGTCGCTCATGGCCTTAATTATTATGAAGTACCGACACAATGGTCAACGTTAGAAGTATTTCATGATTTACAATCTCGACGTTATATTGCGATGGGCTTAGATAATGAAGCCAATATGTATGACTTTTCCGCGGATTTAAACGATGTTGATTTTACCTCGTCAGCATTACGCCGTGAAGGTCGAAGATAAGCAAATACTTTGATAAAACGGCTGGCCAGTGCTAGCCGTTTTTGTTTCAAAGCTTTCAAATGATTATTTAATTTTCATTCCTCAGTTTTTTAGCTAAGCTATAGGCAGAGGAAAACATGGTATCGATGGGTCTTGTTCACCCTCAACAGCGCTCTAATACTAATTTAATCATGAATTGTCGCTAAGTAAGCAATTCAATACTTCAATTGGTATAACATCTGGTATAACATCGTTATCTAATCAGAGGTTTACATCCTCTAAAGTTCAAATGAACGGAGCTAATATAGTTAATTATGCGTCTTCTCGTTATTTTACTCAGTTTTCTTACTATTCCTATTATTAATGCGCAACCGCTAGACGCGATGATTGCTCCATTGGCGAGTAAATCACTTTTACTCGACATTACTGAAATTAATCAAGCTAAATTAATTGCTGTTGGCGAGCGCGGCCATATTTTGCTGTCAACTGATGGTGTTCAATGGCAACAAGCACAAGTGCCGGTGCAAGTAACATTAACGGCGGTCTTTTTTGTCGATGAAAGCAACGGTTGGGCGGTTGGTCATGATGCGACTATTTTAGCATCCAAAGACGGCGGTAATTCTTGGCAATTGCAACAACATTTGCCCCAAGTGGAAAAACCCTTACTTGATGTCCTGTTTTTGGACAAAAATAACGGTATTGCTGTTGGTGCCTATGGTTTATTTTATCGCACCAGTGACGGAGGCCAGCATTGGGATATCGAGTATCATAATGAATTTCTATATCCAGACGATCAAGCTTATTTAGCAGAATTAAAACTACAGGATGAAGAAGCGTATTTAGATGAGCAGAGTAGTATTTTGCCACATTTTAATCGTGTTGTTGCTGATGGTCGCACATTATATTTAGCGGGCGAAATCGGCTTACTTGCAAAAAGTAATGACTTTGGTGTCAGTTGGCAAAAGCTTGAGAATATTTACCCAGGTTCATTTTACGATATCAATCGCACCCAAGACGGTAACCTGTTGGTCGTTGGCTTACGTGGCCATATATTTCGTAGTTTAAGAAATGGTACACCGTGGCAAGCAAGTGAAAGCCAGGTTACCGCGCTATTAAGTGCGATTGTATTAAGTGATGATCAACGTGTATTTGTCTTAGGTAATAATGGCGTATTATTAGAAAGCCGCGATGACGGTGCAACTTTTACTAAACACTTACAAAAAGATGGTAAACCTCTTATCGCTGGGGTTTGGTATAAAAATAAAATTATCGCCGTCTCTGATGTTGGTATCAAAACCATTAACGTAACGAAGTAACTCTCATGAAATTTAATTCTATTATTAATGTTGTTGAAGCAGCACTTTTTCGTCGTCGTTTATTTGTATTGGTATTTTTTATTCTAACCAGTATATTTTTATTTTTTCAAGCGAGTCAAATTAAACTTGATGCAGCTTTCACCAAACACATCCCGCTCAATCACAGTTATATGAAAACCTATCTCAAGCATAGGGAAAATTTTGGTGGTGCCAATAACGTTTTAATTTCAGTGTGTGATAGTAGTGAGGATATTTTCAACCCTGAATTTTTTACGGCGTTAAAAGGCGTGCACGATAAGCTATTCTTTATCCCCGGTGTTGATCGAATTCAGGTCAAGTCTTTATTTTCACCCAGTACCCGTTTTGTTGAAATTGTTGAAGATGGCTTTGCCGGTGGCCCGGTAATTCCAGCAAACTTCCAGCCTGATGACGCCGGTCTAGCCATTGTAAAAGGCAATATAGAAAAGGCCGGCATTGTCGGCAGCATTGTCGCTGATGATTACAGCTGTTCAATGGTGAAAACATCATTAATGGAAATTGACCCTAACACTGGCAAGAAGCTTGATAGTATTGTGCTTGCTGGACAGTTAGAAAATGAAATTCGTGGTGAATTTGAAAAAAATAATATTTCAATACACATTATTGGCTTTACTAAAATGGTCGGTGATGTAGCACAAGGCGCTAAGGGGGTAGTTACCTTTTTTGCCATTGCAATTGCTATTACGACCTTGATGGTGTTTTGGTTTTGCCGATCTATTTCGTTAACCATTTTACCCATTGCTTGTTCTTTGATCGCCGTGGTTTGGCAATTAGGCATGTTGTCATCACTTGGTTTTGGTTTAGACCCCATGTCGATATTGGTACCCTTTTTAGTCTTTGCTATTGGTGTCAGTCATGGTGTGCAGATGATTAACTCTGTCTCCAAAATGGTCAGCGCTGGAAAAACGAGTAAAGAAGCAGCACAACTTAGCTTTCGGGTGCTCTTAGTGCCAGGCGGTATCGCACTATTATCCGATACCGTTGGTTTTATGACTTTGTTATCCATTGATATTGGTATCATTCGTGAACTGGCTATTACGGCATCATTGGGCGTTGCGATGATTATTTTAACTAACTTAGTGCTATTGCCGCTGTTAGTTTCTTATATTCATGTACCAAAAAGTAAAACAAGCAAGCAAGCTAAAGATGCTTCTGCTACTGACGGTATATGGCACTTCATGTCAACATTCGCAACAAGAAAAGTCGCCGTGGTTATCTTAGCGCTTACCGCCGTGCTTTATGTTGTTGGTTACCAAAACGCCCAAGATATGAAAATAGGGGAGTTACATGCCGGTGCACCGTCACTGCATGAAGAATCGCGATATAACCAAGATACATTTTTAATTACCGATAAATATGCCATCAGTGTTGACTATATGTCGATTATTGTCGAAACGACGGCAGATGCTTGTACTTATTACGATCATATGGACACCATAGATAGATTTCAGTGGCGCATGGAAAACGTTGCTGGTGTGCAGTCTGCGGTAAGTTTATCGTCGATCGCAAAACTTGTTAACTCAGGCTATAACGAAGGTAATCCAAAATGGCGGGTATTATCTCGTAATCCGCAAACCTTAGTGCAATCTATCGCGCGCGTGCCGTCTTCTAGTGGTTTGCTTAATAGTGATTGTAGTGCCATGCCAGTGATTTTGTTTTTAGAAGATCATAAAGCAGAAACCATAAATCGTGTGGTAGATGCGGCAAAACTTGCGGCTGTTGAGCTAGGCAATGATAACTTAAGCTTTAAACTCGCGTCTGGTCCTGTTGGTGTTATGGCGGCGACAAATGAAGCCGTTGAAGCCGCTCAGATCCCGATGATGCTATATGTTTATGGTGCGGTGATAATTCTATGTTTATTAAGTTTTAGAAGTTTAAGAGCAACCATAGCGGTAGTCGTACCACTTTATGTGGTGTCAACATTAGCCCAGTGGCTGATGACTGAACTTAACATTGGTCTAACGGTTTCTACTTTACCTGTTATTGCACTAGGCGTTGGTATCGGTGTCGATTATGGTATTTATATCTTATCAACCATGAGTGCTAAACTGCGAAGTGGTGCTACCGTACAAAGTGCTTATTTTGATGCACTTAAAGAACGGGGCAGTGCGGTATTGATTACCGGCGTTACGTTAGCTATTGGAGTCTCAACCTGGTTCTTCTCAGATTTAAAGTTCCAAGTGGATATGGGCATATTACTCACCTTTATGTTTTTAGTTAATATGATCGCCGCCGTACTGGTATTACCAGCTATAGCTGCATTTCTATGGCCAGAACGAAAATAAATGCTAAATTAATAAAAAAATAATTATGCATAAATAAACAAGAAAATGACCGAAAGGTCATTTTCTATTTATAACTAATGAATAAACACTTAAAACTATGCACACTTGTGAGATAAAGCGTGGTTTTTAAAGTAATATATCTAAAATATTGCTCGCAATCACTTAAGTTTATTAATAAAATCGCCTAAATAGTCTATTCTGATTAAAAGACTAAAAAGATTGCAATTATTTCAAGCGTTTTATCCAAAAAGGAAAAAGGCATGGCGTTAGTAGACGGTTTACCTTCAGTGATACTTTCGAACGTAGCACAGTTAATACAACAAAAAGTTCCAACGGCAACAGCACCGCTAGTTAAACAATTTGCAGAGCTGCTTTATAACAATATTTCAACCCTAGATTTAGACCAGAGAAATGACAGTGACATGTACGGTGCCACGCTAAGTCTATGGAATACATTAAACGATCATCAAGATGATAAACCTGTTATTAAAGTGTTTAATCCACAGGTATCAAAAAATGGCTGGAAATCAAGCCACACAATTATCGAAATTATTGTGCGAGATATGCCGTTTCTAGTCGATTCAGTGCGTATTGCTTTAAGCCGACTTCACTTAACGCCACATTTAATGCTCAACTCGCCAATTAAAATTATTCGCGATGCCAGTAAACATATCAGCAAGCTTTCATCTTCAGTTGATCAGTCATTCAAGTCGACATCGGTTGAAACTGTTGTTTTCGTAGAAATTGATCGTCAAAATGACGCTACGGTATTAACAAAAATTGCTAAAGAACTGCATTCTGTGGTTAGTGATATCGCATTAACAGTGAACGACTGGCAGCCAATGCAAGCGCGTTTACGTCATGTGATTAATGATGTTAAAAAAGCACAGCTGCCTTGTTCAAAAGAAGAGCAAAACGATAGCATTGATTTTTTAGAATGGATGTTAGCCAATAATTTTACCTTATTAGGTTATCGTTCATACCATGTTAAGACCCTGGAAGGTGACATAGCGCTTGCCTCTGATGTCGACTCTAGTTTGGGGTTAATGAACCAATATGACGGCACCAAAGAGCGTCTTATCTCTAGTTTGAGCGAATCCGCCCGAAAGCTAGCATTGGGTAATAATTTATTAATTTTAACTAAAACTAATGCAAAATCGCGAGTCCACCGTCCAGCTCACCTTGATTACATCGGTGTTAAACGTTTTGACGCCAAAGGCAATGTTACTGGCGAAGATCGCTTTGTCGGTTTATTTGGCTCGGCATATTACACCAATAGTGCTTTAGATTTACCGTTAATAAAGTCTAAAGTTGCGGGTGTATGCATCAACTCTGGCTTTGCTAAAGGCAGTCATGCCAATAAAGCATTAATCAATATCCTTGAAACTTATCCAAGAGATGAGATTTTACAAAGTTCACCTGCTGAACTATTGAAAAATGTTATGGGCATATTCCAAATGCAGGAGCGAGATTATTCTGGCTTATTTATGCGCCGTGATGCCTTTGACCGCTTTTATTCATGTATGGTTTATGTGCCGCGCGAGCGTTACAACACCGCATTACGTATTAACACACAAAAACTGTTACAAGAAGCGTTAGGCAGCCATGAAGAGGTAGAGTTTACCACTTACTTCTCAGAGTCCGCACAAGCACGTACGCACTATATCGTTAGAGTTAATTCGACAAAAGCAGACATTAATGTGAAAGAAATTGAAAAGAATTTAAATCATGCGGCACGCAGCTGGGATGATAATTTAACCGACGCGTTAAACTCACATAAAGGTGAGGCTAAAGGTAAAGCGCTCAGTCGAAAGTATACCAGTTTCCCACAAGCCTATAAAGATGAAGTATTACCTGGCACGGCCATCGTCGATATTGAAAAATTTGAAGCTTTATCGGCTGACAATCAACTTGAAATGCTGTTTTATCAGCCTCAAGAAGAAGATACTGACAGCCGCTTTGTAAAATTAAAGCTATTCCACTCAGGTGAACCCTTACATTTATCCGATGTTTTACCTATGCTAGAAAACTTTGGTTTGCGTGTTATTGGTGAAAGTCCCTATGCGGTGAAAACCCAGAGCGGAGAAATCTATTGGATCTTAGATTTCTCAATGTTGCTGACCGGTAAAGGTAAATTCAATTTAGAGATTGTTCAAAGCTTGTTCCAAGATGCTTTTGCAAAAGTTTGGTCTGGGCAATTAGAAGATGATGGTTTCAACCGTTTAATTTTAGGTGCTGAGCTTGGTGGTCGTGAAGTTTCAATTTTACGTGCCTTCTCTAAATATGAACGTCAAATAGGTGGTACCTTCAGTCAAAGTTATATTGAAGATACCTTTGCGCGCTATCCAAGTATCGCAAAGTTACTGATCAAGCTGTTCAATTTACGCTTTTCACCGGCTAAGAAAATGAATGTTAAAGCCATAGAAAAGGTGCTTATTAGCATTGAGTCTTCGTTAGACAGTGTGGCAAATTTAGATGATGATCGTATTATTCGTCGCTTTGTTGAAATGATCAATGCCACCATTCGGACAAACTATTTTCAACCGCATCCTATTACCGGTGAAAAATCATATATCTCATTTAAAATATTACCTTCACAAATTTCTGATGTACCGCTACCTGTGCCTGCATTTGAAATTTTTGTTTATTCTCCACAAGTTGAAGGTGTACATTTACGCGGTGGTAAAGTTGCCCGTGGTGGTTTGCGTTGGTCGGATCGCCGTGAAGACTTCCGCACGGAAGTTTTAGGCTTAGTTAAAGCACAACAAGTTAAAAACACCGTTATTGTGCCGGTAGGTGCAAAAGGTGGTTTTGTATGTAAGCAACTACCTGATGGTGACAGAAACGAAATTTTTGAAGCCGGTAAGCAATGTTACCGCACCTTTATTCGCGGCCTGTTAGATATTACCGATAATATTGTCGACGGTGAAATTGTACCACCACTCAATGTTGTTCGTTTAGACGAGGATGACCCTTACTTGGTTGTTGCGGCAGATAAAGGTACGGCGACTTTTTCTGACGTTGCTAACGCGATTTCTGAAGAGTATAACTTTTGGTTGGGCGATGCCTTTGCTTCAGGTGGCAGTGTAGGTTACGACCACAAAGCTATGGGTATTACCGCAAAAGGCGCTTGGGAGTCAGTAAAAAGACATTTCCGCGAAATGGATATTGATTGTCAAACCACCGACTTTACCTGTATCGCTATTGGCGACATGGCGGGTGATGTATTTGGTAATGGTATGTTGTTATCTAAGCATATCCGTTTGCAAGCTGCATTTAACCATATGCATATTTTTATTGACCCAAATCCAGAGGCTGCCAGTTCGTACGTTGAGCGTGAACGATTATTTAACCTACCAGGTTGTACTTGGGAAGATTACAATAAAGACTTGATTTCTGAAGGTGGCGCTATTTTTAGTCGCCATTCAAAATCAATTAAATTAACCCCACAAATCAAGAAAATGCTTGGCACCCAAAAGCAAACGATGTCGCCTACCGATTTAATGCAAGCGTTATTGAAAATGAAAGTTGATTTACTGTGGAATGGCGGTATTGGTACTTATGTTAAAGGCTCAAAAGAAAGCCATCTTGAAGTTGGTGACAGAGCCAATGATGCCTTGCGTATTAACGGTGCTGAGTTAAATGCCAAAATAGTCGGCGAAGGTGGTAATTTAGGTTTAACGCAATTGGGTCGTATTGAATTCGGCGCCAAAGGTGGTCGAATTAATACTGATGCGGTAGATAATGCCGGTGGTGTTGATTGTTCAGATAACGAAGTTAACATCAAAATTTTACTCAATGGCTTAGTGCAAAATGGTGACTTAACCGTTAAGCAACGTAATAAAATTCTTTATGACATGACTGACGAAGTAGGTGATATCGTTATTGATGACTGTTATCGTCAAACGCACTCGTTGTCGATCACTGAATTACGAGGTGGCGGTCAGTTAAAAGAACAATCACAATTTATTACTGAGTTAGAACGTTCAGGCAAATTAGATAGATCATTAGAGTTTATTCCAAGCGATGAAGAAATTGCTGAGCGTTTAGCTTTAGGTAAAGGCTTAACACGCCCTGAGCTTTCTGTCTTACTAGCCTACAATAAAATGGTGTTAAAAGAAGAGCTTGTATGTCCTGAAATTACGGATAACGAGTATCATCAAAGCTTGTTAATAGAAGCGTTCCCTAAGCAGCTGCAAGATAACTACAGTGCACAAATGCAAGAACATCCACTACGAGCAGAAATTATTGCCACGCAATTAGCCAATAATATTGGTAATGATATGGGCTTTAATTTTGTTCATCGTATGAAGGCAGAAACGGGTGCCACCACATCAGAAATTGCCAATTGCTATACCATGGCATGTGCTGTGTTTGAGATGTCAGATATTTGGAAACAAATCAGCGATTTGGATAATAAAATTTCCACCTCTATCCAAACCGAAATGTTATTCCAGTTACGCAGAACTGTGCGCCGTGCTACTCGTTGGTTCCTACGTCATCGCAATAAGTCGTTTAATATCGCGCAATCGATAGAGTTTTATCATGCAACATTTGTTGAGCTTTCAAGCAATATTACTAACTATATGGTTGATAAAGAGGCGGTGCAAATTAAGCGAGTTGAAGATGACTTGGTTAAATCAGGCGTGCCTGAGTCAATCGCATTGCGAATTTCATTATTGAGCACTTTATTCTCTGTGATGGATCTAGCAGAAATTTCACAATCTGAAAGTGTACCAACGGGTTTAGCCACTGACCTTTACTTCAAGTTAGGTGCAAGATTGGAGTTACATTGGTTCTTAGACCAAATTACCTCTCAACCTGTGTCTAATCACTGGCAAGCATTGGCAAGAGCATCATTCAGAGAAGAGCTTGATTGGCAGCAACGTTCATTAACTTCGGTGATTTTACGTGCGAATAAAAAATCTACTGATGTTGATGCAATGCTGGAAAATTGGTTTGTAGATAGTGCCCAACCCCTTGAGCGCTGGCAGCATATCTTGGCTGACTTTAGAATTGGTAAAACCCATGAGTTTGCTAAATTCTCTGTAGCTTTGAGAGAGTTAATGTTGTTAAGTTTACACTGTGACCCAGTAAAATAAGTGTTAAGATCCCCGCCAAGAGCGGGGATTTTTTTGTCATCAGTTTATGCTCAGATGTTATAAATTAGTTTTTGGTAGAGCAGTTATAGCAAGGATGTTAAATAGGCGACCTTAGAATGGCGTTTTATTTATTTCAATTGTTATTAGTATTTAATTAAAGAGGTATTATGTTTTATTCAGCTATTCGTAAAGTGTTTTTTAAATTCGATCCAGAAGCAATTCACGAGTTGACGATTAAAGGCTTTAAAGCAACGGGTTCAACGCCATTGAACTTGCTTTATAAGCAAACAGTGCCAAATAAGCCTGTAGAAGTTATGGGGATAAAATTCCCCAACCCTGTTGGCTTAGCCGCTGGACTCGATAAAAATGGCGAATGCATTAAAGCTTTTGAAGCGCTAGGTTTTGGTTTTATCGAAGTAGGTACAGTAACACCACGACCACAACCCGGAAACGACAAACCCAGAATTTTTAGATTACCCGAAGCCAATGCCATTATTAACCGTATGGGTTTTAATAACAAAGGTGTTGACTATCTCGTAGACCAAGTGATAAAAGCTAATTACTCTGGGGTCTTGGGAATCAATATTGGTAAAAACAAAGACACGCCAGATGAAAATGCTAAAGACGATTATATTCATTGTATGCGCAAGGTTTATGACTTTGCTACTTATATCACGGTAAATATTTCATCACCAAACACGCCAGGTTTACGCTCATTGCAGTATGGCGATGCGTTAAATGAACTATTATCGGCACTAAAGGCTGAACAAACTGCTTTAGCCGAGCAATATGGTAAGTACGTACCGGTAGCGGTAAAGATAGCGCCAGATTTAAGTGCAGAAGAAGTCAACTCTATTGCCGAGTGTCTCATTGCCAATAATATTGACGGTGTCATCGCCACGAATACCACATTAGCGCGTGATAAAGTATCACACTTACCCTTTGGTAATGAACAGGGGGGATTAAGTGGTGCGCCAGTAAAAGCCCAAAGCACTGAAGTGATTAAATTACTCGCTAAAGCGCTTGATAGTAAACTGCCCATTATCGGTGTAGGCGGTATAGCTTCGGGCGCTGATGGCCAAGAAAAAATTGCGGCAGGGGCAAGTTTAGTGCAAGTGTATACCGGTTTTATTTATCAAGGCCCACAATTAATTAAAGAAATAGTCCAAGCACTGAAGTAAGGGCGTTATATTTTTTTAAACGCTGCTTATGATAGCAAAAATATAAAAAGGTCATCAACGAGTTCGGTGATGACCTTTTTTAATGATAAATTTTACCGCTATTATTACATAGATTGTTGGTTTGTTATTTCACTAACTGTGCTTCTAAGCGCTCAAGACGCTCTAACAGTAGTTGTAAGCTTGTATCAAACTCATTAACAGTAGTGGCAGTAAACATTTGCTGTTTATCGCGACTTTTTGCATTGGCATCTAAAGTATTGAACGCCGCCGATAATTGTTTAAGCTCGGTTTTTAAGTTACTCACCGCCAGCACTTGTTCAGAAACCGCATTAATTGAAAACTCTGCGGTGGTAATTTTATCTTTTAAGTTATTAATTTCACTACTGTGCAGGCTAACCGAGCTAGTGTTTTTATCTTGCTGTTGGCTCACTCTTATTGTTTGTGAATTTAACGCTTTAATATCCTTTTGGTTTTTTCGCCATGCTGAAGCCCAAAGTTTGTCCATTTCAGACAACAACAATTCAGTTTTTTCGCTAATGGCTTCCAATTTAATTTTTAGCGCGACAGTCGATTCACCCATTTCTTCACCGGTCGCGGACAATTGGTTTTCTAACTGCTGAATGCGCTGCGAACTGGTCTCTAAGATATGATTCGCGCTAAGTTGTTGTTGGTGGAAATACCAACCAGTGCCAGCTAAAGCAACATAAGGCATTAACATGATCAGTGTTTTTATAAAAACAGGTGATTTAGTGGCCTTGTTGGTTAACGGCACATTGCTTGGCCTTTGTGCTTTAGCCGCGGGACCACGGGCTGTCTTCACTTGATCTTGATCGATAGTAATCGTTGGAATTTCAGGTTCTACACGTTTTGACAAAACAGCGTCCTACTTACAATGGAGGGTAATAAAAATGAGATAAATACATTTAATCGAATTAGTATCAATTACGGTTATGAGTAACTTTATAATATTTAGTCAATTATGTACAAAAAAACCGACATATTAGTCGGCTTTTCTTCTGTGAGTATAACGTGGCAACTTAGTTGCTGCTAGTAGCTATCGTTATGAACGCTTTGTACCGCTCGACCTGATGGATCCGCCATTTTGCTAAAGCTATCATCCCAAGCTAAGGCTTCTGGGGTGCTACAAGCTACTGACTTACCGCCAGGCACACATTCTGCTGCTGAGGCAAGCGGAAAGTGCTCTTCAAAAATACAACGGTAGAAGTAAGCTTCTTTAGTTTCTGGCGTATTAACCGCAAACTTAAACTCAGCGCTGGCGAGTTGTTGATCGCTTACTTGTGCTTCAACATGTTGTTTTAGGCCATCAATCCAAGAGTAGCCAACACCATCAGAAAATTGCTCTTTTTGACGCCATAGTATCTCTTTTGGTAGATAACCCTCAAATGACTCACGTAATATAGATTTTTCCATTTTGCCATTGCCACACATTTTATCTGCGGGATTAATCCGCATGGCAACATCCATAAAGTTTTTATCTAAGAAGGGCACACGCGCTTCAATACCCCATGCCGACATAGATTTGTTCGCACGTAAACAATCAAACATGTGCAACTTATCAAGTTTACGCAACAGTTCATTATGAAATTCTTCTGCGTTTGGCGCTTTATGAAAATACAAATAACCACCAAATATTTCATCCGCACCTTCACCAGACAGCACCATTTTTATCCCCATAGCTTTTATTTTTCTCGCCATTAGATACATAGGTGTTGAAGCGCGAATAGTCGTTACATCGTAGGTTTCCAAGTGATATATCACTTCTTTGAGGGCGTCTATACCTTCTTGCTCAGTAAAGACCACGCTATGGTGTACGGTCCCAATACTATCAGCAACGGTTTTCGCCGCGATTAAGTCGGGCGAGCCGGCTAAACCACAGGCAAATGAATGTACTTTAGGCCACCAAGCTTCCGATAAATCATTTTCTTCAATACGTCGAGCGGCAAACTTTTGTGTAATGGCAGAAATTAATGACGAGTCTAAACCTCCAGAAAGCAATACACCGTATGGTACGTCAGTCATTAAATGACTTTTTACTGAGTCTTCTAATGCTTCGCGTAATTTTTCTTTGCTGGTATTATTATCTTTTATAGCAGAATATTTCTGCCAGTTGCGTTGGTAATATTTTTCAAGCTTACCGACTCTGCTATCTAATATATGTCCGGGAGGAAATTCTGCGACGGTTTTACAAATTGGCATTAACGCTTTCATTTCCGACGCAACATAAAAGTTACCTTCATCGTCATAACCGGTATACAGTGGAATAATGCCCATATGATCACGAGCAATTAAATAGCTATTATCGCGTTCGTTATATAAACAAAAGGCAAACATACCTTGGAGCTTATCAACAAAATCACTGCCAAATTTTTCGTACATTGGAATAATAACTTCACAATCTGAAGCGGTTTGAAAATTATAATCAGGTGTATGGTGGCTAGATAATGATTTGTGGTTATAAATCTCACCATTGACCGCTAATACTAAAGTTCTATCACTGCTATATAGTGGTTGAGCACCATGTTCAGTGTCGACAATGGACAGACGTTCGTGAACTAAAATAGCGTGTTCATTATCGTAAATGCCAGACCAATCAGGGCCACGATGACGAAGTAAGCGAGAATATTCTAAAGCTTTTGGACGCAGTGCATCAGCACCGGTTTTAATATCTAATATACAAAATATCGAACACATTGAAGTGCTACCCCTTTATATTTAAAAAATGAAAAATTATGTGGTTATTACACTTCGGCTAGTTCACCTGTGGATAATATGCGTTATACATTGGAGTAAACATCACTAGCTGTTTACATGAAAGCTAACACTCAGCAAAATGCTGTGCAAACACTGTGACAGTATTTGATATAAAATCAATAGAATTTTTACTCTAAATTAAAAATAAATATAGAATTCTCGCGAGGGCTTTATTAATATTATTTTTATTTGGCTTACGTTCGGGGTTTATTTGTAAATGGAATACAGTTTATTTAGTCGAGCTCAAATTACAAAATAGATGAATATTTTATTGAAAAAATTAGTATTTTATATAGCGCGTAATTAATACATCAATTTGAGGTTCATTTACTTTGAAATATATAAATTTAGAAAGTTAGACGTCAGTGTGTTGGTTATTCATTAAGACTATTTAAGAATAAAAATTCACACATAAAACTACTGTAAATAAATACAGTTAAGCTAGGGTTGTAAATGTGTCCTTGATAGACGGAATTATGCCGTCTATCACGCAGGTGTAAAATTATAGAAATATGATTAAAGTCTTTGATGTTTATGGTGAAAGGTTGTATTTTAATAACAATTAAAAATCATGATAGAAGGAATTATTCCGTGTTTAAACACGGAATAATTCCTTCTATTAAGCTGTT
>CAXBNP010000028.1:0-60145 GCA_963977145.1 uncultured Colwellia sp.
GCATGTTCATCCTCATGCGCTGCTTCATCATGTTCTTCAGGGGCTAGTTGACCATTTTCATTACGTAAATAGCTAAGACCTAACTGCCACGAGCTTTCTATACCGATATCACCACCCAATTTAGTGAACGCGGTATAGACACCAGTACTATCAAAATCCCGTTCACCGGTTTCATCAGCCGCTCTGAGGCTATTGCCAGAAAACACCTCGGCGCCCATGATCCAATACAAATCGGTCGGTGCTATATAGCTAACTCTTAAGCCATCGTCATAATAGTGGCCACCTAAAAATGCCCGATAGGCGCTAGGACGACTGGTAAATGAATCGGTATGAAGATGCTGATTATTCAAGTAGCCAATATCTGATAAAAAACGCCCGGCACGGACAGTAAAGCCATTAGGTAAAGCCATGGTTTGAATAAAAGCTTCTTCGACATTAACTTCGCTTTCACCATCATGTGATTCAAAAACCGTGGTGAGTTTGCCGTAAAACATATCGTCAATACTGGCACTAAAGGCTAATTCAGTTTCACCAAGACCAAAACCTTTCGCTCGTTCGCTCATCAAACGATCATCACTTTGATAATAGCCATCTAATACTGCACTAACAGTTGGGTTAGAAAGCGTTGGTGTTTGTGCCTGTGAAAGCATTGGGAAAAGGCCAGATATGACTAAGGCGGCACTTACTTTCATCGGAAAGCGTGCAGAAAAAAGTTGAAAATTTTTCATTGTTAAAAATCTCTAAAATAAATTAAATAACACTACATAAACCAAATGCGGTTCGGCAAAATGGCGCGGTAAGATACAAATTATTAAGCAAAACCAATGGCACGAATAAACTGCGCAACTTGGTAAAATATTTTTAGAGAATTACCGGAGGGGCACGACTAAGGTAATTAACACTAGGTGTTAATACTAATGTAGGTCGAACAGTAATATTTAGCTGATACTGTTGAGAAATAACTTCAAGGTTGGCGTCTTGTTGCGGCAGTACCTGATCAAGTTGATGTTGGTGAAAACACAAAGTACAGTGCGTTTTAGCACCTTCATCGAAATGTTCAACACTATGCGCAGAAGCAGCCACAGACAAGATCAACAATATAGCGCTAAGCCATATTGCGATATTTCGTCTGTTAATTACTGAAAAGTACATTTGGGCTACCCAATGAGTGAATGAATCAAAATCGTCATTAGTGTACGCGATATCTAACTTGCCTAGCAAGCAGCGCTAATGCTGTTTAACACAATTACCGGTACTTCTATCGCAGATAGTCAATTAATCTCGCGGCAATGAGCCGCGTCAAAAGGAAAAATGTCTCACCATCATCATTTATTTTGTGCCACAACCAACTCATACGCGGCTTGAATGTCTTGTGCTTTTTGCTTAGCTGTTTCCATCATTTCCGGCGGTAGGCCTTTGGCGACTAATTTATCAGGGTGGTGCTGAGACATAAGCTTACGGTAGGCTTTTTTAATCTCACTTGCTGAGTCTTGTTCAGTAACACCTAGCACTTTATAGGCATTTTCTAGATGTTTTCCTGATTGTTCGAAGCTACCGTTTGCACCATTTCTGCCACGCTGATGAAAATTTGCCCCGGCAATAATCATTTCTAAAAGCTTATCTAACTCTTGCGCGGAGTAACCAAGGCCATTGGCAATTTGATGTAATGCATCTCGCTCATCTTTATCAAGATCTCCATCTGCAAAGGCGACTTGAATTTGAATTTCTAGAAACAATAACAATAGGTCCTGACGGTTCCCTACGGCAGACTTTAATTTAGTTAAACCTTCATCAAGCGGAAAGCCTGTTGTTTTACCATCTCTAAAAGCCTCTTGTGCTTGTCGGCGCAGTTCATCTTTTAGCCCCAACTTATCCATATAAGCGCTAGCAAAAGCTATTTCGTGTTGGGTAACCTGACCATTGGCTTTGGCAATATAGCCCATCACCGAAAAGGTACTATAAAAAAATGCCGCTTGGCGATCGGTATCACTTTTAGCACCACCTAAGTGACTAAAATCTAATCCGATACCTTTATCAAAACGATGCCCGATCCATGCGCCAATTAAGGCACCGAAAATATGCTTACTTAGCATCAAACCAAATAAGAAACCTAAAACCTTACCCCAAATTCGCATTATAAAACTCAATCATTAATTAACTATAAAACTGTTTAAATAGTGTTTAGCTTAGCTAAACGTTCTGGTGTACCGACATCAGTCCATGCCGAATCGATAACATTGGCTGATACGGTTTGCTGATCTGCTGCGGCTCTTAACATTGGTGCTAAAGGCTGCACCGCCTGTTGTGACAGCAATTTTTCATTTACCCTTGCTGTATACTGCTTAAAGAAGCTTTTTCGATAAATGGCGATGCCACTAAAGGTATAAGTGCTCTGTTGATTATTTTTTGGATTAGCCAATATGCCAGCTGACAGTTGAAAATCTCCTTTCGGATTATGCTCAGGATTTTCAACTAGCAGCAAATGGGCATTACACTCAGGTAGCAGCTTAGGTAAATAGCTTAAGTTAAAATCACAATATACATCACCATTAAGCACCAGGAAAACATCATCTTCATGTTCTGCTAGCATGGGCAGTGCTTTGATAATACCACCAGCGGTTTCCAGCGCTACCGGCTCGTGGCTATAACTAATATTTGCCGAAAACTGTTTACCACAGCCTAGATAATCCACAATTTTTTCACCTAACCAAGCGTGATTGATGACAATATCTTTAATGCCCGCTGCCACTAAATTTTTTATATGGTAGACAATCAGTGCAACACCTTTGACTTTTAATAACGGTTTCGGACAGTTATCAGTTAACGGTCGCATACGCTCGCCGCGTCCTGCCGCCAATATCATTGCTTTCATTAAAATATCCAAATTTTATCTGTTTGCGATAATTACGTTAATTTATTTAATGCCGGAATTACTCGATTTGTGACCAATTCATCAAGAAAACCGAGTTTATCATATTGTCGGCTAACGTCTTGTATATAAGCTAAAGTCAGCGGAATATCAGCTAAATAGCCTGACTTACTATCTCTGTGGTGCAAACGGGCAAAAATACCACTGGCTTTTATATGGCGTTGCAGTCCGGTTAAATCAAACCAATATTGCCATTTTTCTTTGCTTAAGTGCTCATTCGGTAAATAGCTTTGCACCTGTTGGCGATAATCTTCAATTAACGGCATTATTAACGCGTTTGGCCAACGCACATAGCAATCTCTGAGCAATGACACTAAATCATAAATAACCGGTCCTTGCACCGCATCTTGAAAATCAATAATGCCCAGCTTATCATCGGCCAATAGCATAATATTTCGGCTGTGATAATCCCGGTGCATAAAAACCTTAGGCTGTGCTGTAATGGCAGACACCAAGATATCAAAACACGACGTTAATGCGGTTTTCTCGCTGGCAGTTAAATGAATCGCTAAGTGTTTTTCTAACAACCACTCGCTAAAAATGGCCAGTTCAGTAACAATAAATTGCTCACCATAATCAGGTAAACGCTTCACCATTGGCACTTCGCATTTAAGCATTTTACTCAGCTCGGCTATAGCATTGCGGTAAAATTGTTGCATGTTTTCATTTGATAGTTGCTCAGCTAACAAATCATCGCCAAAGTCACTTAGGCAGAAAAAACCTTGTGCAAGATCGACTGCCAGCACTTGAGGTACATTAACTTCAACCGCCTGCAGAATTTGCTGCACATCGACAAACGCCTGATTATTGGATAAATTTGCTGGCGCATCAACTGCAATATAATACTGATTTTGATAGTAAAAACGAAAATAACGCCGAAAACCTGCATCGCCGGTTAATGGTGTTAAGGTAATATTTTCCTGCGAAAAGTGACTTTCTAGCCAGCATAATAAATCTCTAGTTCTTAAGTTGTTCAATGCGCAATATCCCGAAAAAATAATACTGCCAATATAACTAATTAGCAGGCTAATTAAAATTGCTATATTATTTGAGCCTTTAACGGTAAAATGCCGCTTAGAATCTCGGTTTTATATTTTCCAAGTTAATTATCCGGACCATAAATGCGTTTTCCCTTAAACAAAATCCTCTCTGGCTGCCTGTTGTCTTGTACATTTGGTAGCAATGCGCAAAATACTGAAATATATCCATCTGAGCAGTGTCCTATTCCACGTTATGCGAATATTGCTAACGAAACAGGAAAACAGGCTAATGAAAACTTTACTATTTTATCTTCTACCTCAAGTATCAAAAAAGGTGAATATGCCACATTCACCGGTGGTGTTACTTTATTAAATCAAGATAAGTCAGTTGTTGCTGATCAATTATCCGTGAATCGTACACTTTCAACAGTGGATGCAAATGGGGCTATTCATTTTCAAAACAAAGGCATAGATATTTTTGCCGACACGCTCAATATCAATCAACGACAAAAGACCACTTCACTGACCGCCACGTCTTATCAATTAAATGACAGCGCTGGTCACGGTAGTGCAAAAGAGATTAATATTAACGGCAATGGTAAAACCCTAAGTTTTATCGACTCAAGCTTTACTACTTGCTACGGTCCTATGCCTGACTGGCAAATGCATGCCAGTGAGATTACCATCTCATCAGATAATAATTCACTCGAAGCCTATCATGCGCGTTTTAGCCTATTTGATGTCCCTGTTCTGTATGTGCCATATTTAACTATGCCGATCAGTAATGAACGCAAGTCAGGCTTTTTATATCCGAAAATAGGTACGTCAAATAATTCAGGATTAGAAGTCGAAACGCCTTATTATATTAATATTACCGACAACATGGATGCGACAATTACGCCACGTTATATGTCTGAGCGAGGTACGCAATTAATTACCGAATTTAGATATTTGCAAGACTTACAAACCGGTCGCATTGATGTTGAATACCTCAATAATGATAAAAAACTTAGCAATAATGATGATTCTCGCTATTTAGCACGCATTCAGCATGTCGGCACATTTTCAGAGCGATTTAGAGCTCATGTAGATTACACCACCATCAGTGATGACAATTATCTGGTTGATATCGGTAGTAGCCAATTTAACGCCAATGACTCCTATCTATATCAAGTAGGTGAACTTGCTTACTTTGCACAAAATTGGCAAACGACATTAAAACTGCAAGATTTTGAAGTCTTGGGCAACCACCAACCTAGTTATAAAACGTTACCGCAAATAGAAATAAGCCGTCAGCAAAAGTTAACTGATTTTGATGGCATTTTTGATGTTTATGCAGAATTTTCCAGCTTTGACAACGCCGATGAAACTAAGCCAACCGCCCAAAGGTATCATCTGGAAGCTGGGTTATTATACCCCATGGTCACCCCCGCATGGTTTTTGAACTCAGAAGTTAAGCTGCTTCAAACCAATTACCATCAGAGCAATATTAGTAGTGACAGTCTTTTAGAAGAAAATATCAGTAGAACATTACCGAAAGTACGCTTGCATGGTGGGGTAAATTTTGATCGAAACTTTAGCTTGTTCAATAAAGATTATAACCAAACACTAGAACCACAAATGCAATACCTTTATATTCCAGAAAAAAATCAAAATAATATTGGTATTTACGATACGACCAACTTACAAGATGATTATAACGGCTTATTCCGCGACCGTCGTTTTAGCGGTATTGACCGCATAGCACAAGCCAACCAGATGTCTTGGGGGGTAACAAGTCGGCTATTGACGCAAGAAAATAATGAAGTACTGCGCCTTAGCTTAGGCCGTATCGTCTACTTTAATGAAAGCAATTTTAGTAATGACGAGCAAGATGCCTTAGTTGGTAAATCAGCACTTGCCGCAGACATTTTTGTACATTTAAGTCGCAACTGGCAGTTTAGTGCTGATATTCAATACGACACTGACTCAAGCGTCACCAATAAAAGCCAAACCTCATTTGATTATTTATTTTCTGATAATCAAACAATTCAATTGAACCATCGCTATGCTCGTGATGTCTCAGGAGAGTCGTTAGAGCAAATGTCATTAGCGACTAACATTAATATTGCTACCCGCTGGCAGTTTGTTGGCCGATTTACCCAAGACTTGCAAGGCAAGCGCAGTATCGAAAGTTACGCTGGCTTTGAATATAGTAGTTGTTGTTGGGGCATACGTTTTACTTACCATCGCAATATCAACTCAAAAATTGATGATGCCGGTAACATAGACGAAAATCGCGATGCATTTGATAGCAGTTTTAACATTCAATTTGTATATAATGGTATAAATAGCAATAAATCTTCCAACAGTGTTGGAGATATGTTTAATTCAAGTATATTTGGCTATAAACGCCCTTACTTCCTCAATAACTAATAAAAGAAATTTACGTTACATGAAAAATTCATTGAAATTATTACTGCTTGGATCGGTGTTTATTTTTAGCTCTGTTGAGCAATGTAAAGCCGTCGAAGTTGAACTAGACCGAGTAGCAGCCATTGTTAATAGTGGTGTGGTATTAGAATCTGAAATCAAAGATCTGATCACTTCTGTGACCTTGCAAGCAAAAAAGAATAACCAAACTTTACCGTCAAATCGTGCTTTGCGTATTCAGGTAATGGAAAAGCTAATTAATGATGCCATTATTTTGCAACTGGGTGAGCGCATGGGCGTTCAAATCAGTGATGCCCAGCTTGATGAAACCTTATCAAATATGGCAAAAGAAAATAATCAATCGCTTGAAGCATTCCGTCAAATGCTGACTAACGATGGTCTAGATTATGAAAAATATCGTGAGAGTGCTCGTAATGAGCTAATTGCAGGTGAAGTACGTCGTGCTAGCTTACGTCGCCGTATTTACATTTCGCCGCAAGAAGTGAGTAACCTACTGTCAGTGATGAAAGAGCAGACCAATGCTGATGTTGAATACCGCTTAGGTCATATCTTAATAGAATTCCCTACCAATCCAAAGCAAGCCGACATCAATGCGGCTAAAGTTCGAGCCGAGACAGTACTTGAGTTATTAAATAGTGGCAGCGACTTTACTAATATTGCCATGACTTCATCTAGTGGCGCCAATGCCCTTGAAGGTGGTGATTTAGGCTGGAAGAGTATTAATGAAATACCAACTTTATTTTCTGAATTAGTTGATGGCCAGGAAAAAGGCAGTATTTTTGGTCCGATTCGTACTGGATTAGGTTTTAGTATCGTGAAATTAGTTGATGTTCGTGGTCGTCAAACGGTCGAAATTGAAGAAGTAAAAGCAAGTCACATCTTAATTAGACCTTCAATTATACTCAGCGAAGCAAAAGCTGAAGCATTGTTACAAGGTTTTGTTGACCAACTAAATGCTGGCGAAGCTAACTTTGCTGAATTGGCTAAAAAACACTCTGAAGGCCCTACTGCTGTTCGAAGTGGTGACTTAGGCTGGGCAGAACCTAGCAAATATGATCCAGCATTTTCTGAGGCATTGGCCAGTTTATCTATTGACGAAGTGCATAAACCTTTCCGTACATCCTTTGGTTGGCACATTGCTAAATTAACCGGTCGCAGAACACTAGATGCAACTCAGCAAATGAATGAAAACCGCGTCCACCAAGTGCTTTATAATCGAAAATTTGCTATGGAAGGAGCGCGTTGGATCAAAGAAATGCGCGATGAAGCCTATATAGAAATACTCGAAACGGGTAAAGAATAGTGATCAAAATAATTGCCATAACACCAGGAGAGCCTGCAGGTATAGGCCCAGATCTGATGATAAAAATAGCGCAGCACGATTGGCCAACACAAATTGTAGCTGTCGCATCGCTTGAGTTATTGCGTGCTAGAGCTAAGCTATTAAATTTACCGCTTACTATCAAGCTATATAACGCTGAAGATACCAGAACAGCGCACCAAGCAGGCACACTGATTGTATTACCCGTCGCTTTAGGCGATATCTGCCAACCTGGCGTACTTAACGCCAACAATGGCCACTATGTTGTGGAAACTTTGCGTATTGCTAGTGAGAAAAATATTTCCGGTGAGTTTGATGCTGTGGTTACCGGACCGGTCCATAAAGGCTTAATAAATCAGGCGGGTATCGCGTTTAGTGGCCATACTGAGTATTTTGCCCATCAAGCAAACTGTGCAGACGTGGTGATGATGTTAGCAACTGAAGGCTTAAGAGTGGCGTTAGTAACAACCCATATTCCACTAGCTTATGTATCTAAAGCTATTACCCATGAGCGCTTGCAAAAAGTAACGCGAATATTACATCGAGATTTAATTAATAAGTTTGGTATTCCTCAGCCTAAAATTTATGTTTGTGGCATCAATCCACATGCCGGTGAAGACGGACACCTTGGCCGTGAAGAAATCGACGTCATGATCCCGGCTCTAAACGAATTGCGCTTAGAAGGCATGAACCTTATCGGCCCCTTACCTGCTGATACTATTTTTCAAGCTAAATACTTAGATGACGCAGATGCTATTTTAAGCATGTTCCATGATCAAGGTTTACCGGTACTGAAATTCAAAGGCTTTGGCGCTTCGGTAAATATAACCCTAGGACTGCCCTTCATTAGAACGTCCGTCGACCACGGCACCGCCTTAGACTTAGCCGGCACAGATAAAGCCGATGTTGGCAGTATGAATGAAGCCATAAACACTGCCATAGCATTAGCTAACAACCACGCAGAAGATTAATTCGAGCAAAATAAATTATGAGCAAAAATTCCCATCTAGGTCACCAAGCTAAAAAACGCTTTGGACAAAACTTTTTACATAATGACGCGGTCATTAGCAATATTGTTGACGTTATCAATCCTGAACCCGGTGAAAATCTAGTTGAAATTGGCCCAGGCCTAGGCGCACTTACTGAACCTGTTATAGAGCGCGCCGGTCACCTGAGCGTAGTAGAATTGGATAGAGATTTAGCACATAGATTACGTCATCATCCATTTTTGGCACCAAAATTAACCATTTATGAAGAAGATGCCTTAAAATTCGATTTTGCTCAATTAGCTAGTGACGAGAGACCACTGCGTATATTTGGCAATTTACCGTATAACATTTCAACACCGCTTATCTTTCATTTATTAACCTTTAAAGATAAGGTTAAAGATATGCATTTTATGCTACAAAAAGAAGTCGTACAACGCATGGCATCGGGTGAAAACTGTAAGGCTTTTGGTCGTTTGTCTATTATGACCCAATACCAATGCCAAGTTATTCCTGTCATGGAAATTGGGCCAGAAGCTTTTAAACCAGCACCTAAAGTCGACTCAGCCATTGTTAGGCTAATACCACATAAAATCATTAAGAATCCAGTTAAAGACATTAACTCACTAAATAAAGTGTGTTTAGCGGCATTTAATCAACGCCGAAAAACAATTCGTAACAGCTTCAAGAAGCTTATTTCTGTTGAACAGTTAACGGCGTTAGGTATTGATCCTGGACTACGTCCTGAAAATTTATCACTCGCTGATTTTGTTATGTTAGCCAACTTCGTTACTGACAACCCTGTAGAACTTAACGATGAGTGATGCAAGTACAGTAAAAGCAGCCGATATAAATATCTCGGTTGTTAGTCAATATATTGCTCAGCAATCGGTTGAGGCCGAGCAGCAATTTGTTTTCAGTTACACGATAACCATTAGCAATAATAGTATGGAAACTGTCCAGCTTTTAAGCCGTTATTGGCTGATTACTGACGCCAATGGTGATTCAAGTACCGTATCTGGCGAAGGTGTTATCGGTCAGCAGCCATTTATTAAAGCCAGCGAAAGCTTTACCTATACCAGTGGTTGCTTATTAAAATCTCCCTTAGGCAATATGCAAGGGCATTATCAAATGCAGGTAGGTCCAGCAAAATTAATTCAGGTTGATATTCCGGTATTTCGTTTAGCTAAACCCAATATATTAAATTAGAGAGCGCTCATGGCAGTTTATTTCGTCGGTGATATTCAAGGCTGCTATAGCGAATTAGATGCTCTATTAACCCAAGTCGGCTTTTCTAGCAACCATGACCAACTTTATGTCGCCGGTGATCTAGTTGCTCGTGGCCCCGACTCGCTTGAAACATTGCGCTTTATAAAGTCACTCAATAACAATGCGAAAGTCGTACTGGGTAATCATGACTTACATTTACTGGCGGTTTATCACGGTATTAAAAAGGTAAAACAGCAAGACCAGTTATCAGCATTATTATCCGCACCAGATTTAGCCGCGTTAATGGCTTGGTTAATTCAACAGCCACTGATTCAAAAATTGCCTGATGAAGAAACCTACATGAGCCACGCTGGACTCTCTCCCCAATGGACACCTAATCAAGCACTTAAGCAAGCTAAAATAGCACAACAGCATTTAACCTCTTCATCAGCTCAACATTGGTTGAGCAAGATGTATGGTGAACAGCCAACAAGCTGGGAAAATGCAGACGATGAACTTAGTCGCTTCAGATTTACTATCAATTCGCTAACCCGCATGCGATATTGCTACCCAGACGGTAGTTTAAACTTTAGCTGTAAAGAAAGTCCGAATAATGCAGCAAAAGATTTATCCCCTTGGTTTGAATTTGGCCATGTTAACGACAATACACACTGGATATTTGGTCATTGGGCTGCTTTAATGGGGTATTGCCCAGCAAAAAATATATACGCACTTGATACTGGTTGCGTTTGGGGACAGCATTTAACGATGCTTAGGTGGCATGATAAAAAGTTATATATTGAGCAATCACATAAAAAGCTAATATAAAGCAACGACATTGGTTTAAAAAGTAACTCAGCTTGCTATACTAGCATGATGACTTATTTACACTCCTTTGTAGTCTAATAATAATTAACGATTACTCGCAGCAATAATAGCAGTTATTATTTACTTGTAATCAAGGCCTGATTTAATTTATCTATTGGTGGGATCTATGAAATTAACCGTAGCAATGAAAATAATTGGTGGCTTCGCCATTATTTCACTTTTACTCATTTTAACCAGTGTCATATCATGGAATAGTTTAAATACTATTGGCGATGCCACAACACAGCAAAATGAACTTGCAATACCAACATTAAAAGGCAGCAACAAATTAGCCAGTGACCTAACCGGTATAGGCAACTTAACTCTTCGTGCTTATTATCAAACGACTCTCGCCCCACTGGCTGAAAACCAAAGCGCTTTTGATGCGGATAAAGAAAACTTTAGAAGCCAACTAAAAAATCTAAAAAGCATTGTACAAAACGAAGCGAGTTTAATTACCAACTTACGTAAAGTTGATTCGGTTTATGACAGTCTAGAAAGTGAAATTGGTAATGTGCTTAGTAATCGTAAACTTGCCATAGAACAACGTCTTGAACTGGTTGATAAAATAGATATTATTGAAGAAAAGGCCGACGATACCGCGACTATTTTATTAGATCTTGCTGATCACGACCTTGCTTCAACAAAATTAAAAGCCGCGATAAAATTAGGCGAGCGTTTAGAAACCTTACTTAATAGTATGGTTAGTTCCTCTTTCGAATACCGTGAACTTAAAGACCAACAGTCAGCAGATTTAGTCTCCGGTGAAATAGAAAACGCCTTTAATGACATTCAAAAGTCTGTTATCGGTGTAGTTGATGAGTTAAACCAACAGGACATGACTGATATTGCTGAAGAATTATCAGACAGCTTTTCAGGACTACAAAGTTACATTACCGGTAACAACAAGATTTTCAATAATAAAAACAATGAACTAACAGCTGTCCTAGCGGCAACTGCAAGTTTAAAATTAGCAGAAGATGGCATCGGTGCTGCCAACGCTATTTTAGCTACACAAGTCGACTTAGCTAATAAAGCCGCAATGGCCTCAGGTGCAGAAGTTAAAGAATCTGTATCTAACGGCACACGTAACACTTTAGTCATAACGTTAATTTCAGTTTTACTGGCAATCGCAATCGCCTGGATAACACTAACCAGCATTATTCGTCCACTAGGTCGGGTAAACGAAATGTTAAATGTTGTCGCTTCTGGCGACTTGTCTCGTAAATTGGATGAAAGTGGTAATGATGAGTTTGCCCAACTATCACGTAACTGTAATTTATTAATTGATAGCTTACGTAACTTAATTCAAAGTATTGTTAGCCGATCTACTCAGTTAGCGACAGCTGCTGAACAAACCTCAGCGGTGACTGCACAAAGTACCACAGCAATTCAGGAGCAACGAACGCAAGTAGAACAAGCGGCCTCTGCAACGACTGAAATGAGCAGCACAGCACAAAGTGTACTTATGAGTGCAAATGATGCTTTAGGTGAAATTAAACAGGCTGATGACGAAGCTGAGCGTGTTAAGGTTATTTCTGGCCGTAACCGTCAAACCATAGAGCTATTGGCTAACGAAGTTGAATCTGCTTCACAAGTCATCAATAAATTACAACAAGATAGCGCATCAATTGGCGGCATTCTTGATGTTATTAGAGGTATTGCTGAGCAAACCAACTTATTAGCACTAAACGCAGCAATTGAAGCGGCTCGTGCTGGTGAACAAGGACGAGGCTTTGCGGTTGTAGCTGATGAAGTAAGAACCTTAGCAAGTAGAACACAAGTATCAACCCAAGAAATACAAAATATGATTGAAGTGCTACAAGGTGGCGCAGAAAAAGCGGTTGCCGTTATGGATACCGGTAAAAAACAGGCCACCAACTGTGTTGAACAAAGTATAGAAGCTGAACAAGCGCTAGATACTATCACCCACGCTGTTCATGAAGCCTTCGATCGTAGCTCGCAAATTGCAACAGCAGCTGAAGAGCAAAGTGTTGTGGCGCATGAAATAAGCGAAAACTTAGAGTCAATTGTTGCCATTGCTGAACAAACCACAGCCGGTGCTCAACAAACAGCCGAGTCGAGCAGTGAAGTCGCTCGCTTAGCAGAAGAGTTACAACAATCAGTACAAGAGTTTAAGCTTTAGTTTTTTCTTAAGGCAAAGCTTAAATAACAAAAAGAGCGCTGAGCGCTCTTTTTTTATGTCTGCTAAATACTGACCAGTTCAGTTATTAGCTTTGTCACAAAACGATAATGACTCCGTTTGCTATCAACTCCCTATAGCTTTATCTTTTTTCATAAACTGAAAAATCTAAGCTGTACTGATTTTTCTCATCGCTGGGACGAATATCACTGCTCAGCTTTTTCCAAACCTTTAAATCATATTCCGGAAAGTAGGTGTCGCCCTCTATCGTAGCGTCTATATGGGTAATGTAAAGTCGTTGCGCAGCAGCTAGACAATGCTGGTAAATAGCGCCACCGCCAATGACCATAACTTCTTTACTATCGCTAACCAAGGCTAGCGCAGCATCAACAGAATTAACCACCTCAACGCCGTCAGCTTGAAAGCTATCATCACGTGAAATAACAACATTTTTTCGCCCTGGTAAAGGCCGCCCAATAGACTGAAAGGTTTTTCGGCCCATAATAATTGGCTTACCTAACGTAGTTTTTTTAAAGTACGCCAAATCGGCTGGCAAGTGCCATGGCATATCATTATTTTTTCCGATAACACGATGATTAGCATGTGCCACTATCATTGAAAGTATGGTCATAATATTTATTTAGTCTTCAGGATGAATAAATTTTTCAGTATTATACGTTATTACTGGTAACAAAAAAGGTGCACTGTATCGCTACAAATGCACCTTAAAAAAGTCATCAGCAGATGTTATTTGCGATATTCAACTTCGACGTCGTAATCGTCTTCATCCCAATCTTCATCATCAAGATCGTCTGCCAAGTCCGCTATTGCATCTTCGTGATAAGTATCCCACTTAAATTCAACAGTTTTACCATCAATTGGCGCGGCTTCTTCCTCTGGCGGTAAGGCTTCAATAAAACTCATCACCCCTTGGCACAGGTCTTCAGTGCCGGTGCGATTAAAAGCAGAAATACTGCGAACTTCACCTGTCCAGCCTAATCCTTCAATGACACGGTCAGTAATTTCTTTTGCTTCTTCTTCAAGTAGTAAATCTAACTTGTTGAAGACTAACCAGCGAGGTTTTCCTGCTAGTGCTGCAGAATGTGTTTCTAGTTCACCGGCAATAGTTTTAGCATTCTCTAACGGATCAGAGCCATCAACAGGCATGACATCAACCACATGCAATAAAATACGACAACGCTCTAGGTGTTTTAGGAATTGCGTACCTAAACCAGCACCTTCAGCGGCACCTTCAATTAGGCCAGGAATATCAGCAATAACAAAGCTACGTTGAGCGTCTAAACGCACAACGCCTAAATTAGGCACTAAGGTGGTAAACGGATAATCAGCTACTTTCGGTTTAGCTGCAGAAACGCTGCGAATTAAGGTCGATTTACCTGCGTTGGGCAAACCGAGTAAACCAACATCAGCCAGTAACAACAATTCCAGTCTTAAATTCCGTATTTCGCCTGGAGTACCATCAGTTTTCTGACGTGGAGCACGGTTGGTACTACTTTTAAAACGGCTATTACCTAAACCATGCCAACCGCCTTTAGCGACCAGTAGTGTTTGCTCATGTTGAGTCAAATCACCTAATTGCTCACCGGTATCAATATCAGCAGCACGAGTGCCGACCGGGACTTTTAAGTACAAGTCTTCTGAACCTTTACCTGTACAGTCTCGACTTCTGCCATTTTCACCACGTTTCGCACGATGAAATCTCTCAAAACGGTAATCGATTAGTGTATTCCAGCTTTCATCAGCAATTAAGTAAACGTCACCGCCATCGCCGCCGTCGCCGCCATTTGGGCCACCGAACTCAATGTACTTTTCTTTACGAAAACTAACTAAACCATTGCCACCGTCTCCGGCTTCTACGCGAATTTCTACTTCATCTACGAATTTCATGGTGTTTTAAAACACTCCAAAACTTTATTTTCTGCTACGTATTATAAATGATTTATTTCAATTAGTTTGAACAATGTCATTTTTTATACAATTTGTAACGAATAGCAATAAATTATACCCCTTTCATTAATTAGCTGGACTACTTTATACCTAGGGAAAACGGTCAAATATAAGGCGTTTATTTTAATAACTAGTGACTCTAATTATTAAATAAATAACGCAATCTTTGGTTGTTTTAACCAGTAGAAATGATCAGATAATTAGTGAGATTGGTATTACCTGCAAAAAAAAACCCTGCGTAACAGCAGGGTTTTATAAGTTTGCGTATTACTACTCAGCGATAATGCTTACAAACTTGCGGTTTTTAGGACCTTTAACTTCAAATTGTACTTTACCATCAGATAAAGCAAATAGAGTGTGGTCTTTACCGATACCCATGTTGCTGCCAGCGTGGAAACGAGTACCACGTTGACGAACAATAATGTTACCCGCTAAAACGGCTTCGCCGCCAAAACGTTTAACACCTAGGCGTTTAGCTTCTGAATCACGACCGTTACGTGTACTACCCGCAGCTTTCTTATGTGCCATTGTAAATCGCTCCTAATTAGCCGTTAATGCCAGTAATTTTCACTTCAGTGAACCATTGACGATGGCCCGCTTCTTTGCGTGAATGCTTACGACGTTTAAATTTAACAATTTTAACTTTGTCAGCGCGACCTTGGTTTACAACCTCAGCAACAACTTTACCACCAGCAATGTAAGGCGCGCCTACATTGATGCTCTCGCCATCGGCGATCATTAAAACGTTTTCGAATTCTACTGCAGCACCAATTTCAAGTTCAATTTTCTCTAAACGAACTGTTTGGCCTTCAGTTACACGATGCTGTTTACCACCGCTTTGGAATACCGCGTACATAGCTACTCCGTACTGCGTCATCATCTAAGGACGACGCTTAAATTTAAAATTATAGGGCGCGAATTCTACGCGAAGAAATCAGTTAGAGCAAGCATAAAAGTAATGATTTATTATTATTTTTATTAAAGTAAAAACTTCTCACCTGTAAAACTTCTATCGTCATGAATTTCGTGTAAAATTGCCTTGTGAAATTAATAGTATTCTAACACTAAAGTCTATTTAAGGTAACTTGTTACGCTCTATGAATATCAAAAATATCCAAGCTTTGGCTCAACAAGACATGACAGCGGTCAACGATCTTATCTTTTCGAAACTGCAATCCGACGTGGCGCTGATAAATCAATTAGGGGTATATATTGTTAATGGTGGCGGTAAGCGTATGCGCCCATTACTAACGGTATTATCGGCGAGAGCTATTGGCTATCAAGGTGAAGAGCATTTACAACTCGCGGCAATAGTTGAGTTTATTCATACCTCAACACTATTACATGACGACGTTGTTGACGAATCGAATATGCGCCGTGGTCGTGAAACTGCCAATGCCATGTTTGGCAATAGTGCTAGCGTATTAGTTGGTGATTTTTTGTATTCACGTTCATTTCAAATGATGAGTGAGCTCCGTAACTTAAGAATAATGGATATTTTGTCGGATGCGACCAATATCATTGCTGAAGGTGAAGTGCTGCAATTAATGAATTGCAATGACCCTGACACCACAGAAGATAGTTATATGAAAGTTATCTACTGTAAAACAGCAAAATTATTTGAAGCAGCGACCCGTCTTGCTGCTGTCATTGCAAAGCAGGATGAAGCAACTGAACTGGCCATGCTTAATTACGGTAAACATTTAGGTACCGCCTTTCAGCTGGTTGATGACATAATGGATTATACCGCTGACGCGCAAGAAATGGGTAAAAATGTTGGCGATGACCTCTCCGAGGGCAAGCCTACATTGCCGCTGTTATATGCTATGGCACACGGCAACGAGCAACAAAAAACCATGATCCGCAACGCAATTGAGCATGGCAATGGCATGGACCATCTCGATGACATACTCGCAGCGATGAAACAAACTGGCTCTTTAGTTTATACCCAGAAAAAAGCAGAGCAAGAAGCCGACAAAGCCATTAATGCCATTGCAGTACTACCAGCGTCAGAACACAAACAAGCGCTTATTTCCTTGGCGCATATAGCGGCTAATCGCAGCCACTAAGCCCTCGCTAAACATAAGTGACAGTTGACGTTTTAGCTCATTGTTGCTTTTTAGCCCTAACAATAATGCTCTATTACTAGTAAAGCTACAAAAGCATTTGTTATAGTCTCCTGCATATTTTCAATGAGTCTAATAGAGTATGCTAAGTGAGCCCAACATTAACAGCCTCAATATAACTGAAAAATATTTTGGCACCTTAAGTAGTGGCCAACACGCGCAAATTTTCACCTTATCAAATGCCTGTGGTATCAAGATTAAAATTACCAACTATGGCGGCATTATCGTTTCATTAGAAACATTAGATAAAAATGCGGTTTCAAACGATATCGTTCTAGGCTACGACAATATTGCGTCTTATGAAAAGGACCCTTACTACTTGGGCGCAATTGTCGGTCGTTACGCCGGGCGCATCGATCAAGGGTTACTCTCTATTGACGATCAAACTTATCAGTTAGCTATTAATAATAATGACAACCAACTCCATGGCGGTTTCAAAGCATTAAACAAACAACTTTGGCAGGCAGCAACCGAAAGCTCTGCTGAGCAAGTCAGCCTAATACTGCAACATACTAGCCCTGATGGGGATAATGGCTTTCCTGGCACAGTTGATTTTAAAGTAAAATATAGTCTTAACCAGCACAATGAACTCTTGGTTGAATATTTTGCTAGTACCGATAAAGCCACGGTAATTAACTTAACTCAACATAGCTATTTCAATCTCGCCGGCCATCAATCTGGTGATATTTACCAGCACAAAATTCAACTAAACGCTGATCATTTTTTACCGATGGACGAGCGTATATATCCGACGGGTGAAATTAGAAAGGTCACCGGTAGTGCACAAGACTTCAGCCAATTAACGCCCTTAAATAAAAATATTAACTCGAAGGATGAACAAGTTGTTATAGCCAAAGGATATGACAATTATTGGTTGATAAATGATCAGGCAATAAATGGCGATATGTTTACGGCAAGAGCATATGAAGCTAGCTCTGGACGGCAATTAACGCTATATAGCGATCAACCTTGCTTGATTCTATACACGGCTAATTATATTGATGGCAGCCAAACCGGTAAAGAAAACTTCGCTTACCAAAAACATTCAGCATTTTGTTTTGAACCACAAAGGTTAGCGAACTCGACTACAGGTGCCAATATAAACAACACAATACTTCGGCCAGAACAGCCTTTTTATAGTCAAACTCGCTTTGTTTTTCAGACGATAGAGACTTAGCAAATTGCAATAAAAAAGAGTAAACCGTGTTTACTCTCTAGATATTTATCAATCCAGCCTTATGGTGCTATGATGTTGAAACGCCCAACAACAAACTGATATCTTTAGTTATTTCATCAATACGACTGACATTCGTTGGTGCAATAAATATCGTATCGTCGCCGGCCAACGTACCTAAAATACCAGTTGATTCACCTAAGCTATCTAACATTCTTGAAATTAATGGCGCGCCACCAATACCGGTTTTTAAAATGATCTGCATATTATTATGTTTAACACTGATCACCACCGATTGAATTGCTTGTTTTGATTTTGGTACCGCTAACTCATCAGGCAGAATATAAACCACCTGATCATTAGCATTACGCATTTTCACTGCGCCAAGTTTAGACAACAAGCGGGAAATCTTCGCTTGCGACATATTATTAAAGCCTTGCTCAGCTAAGGCATCGGCAAGTTGACTTTGTGAGCCATAGCACTGTTCTTTTAATAATGCTTTAAATGCGAGTATTAATTCTGCTTCATTTTTTTTACGGCTTGTGGTCATTAGTTAACTCAAAACGGAAATTTCTAGGCCTATTGTATAAAATAAACATTTTTTCAGCCATTTAATTTTACACGAGAATTTTTAGTTATTATATCAAGCTTTTCACACAACCTTTTTACGTTGCTCTGCTAGACCCATTGCGAGAATAAAAGGATCTTGCTTTTGCTGCGCTATAAAATCAGCCTTGCTTTGCAAGTTAAGCCAATGATGACTGATCAAGCTTTGCGCTACGGCGCCGCCTAGGGTCGCCCCAGGGCCTAATATAATCAGTTTATCTGGCGCAAACTCTTTAATTGCCACCTCTATTGCTTTTGAAAAATTATAAGGCTCTACGACTTGGCTATCTAGCGTGTAATTATACAATTGCTCGACGTCACAACTGTAGGGTTGCCACACTTGCCCTAAACCATCGATTAATGGTATTTTTGGGGCATTAAACAGTTCGGCTGACATCAGTTCCATCGCATGCTTTGAAACAGCACTTAGCAGCGGTGTATGAAAAGCCGCATGGTTAAATAAATTCATCGGATAACGGTCTTGCACCACAGGCAGTAAAGCTTCTAAAGCTTTCAACCCCGCCTTGTTACCACCAAAAACTATATAACCACCTAAATTAATCGAGACATAAACTTCACAGTCACTTTGTTGATTCGCCTGAGCTAACCACTGCATGACTTGTTGCTCTTGCGCACCATCTATTTGCCAATCCTCGTTAATGATCGGGTAGATCATTTGCCCACCAATAACACCTTTGGTCATCATCGAACCCATGGTGTTAATTAGCTCAATAGCGTTATCTGGCTTTAAGGCTCCAGCTACAGCCAACGCGATATACCAGCCCATCGAGTTTCCGGTAACCGCGACAATATCAAACTCATCTTTATTGATGGCCTGAAAATCTGAGAGCGCACAGGCATAGATAAGTGCTGAAGCATTTTCACCGGCAGTATGTACGCGCATACTGTAATTTTCCATGCCATCAAGTTCGGACACTTTCATCTGTCCTTGGCTGTCACGAAAATCATCAATCAGTGAAATTATTTCGGTTTTATCGCTATGTAAACGCTGTAAATAACCCAGTTCCTCTTTATTGTAAGTCCCTCGGCCCGGACAAATCACTACGGCCCTTTGCTTTTTTTTGCTCATCGCTGTTACCGCTTTGTTAACTGTTTCACTCTCTAACGAACTCATTGGCAGATCTCCTTGGCAGCGGCGATAATATTTTCAAGCGATGGCAACACTTCATAGGCTGCTGCGCCAAGTGGTATAAAACTATCACTGGCGGTCACGCGTTTTATTTTATGACCGTGACGCGCTTTTTCATGAATTAAAGTTACTAAAGCTTCACTAATTGAGCCGGTTTGACGACATTCATCGACAATAAGTACATTGTCACAAGCATTCACTTGCGCCAAAATACCCTTTTCATCTAGTGGGGCTAACCAACGTAAATCGACAACGCGGACATCAATGCCCTGCTCAGCCAACTTCGCTTGTGCTTGGCGCGATAAGTAATTGCCATTCCCATAGGTTAAAATACACAGTTGCTTGCCTGAGCCGGCAACCTTAACACCTAAATCAATAGTCTTATCTGCCAATGCCGGAGGTTGGTATTCAAAGGTCCATAAACCATCGCCTTCTTGGTGTAAATCTTTCGCCATGTATAGCGCTATGGGTTCTAAAAATATCACCATACGCTGTTGCTCTTGCGCTAAGCGCACACTAGCACGCATCATTTCAACCGCATCAGCGCCATTTGAAGGACAAGCAATAATTAAGCCTGGAATATCGCGAAAAACAGCAAAGGAGTTATCATTATGAAAATGGCCACCAAAGCCTTTTTGATAAGCTAAGCCCGCAATGCGAATAACCATAGGGTTAGTAAACTGGCCATTGGAGAAAAACGGTAATGTGGCTGCTTCACCACGAATTTGATCTTCAGCGTTATGCACATAAGCTAAAAACTGGATCTCTGGTATAGGTAAAAATCCGTTGTGGGCTAGACCTATTGCAGTACCTAAAATCGTTTGCTCATCTAATAGGGTGTTGATCACTCGGTTCTTGCTAAAACGCTCAGCCAATTTAGCCGTAACGTTATAGACACCGCCTTTCTTGCCAATATCCTCACCACACATAACAATATTGGGATATTCGGCCATTAAGTCCATCAATGCCCAGTTGATTAATTTTGCTAAATGCTGCTTTTTAGGCAGATTATGTTTTTCATGTTTAAAAATTTCTGCCCGGGTTTTATCGCTCACCACCACTGAACTACGTGCTTTATGTTGCTCTGGTATAATGCTCGCCATTATCGCATCTGCGCTGGTCAATTTTTCTTTGCTAGCGGCATTTTCAGCAATTACCGCAATACGATTTTCAATATTTTGGTATATTTCAATCAGTTGTTCTGGATTTAAAATATTGTTTTCTAAAATAATGCGCGCTGTATGCAATAGCGGGTCTTGGAATTCTGTCGCGGTAATGTCGGCCATATCGCGGTAAACAAACTCAGCATCAGAGCCCGCATGGCCAAGTATACGCACAGTGCGGATATGCAAAAACACCGGTTTACGCAATTCTCGAGCTATGCGTTCAGCTTCTTTTGCTGTTTGGTAGGTATCTAAAATGTTTAATCCATCGCAATAGAGATAAGTTAAGCCGGCTCTATTTTCATAATTAGCCGCAATCCAACCTTCCGGTGTTGCTGTTGAAATACCAATACCATTATCTTCGCAGATAAAAACAATGGGCATAGGAATCGACTGATATGCCGCCCAAGCCGTACTGTTAATTGCCCCTTGTGTAGTTGAGTGATTCGATGACGCATCACCAAAATTACAAATTATCACACCATCATTAGGAATTTCACCTTGATGCGCTAAACGCTTAGCGAGTGGAATGCTGTAAGCAGCTCCCATGGCTTTGGGTAAATGCGACGCTATGGTACTGGTTTGTGGCGGTATAGCGAGTGCTTTACTGCCAAGTACTTTATGGCGACCACCAGAAATAGGATCATCTTTTGATGCGGAAAATGACAATAGCATGTCATATAACGGCGTTTGTCCTGGTACTTGTTTACTGCGCTGGATAACAAACGCACCGCTGCGATAATGTAGAAAAGCCATATCTGTTGGACGAAATGCTTTGGCATACGCAGCATTCCCCTCATGACCAGAGCTACCAATAGTATAAAAACTTTGGCCTTTTTTCTGCATCACTCGCGATTGTAAGTCAAGGTGGCGACTCATCACTTGTGTTTCAAATAGATCAATGACTTCAGCTGCACTCAATCCGACATCATTAGGGCTTAACGTGCAAGTTGATTCAGGTAAGGTTCGGGCTCGGACAAAATTGATAAAATTTTCTTTCACCAACTGATTACGATCAGACATTATATCTCCACGGGGAATTTTTATTATTGTCGTTGAAAATTAACGTTGCAAGATGATTTAAAAACATCAAAAGAAGCGTAAAAATAAAGCGTATTAACTACGCCTTATTTTTGTCATTTTATTAGTAGAATGCTTGTAAACCAGTTTGCGCTCTACCGAGTATCAAGGCATGAACATCATGTGTACCTTCATAGGTATTCACCGCTTCAAGGTTCATCATATGGCGAATAATATGAAATTCATCAGCAATACCATTGCCGCCATGCATATCACGGGCAGTTCGAGCAATTTCTAATGCTTTACCACAAGAGTTACGTTTAATCAGCGATATCGCTTCTGGTGCTAACTGATCAGAATCCATTAAACGACCGACTTGTAAACAAGCCAATAAGCCCGTGGTAATTTCTGTTTGCATATCGGCTAATTTTTTCTGAATTAACTGTGTAGCCGCTAACGGACGACCGAATTGCTCACGGTCAAGGGTATATTGACGCGCACCATGCCAACAAAACTCTGCCGCACCTAAAGCGCCCCAAGCAATGCCGTAGCGTGCTTTATTCAAACAACCAAATGGCCCTGATAAGCCTTTAACGTTGGGTAAAAGGTTTTCGCTCGGCACAAAAACATTGTCCATAACGATTTCACCGGTAATTGATGCCCGTAATGAAAATTTACCTTCAATTTTTGGTGCGCTTAAACCTGTCATGCCTTTTTCTAAAATAAAGCCACGAATAACACCGTCAAGCTTGGCCCAAACCACAAAAATATCTGCCACCGGTGAGTTAGTGATCCACATTTTATTACCTGTCATACGATAACCGCCATCAACAGCCGTGGCGTGTGTAGATAAACTTCCTGGATCTGAGCCTGAATTAGGTTCAGTTAAGCCAAAACAACCAATATATTCACCCGTTGCAAGCTTAGGTAAATATTTCATTCTTTGCTCTTCACTACCGTAAGCATAGATAGGGTGCATAACGAGTGACGATTGCACACTCATGGCACTGCGATAGCCACTATCAACACGTTCAACTTCTCGTGCAACTAGACCATAAGTGACATAATTTACGCCAGCACAGCCATATTTTTCAGGTAACGTAGCGCCTAATAAGCCCAGCTCACCGAGTTCGCGCATAATTTCAACATCAAACACTTCATTGCGGTTTGCCATTAATATTCTTGGCATTAATTTTTCCTGGCAATATTGATGTGCACTGTCGCGGATCATTCGCTCCTCTTCTGACAATAAAGACTCCAATAAAAGCGGATCTTGCCACTTAAACGAGGGACGGTGTGCACTACTTGAATTAGACATGAAATTACCTACTGAAAATGAAAGTGCAAAAATAATAAGCAAAAGTTAGCCAAAGTTAAAATATTATTTTTCGTTATCTGCTATAGTTTTTACCTATATGTAAGAAAAAAAGATAACTATGGATTTAAAATCACTCAATTATTTTATTTCAGTCTATGAATTAAAAAGCTTTAGTGCCGCGGCAAAAGCCTGTTTTATTGCCCAACCTTCAATATCAACCGCTATAGCACAATTGGAGCAACAGCTTAACGTCCAGCTTTTTATTCGCCATGCCCGCGGTGTCACGCCGTCGGAGCAAGGTAAAAAACTTTTTCCATTAGCCAAGAAACTGTTAGGACAAGCCGGGGCAATCAAAACTATTTTTTCAGAAAAAACCAGTCAACAGCCTTTTAACTTAGGTGTTACCCGTGGATTAGGTGTTGAGCGCATGAGTTTACTGCTAAAAGATTTTACCGCAGCAAAACCCTATGTTGAACTGACTTTAATGCCCCATACCGAAAACGTTGATGCACGCATTATTTTAAAAGATGAACTCAGTGAAAGTGAACAGTATATCGATATGTGGCATGAAGACTATTTGTTGGCCCTACCCTATGATCACATACTTGCACTTAACGATACCATCACTTTAAAGCAGCTAGATGGCTTACCTTTTATTCAACGCACACCTTGCAGTGCTTGGAACAATTTACAAGATACCTTAGCACTGGCGGGCATTAGCCTTGACGTACGAGCAAAAATCACCACTATCGACTATGCACTTGGATTAGTACATGCGGGTTTAGGTTGTGCATTTTTACCAGCCCATAGTGAAATTATTAAGCAAAGCGACGTAGTTTTTAGGCCAATAGCAGGCTTACAATTGACCCGAGAAATAGTGCTAGCTTACTCAAAGTCGTCTGCGGCCATTAATAATTTAAAACGTTTAGCACGTAAGCACGCGCATTAGCGACTAGGGTCATCAATAAAATTAGCTTAGCGAGGTATTATTCTTACATTTTTTAAACATTTTTTCAGTGCTCTGCTATGCCGAAACTACCTTACATTTGATAACATGTAAGTTCAAAATAAAAATAATATAGAAAAGTATAAAAACATGATCACACTTCAACAATATCAAAGGTTTCATTATGCCAGCTAAGTGCTTACTTACGTTCATTGGCATAATATTATTGGTCAGCGCTTTTTTCAGTTCAGCGAATGAAAAAATCCCCAAGAATGAAACTACTGTATTCAATGAAACCTTTAGCTGGCAGGCCATGGGGAATATCGCTTTAATCTATAATCCATCGCTACTTCAAGGTCAAGACCAAGGAAATGGGCCATACCGTCTTGGTTTATCACTCTTACTTGATATCTATTACAAAGGCTTTTTTATTCAATCTAATCACCGACGTGCCTCTGGAATACTTCAAGGTGCTGAGTTTGGCTATCAACTTGTTGTAACACCTGAATGGGAGCTAGATTTTATTAGTAAAACTTACCTTCCCAGTTACACCCCCAAAGATATCATTGACCACGCCAACAAAAACATTCCCACATTAGAAGGGCTTAAAGAGCGCTCTGCTGGCAACGGCATTGGTCTGCGTTATTCAAGATATCATCATAACTCAGTATTATCAGTTGATTTTGCCACACTATCGCCCTTAAGTGACGCTGACGGCTGGATTATCGATGTTTTTTATAGCTATGTCTTGCCGTATAGAAATTGGGATATTTATCTCAGTACCGGATATACCCATTACTCAGAAAAGGTAATGGATTATTATTACGGTATTGACGCAAATGAAGTTAGTTCTGCGCGCCCTTTTCATCAATCAGATGCTGGCGACCGCATACAACTAGAGTTATTTGCCCAATATCCGATTGCGGATAAATGGTCATTTACCGGTGGTGTAACCCACAGTTATTATTCAAAGAGTGCCAAAGAAAGCCCGCTTGTCGACACCCAACACGTGACTCAGGTAATGCTAGGGGTGCTATATGTATTCTAAATGGGACATAGGAATTGTCTTATTAATGTCTTCTTACTGTCTGACATTTACGGTTTCAGCGCAACAAAAATCGGCTGAAATCAACCTCAGTACCCTATTATCAGCAATGCCGGCAAAATGCGTCACGTTAACTCAAGGACGACAATGTTTTGCCACCGTAACCTTGCGTTGGCAAGCGCCAATTATCGGCAACTATTGTATTTATCAAGTTGGCACCAATAAAGCTTTAGACTGTTGGTACAATCAACAACAAAACACCCTAATATTTGAATTTGAATCTAGTAAAAGTGTGCAATATACACTGGTAGAAAATAACAGCGAACAAGTGATAGCCGATACTCATATCGAAGTCAGTTGGGTACATAAAGCTTCTCCGAGAAAACGTCGATGGCGTTTGTTTTAGGTAAAATAATGAATGAATTAGCAAAAATTTTATTAGTAGAAGACGATCTTACTTTGGGCGATTGGGTGCGCGAGTATTTAACCGAACAAGGTTTTTTAGTCATGCACTGCACACGCGGTGACAAAGTGATGGCATGCCTAGATAGGTTTCAGGCGGATCTGGTCTTACTTGATGTGATGCTACCCGGTTTAAATGGTATTGAAGTTTGCCGGCAAATTCGACAAAAGCTGCAAACCCCTATTATCATGCTAACCGCACGCGCCGATGAGTTTGATGAAGTCATTGGCCTAGAAGCCGGTGCAAACGACTATGTCATTAAACCGGTACGACCACGGGCTTTATTGGCTCGTATATCTGGGGCATTAAAACAAACCACACCGGTTGTTGATGTTTCATCTGATATCCAGCACGGTGACCTGTTAATCAACATCGAAGCAAACCGCGTCACTTATCAAGGCAAGGAAATAGATTTATCAACGAGTTTATTCGCCTTTTTATGCTTTTTAGCCCGTCATGCCGGTGAAGTTGTTGATCGCGACACGGTATTTAAAGCACTAAAAAATCGTGAATATGATGGCCAAGATCGTCGTTTTGACGTCATGTTATCCACCTTACGAAAAATATTTAATGATGACCCACAAAAGCCAAAAAAGTTTAAAACCGTTTGGGGCAAAGGTTATCTATTTGTTGCCGATGCTTGGGGCTCCGAGAGTGAGATAAAAGTCTAACTATGCGTCGTTTATATATCAGTATTATTTTAACGGTTATGGGTTCACTTTTTATTATTACTTGGGGACTAGATAAAATTGTTGCTAAACAAGCTCCCGAGCAAGTGCAAAGCGAATATGCCATTTATCATCAGTTGATAGAAGGTTTTGACCTGCAACTTTCAGCCACCGAACTTGAAAAATTAATCACCTTTAGTGAAGAGTTGAGTCAAGCATATCAAGTGAAACTGCACTTAGATAAAAGCGAAAATATCGCCTTACCCAAAGAACTCAACCAGCAATTAACACAAACCGGCGGCTTATTGTTAGCGTCAGAAACCCAACCCTATTTAATAAAAAAACTTTCTCAGCATCCTGATTACGTAATGCAATTATCATTACCTGCACTAGAGCTAGAAGACCAAAACATCAATATTTTGCTGACCGCAATACTCTATTTAGGCGTTTGTATTATCCTGTTAGTCTGGCTATTCCCATTAACACGGCGTTTATATTTACTGACCAATACCGCGGCAAAAATTGGTGCTGGTCATTTAAATGCGCGTATGCCACAAAGCCGCTTTTCTTACATCAGCTTATTGGAGAATAGTTTTAATCGTATGGCGGCGCAAATTGAAAAATTAGTCGCCGATAATAAAATTCTTGCCCGCAGTATGTCACACGATATACGCACACCTATGTCGTGCTTACGTTTCGGTGTTGAGGCGGCTATGGATACCAGAGATCTGACAAAAAAGGATATCTACCTTGCTCGTATGGAAACTGAATTGACTCGCATGGAAGAAATGACCACGGCATTTTTAGATTATGCTGGTATGGAGCGTCAAGGCTTTCTTTTAAAGCGTGAAATGATCAATATAAATCAATTTCTAGAAACCATTAATAATGACTTCCAATCGCTTGCTGAACAACATAACGTAACACTTAACTATCAAGCCAACAGTGAATTCATTAACCAAGCAATAAGCTTATCAATTGATTTTCATTGGTGTTATCGAGCTATCCAAAACTTACTCAGTAATGCCGTGCAATATGCCAAAAGCACAGTAACAATTTCCGCTTATTGTCAGAATAACCGCTTACACATCTGCGTTAAAGATGATGGTAAAGGTATACCCGAACAGAGTATAGCGAGTATTTTCGACCCCTTTGTTAAACTCGATCTTGATCGCTCTCGTGAGCTTGGGCATTTTGGCTTAGGTTTAGCGATATCGGCTAAAGTTGTTCATTGGCATAATGGCACCATTCACGCGAAAAACAGCACTGAACTAGGGGCAGAAAACGCGCCAGAAAATTTCAATAAAACCATGCCAAGTCATGTGCCAACCGGTGCCTGCTTTACCATCTCTCTGCCCCTGTAACTGACAAAAAACTTACTCTAATAATGCTGTAATGATATTTTCGTCAACAATGCATGAAGGTAACTGAAAACTTCCCATCTGACAGCCGATGACTTAACATATCTTCACTATTCGGTTAAAGCGAATTTATGTTGCCGTGCACGCATCAGTAAATCAAATATAATGACCCAAAAATCGCCCAAAAACTCACTGGCATTAGTCTTAACTCAATTGGGGTATGCGCTAGAGAATTGTCAAGTTTCTTTACTCGGTAATGGCTTGATTAATAGCACCTATTTAGTTAAAGCTAATGATAAAAGCTTCGTTTTACAAAAGTTAAATCAGCAGGTTTTTCCTAGCCCAGAGCAGGTAATCAATAATGCCGATTTGATCAGCAGACATTTGCAAGCTAAGTGCGCTGTTGACGAGTATGCGTTAATGCCTATCGGGCAACTACGTAGCCAAGACAATAACAATCATGTTAATGTTCAAGGCCAGTATTGGCGGGGCCTAGATTACATAGAAAACTGCTATACCTTAGAGTCTATCGCTAACATAGAGCAAGCCAGTGATGTCGCTAGTGCCTTTGCACAATTTACCAATGCACTCAGTGATTTTGACAGCGAAAATTTAGCTGAGATAATTCCACAGTTTCATGATTTGTCTATGCGCGTCAAACAACTTAGTCAGGCAATAGCAAACTGTTCGGATACTATACCCAGTAAAGCTCAGGCAACTATTGACTTTATGCTATCTCAACAAGATTTTATCGACAGTGTTGCTGAAATCATTAGAGAATTACCGTTGCGTGTCACCCATAACGATACTAAAATTAACAACTTACTCTTTAGTAAAGAGACCAATAAGCCAGTAGCAGTGATTGATTTAGACACTTGCATGGCAGGCTATCTGATGCATGATTTTGGCGATATGGTACGCAGTTGCTGTGCCTCAATTGCCGAAGACAGTGCCGAGCTAGATGCGATGGTCATTGATTTTGATATTTTAGCAGCATTAACCAAGGCTTATATTGCTGGTTTTAATGGCGCGCTAACCTCCCTTGAGCAGACAAGTTTATTACTGGGCATCAAGTTAATGCCCTTTATGCTCAGTATTCGGTTTTTAACTGACTACTTAAATGGTGATAAGTACTTTAAAACCACTTACCCTAGGCACAACTTAGTTAGAGCTGAAAATCAACTGCATTTATATAAGTTGTTTTGCCAGCAAGATACACGACTAACAGCGATAGTATTTCAGCACTGATATTAGCCGCTATTGTGTAAATATTATTGTGAAAATAAAGTCGCATAAACTAAGCGGCTCTAGCGCAGATTTACACTGACATTTATGAGCATTAGCTTTACCTAATGGTGCTATTGAATAAATCCGAAATTTCAACAAAGCGCTAGCGACGAACAGTAAAAACACAGTTATATTACGCCATTTTTTAATCACAACCTTGCTAAGCCGCGCGTATTTTCTGCATCTGCTAGACCATCAAAGAACTGGCTCCGCCAACAGTAAATAACCGGCCAATATCAACTCTATTAAGTTTGGTATAGACATCATTCTCGGGAAAAGTATTACATTTAATTTTTATCTGCTTGATGATAAAAAAGGCACCCAATAGGTGCCTTTACTATGTTATCGCTCTTTAAACCTTACCAACAGGGTTAAACGCTACAATATCGATACCGCCTAGTTGTGGTAGGTAATGCCAAAATAAAGTGCGCGTTCTTGGCTATTGTAACTGCTCGTCGTTTCATAGCGTTTATCTAACAAGTTAGTCACCCGAGAAGATATACTGAAGTTATCTGAGACATCATAATTCAAGCCTAGGTTAAGCAACTGAAAAGCGGGTAAATCTACTTGCCCAATACCATAAACACTATCAGTTCTTGCACCAATAAACTGATATTCGACATAAAGATCAGCTTCACTTAATCGGGTGGTAAATTTATAGTTAAACTTCTCTTTTGCTCGACGAATTAACTGCTCATTAGTCTGTTTATCTTCTGCATCGGTATACGACGCATTAAAGTCATGAACACCACCAAGTTTTTCGAAGTTAAGTGCAAATTCAACACCTTTAATTTCAGCTTCTTCAATATTGCCCGATTGGCTAACGCTAGCGTCCCAAACAATAAGATTATCAACATTACTATGATAAAAATTAACACTGGCATTTATCGCTGAAATTTTAGTTTCGAAAAATATTTCCGCTGAGTTAGAAAACTCAGAAACTAAGTCTTTATTGCCTCCAAAAGGGTAATATAAATCATTAAAGGTCGGCGCTTTAAAACCTGTGCCGTAATTAGCCACAATTCGACTATCGGCATTTACTTGATAACCTAAACCTAAGTTATAAGTATTTTCTGACTCTATATCTTCAACATTATCATGGCGTAACGTTGCTTCATAAGTCCAGGCATTACTGGTATAAAGCGTGTGTGCAAAGACACCTGTAGTATCTCTCTTGCCAACAACATATCCACTTGTAGGATCAAAAACACTTAATGTACTTTTTGATACATCGTCTTGATAATGATCAACACCAAGATTTACTTGTAATTCATCCGAAAACTGACTGTTATTAACCATTGAAAATTGATCGCGACGGGTTTCAAAGACGCTTTGTAATTCACCATCCCTTAAACTATCAATACTGTCGCGATTTTGACCAAGAGAAAAAATAGTATTATTGCTGATACCACTAATCTTTGCGGCATAATTAGCTCGCACTAACCACGCATGGTTTTTAAAGTCCGAGCCATTATAATAACCATCGTATTCATTATCACCACTATCACTTGATAATAACCAATCTACTGAAAAGTCCTCAGTGATTTTTTGCTGACCTCTAATCGCAACCGAGGTAAAGTCAAAACCATCATCATCCGTTTCACTGCCTTGTTGCACATCAAAACCATCGCTTGATTCTTTACTAATGGTAATAGAGGTTTGACCGTCGCCATGGCTAATACCCGCACCCGCTTTATATTTTTTATAGTTGTCACTACCAAAACTTGCGCCAACAAATAATTCGCCATCGGCTAACTGACGGGTAAATATTTGAATAACACCGCCAATAGCATCAGAGCCCCATAACGCTGCGCGTGGACCTTGCACTATTTCAATACGCTCAATCATCTCTGGTGAAATAGTATTCAAACTTGTGCCGCCAGATGTCGCAGAACTCACCCGCACACCATCAATAAGCACTAAAGTATGATCTGAGCTGGTACCACGCATAAAAATAGCGCCGGTTTGACCTTTGCCACCGTTTGACGCGACATCAATACTTGGCACTGACGACAAGAGATCTAAAATAGAAATAGGATTAGCTAGCTCGATATCAGCACGCGTGATCACCACTTGGCTGGTCAGCGCATCGTCAATGTTCAAACTTGAGCGTGTTGCGGTTACCGTTAAAACTTCGATATCTTTTACTGCATTGTTAGTATTTGCAGCGGCGATAAAAGTTGTCGACATTGCACCCGCAACAGCGAGTGTTAATAATGATTTTTTAAAAATGTTATTTTGCTTAATGTTCATATGACCTCATTAACGATGCCCTCCGCATCATTTGTATTACCACGCTTAACGCGGTTTAATTAAGTACGTTCAAGTGCTCGGACTGACATAGCAAAGCCATGAACACCGTTGCGGGGGCAGTGAAGAAATTTCATCTTCTTCCCTCAAACTTACTATATAAAACAGTAACTAAAGTATTTAGCTACTGTCGCTTATTTAAACTTTTTCTGTTAAATCAAGGCTTGGGTATTACTTGGCGTATCAACACCTTGATCAATGATTTGATAAATTTTATCCATGGCTAAATGCTCGTTACACACATCAGCTAAGCGCTCGAGTTGTATTTCTCGATGCTGATTAATATCAACCAGCGGACTTTGTAAGTTTTTAACGCCTAACCAATTTAGCACTAGTTGGGTTGGCTCTGGACAATCAAAAAAACCATGGAGATAAGTGGCGATAATTTTTCCGTCGTCTGAGATACAACCATCAGGCATGCTTTTTGGCTGTGCTGTCGACTTATGATGAATATTTAGCAATGGCGCATTCAACGCCGGGCCAGTAGAAACACCGCAATGTATTTCATAGCCGGTTAACTGACAGTTTTCACCGTTCAGCAGCATGCTGGCAGAGACTTGGCACAAGGTTTTGTTATGGGTCAGCGTGGTCGTGAAATCTAATAACCCTAAGCCCGCCATTTGTTCGATAGGTGATTCAATATGCTCGGGATCAAAAATCTGCTTACCCAACATTTGATAGCCACCACAAATGCCGAGCAATTTTCCGCCATAACGTAAATGCTGCTCAATTTCTTGCTGCCAACCTTGTTGCTGTAAAAACCTTAGGTCAGATGTGACGTTCTTACTGCCCGGTAAAATAATTAAATCGGCCCCTTGTAGTGATTGACCCATTTTTATGTATTGCAAATCGATATTAGGCTGTAAACGCAGTGGATCAAAGTCAGTATGGTTGCTCATATGGGGCAACAATGGTACCAGAATCTTCACTTTCGTTTGCGTGACTTTATTATCCAGCGCAACGGCATCTTCGGCGTCTAAGGCTAAATCATGCAAATAAGGTAAAACCCCTAATACAGGTTTGCCTGTGCGCTGTTCAAGCCAATCTAAGCCAGATTCAAGTAGTTTTATATCGCCGCGAAAACGGTTGATAATAAAACCTTTTACTCTAGCTTGTTCTGACTCTGACAATAGCGCTAGCGTACCCACAAGGTGAGCAAAAACACCACCACGGTCAATATCCGCCACTAAAATAACCGGACAATCTACCGCTTCGGCATAGCCCATATTAGCAATATCATGAGCTCGAAGATTAATTTCAGCGGGGCTGCCAGCGCCTTCAACTAACAATACCTCATGATCATTAGCCAAACGTTGATGCGACGCTAATACCGCTTGCATCGCAACTTTTTTATAATCGTGATATTTAGCGGCTTCCATGTTGGATATCGCTTTACCGTGGATGACGACTTGTGCACCGGTATCACTATTAGGCTTTAACAGAATAGGATTAAAATCAACCCGTGCGGCTACTTTCGCCGCTATGGCCTGCAACGCCTGAGCGCGACCAATTTCACCACCATCGTTGGTAACCGCACTGTTAAGTGCCATATTTTGTGGTTTAAATGGCGCGACATTAAATCCGGCATTCACTAATACTCGACATAGTCCGGCAACTAACGTACTTTTCCCAGCATCTGAGGTCGTGCCCTGCACCATTAATGTTTTCACAATGAAGCCTTATTGTTAACCTTGTCCGGCGATTTTAAGCTTAATGGCAAGCCTGCCATAACAAATTCAACATGATCAGCAATATGGGCAATGGCTTGATGTAACCAACCGGCCTGATCAACAAATTCACGCGACAACGCCCCCATCGGCACTATGCCGTGACCCACTTCATTACTGACTAATATAAGCTCCAGCTTTGCTTGTTCATTGTTTTCATGCTGCTGAATATGCGCTAATAACGCTAACAATTGCTGTTTTTCTTGCTGCCAACAATCTCCATTACCATCAACGAATTTGTCATTGTTTAAACCTTGCTGGCACAAACTGTTAGTGAGCCAAAGCGTTAAACAATCAACTAAGATACAACAGCCCTGTTCTTGATCTGTGATGGCAGACTTTACATTAGCATTAGCTAAGCGAGTGTTAGCAATTGCCGATTCAATGGTCTGTGCCAATAACAAAGGCGACTCTAGTAATTGCCAATGTTCAGGTCGGTCAGCTTGATGTTGAGTAATTCTTTGCTGCATTTCAATATCTAATGCTTGTGCGGTCGCGATATAAATTACCGGCAAGTTTGACGATTTTGCATAATGCTCAGCCAATGAGCTTTTACCTGAGCGGGCACCACCAATAATTAACCGTATATTAATCATAACCCCACCGATGACAGTGATAATAACGCGATATAAATAACCACTTCTGATAGTTGCTGAGCCGCGCCTAAACAGTCGCCGGTATAGCCGCCCAATTGTTTAGTGAACCAGCGTTTTATGCACCAACGGGTCAGTAATAAAATAACCACCAGCTGCCACGCAAGGCTAAAAGATAAAGTAAACAAAAGCACAACAGTGCCGGTGGCAAGCAAAATCAAGTAACTCTGCTTTGACAGTGCTTGCGCTAACGGTTTAACTTTTGAGCTAGCATCTTCACTGACATAGGGCATATCAGCAATTAAGCTGGTTGCTAGCACGCGACTTAAACAATGCCCTAAGACTAAAACAGCCAACAGATTAAGCGCTTGATTTACTGAGGCAATAGCGCCTAAATCATGATAAATTAATGCTAATAATGCTTGGTATTTGATCATCAAGATAAAAAACAATGCCGTTGCACCATAAGTGCCTAAACGGCTATCTTTCATAATGCTAAGTTTGTTTTCTACTGTCCAGCCACCGCCAAAACCGTCCCAAACATCGGCCCAACCGTCTTCGTGAAACGCGCCAGTTAGCAAAACACTGCTGGCCATAGCAATTAACAGTGCCATTTCAAGTGGCATAACAGTAGCGCAGAGATAAAAGGCCAGCGCTGAAACGGCGCCAATTAACACCCCGACTAAGGCGAAATATCGACTGGCTTCATTTAGCATGCTGGCACTAATATCAGTGCACATTTTCACCGGAATACGGCTAAAAAAACTCACCGCCAATAGCCACAATTGCCATTGTGATTTTAAGAGCTCGCGCTTAGGTAACATCGGTTACCTCGGCATCAGCAAAACTGGCCATATCATTATAAAAAGCCACGGCAGCTTGGATGATGGGCAGCGCTAATGCAGCGCCGGTACCTTCACCTAATCGTAAGCCTAAATTTAATAACGGTTTCACTTGCAGCCATTGCAACATTTTTGCGTGACCTTCTTCACCAGAGCAATGGGCAAATACCATGTAATCTTTGACGTTAGTATTCGCCTTAATGGCCAACATGGCGGCAGCGGTACAAATAAAGCCATCGACAACAATTAACATGCGATGTTCTGCCGCCGCTAACATCGCCGCGGTGATCTGTACCACTTCAAAGCCGCCTATACAGCGTAAAATAGACTCAGTATCCGTTAGATTTTCTTGATGAAGTGCTAAAGCTTGTGCAACCACTTGTTGTTTTTTTAGCAGTACATCGTCAGCTACACCTGTTCCTCGGCCAACCGCTGCACTGGCAGGAATCCCCATCACTGTCGCCATTATTGTCGACGCTATAGTGGTATTGCCAATACCCATTTCACCAAAAGCGATAATATTACAGCCAGTCTTTTTAACCTGAGCAACATGCTGCTTAGCATAAGCAAAGCCTTGCTCAACTTGCGCTTGTGTCATGGCGGCGCATTGATGAATCGGCTGAGTAATAGCCCCTAAACGCTGCACTATCACGCTTGATGATAAAACCGGCTGTAAAATTCCAGCATCGACAATATTGAGCTGCCAACCGAGCTGTTGACTAAAAACATTAATTGCCGCGCCACCGCTAGCAAAATTGGCCACCATTTGGCTGGTGACTTCACTGGGCGCAATCGACACCCCTGCGCTCGCAACACCATGGTCGCCAGCAAAAATCGTTAGATGAGGAACCTTAAGTTGTAATTTAGGTGCATGATGACCAGGAGCGCCAAAGGCACTTGCTGTCAGCTGAATTTTAGCGATTTGCTTGGCTAAATATTCCAGTTGCCCCAAGGCACCTAATGGCTTAGTTTTACTGTCAATTATCGCTTGAATTTTTTCTGAGTGCTGGCAACTAAGCGCGTCAATATCAAACATTTCATAACCCAATGAATATCAAACCAAAGCGTAAATTGGCTGATATAATGTGATCAATGTCGAGACGATTTAGCGGTTGTAGAGAGTAGATTTATCATCAAAAGTGACAGCGTCAAAAATGAAAAAACATCCAAAACCCGAGTAACCCGCTCGACGTGGTAATTAATGCGAAAAATTCACCTGGTATCCTGACTTACAGCATCTAGACATGCCCCTTGCCAGATCACTTTATTTCAAAATGACTCAGTGGTTAACATATCGCTCTGTTTACAGTTGCGGGTACAGTTGTGGACTTTCACCACATTCCCAGCCATAGATATTCATTACCTTTAGAGATATGAATAACTAAATTGAATGCTACATTATTAAATTAATGGCGCGATTATCGACAGCTAGGTCGAAATAGCAAGGTTTATTTTTAAGGGAAATATAAGTTAAAAGTATAAACTATATTAAAATCAGTCGACTCCCCCCTTACTTACTGGCATTTAGTTCAAACTAAATGATTAAAGCGCCTGTGCTATAACATCAATTTAGACCAAGCCTGCCCCTTGTCATCAATGGTAATTTGCAAGTGAATTAACGCACCATATGGTACATCGATATTAGTCATATGGTTAACACCTGGTAAGGGTAAGCCCAACACTTTAGCCAACAAGTACCTAATAACGCCACCATGACTTATCACTAAGGTATTTACTTGTTGATTTTGTTGTCCCTTGGCTTGTTCAAGTTGTGCCAACAATTGATACCAAAAGCGATCCACACGTTTGGTAAAACTTATCATAGTCTCACCATTGGGTGGCTGGCATTGCCAAGGGTTTTGCCAAAAATTTCCTAGCGTTAGCATTTTTTCAGTTAAAGAAGTCTCTGCTTGCTGTTCTGGTTGCCACAGAACTTGATAGCTCTTCCCGTCCCAGTCACCAAAGTTCATCTCTTGCAGTTCGGTAAAAATTTGCAATGAAAGTTTCTGTTGTTGACAATACTGTTCAGCAAATTTTCGACAGCGAATCAGCGGCGAACTGAAGCAATGGGAAATGTCAGCTAAGTTTTTCGTGGCATTAATAAGCTGCTGCTCACCATTATCCGATAGGGCAAGATCCGTGTGTCCACACAACAAACCTGTTTGCACAAGCTCTCCATGGCGCAATAAATAAACGTTAAATACTGACAAGTTTCTGTGCCTTATTTTGCTATTATTTATGAAATAGTTCAGCTCAGTCTAATAAAGAAACTTATTAAAATGGCTACATGCATCTAAAAAATAATGGATTAAAAAAGCCATCATTATACCCAAGCTTTTGATAAGATAAAAATATCGTTTTCTAGATAACAACAAGGAAAAATTATGACCTCGGTTCCTGAACCTAAATGGCCAGAGCGTATTATCTGCTTAACAGAAGAAACGACCGAAGCACTTTATCTTATTGAGGAAGACCATAGAATTATTGGTATTTCTGCGTACACCATGAGACCAGAACGGGCTCGTAAAGAAAAAACCAAAGTTAGTGCTTATATAACAGCAAGAACAGAAAAAATATTATCACTTAAGCCTGACTTAGTCTTAGCATTTTCTGACATGCAGGCTGATATTGTTGCTGACTTGATCAAAGAAGGCATACAAGTACATTGCTTTAATCATCGCAGTATCAGCGAAATTTTGCAGATGATACGTACGCTATCGGGTTTAATCGGCCAGCCAGAAAAAGGTGAGAAACTGGTAACGGACATGCAAAACAACTTACGCAGAATTAAACAGCAGGCGGAAAAGTTACCAGCTCGGCCAAAAGTTTATTTTGAGGAATGGTTCGACCCTATTATCACCGGCATTGGCTGGGTTAGCGAATTAATAGAAATCGCTGGTGGCATTGATTGCTATCAAGAGTTTTCAACACAATCATTAGCAAAAAACCGTATTGTCGCAGACGCCAGCGAGGTTATTGCCAAGCAACCAGACATTTACATTGCCTCTTGGTGTGGCCGTAAATTTGATCAAGACAAAGTTACCGCTAGAGCAGGTTGGCAAGATATACCGGCAATAAAAAATGGTGATATCTTTGAAATAAACTCTACTGATATTTTACAACCGGGTCCCGCAGCCTTAACCGACGGTGTCGAACAGCTAGCTAGCATTATAAAGCAGTGGTCTGAGCGCAGCCTAAAATAAAAATAATCTATACTTGGCTCTCTGATTAATGAAACAGCCGATTTATCATTTAATTTAATGCACTTTATTGTCTGTTTCATAGCTGACTGCTATGTTTTAACTATAGAATTTTCACATGCTAATAACGCACTTAACATAAAAGAATGGCTTAGGAGTTACCTGATGATCAATATGGCACGCATGGCGATTTGACGATTCAGGTAAATAATTTCCTGGCAAATCAGTCGATTTTCTTAGTAATTTAGCTCAGATTCTGGCGATTAAAGCGCAATTACCTGAATAATAGCTCACCACCGAGTAGCCGAATAGTATGCTAAACATTGTCCACATTAAGCATGGCCTAATCGCCATATTCTGTTTATTGTCTTTCGTTATCAGCAGCCAAGGAACAGGGCAAGAGCTTGATAAGGTTTCCATTCAACTTAACTGGCAACATCAATTTCAATTTGCTGGCTATTATGCAGCAAAGGAGCAAGGGTTTTATCAAGAGTTAGGTTTAGAGGTAGAATTAAGAGAGTTTGATGGCCAAAGCGCAATTGATGACTATGTTATCGACGGAATTGCTGACTACGGCGTTGGCAATTCCAGCTTAGTCGTAGCCAAAAGCAAGGGCAAACCAGTGGTTATTGTCGCGCAGATATTTCAACATTCTCCTGCGACGCTTGCAACATTAAGTTCTAGCAAGATTTCAAGTCCATTTGACCTGATTGGCAAGCGTATCATGATGGAGGCAAAACTAGAAGATTATGCCCCTATTGTCGCGATGCTTACCCAGGCCAAGCAGAATATTTCCGCATTTACATTGCAAGAGCAAAGTTATCAGCTCTCCGCTTTAGTCCAAGGTGATACCGATGCGATTGTCATCTATAACACCGATGAACCCTTTAAGTTTAAGCAAGAAAATGTCGACATATTCATTATCGACCCAAGAGATTATGGCATTGATTTTTATGGCGATAACTTATTCACCAGTGAATCTGAAGTTAAAAACAACCCTCAACGCGTGCAAGCTATTCGCCAAGCAACCATCAAAGGCTGGCAATATGCCCTTAATCATAAAGCAGAAATAATTAAACTCATTGAGGATAAGTATAATAATCAAGGTAAGTCTCACGCTCATTTAAGCTTTGAAGCTGACGAAATTAGTAAAATAATTTTAGCTAAATTTATTCCTCTTGGCTCCATTGCTCGTACTCGCATGGAAAAAATTAGCGAGATTTATCATCAGCTTGGTATGATAGACAGACCTTTTTTGCCGGCAAATATTTTACTCGAAGATGCCTTAAACCACTTTAGCGTTAAGCAGATTACGGACGATGGTAGCACCGCTTTAATAATATTTATGATACTGATATCACTGATTTTAATTTCTATAACGCTATTACTACCAAAATTAATTACCCTACAACGCTTAGCCTCTTTTATGTCCTCGAAAAGGTTTCCGATTATCGTCCATTCCATCTCAATATTGAATGTAGCGATTATTTTTAGCGTGATTTATCTGACTTTACAAGATAATGAAAAAAGCACTCAAGCTAATATACAAAAAAACCTCGAGTTTGTCGTAGAGGCAACAAAAACAAGACTCAATGACTGGATAAGTGACCAAGAAAACTTGTTGTTGCAAATTAGTGCTGACGAAAAAATGACTAAGTTAACCGAGCAGCTACTGCAACAATCTAGCCAACAAGAAAGCCTTATCACCTCATTACCTTTACAGAATATTCGTCAATATTTTCGTCAAAGTAGTATCAAAGGCCAAGGTTTTTTTGTCATCAACAAAGACTATATAAACATCGGCTCAAGTCGCAATGAAAACTTAGGTCAAATCAACTTAATCGCTCAACACAAACCCGAGGTGTTGGCCGCCGTATTTGCCGGTGAGACACGTTTTGTTTCGCCAATAAAATCAGATGTAAACTTAATGTTTGGTAACATCAGCAATCCACTAGATCAATACAGCATGTTTATTGTTACGCCAATGTTTAATAGTAATCATCAAGTAATTGCTGCGTTAACCTTAAGAATTCAGACCAGTGGCGAAATTTCAGATATTATGCAACAAGGCCGCATTGGTGCTTCAGGCGAAAGTTATTTAGTCAGCGAGCAAGGCCAAATGCTTTCTAAAAGTCGCTTCGAAGCACAATTATCCACCCTAAGCGTTTTCCAAAAATACAACCAGAAGAACCAACTGATAGCACTTAAAAACCCGCAAGTTAACCTTATGCAAACGCCGGATGCCCTCACTAATACTCAGCAAATGCCCTTTACATATATGGCCAATCATTTAATGAATAGCGCAAACTCAGATAATGTCAGTTTGCTATCGAACAAGAAAGTTACCGCTAATGTCTCAGGCTATAACGACTATCGCGGTATTAACGTCTATGGGGCTTGGTTATGGGATAATCAGTACGGTTTTGGTATTGCTACTGAAATAGACGTTAATGAAGCCATGTTAGGGGTGAATTCATTACGCAATAAGTTGATGTTAATTTCCTTTGTCACCTTATTATTAACCCTAACCTCCAATATCTTTACGGTGACAGTGGGACAGCGTTCAACAAAGTATATGCGCCGTTCAAAAGAAGAATTAGAAAAAGTCGTTGAGCAACGTACCGCAGAGTTACACCAACGCGAACGAGCAATGTGGGAGTTATATGAACACGCACCTGTTGCGTATGCTACGTTAAATAGCCAAGGTCAGTTTATTAAACACAACTGTGCATTCGCGCAGATGTTTAAACGACCACGTGAGGTGTTTTTCTCCTTAAACTGGCAAAGCTTTGTTGCTCCCGCACATTTCGTGCACCAAACATTTCAGACTAAATCTCACCTTTTGGAGTGTGAAATTCCAGTTAAAATTAGTGACACGCAAATCATAGATACTATGCTGTCGGCGCTGCCGGTTTACGATGAAAATGACGTATTAACAGAGGTACGCTTAACTTTAATCGACGTTACTCAACGCAATGCTGCCAAAGCACAATTTTTGGCATTATTAGAGTCCGCCCCCGATGCCATCATGATGCTAGATAAATACCGCGAGCTCAGTATGGTTAATTCTCAAATGTTAACCATGTTTGGCTACGAAAAAGCCGAATTTATTGGTCAAAAAATTGATCGGTTATTACCCGAAGAAAAAAGTTTACATGTTTTTCAGCGACTGCTACGCGAGCCTGAGCCGGAAAAGCAGCTACTCGAACTTATCGGCAAACGCAAAAATGGCGATGAATTCTCCGCTGAGGTAACGGTAAACTCAATTGATATTCATAACGATCGTTTTATCGTCGCCATTGTTCGAGACATTACTGAACGTAAGCAAAATGATATGGTATTGGCAGAGCAAATTCTGTTCCAGCAAGCGCTAGCTGATACTATTCCGTACCCAATATTTGTCAAAGGGCCAGATTCACGATTTATTAATGTTAATAAATCCTATGAACAAACCTTTAATGTAAAAAGAGCGGACATTATTGGTAAAACTGTACTCGATCTTGAATATTTACCCTTGGCAGACCGAAACGCCTATCAAGCAGAAGATACTGAAGTTATTGCGAAAATGGGTATGGTACGCAAAGAGGTTTCGCTTATTTACGCGGATGGCTTAGAACATTCCACTATGTATTGGGTAAAAGGCTTTGCTAAGGCCGATGGCAGCATTGGCGGTCTATTAGGTACCTTCGTCGATATCAGTGAACAAAAAATGGCTGAACAAACCTTGGCACATGCTAAGTCTTTAGCGGAAGATGCCGTGAAAGCTAAAGCCAATTTTTTAGCCAATATGTCGCATGAAATTCGCACCCCGATGAATGCAATTATTGGCATGTCAGCATTAGCACTAAAAACAAATTTATCACCACAACAGCAAAACTATATCGTGAAAGTTAATCGAGCAGCTGAATCATTACTCGGTATCGTCAATGATATTTTGGACTTTTCAAAAATTGAAGCGAATAAACTCGATATTGAAACCATTCCATTTTGCTTAGATGATATTCTCGATAACCTGAGTAATATGTTAGTTGATAAACTGCACGAAAAAAAAACAGCGTTAATTTTTGATGTTGAACAAGACGTGCCTAACGAGCTAATTGGTGACCCTTTACGACTGAGCCAGATACTGACTAATCTTGGCAGCAATGCCACTAAGTTCACGGAACATGGCGAAATCAAAGTACAGATATCATGCCTTAATAAGCAAGACGATAACGTGACCTTAAAGTTTTCTATTTGTGATTCCGGCATAGGTATGAATACACAGCAACAAGAAAAATTATTTCAATCGTTCAGCCAAGCAGATGCATCAACAACGAGAAAATATGGTGGCACCGGCTTAGGATTAGCGATATGCAAGCACCTTGTCGAATTGTTAGGGGGTGAAATATGGTTAGAAAGCGAAGAAAATAAGGGGAGTAAATTTCATTTCACCATGACTTATCAATGCCAAGCGTTAGATGAAACTAAAGCTAAACGAACTTATTTATCATCAACTCAAGGATTGAAAATCGCCTTAATTGCAGACAATGAAAGCTATAGCGCTATTTTGCTGCGTATGTTGAAATCATTGGGGTTTAATGCCGAAATCTATGCTACTGTCGCCGATATTTTACCTACACTAACGCAGCAAACTAGCACATTTGATGGTTTAGTTTTTGATCTTGTTAACTGTAATGATAATAACAATTGCGCAGATATAACTTCAATACGAGATGCCGGTATTGCCTTGCCAATATTACATATCTTAGCTAATCGACAAGCATTACCGACACAGGCACTCTATGATGACGAAAAGTATGACTTCATATGTAAGCCAATCACCTCGACAAATTTACTCGACAGTTTATTGAGAGCCTTAGGACACAAAGACCTGCTTAATCTGCAATCTACATCGACAGCACTTGCAGAGCAATCAACAAAAAGAGCATTACAAGGCGCTAAAATATTACTTGTTGAAGATAATGAAATAAATCAAGAACTAGCGACTGAGCTGTTAAATCATCATGGTATTGAAGTAGTGGTGGCAAATAACGGCCAAGAAGCAATAGATTTCCTTAATAGTGAATATTTTGACGGTGTTTTAATGGATTGCCAAATGCCAGTTAAAGATGGTTACACTGCCACGAAAGAAATACGTAAAAATCCAAAATTTAAAGATTTAGCTATTATCGCTATGACCGCTAATGTGATGGCTGGTGACCGTGAAAAAGCCATACAGTCAGGCATGAATGAACATATTGGTAAACCGATAAATACCCACGAATTATTTACTAAATTAGCGCAGTGGGTAACACCAAGCATAGCAAATAATAGTAAAACCTTGTCATCACAAGCAACAAATAGCCCCATCACTATGCCTGAACTTGATGGCATCGACATAAAAGCAGGTTTAGCTATAGCACAAAATGATCAGGTACTTTATCGCCGGTTATTGCTGAAATTTAAAGATAACTACGCCGACACTATTGAATCGATGGCAGCGGCAGCAAGTAACAAGGATTTTGAGACTATTGAAAACCTAGCACATAACTTAAAAGGAGTAGCTGGCAATATTGCCGCTAAGCAGCTTTATAAATATTGCCAATTATTAGAAGATAATGCGGTCGAACATGATATCAAGCCATTGATTATAGCGCAGTGTCAGGATGAGTTAAGTCGCATTCTCACTACGCTGGCACAGCTAGAACATCCAGTACCAACTGAACTTGATTTCGACCTTTCAGCCTGTAAAGTACTGCTTGCTCAATTAGTTATTGATGTCGATAATTATGATGTTGCCGCCATAGATACCATTCGTACACTACTGTCGATGACCCCACAACAAGCGTATCATCAGCAACTCAAAGATTTAATGGCCAAAATCGAAAGCTACGAATTTGACGACGCGGCTTTGCTACTTAAGACAATTAGTATTGCATAATAGCTTCGCTATTAAAGCTAAGATATTTCAATCAACATTAATAACGCAGCGTTATCGCTTAATGACGCGAAAAATTCGTTATTTGTTAGCGTCTATATACATGATGATAGACTCAGTATTTTGACACATATTACGGTTTATTTTCTAGTGAGATAAATTTTTGGTCTTGCCTTTGTGCATGCTATAGTTGAGATAAGTTTAAACGTTTAGATAAATAAATTGCCCACGTTTACTTTCTATTATCAACTGAATAAGGCTTGACATGTTTTATCGATTTATTATGGCTGTGGCTTTATTTTCCACTTGTCTTGCCAATAATTCCTATGCCAATGACATAAAAGCGCAATTCAGTGGTTTTGCATCCCTAGCGCTTAGTTACAGTGACAACAAAGATATCGGCTTTGCTGCAAGCTATTTGAATAAAAACGATACCGGATGGTCAGCCACCCGTGATTCAATTATAGGTGGGCAAGCAAATATCACCTTGGCTAAAAACTGGGACTCTGTCGTCCAAGTCGTTTTACAAGATCACGCCAATACCGATTTTGATAGTTTTCTTGAGTTAGCCTTTATTCGTTATCGCCCAGCACGAAATTGGGCTATTCGTGCCGGTAGATTAAATAGTGACCTTTATCTACTATCAGAATACCCTCACGTGGGATACGCCTATTTATGGGTACGCCCGCCTCACGAGTATTACTCTTTTGCCAGCGCTGGCGGGCATTTTGACGGTGTAGATATAGAGTATAGTCAGGCAATAAACGATGGCTTTTTACGGCTAAAATTGGCTGCGGGTAACACCACCGCAAAGTTAAAAGCCAGTGGTGATGATTTTTTCATTGATTTTGACAATTTAATCACCTTCAGCGCAACTTATGCACTTGATGCTTGGACCATGCGTTTTTCTGTTTCAAGAACTGAACTTGGTGGTTATAAGTTAGCGTCGTTAGATGAGTTTATTAACCTACTAGACTCAGTGCCACCTTATATATGGCCGCAAGCCGCTGCGTTATCGGCAAGTTTCAACACCGAAAACCATACGATAGAATATGCCGCTTTAGGGGTAACTTACGATAATGATAATTGGCTAATCCAATCGGAAGTTGGGCTTTCAGAGTCTGGTTGGTTGGCTGTTTCATCTAACCTTAACGCTTACCTAAGTGTAGGGTATCGTCTAGATAGTACAACGCTTTTTGCTGGTATTTCAATATCAGAAAATCGTCACAAGCCCACCGATGTCACTCCTGCTCAATTTCCACCAGGCACACCGAGACAAATATCCTTACCAGTTCAACAGCTAGCCTTTGCGGCAAAAGACGCTGCTGATAGGCTTGTTGTACATCAACATTCGATTAATATCGGTGCAAAGTGGCCGATATCAGACAATTGGGCGCTCAAAGCCCAAATTGACCATTTTGACATCAAGCCAACAGGCGGTGGCTTATGGAGTATAAATAACGCCGTAGATGTCGGAAAACGACATAAAGTCAATGTATTTACTTTCAGCGCTAGCGTGGTATTTTAAAATGAAACTTCCACTCATTTTAACTACCTGGTTGGCCTTTTTTAGTCATAACGCTACAAGCACAGAGTTCGTAGTGGTGGTGAATAAAAACAATACCATTAATACCTTATCTAAACGTGAAGTCATTGATATTTACATGGGGCGTTATTTAACCTTTCCCGATGGCGAATTGGCACAACCGCTAGATTTACCCTCAGATTCACAATTTAAAAATGACTTTTATCTGCAATTAGTTAATAAAAATGAGCAAAAAATTAATGCTTACTGGGCCAGACTGTTATTTTCTGGGCGCGCTAAGCCCCCGGTAGCCGCCAATTCGATTGAAGATGCCCTGAACAAGTTATATAACTCACCATATTCTCTTGGCTACATTCCTATAGAGCAGCTTACTGATAACGTAAAAGTGGTATATCGATTTAATGAAAATTAGTCAAAACCTCTATATAAGAGTGCCACTGACCATTGCTATTGTAGCGATTCTAGTGGCATTAGCGTCAGCTACTCTCTCCTATTACTCGGGTCTGCAAGAAAAAAAGGACACTAACTACCTATTGGTTAACCAATTAGCCCAAACCATGGCTAAAACCGCAACTATTTCCGCCTATTTGGGTGATCGTGAATTAGGACAAGAAATCATTAATGGCTTGGTGAGTAATGATTTAGTCCAAGGCGCAATGCTGCAAGGGGAGAGTGACATGACCATCTCCAGCGATACAGTAGGCGAGCAACAAGATGGCATCGTAATTAACTTAACCCATCCCTTTATTGATGATGAAATTGTCGGCAGTCTAACACTTTATCCAGACGACAATTACATTCAACAACAAGCAAATACCGCGCTCAAGAAAGAACTTGGCTTGATGCTAATTCACTCCATTATTATTGCTTTTTTTGTCTCTCTAGTAGTGCACCGATGGCTAACTCGTCCTATTCAAAAGTTAACGAATAGTTTTGCTACCATTAAGCCTAGCGAGCCTAAAACAATGCGCATGCTATTAATTAATCAAGATAAACAAAATGAAATTGGCAAATTAACTCGAGGCATTAACTTGTTAATGCATGAACTGCACCTAACCATTAGTAACGAACGAACGTTACGGGAAAAAACTCAAGAACTAGAGCGTAAATTTAGACTTATCTTTGAACAAGCCAGTGCCGGTATTTGTTTATTAGATGAAAAAAATAACATCACTACTTTCAATCCAGCTTTTGCCCACTACTTTAACGTTGCTGGAGAGAAAAAATTAACTTCTTTACATTTTCCAACGCTGTTAAATGATGTTGATAAGCTGCAAGAGCTGCTCTCTAGTATTCGGGCAGAAAAAAACCTCTCACAAATCACCTTAGACGTCGAATGCAAGATCGGCAATAAAACCCTGTGGTTACATTGTTTATTTGCAAAATTAACTGAGCAACGCAGCACCTCACGTAATAACGGAAAAAGTGATTTAATTGAGGTGATAATACATGATGTAACAGAGCGTGCAGAGCGAGAATTTCAAACCCGTTTTGAAGCCGATCATGATGCTTTAACACATTTACTTAATCGACGTTCCGGTGAAAAATTTTTAGCAGAAGCCTTATTGGATTGTATAACAAAACAACAACATCTTGTGCTGATGATGATCGATTTAGATAAATTCAAACCGGTCAACGATACCTACGGCCATGAAGCGGGAGATAAAGTGTTAATCGCTACCGCAAAACGGCTTAAAGCCTATTGCAGCTTAACTAGCGATCTTTGTATTCGTTGGGGCGGAGACGAATTTATTGTTGCACGCCAACGGGTTAATTTTGAAAAAAAATCTATAGTAGCCCAGGCTAATGAATTACTAGCATTGATCAGTCAACCCATCTATATTTCAAGCGATCAACAATGTGAAATTGGTGCCAGCATTGGTATTGTTGTCGGCCCGAAAAACGGCAAGGTATTACACGGTCTGATCGTTAATGCCGATAACATGATGTATCAAGTCAAAGAAACAGGTCGAGGTAAAATTGCCGTGTATGAAAAAGCTTAAATTGGCGCAATCATTCTCCATAGGTCTGTGCCCCATGAAACAACGCTATTAAATAAATATAAACTGGACTTAAAGTCGCATAGACAAATTGAATGTTCGTTTTAAATGCTAATGACGACAATGGCTGGTAAAAAAGCGCTAGTATAACGCCTTAAATGCTAACACTGTGGTTAATCCAACAGCTTAATTCCATCACTTTTATCCAATGACTGGCGTTACATAAACATCAAGCTAGCTGTGGCTCTGTGCGAAAATAAATTTCACAACCCTATAATATATAGCAGTTATGTTGCTTAGTTTTATAGAAACTTTGGGGTTCAGCTACTTTTATGCTAACCTTTAAATCTGCTAGCCATAGCCACTTTAATCGTCACTTCATGCTTTCTTTTACCTTAGGAATATAGCTTGAGCAAAGAAAAAAACATCGTTACTGCCTTTGATAGCATAAAGAATGAAGTATTAGACATTGTCGACTCCTTTATTTATACCAAGAATTTATCGGGCCAATACACTTATGCAAACCAAGCGGTTTTAGACTTGTTTGAAAAAAGCTTGGCTGAGGTTGTTGGCTTTGATGATAGCCATTTTTTTGATTTAAGCCAGTCTAAACAATTACAACTAAATGACCGTTTAGTTATGGATCAAGCCATCAGGGTTGAAAGTGAAGAAAGCAACTTTATCAATGCTAAAAATGAAACGCTTATTTTTAAAGTGGTCAAAAAACCACTTTTTAATAGTGACGGTATCGTCGATGGTATGTGTGGCATATCTACTGATATCACCGCAGAAAAAAAGTTACAAGCGCAATTAGACGAGCAAAGTTATTTACTTGATACCATGTTAAATAATATTGATGCCCATATTTATGTCAAAGATAGCGAACGTAGGTTTTTATACGTTAATAGTCGCGTTGCCGAATTATTTGGTGACAAAGCTCAGAACATCATTGGTAAAAAAGATACTGAAATTCTACCCGAAGAAATTGCTGAGCACTTTTACCAATCCGACAAGCAAGTGTTTGAAACAAATAAAAAGCAAGTCATCGAAGAAACTGCTCATGACGACAATGGTGACACCTCTCATTATCTTAGCACCAAGGTGCCTTTTAATCGGCCCGATAAATTACCGGCGCTCATTGGTTTCTCAACTGACGTAACGGAATTGTTCAAGCTAAAAGAACAGTTTAAACAGCTGGCTAATACTGACCCTTTAACTAATTTATATAATCGCCGTTTCTTCACAGAACAAGCGGAAAAAGAATATCATCGCGCAAAGCGCTACTCATTATCTATGACACTTATTTCCATTGATATTGATCACTTTAAAAGCATCAATGACAACTTTGGTCACCCTGCTGGGGACCAGGTGTTAATAGAGGTTGCTAACCACCTTAAAGCTAGCTTAAGACAAAGCGATATTTTAGCGCGGATCGGCGGTGAGGAGTTTTCTATTCTTTTACCTGAAACATCCGCAAAATCTGCTATGGTATTTGCCGAACGAATTAGAGAAGAACAAAGCAAATTAAAGGTTATCGGTGACTGGCAAGGAGCGATAAAGCTCTCAGTCAGTATTGGTGTATCAAGCTTTCTTTCCAGCGACAAGGCCTTTGATGCCATATTTTCTCGCGCTGACAAAGCCCTATATCAAGCTAAAAACTTCAGTAGAAATAAGGTTATTTATTTATAACAATGACTCGTTAAGCTAAATTAGCCTTGCCAATACACGCCAACCATCACCCAATGAACCAGTATAGATAGATTGGTGATTGCATAAAAACAGACGAGAAAAAAGCGCATCCAGATAGCTTTATAGTTTAATGCCAAGGCGAGCAAACTAAGCAAATTTGTATTGTATCTATGTACGCAAAAGTATCGATAAAAAACACGCTAGCTAAAATAACTCACGCCACATTCATTAGTGCCGCTAAAAAATTTTCGTGCTGACTATACCGACTTCTCATAGGCTTTGGACAACCAGCCAATAACTTCGTTATCAATATCAGCGATGTTTTTTAGCTGTATTCTATGGGTACACATAGTGCCAAATGGTCCAGAATTTTCTAAACGCCCTTGAACGGCTATATCTTTTAATTTTAGCCCTAAATCAATGCGGGTTTTAGTGGCTGGTTTAATTAAAGCAAATTGCTTTTTTCTAATTAAACTTACACTACCTTTTTTCGGCGCAATGACCACATCATCACCAAATTTCTCGATGATAGAAATCAACATGTCATATATTGGTTTCAGTAAGGCTTTGCCAATATATTGATTGACTACTACATCTTCAGTGTCGTTATCTTTTGCTATTGATAATGTCACGATGGTATTGGCAAAGCCATGGCTTACACCATGTTCCTTTTTTAAAAAATTTACCGCCAGTGAGTGCTTTTCAAAATTCGTTTTCGCTAATATTTCCAGCCATTCGGTGAGGTTTTTACCGGTTTTTTCTGGCATATTATCAATCATCGTTTTCAGTGCTTTATCCATGTTTTCGACCTTGGATTAAAATCTAACGAGCCTTTAGTATTAGCTATTTAACAATGATTTATTTAATCATAATGCGCTAGCTGTAGTTCAACTAAAAACCACCGCTTGATTAAATTAATATTCATTGACTTTTTTTATGAATTCATCAGGTGCCAGTGGAGGCGTATTTCAACCTACCTAACACTGAGTCATTGAACAATTAATTTTGATATTACTACTATAGATACAATAGCTTAATTGTACATAACCACAATATTAATAATAATTTGACTCTTCACTTTATAAGGTTAATACTTTTAGTAGTATTTAAGCCAGTGAGTAACGCTTACTTGGCTTACTTGTCGATATACTGAGACATAAGTTCGCATGGTTTTATCGCTACTAGCCATGCACTGAAAAACAATATCAACCGTTTTTTCTATGTCTTTGATGCAGTTTAGACAGTACGTAATACAGTGATTTTATTTTCTAGGTGTTTTTTCGACATTTAGCTTTATTTATATCAAGCAGTAGTAAGGTTTATCCAATTATATTTATCAGTAATAGTCATACGGGTCCATTTTGATTGTTTATGGCGCTAAATCGCACAGTAAATTAACGCTATTGTTAGTTTTGTTGTGCTTTTTCGTTTTTAAGAGCCGAGCAGCATTAACTGATGAACAACAAAAGTATCTTCAAGAGCTATCCCCGATTAAAATCTGTGTTGACCCCGACTGGATGCCTTTTGAAAAAATAAATAATCAGGGTAATTATGAGGGTATGTTAGCCGATTATACGCAGTTAATTAGCCAACATATTGATACCCCGTTTGTGCTTTACCCAACCAAAGTTTATTCTGAAAGTCGTCTAGCACTTGAACGAGGTGATTGCCATTTGATTGTTGCTGATGCCCCTACCGAGTCAACCATAGAAAAATTTTTAATAACGAAACCTTATTTTATTTCAACCCGTGCTTTTGCTATTCATGCTGATGCCCCTTTTATTAGTGATTTTACTGAAATAGCTGATCGACCGACCGGTGTCACCGTCGACTCCCCGGCAGAGCTCAAACTAAAACAACTGTACCCTAATGCCAATATTGTTCCTGTAGCTAATGTCGATATTGGTTTACAAAAGGTATCTTCTGGCGAGCTATATTCCTTTGTTAGTCTTATTGGCACCATGACTTATTCCGTCCAGTCACAAAGCCTAACCGATATAAAAATTGGTGGTGCACTACTCGACCGCGTTGCTTTGGCTATGTTAGTCAATAAGCAATATCCACAACTGATAGAAATTCTTAATGAGGCAATCGATAAGATCACTCAGCAGGATCGAAAAATAATATTTGAAAAATGGATTGCCGTTAAATTTGAGCAAGGTTTTGATTGGCTATTTTTTTGGCAAGTTATTGGAACCATCGTTATCTTTGCCAGTGGGATTATTACTACCTTTGTTTTGTCTAATCGAAAATTGCGCCAAGAAATTCAACGTCGTAAGGATGCCGAGTTAATCATTACAAAACTGGCTATGACAGATCAATTAACCGGCTTAGCCAATCGCAATAAGTTTTTTGATAAGCTGACTTGCGCACTAAAACTCGCACGTCGTCAAAAGTCTCACTTCGCGTTAGCCATGATTGACTTGGATGACTTTAAATTAGTTAATGACCAATATGGTCACCCTGCAGGTGATGCCCTGTTAAGAGTTATCGCCTCGCGCTTAGAAGATAGCTGTCGAGATGTGGATACGGTTGCACGATTAGGTGGTGATGAATTTTCGATCATTATGATCTCGCCAATTGATAAAGCATCACTCGCTATTTTAGCTGAGAGAATTTTAACCATAGTTGCTCAACCAATCGATATTGGCGGTGTACAAGTTAATATAGGTTTATCTATCGGTTTCACTATCTACCCAGAGGATGGTGATACTGATAAAATTTTGATCAGCAAAGCAGACCAAGCGCTCTACAATGCTAAAGGCATAGGTAAAAATACTTACATTATTTACGACTGATGATTTTGGAGAATAAAGCGTGATAAAAAGCTTCCCGAAAGTACCGTGTCTTCATGCTGTAATAGCTATCATATTATTTCCAATTTTTAGTAATGCAGAAGAAAGCGTTGAAACGATCACAGTCACCGCTCAAAAACGTGAACAAGCGATAAATGAAGTAGGGATATCGATATCAACACTTTCTAGCCGCCAGATTAAAAGCGCAGAGTTAAGCGATAGTACAGAAATAAGCCAACAAATACCTGGGCTGCAAGTCAACACCTGGTCACCAACATTGACTACCTTTAATTTACGTGGGGTTTCGCAAAATAACTTTACTGATAACTTAGAAGCGCCGGTGGCGGTTTATAGTGACGAAGTCTACATCGGTAGTATGAATGCCCTGAATGCGCAACTTTTTGACGTTAAACGTATCGAAGTCTTACGTGGCCCACAAGGCACGCTCTTTGGCCGTAATGCTACCGGTGGTTTAATTCATTATATTAGTCAGGATGCATCAGCCAAGGAAGCTAACGGCTATTTTGAATCAACTTTTTCAGACTATAACACGCGCTCATTAGAAGGTGCTGTCGGTGGTGCGGTCAGTGAAAATGTCAGAGCGAGATTCGCTGGCCGTTGGGAAAAAGGAGATGGTTACGTTAAGGCCACCGTACCTGGTGTTAGAGATATAGGCGGACGTAACGGCTATTCAGCCAGAGGTTCTATACAAGTCGATTTCACCAAAAATTTGACCGGTGATTTTTCAATCAAGTACAGTGAAGATAGTGATGTAGCAACTGGCGGCTATACCGTTTACGCCCAAGGCGGAGCTGCGGTAGATGCCTTGACTGGCCTAGCGCTTAATGATGGTACGCTCGAGCGGCCATTTGAACACGACTCTGAATATCAAGGCTATTTCGATAGAAAAACCACTAGCTATACTGGGAAGTTAGCTTGGTTACTTAGTAACGAAATAGATCTCGTCGTTATTAGTAATTACACCGAGCTAGAAAAGTTCTACACGGAAGATGGTGACGCCTTTCCAGTCTTAGCGGTAAATTTCACCACCATTGCTGACTATCAGCAGTTTTCTCATGAAATGCGCTTAAACGGCGAGGATAGTAACAGTCGTTGGCAAGTAGGTGCCTACTACTTACAAATGGACAATATTAACCAAACCATAGTTTCTGGAATTCCCAGCACAACTAGTGCTTGCTTAAAGGGGGTTATTGCCCTACCAAGTTTTCCAGGATCAAGCTGTTTCGATTTTGCACCTGGCGGTGTAGGCGCACCAGTAGGAATTGCTATACCTGATGGTTCATCTGCCGTGCAAGATGCGGATATCAACACCGTCAATAAATCTATTTTCGGCCAGTATGAATATGATATCGACGATGAATTTACCTTTATTTTTGGATATCGTTGGTCAGAAGACGATAAAAAAATTAAATTCAACTCTGCTTATGTTAATAACACCACGGTAACAAACCCTGTCGAACTATTTAATGCCAAAACAAGCTTGGCCGCAGCGGGTTTGAGCGATAATGATAAAATCGACTATGGTGACTATGCCACTAGAGTTCAGTTGGATTGGCGTATTCAAGATGAACTGTTGATATTTGCTTCCTATAATCGTGGTATTAAAGGTGGTAACTGGTCAGTTAATTCTAAAGTAAAGGCTGAAAGTTTTCGTCATGACCCCGAAACCTTACACGCCTTTGAATTGGGGTTGAAAAAAACCATTGCCGATTTTGGTCATGTTCACGCAAGCAGTTTCTATTACGATTATCAAGATTATCAAGCCTTTGCTTTGACAGATTTAGCGGCACAAGTCAGTAATAGCGATGCCACCATAAAGGGTGCTGAAATTGAATTATTTCTCAGCCCAAATCAACAGTGGGACTTGTTGTTTGGCGCCTCTTTTGTCGACTCGAAGTGGCAGAGGTTTTTGATGCCAACGGCGGCATAATGACTCATAACGAAATGCCAAATGCCCCAGGCTACAGCATCAATTTTTCCAGTCGCTACTCATGGTCTGGGTTAAACGGTCTGTGGGCCTTTCAATTTGATGGCGTAAGTAACGATAGTCAGTACTTGGAAGTAACAAACGGTGAAACCGCTAGAGAGAGTGCTTATAGCGTCTTCAATACTAACATTTCTTATACCAACAACAGTAATGCATGGACACTAACGCTGTGGATGAAAAATATCACTAACACTGAATACCGCATCTATAATCTCGACCTAGGCCGACTTGGCGCAACGTCTTTTTATGCTCCGCCGCGCTGGACTGGATTAACCTTAAGTTATTCATTTTAAACAGCGCTAAAGGGTTTTATTGATATGGCTACTGCGCTGTATTTTAACGTTCTTTTTACTCAATCACGCTGAAATTTACGGTAATATTTTATCACGTTTTTTTAAATTTTAGTGTTAGAAATCCGCCGCGACTTCAAACTCTAACTTAGTATGATGTATCGGATGTTCGAATGATAAATACTCGGCGTGTAAATGCAGTCGATCAGCTGACAAGCCATAATGGTCATCACCAACAATGGCCATATTTAAACCCAGTTTATGCGCACAATGCACTCTAAGTTGATGAGTTCGGCCGGTTTTTGGAAATAAATGTAATCGTGTAGTATTATTTTTTCGCGCCAACACGCGCCAAGTGGTTAGTGCGTGTTTGCCGTGTTGATAACAAACCAATTGTCGCGGTTTATCATCAAAATCTAAGCGCAGTGGTAGCTCAATAGTACCGCTGTCTGCTGCAACGTTTCCAGCCACCACGGCAACATATCGTTTCTCGATAGTACGCTCGATAAACTGTTTTTGTAGCGCTTTATGGGCTCTTTTGTTCAGGGCAATAATTAACAGTCCAGAGGTCGACATATCTAAACGGTGGACAATAAGTGGCCCACAAGCCTGCGGAAATTGGCTTTTAATCCGCGTATATACTGAGTCTGCAATATTTTTACCCGGTACCGACAAAAACTCGTGCGGCTTATTTACCACCAACATGTCTTCATCTTGATAAACAATGGCTAGGTCTTTGCCAAGTGCAGGGTTTATCAACAGCGGATTGTCCTCAACTTGCAGACCTTTAAGCATATGGCTCAATATTGGCTGACATTTACTGTAGCAAGATGGGTAGATATTTTTGTGTTGTCGGATGGCAGATTTTGGCGCCGGCCCCCACCAAAACTCCGCCATAGCAATAGGCGTTAAGTTATGTTGATAGGCGTATTGCAATAACTTAGGTGCGGCACAATCACCTGCACCAGCTGGTGGTGTATGCTCAGGTAACTCGGCAAAAATAGCGTTTAAATCTTTCGTTTCGCCATTAGCATTGAGAAAGTCATATTGAGCAAAAAGTTTTTTCTGTAAATTTTTTGAGCGAGATTTACGGAGCTTTTTTAACTTATCAATTTCATTGTTGAGTTGCGTTAAGCTTTGTTGTTTTAATTCAAGTTGGTCTTGCCAATGTTTTTTTAGCGCCTGTAACTGCTTTTTTTCTTGAATACTTTGCCCTGCTAACCCTGTTTTTAATTGTTCAAACTCATGTTCAGTAAGCTGTTCAACCGCTTCGCTTCGTTGCTGTTTTCTTTGTAGACGACTCGCCACCATTAAGCTTTGTTGTGTTGATAGTTGTTGCTGATAAGTTGTTGTCGCTGCAATAAACTCGTCACTAATAACGCCAAGCTGTGGACTCTTTTCTAACTGCTCAATTTCAGCGTTAATATTGTTGATAATAAGGTTTTCTGCTAGAAAAGCACTATCTTGCACCTGCATATTAGAAACTGCGGGGACAAAATTTAACGCTGGCGTTGTGCCTTCTAGTTGCCCTGAGTAAGCAGATAAATACCCTAACTGTTGCTGATCGTTTTGCACAACCAGAACACCAAACATTTTACCGACACTTGCTGTTTTTACCTGCGTCTCGAGCTTCTTTTGCAACTCGGCTACCGCTGCTAGGGCTATTGGCTTAGCTTGGTAATAAAAGGGGAAAGTAAACTTTTCTGGCAGCGTTATATTATCAACGCGCTGAGAAAATGAAGTAAAGCAGGGAGCAATATTTGTCATGGTAATATAATGGTGCAATGTTCAACAGGTAATAAGTCGAGATAATACCATATTCAGCGATATTGTTGATAAAGTTCCTCCATAGCTGTTGATGCTAATATTTAAGTGATGATTAGCACTTAATGCCAATAGAGCCACAAACTTGAGGAATAAAACCATAAAGTGAGTTTTAAAGCTGTTTTCGAAGCTTATTCCTACTATCAAATACTAGAAGCCAAGATTAAATATGGCTAACACCATATCACCGTCTTGATGCAGATGATGATAGATAAAATCAAACGCCATATCATGACCAAAGTCATAGCTAACAAAGACATCGAATTCATCTTCACCTTGCGCAAAGGCGACGTTCAGTAAACCTATGGTTAGCTTATCTATACCGGTATAATCCACGCCTATTGCAAGGGCATTTTGATCAATCACGCCCCCAATGGTGTAGTTCGCGGCACTAGTAAAAAATGGTCCGCTACCAAAGCCATTAGTAATGGCACCTGAAACATAGTTATATGCTGAGCTGAAGGTAAAATCACTGACGGTATAACTGGCAGTTATGCCATAAACATGACCATCTGGGCCACTATGATCATTACTATTATCTGCTTGCTTAGCATACTGTACGCCAAGAGTGACATGTTCAAATTCAGTCTCTGCCGCGACGTAGAATAGATCGGCTAAACCTTTCGCATGATAATACCAACTTTGCAGTGCAACATTTTCGAACCCTTGATAAACCACGCCGAAAATATTGACACCATCACTTCCATTGAGGTTGGTAAAGTCTTCTGGTTGGTCGCTATCGACCCCAGACCATTTATCTAAGTGTGCTAAGTAAATCCTGCTATCAGTGATACTAGTATTGGTAACTAAAATGCCAGAAAACGTATTTGCCACCATGCGAATATCATCCATATCCGCATGTGGCGAATCAAAGCCAAAGCGCCCTACTTTAATTTCTGTGTCGGTAATATTAGCTTGTAGATAGGCTTGTGCTAATATGGCGTAGCTGTCACCGTTCGACGAAAAAAAGCTGCTATTGTCATCATTAAATAGTTTCTGTGTAGTATAAAGCGTACCTGTCGCGCTAATACCCTGCCAAGCAACACTACTATAGCTGAGCTCGCCGCCGATGGCGGAACTATGCGCACGATCACTACTGTCATCATCTGCTGAAATATAACCAATGCGTAAGTTACCAGAAAACTCACCCCTTGCCTGCTCAGTATTGGCCACTTTGCTTTGCTCGCTAGTATCTTCAAATGCTAAAACAGCAGGAGAAAATATAGCGTTCAACACCAGTGCTACTAAGATCAGTTGCTGATTAAAAATATTCATATCTATAATTCATTACCTATAAAATTGGCGCGAATATATAGTATAAATACGATCTAATCAAAATTAAAATCAGTGCTATTTTAAAAATCAAGACAAACCTAGGTAACAGGTTGATTAATAAGTGCTTTTAAAGTACACATCACTTTGTAATCGCAACACCAGCAACTTCCAGCACTGTTTTTGCGTCGGCCCGCTCGATAACTTTTACTAATGTGGTTTGAATGGTTTCGTCTTTTCTGACATCGCCTTCGCTAGAGAATCGCTCTTCTTGTGGCGCTGCGCCTGCTTCTAAAATGAAACTAACCACTACCTGTGTCGGGCAGCTTTGAGATTCACCAAAATAAGCCAGGGTAATTTGCGGGTAACCCTGAAAACCATTTTTAACTTTTTTTGCTATACGCTTGGTCGATTTATCTAAATTCATAATAAGTTCCTGAAAAATACAATGCCCTACGGGTGGGCTAAATGGGCTAATAATTTATGGTTAAAATATGCTGCATGGCAAAAAATAGCAAATACTAGTGCGCTTACTTGAGTGTTTTATCCGTTTGAATAGTTTTCAGCCATTGACTAATAACGTCGGTTATATGCTTAATTGATGCGACTTCATTAATAATTAAGTCACTATTATCTCTAACCTGATTAACTGTTGCTATATAAACATCTCGCATGTGATCCTGGTATTTATCCAAAAAATTAGCGATAAAATTTAATGAATTCACATCCGCTTGCTTAGTATGCCTTTTTATTACCCGCGCTAAACATAGCTCTAAAGGTTGATCCAACAAGACAACATAATCGACTAATGCGGACATTGTATTACGCCCTCGCCCAAATGGCTCTTCAATAAAAATATAATCACTATTGGTTTTAGCCATTAGCGCTTGTAGAGCAAGCACAAAATCAGGTGTTGTGATCACATCAACATTAGTGCCACTTTCCAGCCAGACTTTCATGTTATCTGGATAAGTATCTTTACTTGTATAGTCATCAAACAATAAAAATGGACTATTAAACCTTTCAGCTAATTGCCTAACAATAGTGCTTTTACCCGCACCAGAAGCACCACTGACGGCGATAATTTTTGTGTAATTCATATTGTTCCAATGTCGTAATGCTTAATGTGTGAAGATAATATTCGTTAGTACTTTAGTCCGTAACGTTACTTATTTTACCAAATAAACATCAGATAATTTCAAGGTATTATAAGCGAGTAGAGCCGTGAATATATTTACCTGCTTCGAAACTTTTGTAGCGCTTTAAAAACTTTAAAAGTGCTTACTTTGCTGCTTTATAATACTTTATACTAATGCGCCAACTTATACGCCGCTTATAAAAATTGTTCCTACCATTAGCCAGTCAAAAATTAAGTGTTACACTATGGTTAATACGTGTGTGTTTTTGCAAAACAAAGCACAACATACAATCCCCCTATAAACTTTATTAAAGTTCAAATGTTATGAATTCAGTAATAACCACTGATAATATTAATAATAAAGAAAAGTTCACCCATTTTTTAATGTCGCAATGCTTAAATATCCGGCGTTGGGCTTTTAGTGTCTCATTACTTTTATATCTCGCATTCTCGATAATGGATGTGATTAAATTTCCAAGCGTCATATACACGTTAACGATAACAACTCGGGTTATTTTGGTGATACTGCCGCTATTATATTTAAATTTTATTTATTGGCTTAGGCCTCCTGTATCGATACGTTCAAATGCAATACTGATATTACTGGTCTATTTGGGCAGTGGCTTAAATCACGCATTAATCTTTTACATTTCTACATCCTACGGTTTTCAATTTTCACAACTGGGCATCATTCTGATCTTTATGTTTGGTTGTTTACTCTTTGTTCTGCCGATTAAACCTTCAGCCATAGTGACCGTAATAATTCTCAGCGTGTATGCGGCAGTAAAGCTTTATACCAACTATCAATTAACTGACTTGATCTTCGAGCTTATAATTTTGAGTTTTGTCGCGAGTATTTGTCTCACTATTAATCGGGTCGGTCAAAAAACGCTTTATCAAAATTATTTATTAATCAATAGACTTTACTACGAGTCAATAACTGACGGCTTAACCAAACTCAACAATAGAAGAGCGTTTCAAGAACAAATTGAAAGGTTAAACGCGATTGCAAATCGAGACAAAATGACCCTTGGCTTAATTTTTATTGATGCAGATTATTTTAAAGTCATTAACGATAGCTTCGGACATAGTGTTGGTGATGAGGTTTTACAAAAAGTAGCTAACCTAATAGCATCGAAATGCCGTCGAACTTCCGACATCGGTTTTAGGATCGGTGGCGATGAATTTGCGATTATTCTGTATGGTATCAATAGCAAGAAACTTGCCTATGTTTGTCGAGAGATAGTAACAGAAGTCGCTAGTTTCAATTTAATGAATAATGAAGAAAGCATTAAAACTTCCGTCTCGCTCGGCGCCGCTTTAAAGGCTAAAAATGCCGACACCACGACCGATAACTTAATTGAATTAGCGGACGAATACTTGTATAAAGCAAAGAAAAACGGCAGAAATCAATTTTATTTAAGATCTATTTAATTAGGCTTATTGGCCTTTATAGTAATACTCTACATATTTTGATTCATTTACTTTTCAAGTAACATATTAAATTATCTAGCCCCCTATGCCACCAAGGATTATCTATCGCTAGCGCAGTGATCTCGTCAATGCAGGTTTCCAGCCCGGGTAATAGTTATTTTCTAATTAGGTAACGTGTTATCCATTCTAAGATGATATGGTACTTTGCCAATATTTAATCTCGCTTTTAAGGCAAATTTAGCTAGCACAAAGCGCTAAGTTTTATTTAGAATGCAGGCATTAATTCTCGTGTAACTATCACTAATGAGTACCAAGCTACTTTTTAGTCATTTTTTAGTCATTTTGAGGAAAAGCATATGCTTTTTAACGATTCATTTATCACCGACTGTCCAAC
>CAXBNP010000029.1:0-59498 GCA_963977145.1 uncultured Colwellia sp.
TATTAATCGTAATACCACGCTCACGCTCTTCAGGAGCATTATCGATTTGTGCGAAGTCTTTAACTTCACCACCGTGAACTTTAGTTAATACCGCAGAGATAGCAGCTGTTAAAGTTGTTTTTCCGTGATCAACGTGGCCAATAGTACCTACGTTAACATGGGGTTTATTACGTTCAAATTTTGCTTTAGCCATCTTAAAATACCTCTGGGTATATTAAATAAATTAATTAATTATATAGTTAAACATTGATTAATCTATAGAAGGCCTAAAGAAGTGGTGCTGATAGGCAGATTCGAACTGCCGACCTCACCCTTACCAAGGGTGCGCTCTACCAACTGAGCCATATCAGCATTTCTCTATAAAGACTGGAGCGGGTGGCGGGAATCGAACCCGCTTCATCAGCTTGGAAGGCTGAGGTAATAGCCAGTATACGACACCCGCTAAATTCTATCAGATTATCTCTGTTAAAATGGTGGAGGGAGGTGGATTCGAACCACCGAAGGCTGAGCCGTCAGATTTACAGTCTGATCCCTTTGGCCACTCGGGAACCCCTCCAAATTTTTAATACTCACATTACAAGTAATGTATTAATGGTGCCGACTGCCGGAATCGAACTGGCGACCTACTGATTACAAGTCAGTTGCTCTACCAACTGAGCTAAGTCGGCACTACATTAAGTGGTGCGAATTCTAGAGTAATGTTTTATTGCATGCAACAGGAAAATGAAAATAAAAGCATGTTTTTATGCGTTTGATGGTTTTTTATCCACCTTGGTTATCTTTTAACGATGAATCCTGCGTTAACGGGCTTGAAAACAGCTTAAGCCGTGAAAAACTAGCTTAGGCTCTAGCTGGCAATTGTCACTAATTAAATTAACAATTTGTTCAGCGTTACCACCAGTTATCAGCACTTTTTCAAGTAGTAAAACACTATTTGCCTGAATTATGGCTTCTTTGACCGCGCCTATAGTCATTGCCCAGCTGCCATTATTGACGCAATCTGAACTGTCCTTTCCAAATAATAGACTTCCGGTAGTGTTGGGCGTAGCGATAATTTTTTTTGTCTGAGTTAATAAACTGTTAAACATGGTTTGCACGCCCGGCATTATCCAACCACCACAATGCTGACCGTTGGCGTCAATTACATCAACAGTCGTCGCGGTACCAGCATCAATAATAAGTAAATTTTGTTGTGGATAAAGTTGTTTAGCTCCGATCATTGCAAGCCAGCGGTCAACACCTAATCGCTCAGGTTGTTGGTAAGATGAATATACGCCAAATGCTTTTGCAACACTGTGTACTTGCATAAAGGCAATATTATTAAGCTCGGTCCACGCTTCAATTGCATCAGCTATTTTCTGACCATGAACATTTGCTAGGATAACTTCGCTAACTTGTGAAAAAGTGGCTTGTGACAATTGCGCTTTAAAAGACTGATAATCTAGGTACACCACCTCATTAAGTGCTGCAGATCTTTTATCTGCTTGAAGAACATACTTAACCTGAGTATTACCTACATCGACTAATAGTCTCATAACCCGGCCCTCAAGCTAACTTCACCACCATACACAGGACCAACTTGGCCATTAATTTCTAGCATCAATGCCCCGTGGCTATTAATTCCACGACTAATACCCCTAATCATTTTCTCGCCAGTAATTAAAGTTACCGGCTTATTAATATAGCAGTCTTGTGCCTGCCAATGAGCCACCATGGTATTAATACCGGTTTCACTATGAACTTTTAGTCGCTTCAACAACGCTGAAATGATATTAGCTGTCAAAATATTTCGGTCAATTTTTACGCCAACAGCGTGCGACAAATCAGTCCATGGTTGGTCGACTAACTCGGCGCTCTTGGCTGGCATATTAATATTTAAGCCAATACCAATAACACAATGGCAAGATTCCATCGCCTGCCCCTCAAGATCAATGAGAATTCCCGCGAGTTTAACACCATTAAAATAGATGTCATTTGGCCATTTCAATTCAACTTCAACTTGATATAACGCTTTAATTGCATCACTCACTGCCAGAGCTGCAACGACACTAAGTCCCATAGCCGCAGACATGCCCTGCTCTAAATACCAATACATTGACAGGTATATATGAGAACCAAAGGGTGAAATCCATTGCCGGCCTCGACGCCCTCTTCCGGCACTTTGATATTCAGCAATACACACTTGACCAGGCACATTTTGATTCGGTAAACGCCGCATTAAATAGCTATTGGTAGAGTCTATTATATTATGTACTTCTACTTTTGAATGGATATACTGCTGAGTCAGTTGCGCTACTATGCTGGTTTCATTAAGTAGTTCAATAGGCTCAGCTAATCTATAACCTTTACCAGTCACACTGAATATATCGAAACCCATTTCCTGCAGGGCACTGATGTGCTTTGAAATAGCAGCTCGACTCACACCTAGCTCTTCGCCTAGTAATTGCCCCGAGAGAAAATCACCTTTAACCAACCTTTTAATCAACTGCTCACGAATAGCTTTCATTATTGGCTCCTGAGTCTGCATTGCCTGATTGATTATCTGCGCTAATAAACTGTACTTCTGGTACCAAATGGATGTTAAATTTAGCCATGACTTCTTCTTGAATAAACTTAGAAAAATCAACTACATCTTGGCCATGACTATTGTCATAATTAATGATCACTAAAGCTTGTTTCTCATGCACGCCAACCCCGCCATGACGATAACCTTTAAGCCCTGCTTGCTCAATTAGCCAACCTGCAGCTAATTTAAATTCGCCACTAGGTTGTCGATAATAAGGCATTTTTGGATACTGCTGCTGCAACGAAGTAAAGAAGTCTGCATTTACTATTGGATTTTTAAAAAAGCTACCCGCATTGGGTAAGCGGCTAGGCTCTGGTAGTTTTGCTTGGCGTAGTTGAATCACTTTTGCCATTATGGCCTTTGGCGTCACTGGTGGCGTAAGATCGTTTAGGCCTTGATAGCTATCTACTGCCTGCCAAGCTTTTGGCATCAAAAAATGCACGTGTGTAATAACGCCCTTGCCCTTTAGTGCTTGTTTAAAAATACTATCTCGATAACCGAATTGACATTCAGCCTTGGTAAAATCAACCAGTTTTTGTTGAGCAAAATCAAACCAGCTCACGCGTTCAATAAAGTCACCTACCTCAATGCCATAAGCACCAATATTTTGCACTGGCGCTGCACCGACGCTGCCAGGGATCAAGGCTAAATTTTCTAAACCATAGATAGCGTTATTAACGCAAAACAAAACAAAGTCATGCCAATTTTCCGCACAAGCAGCACTTACCCGAAAAAAGCCATCACTTTCAGTGACCTCAATCCCGGTCAGGCTAGGCTTTATTATTGTTGGCGCAATAGTCTGACAGAATAAGGTATTAGTACCTTCGCCAAGAATATAAGACTTAGCCGCTTTATCTGCTGTTATTTCAGTCAGCTCTTTGACAGTAGACGGGAATGATATTTCAGCCGTAACGGCTGGTATATTTAGGCTATTTAACGCTTGTAAAGGGAAGTTGGTGCGTATTTTCATAACAGTGACTATAAAAGATTTGCTCTATTGTACGCAAAAATAGCCAGCGCATAAACTGTATTAAGTGCAGTTAACCGCGCTTTCTTGCCGCAAGCTTAATGATATTACTCCGATCGTTGTAATATTTGTTCTGATATTTGTCGGCATCAATATTTTCACTGTGGTTTATCACTACACCTTCAATGGGCGCATTAACCTGTTTTAGCATTTTAAGGCCAGACGATATCTGCTCTCGCTTGGTTTTATTACCATGGACAATATATATAACACTATCGACCAACTTTGAGATAATTACCGCATCGCTGACAGCATGCACTGGCGGTGTTTCTATAATAATACGGTCGTAAAAGTTGCCAAAAACTTTGATAAGCATATTAAAACGCTTCATTGATAGAAAAGCTAACGGATTTGCTGGCGTAATACCCGAAGTCAGAATATCTAACTTGACATTTTTATCACGAATAATACATTCATTAATTTGATGTGTTTTAGCTAACAAATTTGACAGCCCAGGTCGATGTTGGTTCAGATTCATATTCTTGGCAATCGTCGGATGGCGCATATCTGCTTCAATGAGCAGTACCTTTTCCATTTCACTAAAAGAGCGAGCTAAATGCAGTGCAACCGTAGATTTTCCTTCGTTTGGTACTGAGGAAGTAACGGCAATTATTTTAGGTGGCGTTTTTTCATTATTAAATAACAAAGCCGTTCGTAACGTTCTGATCGCTTCAGTAAAGCGATTATCCGTGCTGTAGGCATCTTCTTTTCGGTCATGGGTACTCGCCTTGATTTTTGGTAAAATCGCGAGAATGGGCGCTTCGTTAAAGTTATCCAATTTACGGCGAGAATTAAGCGTATCCATTAATAATTCACGCATAATGATAATAATCGAAATAAACGCAATGGCGAGCACAAAGGTGATCACTATCACCAAAGTTTTATTTGGAGCAAACTTAATTTTAGGCACTGTCGCCTTATCTATAAAGCGAACATAAAAATTCGCTTTATAGTTACCCATAGCGTCCGCTTCTTTCAAACGCACTAAATAGTTGTTATATAATTCTTTATTAGTGTCAACTTCACGTGTTAATTGCGAAAATTTATTTTGCAAGCGACTCAAACGTAGGTAATCTTTTTTTGCAATGGCCAGTCGCTGCTTAGTACCATTGACCCTTTCTATCGCGCTAAAATATTCTTTTTCTACCGAGGTCACAATAGCGAAAACTTGCTCGGTAATGCTTTTTTTCAAAGACATCAATTCGGCATTAACGGCAATTTTCTTAGGATGTTTAGGGCCATAGCGCTGTGACAATTCAAAAACTTTACGTTCAATTTGCTCTTCAGCTCGCCGTAATTGTATTAGCGTGGCATGGCTGCTAATTTCATGTAATTCACTTAACTTGTCTATATCGCCAGCATGTTTTTTAATATCTTGATAGGAAATGGCAAGATCATCGGCTAATTTTGCCGTTCTCAGGGTTTCAGATGTTAGCTGAGTTAACTGAGCAGCAACTAAGCCTACAACGCCATGAATATCGACTATACCTTCAGCTTCTCGATACTCTTGCAATGACAACTCAGATGATTCCAGCTTTTTACCTAGTTCTTCAAGTTGATCAACCAACCACTGAGAAGTGCTTTCTTTTGAGGCGCTATGAATTTCATCTTGGTATTGCAGGTACGTAATACCAACTTGATTGGCCACTTTCTGTGACAGTTCAGCAGAGAAAGACGCGTAGGATATTTTCACAAGCTCAGTACCTGCAATGGGCACTATACTTAAGTTTTTTTGAAACTGACCCACAAGATCACTGATCTTTGGCATTGAAGTTCGCCCGCCAAGATTAGCAAGAACAGTAAGCTTATCGTTATATTTCCCGCTATTAAATTCTTGATGTTGGACAAGTTCAAGCTGGGTGATTACCCGTTTGGCAAACTTACGTGAGCGCAATAACTCAAACTGAGTCTGTATTTGCTCTTTACTGGCGTTAGACTCATTAAAGGCATCATTTATTGATAAGGTATTGGCAGGCTTATGGGAGCCAATTTGCAAAATTGCCGTTGCTCGGTATGAAGGCTTAAGTAATGAAAGATAAAATGCGACAAAAAATGTCACGACCAGCGAGAAAAATAAAATTTTCCAACGGCGCGTCCAAAGCGGTGTTAAAATTTCTTTTAACGCCGCTTCTTCATTTATTGATATTAGATTTTCATTTTCAAATTTATTCAAAAAAAGCTTTGCTCAATTTCTATGATGTCATCTGGCAAAATTGCACTGGCGACATTGCCTTCAAAGACCATTTTTTTACCTTCGACTAATCTCGTGATGTTCCACGACGATTTTGACGCTCGCGCGGCTAATCCACCAGCGATGGCAATGGCTTTATCTAATGTTAAATCTTCCTGAAAGGGATAACCGCCGGGGCGCTTAACTTGTCCATGAATAAAAAAAGGTCGGTACATAACGATAGAAACAGCCACTTGAGGATCAATTAAATAATCACCACGTAAGCCATTTACTATTTTATTTTCTAATTCTTTTGTCGATAAACCAGTAACCGCTATATCAGATAAAAACGGAAATGATATAACGCCTGATTTATCAATTTTAATCTTGCTTGTTAAATCAGCTTCGCCATAAACCATTATTTGAATCTGATCCCCGGCACCTAACTTATAATCATTGGCTGTTGCTTGGCCGAGAAAAAACAACAAACAAAACATCAAAAATCGCATAAATTTCATCCAACGCAATTACAAATTGTAACATTAACCTAAATGTAATTACTATTTATTTGCATAAATGCAACCCTTACCATCATGATAACGAGGTAAAGCAAACTAATAAATAAGACAAAGCATTGAAGTAAAGTAAATTAACTTACCTCCAGCACCTGTTAATTGAGTCATTACGATACCACGCTATTTGCACCAATTGACTACAGTTCAACTTTTACACTTAAACCAAAACTATTATATAAATAATCCGTATCTGCAATGTTTGCGTCTAACGACTTATAGTCATAGCTTAATTGAAAACTCAACCTATCACTATGTTGATAATCTAACATCAAAGTAGAAAATATATAATGCTCTTGTTGAACGTTGTTGACGGTAATAAATTTTTCATTATTAAAGCCTAGTGCAGCATAAACATTCAAGTGTTCTGTTAATGCATGCTCTAAATCAATTTGATGTGTTTGAGCTAAACGATAACTACTGATTAAGCGATAGCTTTCATCAAAATTACGATTTGAAACTAGATGCACTTGGGTATAGTCCGACGGACGCCATGTATAATCAAACTGCCATTTAAACGCGCTATCATTACTTAAGCGGCTATCTTCAAAGTTCAGACTTTGATAACCCACTAAAAACTTCAATTCACTAATCGCTGTAGTAAACCATTTAACCCCAACTAAAGCTGTAATACTGTCCCGATTAATGAGCTCAGCATTAGGATATTCAGTTGCTTTGTAATCAACATCAAATGCTAAAAACGTTTTACCTGACAGCAGATAATCAAAACTCGACTTTATGCTAAGTATCTCTGTATCTAATCGGCTGGTCATTATCCTACGAGTTTTAAATTCACTTTCATGGTAATTAACTTCAACATTTAACCTGCCTTGAGAGTCAAATGTTCCATATTCATAACCAACGCCCGCAGCAATACTTTCCTTTTTGTCACCTTTGGACAAAGCTTCCGCTGCCCCTAAAGATAGACCTGTACCTCGGTATGTGTAGTGGTTAAGCCAAAGGCCAGAAATATAAAGCCGTTGATTTTGGCTGAACTTAAACTGATATTTCGGCGTTACGGTAAAATTTGTATGTTGATCATTTTCAAACTTATCGAAAAAGTATGATGCAGTTTTTGCATCAAAGTTAAATGCAGATTGTTGAGTTTTCGATGTTAACGCTAAGTCGGAAGATAAGCTATAGTAGGCTGTACCTTGCTCATCACGAGCTTGGTACAAAAAATTATCAATGTAACCCGCTTCAGAAGCTAGGTTAAACACCACATTGTTATCAGATTCTGCCTGAACTAAAGAGCTAAATGCACTCACCGTTACGCAAACAGCAACCAGCCGAGAAAAATTCATATCTCAAATTTGCCTATTTTTATTATTATTATTAGATGGACGAGTAAAACAATCCAATTGGCATTGTAGCCTTTTATAGTACTTAGTATGCACAAAAACAAATTCTATTGAAATCATTTTGTAACTACAATTATATCTAAGCTCGCCCTTAGTGTAGAGTCGAGCTAAAAAAAGCAACCCGTGCGGTTACCTTTGATTTCAACATTCAGAGATTTCATTAAATAGCTTTAGTAAACGCCTTCGATTTGCGCTGAATATTATACATTTTTTGCTTACCTTCCGGCAGTTTATCAATGGCTTGTTCGCTGTAACCTTGCTCAATAAACCAGTGAGCACTAACCGTAGTTAACACAAAAATAGAGCTAAGACATTTTCTTTTCGCCGCCTGTTCAAGTGCTTGAATAAGACGAATACCTCGATTTCCTCCGCGATAATCAGGGTGAATAACTAAGCAGGCTATCTCTCCTGACTTTGCATTTGGATAAGGGTAAAGTGCAGCACAAGCAATAATCACCTCTTCTTTTTTTATCACCGTAAAGCGATCAATTTCAAGTTCGAGTAATTCGCGCGAGCGCTTAACCAATACCCCTTCCTCCTCTAAAGGTGCAATTAACTCTACTATGCCACCAACATCATCAATTGTTGCAGCGGATAATTGTTCTTGGTGATCTTTGGCGATTAGGGTTCCTGCGCCATCTAGGGTAAAAAGTTCCTGTAGCAAAGCACTGTCACTGGTGTAACTGACACAATGGCAACGTTCAACACCTTGTTTACCACATTGTATTAGCGCTTTTAATAATAACTGCTGAACAGGATCCTTTTGCTCGACAAGTAACTGGCTGACCGTTGCGATACCACAACTTCGAATTAAGGCACCCTTGTTATCAAGTAGCCCATCTTGTTCAGTTAAGGTGATGAGTTTATCGGCTTTTATTGCTATCGCGGCTTTCGCCGCTACATCTTCTAATGCTAAGTTAAACACTTCACCTGTTGATGAATAGCCTATCGGGGACAACAAAACTATCGAGCCAAAGTTCAGTTGGGTATTAATGCCTTCAGCGTCAATTCTTCTTACCAAGCCGGTGTGTTTAAAGTCGATACCGTCACGTACACCAATCGGCTTTGCAATAACAAAATTACCGGTACTGACCCTAATTTGCGCGCCATGCATCGGCGAATTAACCAACCCCATGGTCAGTAGTGCTTCAATATGAATGCGCAACGAACCAGTAGCGTCTTTCACCGCTAGCAAAGTGTCTGCGTCGGTAATTCGAATGTTATTTTTAATCTGTTGAGGCTGTGCGCGAGTTGTTAAGCGTTCCTCGATTTGTGCACGCGCGCCATGCACCAATACTAACTTAACACCTAAGCTTCTTAGTAAAGCAATATCATGAATGATATTAGCGAAATTTGCATGTTGAATAGCTTCACCACCAAACATTAACACAAAGGTTTTACCACGATGAGCATTTATATAGGGTGCTGCATTTCTAAACCACTTGACATTATTTTCATTACTATTCATGACATCTGTTCACTAATATTTATTACTTGTATCTAAACTAATTAACCTGGTTAAAACCTTAAGCTTTTTCTGCACAGCGATTAACAATATATGCCATGGCAACTTCATCTTCGGGGTCTTTATGTGGACTTTGCTCACTGTCTTCAATGATATTATTTGCTAAAGAATTTTTATCAATTAGGTTAAAACCTAACTGCTGAAAGTAGTTAGGAATATAGGTCAGTACAATGATTTTTTGCAGTTGAATTTGGTGAGCAAATTCTAATAAATATTGCACTAAAGCTTGTCCTTGACCTTGTCGATGCACGCTTTTATCAATGACCACCGACCGAATTTCAGCTAATCCTGTTTGATAAATATAAAGTGACGCACAACCGACAACGACACCACTAACTTCTGCGACAACAAAATTTTGCACATCGTGAATAATATTATCCCGACTGCGTGGCAGTATTTCTCCGCGATCGGCCCAGTAATCAACTAAAGTTGAGATACTATCAATGTCTGACATTCTAGCTCTACGTACCGACATAGCAGCCGCTCGTTGCGCATTTAAACGTTGTTTTACTTGTTTTAAGGTCAAGTTAATTTGGGTTTTACTTGGCGCGCCTAACACTTGCGTATTCAAGGTGTCTTGGTTGCCAGATAAAAGCTTGCCAGACTGCACTTCTGCTAATGCTTTTTCAACTTGTTGACGCGAAGTGCCACCTAGCGCATCGCGTTTATCTAGACAAGATTCGATCGATAAATGTTGGTAAACATCGTGCTCAATTCTGTCACTAAACTTTTGTAATTGCGCAATCGAAAAATCTTCCAGCGCGTGACCAGCATCGATAGCGGCTAACACCACTGCACCCACAATATGATGCGCTTCTCGAAATGGAATATCTTTACTGACAAGATAGTCAGCAAGCTCAGTTGAGTTAGCATAGCCTTGTTGCGCTGCCGCTAGAGTACGCACACGATTTACCGTTAGCCCCTCTGCTACCAATACCGCCATTTCCATACATTCTTGCCAAGTATCAAGGGCGTCAAATAAGCCTTCTTTATCTTCTTGCATATCTTTGTTATAAGCTAATGGCAAGGCTTTCATTGTCATCATCATACCCGTTAGTGAGCCCATAACTCGCCCAGCTTTACCACGTAGCAACTCACAAGCATCTGGGTTTTTCTTTTGTGGCATTAAAGACGAACCTGAGCTGACTAAATCGCTCATTTCAACAAAGCCGGCTTCACCTGAATTGTAAAATATCAGATCTTCAGCAAAACGCGATAAGTGCATCATGCTAATACTTGCCGTCGATAACAACTCAATAACATGATCACGGTCAGAAACCGCATCTAAACTGTTTAGCGTCGCACTACGAAAGCCAAGGTTAAGGGCAAGTCGTTCACGATCTATCGGATACGCCGTCCCTGCCAAAGCGCCAGATCCCAATGGTGAAGTGTCGGCACGATACAAGGCGTCTTTTAGCCGACCAATATCACGGTTAAACATTTCGACATAAGCCAAACACCAATGGCCAAAGGTTATCGGCTGTGCACGTTGCAAATGGGTATAGCCAGGCAACACGGTATTACGTTCACGTTCCGCAAGTTCTAGCATCGCCTGTTGCAAATTCACCAAAGCATAAAGTAAATCACTGCCTTTTTCTTTGCACCATAGTTTTAAGTCAGTGGCAACTTGGTCATTACGGCTACGACCGGTATGTAATTTTTTACCTAAATCACCCGTTTTTTCGATTAAGTTAATTTCCACCCAACTATGAATATCTTCCGCATCTGAGGCTAAAATTTGCTTGGGATTTTCTTCCACTGAAGTTTTTAATTCTAACAGCGCGGTTTTTAATCGTTGAAACTCATCTTGGCGTAAGACATTAACCGTGGTTAGTGCTTCAGCCCAAGCAATAGATCCGATAATGTCTTGCACTGCCATACGATAATCAACAGGTAAAGAGTCATTAAACTTTTTAAACTGTACACTGGCTTGTTCTTTAAACCGTCCGCCCCATAATGCCATGGTTAAATTCCTCTATCGTTTATTTATGATCAGTAAGTACTGCGTCTGCTTGTTTAAGTGCGGCAATTCTGCTTGATAAGCTAAACAAACGAATAAAGCCTTCCGCATGTTTTTGGTCGTATACATCATCTGCGCCAAAGGTGGCAAACGCCTCAGAGTATAGGCTGTTTGGTGAACGACGCTGAGTCACTTGCGCCATACCCTTATAGAGTTTCACCACGACATCGCCAGTCACTTTTTCTGCCAATGAGGCCGCAGCAGCAAGTTGCGCTTTCGCCAGTGGGGTAAACCAACGACCATCATAAATAACATGTGAAAACTCATGGCCAACCGACTCACGATACTTTAACGACTCTTTGTCTAAAATTAGCGACTCTAGACCTTTATAAGCCGCCATTAATACAGTACCTCCGGGGGTTTCATAACAACCACGCGACTTCATACCCACTAAGCGGTTTTCAACAATATCGATACGGCCAACACCATGGATAGCGGCTTTTTCATTTAAATACATTAATGATTGATAAGCTGACATGGGTTTACCATCGACGGCAACCAACTCACCCTGAGCAAAACTTAACATCACTTTGCCCGCTTCATCTGGCGCATCCATAGGATCAACTGTCATAGTCCAAACTGCTTTTGAAGGCTCACACCAAGGGTCTTCTAACTCACCACCTTCATGCGAAATATGCCAAGCATTTGCGTCACGACTATAAATTTTAGTTAATGATGCCGCACAAGGAATATTGCGCTCAGCTAAATAATCTAATAGATCTTCACGTGAAACCATTTGCCATTCACGCCAAGGTGCTATTACCGTTAATTGTGGTGCTAACGCGGCAAAACATGATTCAAAACGTACTTGGTCATTACCTTTGCCGGTACAACCGTGACAAACAGCGTCTGCGCCGACTTTTAAAGCGATCTCTATATGGGCTTTGGCTATCACCGGACGTGCCATTGAGGTGCCTAATAAATACTGTCCTTCGTAAACCGCACCCGTTTTGATAATGGGGTAAATATAGTCTTTAACGTATGTTTCCTTTAAGTCCACCACGTAACATTGCGAAGCGCCTGATGCGATGGCTTTTTCTTTAATGCCTTCAAGCTCTGCTTCGCCTTGACCGACATCAGCACAAAATGCGACTACTTCACAGCCATCATAATTTTCTTTTAACCAAGGAATGATTGCGGAGGTATCTAAACCGCCTGAATACGCTAATACTACTTTTTTAATATTTTTCTTTGCTGCTAAAGCCATGGTTTTATTCCTTAACAATATTTGTTATCTATATAGCCAACAGCATGTCATTGGCTAGGTTGCAATGTTTTGTAAAATTTCTTTGCTTAATCCATTTAATAATAACCGCGTATTAATCCGCTAATAATGTTACTAACACCGCATTTTGTGCCCACATGCGATTCTCAGCGGACTGAAACGCCACTGACATTTCACTATCGAATAACCCTGTAGTAATTTCTTCTTCGAGGTGTGCGGGTTGGCAATGCATGACGATACTCGCCCCTGTTGTCGCCATCAGTTCATGATTCACTTGATAGGGCTTAAAAATCGCTAAAATATCAGTAACATTGCTGTTGTCACCCATAGATATCCAAGTATCCGTGTAGAGTGCATCTTGTGGTCCTACTGCCGCTATATCATTGGTTAATCGCAGCTTGGCACCTGATTTGCGGCTAAGCTGCAACGCTTTGTTAAACATTTTATCATCGGGGCCATAACCTGCTGGACAGACTAAAGTAAAATCAACACCTATTATTGCCGCCATCAGCATTAATGAATTAGCAACATTGTTTGCGTCGCCAATATAGCCAAGCTTTACTTTTTCAAGATTAGGGAAGTTTTCCGCGAGGGTAACAAAGTCAGCCAAAGCTTGGCATGGGTGATAGCGGTCACACAGTGCATTAATCACAGGTACGCTGGCATGCTCTGCCAATTGAACTATAGCGCTGTTGTAAAACACACGAGCAACGATAGCATCGGCATAACAGGAAAGGTTTTTAGCATAATCGCACACACGCTCACGCTCACCTAATTTGCCATTTTGTTGGCCTAAATACAGTGCATGACCACCGAGTTTATTTATGCCAATATCAAAACTAACATGGGTTCTTAGCGAAGGTTTTTCGAAAATCATCGCCACTGACTTACCCGCTAAGGCCTGACAGTAATCTTCAGGTTGCTGTTTTATGTCACGTGCTAAGGCAATTAAGTCGAGTATTTGTTGTTTATTTAGCTGATCATCAGCCAAAAAGTGTTGTAAGTTCATCAAAATTTATCCTGGACGAAAACGAATCTATGACGTATCTGTGGTAAGAGATTAACAACCACTGGGTTGTATACGTGTGCCAATACTGACTCCATTAAGCAAATCAATAATTTGCTCTGGCGATTGCCAACTGGCAATCGCGATACTTCGTCGTAACTTATTCGCCGCTCGCAAAGCAGCATTTACTTTCGCAGTCATGCCTCCGACAATAGCGCCACTATCAATAAGTTGCTCCGCCTGCTGAGCATTAAGTGAAGTTAAATACTCACCTGTTGTGCCTTTTACACCATTAACATCGCTCAGTAACAACAAGTCCGCATTAAGCAACTGGCATATAACTACCGCGGCGTCATCGGCATTTACATTAACCAATTCACCATTATTTAAAGCGCCAATGGAGGAAATAATCGGTAAAAAATTCGCTTTGAGTAGTGTATCTAATAACACGCTACTAAAAGGCTCAGGTACACCCACTTGTCCTAATGCTAATGGACTTAATTGACATTGCACCATTTGACCATCGGTAAGCGACAAACCAACGGCTGCTAGTTTTAAATTAGCAGCACACGCGACAATTGTTTTATTAACATGACCTGCCAATACGCCACTAATGATCGGTATTTGTACTTTCGGTGATACCCGTAAGCCATGCTTTTTCTCGGTGATAAATCCAGCTTGAGTTAACAGTTCATTCACTATACAACCGCCCCCGTGCACAATAACCACTGGCTGATCTTTTAAACTGGCGATCACGCTTAACAACGCGATTAAGGCCGAGGTATTACCCTGGTTATAGCCATCTATAATCGCACCGCCAATTTTAATCACAACTGGCTTTTTCATAACCCTCCTCCTGGCATCAATAAGCTATATTCACTGGGTAAACCTAAACTAATATTAGCGCATTGTATTGCTTGTGAAGCCGCGCCTTTTAAAAGGTTGTCAATAGCGCAACTTATCACCGCCACATGTTTTTCTTCATCAACTTGCCAATGCAGGTCAGCGAATGGCGTGTGGGCAACATTGTCAATTTTAGGCCAAGAATTCACTAGTCTTACCAAAGGAGTATCTTGATAGGCTTTCGTAAAGGCATCGTCTACTTGTTGACTAGTCACGCCTGCTTTTAACTGTAATGTAACAGTAACCAGTAGCCCTCGTTTATAAGGCGCTAAATGCGGATTGAAGATGACTTCAGCGTTGGCTTCTTGACTAATTTCTGGCTGATGTCTGTGCTGTAAAATATTATAGGGGGTTAAGCTAACTTCACAAAAGCTTGTCGTTAATGATGCCTTGCGACCAGCACCAGTTACACCACTGATACCATTGACCACAATTAACGCATTTTTTTGATGAAACGCATTACTGGTGATGGGCTTTAACGCCAACAAACTGGCTGTAGGATAACAACCCGGTACAGCAATTAAATTACTGGTGCCTATTTCAGCCGCTTGCCATTCTGCTAAACCATATTGAGCCTGTTCTAGTACTTTTAACGATTGATGTTGAAAACCATAATGTACAGGGTATTGCGCAGGGTCTTTTAAGCGAAAGCCTCCAGATAAGTCGAACACTTTAATACCTTGGTCAATAAAGGCTTGTGCCCATTGCGCACTAAATTCGTGAGGGGTAGCAAAAAATACTGCGTCAATATTATGTTCCGGAAAACTAATATATTGCTCAAACCATTGCTGAGAAAAAGCATGTAAAGGTAGCGCACAAATCCCCTGCCAACGAGCATGTAATTGTGCAAAAGTTTTACCACTAGCAGTACTGTTTTCAGACACCAACAAATGTTGCATTGATATTTTATTATGTTGTGTTAATAAAGCGATTAGCTCAGCCCCAACATACCCACTTGCACCAATAACGACGACGTTCATTGACTTACCATTATGTTTACGATTAGAAATGCAGCCGTTATTATTTTAAGCAGCCTAAACTTGCAATTCTATTCAATTTTTAGTGATTATTTTCTAGTTATCATTAGTGTTAACAATGCCATCTAGAAAGTCATAACTTCCAAAACCTATGCTTAACCTATCGTATTCTAGTTAAATTCATTACAAACATTTTCATCGTGTGATTAAATTTATCAGTTTACATTGTGGAAATAAAGTATCACTATAAATCTAGTTATGCAACAAAAGAGCATAATTACCCATGAATTAATTTTAGGTTATCGATAAAATGAAACAGCTAAACAAAAAACTGCCAAACTTTACCCAAGCCATTAATCAATTAATAGCACAGCCTAGTATCAGTTCATCACAAGCTAACTGGGATCAAAGTAACGAGGGTGTGATTAATTTACTTTCTGCTTGGTTTGAAACATTAGGCTTTGCTATTACTATTCAAGCGGTTCCAAACGTGAAAAATAAGTTTAATATGTTAGCTAAATTAGGCTCTGGCGCAGGTGGCTTATTACTCGCGGGTCATAGCGACACTGTACCTTTTGATGAAAATCGCTGGTTATCTGACCCGCTAAAAATTACCGATTGCGATAATAAACTGTTCGGTCTTGGTAGCTGTGACATGAAAGGTTTTTTTGCTTTTATTTTACACGTTTGCCAACAGATAGATTTTGCATCAATAAAAAAGCCGTTATACGTTTTAGCCACTGCCGATGAAGAAACCACTATGGCTGGCGCGCGATTTTTTGCCAATAGCGAAATAATAAAGCCTGACGTTGCAATCATAGGCGAACCAACAAATTTAGTGCCTGTGGTGATGCACAAAGGTCATATGTCGCATAAAATTAGTATTAAAGGTCAGGCTGGACATTCAAGCAAGCCTGCCAGTGGGATCAATGCTATTGAAATAATGTATCAAGTAATTAACCAATTATTCAAGCTCAGGGACAATCTCAAGCTAAATTTTAAAAATGAAGCTTTTGACGTTCAAACACCAACGATAAATTTGGGTGCGATTAGAGGCGGCGATAATGCCAATAGGATTTGTGGTCATTGCGAATTGGATATTGACATGCGATCTTTACCAGGTATGAAAGATCAAGAGCTAGTTTCATGGTTATCAAAAGCACTGCAGCCGATTGCGGAAAAATACCCCGGGCGACTAACCATAAGCGAACTTGACCCTAGTTCACCTAGTTTTCAGCAAACTCCTGAGAGTGAGCTAGTGCTGACCGCTGAAAAACTTTCTGGTCACAACTGTTGCGCGGTAAATTACGCCACAGAAGCACCTTTTATTCAACAATTGGGTTGCCAAACAATTGTTATGGGCCCAGGTTCAATCGATCAGGCACATCAACCTAATGAATATTTAGCCCATAGTGAAATTGCAAAAACTGAACAGTTGTTCACTAAGCTTATTCACCATTATTGTTTTTAATTAAAGGCTATGGTTAAAAACAATAATCAGCAATCGTTGCACACAAGCATTGATTTAACCTTAGCGCTGACGATTCCAAAGTTTTTGATTCGCTTGTATCGAGAAGAACTCCCCCGGTTGCCAACAACGCGGCAATAAATCGAGTTGTTTGCGCTCAAGGTAGTTTGATGACAACAATTCAAGAATTTCATTCAATCTTTCTTTACTAATGCTTGAAAATTCTTTTGCTGTTTCTACATAGTACAAATTGCTATTTTTCTTTACAATCAAGTCATGACCATAGCCAATGAATGTCAAGTTTCTAGTGGCTATACGACATATAGGTTCATTGGCATTGTCGGGATAAAGCTGACTGACAATGGCATATTCATAACGAACTTCTTGGTCGACATCATTAGGGATATAGACCACGCCAAAGCCTTGCGGAAAATCGCCTGTAATTTGGTATAAGGCATCAACAATGCTGCGACTACAACTGCCCCGCTCGGCATTTTGATAGAGGGCTTGGTACACTTTCGGTAGTAGTTTATAGTTATAGCTTTCTTTGATTGATAAGACGATTGAAGTATATATTTGTGGTATTTTTAATAGGTTTCCTATGCCTAATCTAGGGTTAACACTACCCTTTAACAGCTCCTTAATAAAGCGTAATTTATTGGTTTCTGCCTTATTAAAAAGTTCTCGTTCTGCTTTGGAGTTTCCTAAATATATTCCAGCACCGATACCATTAATTAGATATTTAAGGGTTTCACGATAATTAATCTGCAACAAAGCTTTGCGCTCTTCAACTTTTAGCGTGCGATAGTTGTCTTGCTTACCATTGACGCCGAACATAATTTTTTCCGCGTCGGGATGATTATTGCCAATATCTTGCAGTAGCGCTGCCATTAATACTGGAATTTTCACGCGGTCGATGAATTGACGATAAGCCTGGTCACTTTCGCTGCGTAATTCCTTAAAGTTAAAAGCTGATATTGCCGCTAACTCCTGTCCTAAATATGAATCGGGCAATAGCTTTTTAAGACAGATTTGATCAAGTAACCTTAACGTAAGTATAGCCTTATACAAAGGTTTACTGCGCTCGTTTACAATAGCTACCTTATTACCTTCGGTCGGCGCTAGTAATTGAATAGTACCTAATAACTGGGCTGATTTTCGATTAGTTTCCGCAATATTTTCTCCTTCACAGAGTTCGATTATTTCCCGACAAATTTGCTGTAAATGTTCTGAGCGTTCATTGCGTTCAAAACTTATTTCTTGCAGGTATTCTCGTTGTTCGCGCTCGAGATTTGATCGTTTTGCTTGGCTTTTAGCGCTATCAATTTGATCTAAGTTATCAATGCTGCTCTTAAGTTTATCGATCTTGCGCTGAGATAACTGCTCTAAATCATAGTACGCAATTGCTCTTTCCAAGACAGAGTCTTTTAAAGCACTGCGGCCATAAATCTTATTTAATAAAATTTTGACCTGTGCAGTAAATTTAGTATCGCCCGATAAGTGTTTCGACATGAATTCCGTTCATATTAACTGATGTTTAAAAAGTGCTATTTTTCAACAATCCCATAGGCCAATTATGGCAAATTTATTTTATAGCGTAATTGGTTTAATAGTAAATGCTCAATCGCGTAATCTTATGTGTCTAACTTTAATGCTTAACATTAAGCAAATTAACTAAAATATCAATACTAAAGTGCCATAATTAATAAAAAATTACTAAATATAGGTAAATTAACAGTACTTGCTCAACATTCCCCAATAGAACATACTAAAAGTCTCACTAGTGAAACAGATTTCTCCACTTGGCACTGAAGGATAAATATGAGTTCAAACAACTTTAAAGAAACACTCAAAAGTGTTGGTGCGGCGTTTTTGGGGGTGCAAAGTAATAAAAATAGGCAACGAGACTTTACTCAGGGCAAACTAAGTCATTTTATTATTGCAGGCATAATTGCTGTGGTGTTATTTATCGCTTCTTTAATTGCCATTGTTAGTTTAATTTTACCTAGCTAGTAACGATTTAAGCAAGACTTCACAACGATATTTGTTGATATTATATGCTATGTAGACTCTCACCGATCCCCTTCACAATATGGATTTGGCCAAGCCGATAGAGGCCGAGCTACTGGGCATGGATTAAGAAAACATTTATGCTCGACAACGTTGTCCTGAGTGGTTCTAGTAACTACGTCCATTTCGAATTTTTAAACAATTTATCACGCAGAGGATGGTTTTTGTTAGTTGCCCCTATGGTAATAGGCGATAATTAGGACGGAGACACTTAGTGTTTCTTTGGTAATACTATGGCTTTATCTGCTCAATCGTTCTTGCCATGAAGTCTATCAAGCCAAGCTAACAAATGTAATAAAGCGCTTAGTCTATCTAAGCTAAGGTTGTTTAATAAAGCGCGAGTAATTCTGCAACTTTATTTCGATTACTACCTTTTTGACTTATTGTTCGAGACACTTCTATTGAGTGGTGCTTTTTAGCATGCTGATAAATTTTTCGCGTCCAAATGGTATCGTGATTACTGATCAATACGGATATGTTACGTTTTTTTGTTACTTCTTCTGCTGCATTAGCCAAGTCTGCTTGTTCGTCTAAGCCAAAGCCGTTACCTGAATAGCTGGTAAAACTTGCTGTTTTACTTAAAGGCACATAAGGAGGATCACAATAAATAACATCACCTGATTTCGCATGCGCAAAGGCTTGTCGATAACCGTCACAAATAAATACGGCTTTCGCGGCTTTTTCAGCAAAGTAGTTTAGTTCAGCTTCAGGAAAATACGGTCGTTTATACTGTCCAAATGGCACATTATAACCACCAGACTTATTGTACCGACATAGTCCATTGTAACCATGGCGATTCATATAGAGAAATACTAAGGATCGAAAATAAGGTTCTGAGCTGGCGTTAAACTCTTTACGTAGTTGGTAGTATGTCTCTGACTGATTATGCTCAGACGAAAAAAATCTACGTGCATCTTCGATAAATTTATCGGGTGTACGCTGCACAATTCGATATAGGTTAACCAGATCTTGATTTATATCACTAAGTAAATACTCATCATAATCGCTATTTAGAAACACCGAACCAGCACCAACAAAAGGCTCAATTAGACGATTTCCTTTTGGCAACATAGAGTTTATGACATCACTTAGTGCGTATTTACCACCCGCCCATTTTAAAAAAGCTCGATGTTTTTTCTTCATGACATCTACAAACCTACAAATTTAACAACAGATAGCTAGCATCTAAAAAGTAAGCGGGGATTGTATCGTGAATTAGCACCTATTGGGAGTGAAGAAATGCATTGATTTCGTTATTAACAAGCGCGACAGACTTTATCCATGGCTGACGTGCTAATAATAGTTTTGGTAATTGCAACAAAGCAGATTCCGCCGCAGCTCTTTCAGTATATATAGTGCTGGTAATAACCACTAACGGCTTACTATTTAGTAACCGTTGATAAACTTGATAGTCGATACTTGTTAAGGTATCTAAAAACACTTTCGGTAATTTCACATCAGCAAATGCCGATATTTGAATAACATAGCCAGTTCTGCCGGCATAATAACCGTTATTTATTATTAACTTATGAGTTGAATTATTTGCTACTAATGTCGCTTTTTTATGCTGCTGATTTACTTCAACAAGTGGTGCTTCACTTGTCTCCACTTTGCTTGGTTTACTCTCAGGTGCTATGGCGGAAACAATATCCGCAGGCGCTGCTGGCAGTACTTCAAGCGTCTTAACCTGCTCTGCTAAGGGATTAATTAAAGAAAAATAAATATCACTCGCTATAGCAGTTTCATCCGCCGACAGGTCTGGTGCTAATGGCTCGACTGCTCCAGCCGTCTCGGCGATAACTTCACGACTATTATCTAAAACCATTATTTGTCGCTGTGCTAATGCTTTTGTTAATGAAATGTCGGCTTGATCAGCAGAAGCTAAAGCTTTGGCAAAGTTAAAGCTATCTTGCTGTAGTAACGTTATCACTATAGCGGCAAGTCCAAATAAAACTGTTAGCGTAAAAACCAACCATTTAGATGGTTTGATAAAGTGCCATTGCTGAGTATGTTTAAATATTGTTGATGTTGCCGCTAACAGTTGGCCCGATTGTGCAGATAATAACGTCAACTTATTATCAAACAAGCTTTTGTTATCAGCGACAATTTTCCCCGCAGGTATTGAGCCAAACATAACGACATTAACAATTAAATTAGCCTTTTTCGCGATGGCGGCAAGTTGTGATAGTTCATGCAGTATTTGCAACGATAAATGCTGACTATTGTCGAGTACGATACTGATGGCCTGCTGTGATTTTTTTGCTAAATTAATGACACTAACCGCTAGCGAAATTTCAGGATCAAATAGCTCACCCGTGTATAGCTGCTCGATGATACGGCAACGAATCTGAATGTTATTGAACTGTGAGGATAGTGAAATATAGGCGGCGTTGTGCTGTTCAGGCAAATCAGCAAGAAACTGACCAGAAATAGGCGCATTTTGTTCAACGCTTTCATCAATAACTAAAATAGCTTGTTTCGAAAAGCGTAGAATATAATCTATACGTGCGTGAGCACTAATTTTTGTCACACTGCTATTTTCGCTTGATGGAGCAATATTTTTTGCTAATGCCGACATACTTCACCTACTCTGGAGAAAATTACAGAATTTGTTGAAGTATTTCCTCACTAACATCATCGTTAATTTCGGATTGACCAATAGCTGTCGGGAGAATAAAACGTAGCTTACCTGCTAAGTTCTTTTTATCGCGACGCATATGACAAATAAACTCGTCAAAGCCCATATTTTCTGGTGCGACTAATGGTAAATCGAAAGCAGAAAGTATTGTTTCAATACGACGAAGATCTGACACTTCAAGCAAATTCATTGCTACTGATAATTTAGCAGCAAGTACCATGCCAGTAGCAACGGCTTCACCGTGCAACCATTTACCATAACCTTGTTCAGCTTCGATAGCGTGACCAAAAGTATGCCCTAAATTCAATAAAGCCCGCGCACCCATTTCTGTTTCATCTTCAGCTACTATATTAGCTTTACATTGGCAACAACGTTCAATCATCTGCATTAAGATCATATTTTCGCCGGCTTTAATGGCATTTATATTGTTTTCAAGCCAGGTAAAAAAATCACTATCACCTAATATGCCATATTTTATAACTTCGGCCATGCCGGCATTAAACTCTCTCACCGGTAAAGTCGCTAGAGTTGTAAGATCAATAAAGACTGCTTTAGGTTGATAGAAAGCACCTATCATGTTTTTACCTAAAGGATGATTAACCGCTGTTTTCCCGCCAACAGAGGAGTCAACTTGGGATAGTACTGTCGTTGGAACTTGAATAAAATCAATACCACGTTGATAACACGCGGCCGCAAAACCGGTGATATCACCAATGACACCACCGCCTAATGCAATTAGGGTGGTATCTCGGCCATGATTGCCTATTAACAAGTGGGACATGATCAGTGCAAAGTTTGCTAAGCTTTTCTCAGCCTCGCCATCAGGTAATATGATTTCATCTACATCGAAACCGCTAAGACTATTTTTCAATCGCTGGGCATAAAGTGGTGCAACGATGTCATTACTGACAATGCAAACACGCTTGCTTCGGATATGACTAGACAGCAGAGCACTATTAGATAATAGTCCGCTGTCTATATAGATGGGATAGCTGCGAGTGCCGAGTTTAACCTGAAGTGTAGTCATAAGCAGATCGTTTAGAAATCTAAACGTTCTACTATTTTACTTGCTACAACTTTTGCACTTTGATCATCCGTCTGCACGATAACATCGGCAATTTCTTCATATAACGGATTGCGTTCAACAGCTAAGTTCTCCAGTACTGTTCTGGGCTCTTCATCAGTTTGCAGTAGTGGACGACGTCTGTCTCTTTGCGTACGAGCCACTTGTTTATCAATGGTTGTTTCTAGATAAACCACAATGCCGCGTGCTGATAAGCGATTACGCACTTGAGCACTGATCACAGAACCACCACCCGTTGCCAAAACAATACCTTGCTTTTCACTTAAGTCTTCAATGACTGATTCTTCTCTTAGTCGAAAACCTTCTTCGCCTTCAAGATCAAAAACCCAGGCGATATCTGCACCGGTGCGACGTTCTATTTCTTGATCGGAATCAAAAAACTCTAGATGTAGCTTATCCGCTAATTCTCTACCAATGGTGCTTTTGCCTGCGCCCATCGGGCCTACAAGGAAAATGTTACGTTTTTCTGCCATTAGATTAATTAATACTCGTTTATTTATTACGTGAACAGGTAAGAGGGAACCCCCCTCGAAAATTTCAAGGGCGCAATTATCGCAATTGTTGGGTACAAATTGCAAGCATGTAAGATGAAAACACCACCTTACATGCAAATTAACTTAGAATCTTTCCGTAACTACGCGTGGTGTAACGAATATTAAGAGTTCTTTTTTCTCATTAAAGTTACTGCTATTCCTAAACATCCAACCAAAATAAGGAATATCACCTAAAACCGGCACCTTTGACACTGAGCTAATAATTTGTTGCTGATAAATACCACCAAGTACAATGGTTTCACCATTATTAACTAAAACTTGTGTGCCTATTCTTTGTGTATCGATAGCAGGAGCGGTACCATTTGAGACATCTGAAACCGTATCTTGTGTTATCAATAAATCTAAGATAATTCTATCATCCGGAGTAATATGCGGTGTTACTTTTAAGCTCAATACTGCTTTTTTAAACTGTGTAGATGTTGCACCACTAGAAGCCGCTTCCTGGTATGGAATTTCCACACCCTGTTCGATATAGGCTTCTTTTTGGTTAGCGGTAGTAATGCGAGGGCTAGCAATTATTTCACCTTTATTTTCTTTTTCCATCGCACTTAATTCAAGGTCAAGAATGGTGCCATCGGCCAGCCGTGCCACTTGAAAAGCAATACTGCCAGCGGGACTTGCAACCGGTAAATTTACATTCAATCGATCGCTTAATGAGGGAACTGAGCCATTATTGGCACTATTAGCACCTGATAACGTGCCAGATGTTGATGATTCGCCACCATTATCTGTTACGCCCCAGCGAATACCCAATTCTTCATTAATATTATCTTTCACCGTTACCATACGAGATTCAATAATAACTTGGCGAACCGGAATATCTAATACCGACACCATACGCTTAATGTCTTCGATACTACTGGCCGTATCACGAATCAATAAAGTATTGGTCCTTTCATCAACACTGACACTGCCACGGGCTGACAAAATACTATTCTCTTCATTTTTAATTAATCCTGCAAATTCAGCGGCTTTTGCATAATTAATTTGTACATATTCTGAATATAAAGGTGCGAGTTCTTCAACCTGCTGTTGTGCCTGCAAATCACGAGCTTCTCTTGCAGCAAGTTCATCGCTTGGTGCAACCATAAGAATGTTGCCATCCATACGCTTATCTAAGCCTTTAACCTTTAAGATAATATCAAGCGCTTGATCCCAAGGTACGCCATCTAACCTTAAGGTGATATTGCCAGCAACCGTATCACTGGTCACTAAGTTAAAGCCATTGTAGTCGGCAATAATTTGCAGAACAGTGCGCACCGAAATATCTTGAAAATTTAGTGAAATTGCTCGACCACTAAAGCTTTCTTCTTCACCAAGATAACCATCTTCTTGTGTCTTGGTACTTACCGTTAATGAAAACACATCATTAAACTGTTGATGTTTATATTCAAATGGCCCTTTAATATCAACTATTAAGCGGGCATTCCTGCCTTCTTTAAAGGTTTCAATGCCGGTAACAAGTGTACCAAAATCAGTGACATCTAACTTATAAATAAAATTGTCTAAAATTTCAGTATTATGAAATTCTATATAAAGCTTACCTAGTTTGTCACTGACATCAACAGCGACTTTGCTGTCAATAAGCTTAACCAAAAGTTGTGCTTCATTTTGTTGACCGCGCTTGAAATCAATATTGTCAATCTGATTAATGAAGCCATGCCCGAGCGGGATTAACTGCGTAACCGTTTTATTTACTACGCCAGTATTTAAGGTCAGGGCAAAGATATTATCTTTTTGGCTAACATCAAAAATGGATAGCTGCTGTAAATTGACATTGGCAACAACTTTACCTGCCATTTTTTGTACGGTAATATTTTTTACACCTGCGTGCTCAATAAGCGTATTGGCAATGGCAGGATTAAACTGATCTGCATCAAAAGTAATTTTAACTTGTGCAGGGTTCATTGACGTTGTCACTTCCGGTTGCACAACAATCTTACCTGACAACTCAAATACCAATTCAACTTCATTATTTTGGATAGTATTATAGCTAATCTGTTTTAGTTCGTTGGCCCACGAGAACGTGGACAATAGGCATAAATAAATGGCCGTGATTAACTTCATTTTTTTGCAATGTATCATATGATTATCGTTTTTCGTTTTATTAAATAGCAACATTAATTCCCTTGCCCCTCTGCACTTGTCTCAGTCATGGCAACGACAGTTTCACGTTCCACCCAGCACCCAGCGCCATCTGGGATTAATTCTAATACTTTTACATTATCTTGGCTTACCGTGGTAATTCGCCCATGATAAAGGCCAACATAACTTCCGACGGCAACTCTATGTAAGGTACTGTCAGATGCTTCAACTAATGCCCAAGTAACATCTAATTCACCTAACGTGCCGCGCATCACTAAATCACTCAGTGAGTACTTCTCCAAAGGTTGTTTTCTTCGGCGAGGATCTGGACTTAAACAGCCTGACATTTGTTGAATTTTTTCTTGAATAGCTTCAGGCTTCGGCGCATCAAATGGACTACGAAGTGGCTGAGCAGAATAGTCAAAATGATCAAAAACTGCTACTTCTGGCATCGGCTCTATCGAACTCCCCGTAGTAGATTGCACATTGGCAATATGTAGCTTTAAATCGCTAGTGTCACTAAAACAGCCGGTCAAAAGTACAGCGCTTAATAGAAATAATTTTTTCATTTTTCGTCTGCCTCCCGATAACGATAGGTTTTAGCTTGCAGCTTTAACTTTAATTCTCCCGAGCCTTGTCTTTGCAAGTCAATGTCAAAGTTATGCAGGGTGACGATTCGTGGTAAACCAGCAATACGACTGACGAACTGACCAAAATCATGGTATGAGCCCAAAACCTCTATATCTATAGGTAATTCGATATAAATCTCCTGCTCAATTTCCGGCTGCCAATTCAATTTAACAAAATTGAGTCCGGTTGTGGTGCCAACAAACGTTATATCATCTAATAAACCTGGTGTTTCATGACTCTCAGGTAAACTTTTCAGTTGGTTGGCAAACATTGCCTCGGCGTCTATCATTTGCTGTTCGAATAGCTCTAAATTAGCGGCAACGTGATATTTAGTTTGGTATTGTTGCTTTAAGGTAATTTCTTCTCCAGCCACGCGTTCAAGTTGTTTGATCTGATCACTGATCATCAACACATAACCTAAACCTAAGACTAAGATAAGCAAAAAAATCGCTAACACAATTTTTGCCGCTTTTGGCCACTGACCAATATTATCAAGCTCTAAGCCATCAAATTGCTCCGTAAATTCTGATAAATCAAAACTCATTATGGTGCTCCTTGCTCAGCCGGCAGGCTCGAATTAATCAAACCTTTAATACGAACACGCATCTTGAAATCACTTAATAGCTTACTCTTGGCATCATTTGACGTTATCGACTCAAGTATCGCATCTTCAAATAATTCAGAACGTTCGATTTCCCGAATCATGTTGGCTAAATGATTATTTGATTCACTTTTTCCAATAATATTCAAGCTATTATCCTGTTTTTCTAAGCGAGTAAGATAAATACCATTTGGCACCACTTTTGCTATTTCATCCAATACTTGTGTACCAACATTTCGACTACGTTGTAGTTGTTCAACCACACTAGTACGCTTTTCGAGCTCTTTTTTCTTCTCGTTAAGTGACGTTATTTTTGCAATGCGTAAATCTAGTATTTGAATTTCATTTTTTAAAAATTGATTACGTGTATTTTGACCATCGATCTGCATTTGATAAAATAGGTTCACTAAAAATATGATGGCAAATGCTGTCAATGCTACTGCGGTTAAAAGCGTAAAATACTCTCGTTGTTTAGCTTTTTCGGCTTCTTCACGCCATGGTAATAGATTTATATATGCCATGGAACAAAACTCCTTATTGCTAAACCAGCGGCTACCATAAAACGTGGCGCAGTTATCGCTAACTCTTCTTGGTTAATATTACTTGAAATTTCCATACCTGCAAAGGGATTAGCTATCACTGTGTGTATACCGAGCTCTTCTGTTAATAATTGTTCTACTCCTTCTACTAAAGCGCTGCCCCCGGAAATAACAAGATAATCGATTTTTTCATTACCACTAGTGGTAAGAAACATTTGGATAGCTCGGCGAATTTGTTGCACCATTATAGTATGAAAAGGTGCTAAAACTTCAAAGGTATAGTTTGGCGGCAAGTCATCAGTTAGTTTAGCTAACTCTGCTTCCTCAAATGACTTGTTATAATACGATACAATTGAACGGGTATACTGTTCACCACCAAACAACTGATCGCGACTATAGATGTGATTACCAGCTTCAGTTACCGAAAACAATGTCATCGTGGCACCTAAGTCTACCGTTGCGACAACTTTACCAGCTGCATCATCAGGTAACTGTTTTAATATTAAATCATAAGCGCGACTAATCGCGTAAGATTCAACATCAATAACTTTGGTTTCAAAGCCACCGGCTTCTAACGCAGCAACTCGAGCTTCAACAGATTCTGTCCGTGCAGCACTGAGTAAAACATTAATTTTACTCGGATCAGATTCATTAATGTCGAGCGACTCAAAATCTAAGCTGACTTCATCAAGCGGGTATGGGATCAGACTGTCAGCTTCAATTTCTATCTGACTAGCTAATTCTTGTTCACTTAACGCCACATCCATATAAATAATTTTTGTGATAACCGTTTGGCCAGAGACAGCAGATGCAGCATGAGCTACAGATGAAGAGATTTTTTTTCGAATTTTTGCTACTACCTTACCAACAGCATCGATGTCCTGAATTTCTCTATCAACAATTGCGCCTCTAGGCATTGGCTCAATCGCGACAGTTTCAAGAACATAGCCGTTATCATTTTGGTTTAGCAAAACAGCTTTAATAGAGTGAGAACCGATATCGATCCCAACCATTAAGGCGGTCTTTTTTTTCCATAAACTACTTAACATAGAACCCTACTAAAAAATTTTATTATAATTACATTAGACATAAAATTCGTATAAATACATTTATTACATGCTTTTACAGGATATACTAGTACTATTACGTCTATTTTATAACTTTTATCGAGCATTTTTTTGTGTTTTCTATAAAAAACCTGTTAAAAGCGGGAGCTGTATTGATATTTATCGGAATTTTGGCACTAGCCGGAATTTACTTATCAATGCGTTCAAGTTTACCAAGTGTCGAGTCACTTAAAGATTTACAATGGCAAACGCCAATGCAGATTTTTAGCGTTGACGGCAAACTTATTTCTCAATTTGGTGAAAAAAAACGTATTCCGCTCACTTTAGAAGAAATGCCACAGCAATTAATCAATGCTATTTTAGCTACTGAGGATGATCGATTCTACCTTCATTTCGGTGTTGATCCTATTGGTATGGGCCGAGCCGTATTAGGTCAAATCATGGGGAAAAATAAAGGTGGTGCAAGCACCATCACTATGCAAGTTGCCCGGAACTTCTTTCTGTCTCGTGAGCAAACTTACGTGCGAAAAATTCGCGAAATATTTATTTCTTTTCACATTGAAAGCCTGTTAACAAAAAACGAAATACTTGCGCTCTACATGAATAAAATTTCCTTAGGTCATCGTTCGTTCGGCTTTGGCGCAGCGGCGCAGGTCTATTATGGGAAAGACGTTAATGAACTAACCTTAGCGCAAATAGCGGTTTTAGCCGGGTTACCAAAAGCGCCTTCAACATTAAATCCGATTAGTCGGCCAGACCGAGCATTGCAACGACGCACTGTGGTCTTGCAACGTATGTATACTGCTGACTATATCAGTGCTGAAGAATTATCAGAGGCAAATCAAGCCCCAATAACTTCGATAAAGCACGGCGCAGAAATAGAATTAAGCGCTCCTTATATTGCTGAGATGGCACATCAAGAAATGATAGAGCGTTTTGGTAAAGAAGCAGCTTATACCGGTGGTTATAGAGTATTTACTACCGTAACTTCAAAACTACAATATGCCGCAGAGCAAGCGGTAATTAATAATATTTTTGCTTATGATCAGCGCCACGGTTATCGTGGCCCTATCAGTACAATACGGCCCATTGATGACAACGACGTAAACACCAGCACAAATGAACGCGTAATAGCAGCAATAGATAAAGTAGAAGTAAGACAAGCACTTGCGCCGCTAGGCAGTTATCATTCACTGGTGCCTGCGGTAGTCACTGCGACGTTCGAACAGTCGATTCAAGTCACCTTAGAAGATGGCTCTGACGTACAAATTGATTGGCCTGGATTATCCTGGGCCCGTGCTTACATTAACGATGACAAGCAAGCGGCGGCGCCGGTCACGGCTAGTGATATTGTGACAGTTGGCGATATTATTATGATAGCTAAGACAGCGTCCAGCTACCGTCTTAGTCAATTGCCGGAGGTAAGCTCGGCCTTAGTTTCTTTAGCGACTGATAACGGCGCCATAAAAGCGGCTGTTGGTGGCTTTAGTTTTCAGCAAAGCCAGTTTAACCGTGTAACGCAAGCCAAGCGGCAAGTGGGTTCTAACATTAAACCCTTTATCTATTCAGCAGCGCTAGATAGCGGTTACACCTTAGCTTCGATAGTCAATGATGCGCCAATCAACCAATGGGATAGAAGCTCAGGCGTGGTTTGGCGGCCGAAAAATTCACCACCGGTTTACAACGGCGAGATTCGACTGCGCTTAGCCTTAGCGCAATCGAAAAATGTCATTGCCGTTCGTTTACTTAGGGATGTTGGCCTAGACAAAATCATTCCTTATTTAGCCTCTTTTGGTTTCAATCCAGATGACTTACCACGCAATGAATCTCTCGCTCTTGGTTCTGCGTCTCTAACGCCTTTAGAAGTAGCAACCGGCTTTGCAACCTTTGCCAACGGTGGTTTTTTAGTTAAACCTTACTTAATCGAGCGTATTGAAGATTCATTCGGCAAGGTATTATTTCAAGCTAGCCCTGCCATCGCATGCGACAATTGCGTAGACATTATTGATACCGAGCCTGAGATGAATGATATCAACGACAAAAGTTATGTATACGCTATGCCTGATGATAATCCGCTAGCGTTACAAGTTATCAATCGAGCGGAGCGTGTTATCAGTGCACAAAATGCCTTCTTGATGACCGAAGCACTCAATTCTGCTATCTGGGGTGCAGATTGGAATACCAAGCCATTTTGGCAAGGCACTGGCTATCGAGCACGTACACTGAAACGCAAAGATATTGCGGGTAAGACCGGCACCACCAATCAGGCCAAAGACGCTTGGTTTTCAGGTTATAGCCGCAGACTCGTCACAACATCCTGGATAGGCTTTGATGACCCCAGTCGTAATCTTGGGCAAACAACTTACAACAGCAACTTAGGTCAAGACCAAACAACAGGTAAAGAATTTGGTGCTAAATCTGCACAGCCCGCTTGGATTAATTTTATGAGAGTGGCGCTAGAAGACTTCCCTATAGAAGCGTTTGAGCAGCCTGGCGCGTTAATGTCCGTTCGAATCGATAAAGTGTCAGGAAAATTAAGTAAAAAAACAGATAAATCAAGCCGTTTTGAGTATTTTGAATTAGGTACTGCTCCCACTGAATACATCAGCCAAGATGTCAGTAGTGAAATTTTGGACGGTGGTAATTCACCTAAAAACAGCGAAGATGATATATTCGATTAAGTTAATCTCCCCCCTTATTATCCAACATGCTTGATGAGCGTGGCATTTAAGCTGTCTTTAGGTTGTGGTTTTAAGTTGCCAAGCAATCTTAGGCAACGAGAACTATGCCAGCAAACTAAAAATTCATGAACTTCTCTGTTCGATGACTAAAATACCTAAAGGAGCTTTAATTCGTTTTAGACCCTTGCAAGGAATTAATTAGTAATGAGTGCATAAGTTTCGTTAGGTAAGTATAACAGTGGTACATATGTTCTTATTCGCAAGATTTCACAACATTTTTTTAAATTTTTTTTCACTTTTATAACATACTGGCAAGTTGAAAATCCTGACCACTTAGTCAACTTGGTATTCATCATAGCTCATTGTTATAATTGATAATATATAGTTATTATCAATCTCCAAAAAATAGTAAGTCTACTTACTGATTGACGAATGAAAACTCTTTGTTAGCATAATAATGAAAGTTAGTATGAAAACTTTCACAACGAAAGAAAAAAAACTTTCGTTTTGTTCGGCGATCGCCTAAAATTGGCGCCCATAATCGTAATACCGAAACTAATCATTTAAAAATCGTCATACCTTTAGGAGCGAATTCGCAATGGCAGCTTTAGAAAACTCAATTGATTTATCTTCATACGGCATCACTGATGTTGCTGAAGTCGTTTATAATCCGTCTTATGAGTTACTTTTTGCTGAGGAAACCCGATCTGACCTCACAGGTTTTGATAAAGGTGTCGTCACTGAACTCGGCGCGGTATCAGTAGACACTGGAATTTTTACCGGTCGCTCACCTAAAGATAAATATATTGTTCGTGATGAAACGACTCGTGATACCGTTTGGTGGTCTGATCAAGGCAAAAACGATAACAAACCAATGACGCAAGAAACTTGGACTGACCTAAAGGGTTTAGTAACCGAGCAATTATCTGGCAAACGTTTATTTGTTGTTGATACTTTTTGTGGTGCAGATGACGATACACGCTTAAAAGTTCGCTTTATCACCGAAGTGGCATGGCAAGCACACTTTGTTAAAAATATGTTCATTCGCCCAACTGATGCTGAGCTAAAAAGTTACGAACCTGATTTCATCGTCATGAATGGTGCAAAAACTACCAATCCTAATTGGCAGCAACAAGGTTTAAATTCAGAAAATTTTGTCGCTTTTAACTTAACTGAAAAAATGCAACTTATCGGCGGAACTTGGTACGGCGGCGAAATGAAAAAAGGTATGTTCTCAATGATGAACTACTTTTTGCCGCTAAAAGGCATAGCGTCAATGCACTGTAGTGCTAACGTTGGTGAAGATGGGGATACCGCCATTTTCTTCGGTTTGTCTGGTACAGGTAAAACGACATTATCAACCGATCCGAAACGCCAACTTATTGGTGACGATGAACACGGCTGGGATGAAAACGGTGTCTTTAACTTTGAAGGTGGTTGTTACGCGAAAACCATCAACTTAAGTAAAGAAAATGAACCTGACATTTACAATGCTATCCGTCGTGACGCGCTACTAGAAAACGTGGTGGTTAATGCTAAGGGCGAGATTGATTTTGACGATAATTCAAACACTGAAAACACTCGTGTTTCATACCCTATTCACCATATTGATAACATTGTAAAACCTGTTTCTCGTGCTGGTCATGCAAAAAAAGTTATTTTCTTAACCGCTGATGCTTTTGGTGTATTACCTCCTGTTGCTAAATTAACACCTGCACAAACAGAATATTACTTCTTATCGGGCTTCACCGCGAAGCTTGCCGGTACTGAGCGCGGTATAACAGAGCCTACGCCAACGTTCTCAAGTTGTTTTGGCGCAGCGTTTTTAAGCTTGCACCCAACACAATACGCTGAAGTGCTTCGCAAGCGCATGCAAGCCGTAGGCGCAGAAGCTTACTTGGTTAATACCGGCTGGAATGGCACAGGTAAACGTATTTCAATTAAAGATACCCGTGCCATTATCGATGCAATTTTGGATGGTTCAATTGATGATGCAGAAACTCAAGTATTACCTTTATTCAATTTAGATATTCCAACCAGCATCGATGGTGTCGACAATGGTATTTTAGATCCGCGTAATACTTATAATGACCCTACACAATGGCAAGGTAAAGCGGTAGATTTAGCGACACGTTTTGTGAAAAACTTTAATAAGTTTACTGATACTGATAATGGTAAATCGTTAGTTGCTGCAGGCCCTAAAGTCTAATTAGCACGCTGAAAATAAAATAAAAAGCCGTCGTATATGCGACGGCTTTTTATTATCTACTGCTCCAACTAAAATTTTTTTAGCCTATAACATCTAACTAGCTTTAGCTGATTGGCAAACAAACTTTAGCACTTAAGCCCCCTTCAGTTCGATTAGACAATTCAACTCGACCACCATGGGTGTCAACAATACGCTTAATAATGGCTAGACCTAAGCCACTTCCTTCGGCTCCTCTTGCTTCATCTCCTTGAGTAAAGGGCTGAAACAAGCGTTCGATATCTACGGCGGGTATACCTGGTCCTTCATCGCAAACACAAAAGCAAACCTCTTGTTTACGTTTATCGTATGCTGTAGTCACCATGATCTTGCCATTGCTATAACGTAAAGCATTTTGGATTAAGTTTGCCAATGCGCGTTTCATCGCAACATAACGCAATGGCACTTTAGGGAGCGGTTCAGCATTAAAATTAATTTCTCGCGCTAAAATACTCTCTGACTGCACTACTTCTTCGATTAAGAGATTAATATCCCCTAACTCAGCTTTATCTTTACTATCATGGCGGAGATAATCGATGAATTGATCTATGATAGAGTTCATATCATCAATATCACCTTCAATACCCTCTTTTAAAAACTCATCTTGTTGGGAAATCATTTCGATGGCTAAACGAATACGCGTTAATGGTGTACGTAAATCATGAGAAATACCCGCCATTAATAGGTTTCGGTCATCTTCAAGCTGCTTAATACCTTTAGACATGTGATTAAAGGCTCTAGTAACGGCAACTATCTCGGTAGTACCTCGCTCAGTCAAGGGCTCTGGAAAATCACCTAGACCCACTTCATGTGCAGCACGCTGTAATGCACTTAACGGACGATTGAGTTGTCGAACAAATAGCCAACCGCCCATTACACTCAAAATTCCTAAAATCATCAGCACAATAATAAGTGGTGAAAAATTTTCCTCTTCCAGGCCATTAATAGGAATTTTAACCCAGTAATCAGGCGCTTGAGGGGGACGAATCCAAAAAAGATATTCATCACCTTGTGAAATTCTAACTTCGGCAGGACCACCTAGTAGACTCGACATTTCATCTGAACGAAAGGCGTAATATACCGCGTCTTGCAAACCCAGTTTCATGGCTGCCGCTTCGCGATAAACACCAATACCGGTTTCTCGCTGGAACGCTTCCCCCATCGCGGGGCTTAAAACTTCATCAGCCACATCAATAAAGACAACCCGAACTTGCTTTGCCAACAACTGATTCACTTGTTGCGCATTAGGTTGAATTATATATATCGACATCGATATAAAGGACACCACCTGATTAATTAACAACAAGACACCAATTAATAGCACCGTTTGGCCAAAGGCACTACGTGGCAATATTTTCATAGACTTCTATTAACCTTAGCGCTATTTATCATGGCTGTTAGCAAAATTATGCAACAGACTTACCTTCTGGAACAAATACATAACCTAAACCCCACACCGTTTGAATATAGCGAGGTTTTGCTGGGTCTTCTTCTAACATTCGGCGCAAACGTGACACTTGTACATCAATGCTACGCTCTAAGGCTGAATAATCTCTACCACGCGCTAAATTCATCAACTTATCACGTGATAATGGCTCTCGAGGATGGGTAATCAACGCCTTCAACACGGCAAATTCCCCACTCGTCAAAGGCATATTAACATCACCTTTAAGCATTTCGCGGGTGGCAAGGTTTAGATGATAATCACCAAAGGAAATAATATTTTCTTCTTGTGACGGTGCTCCGGGTGCTTCTTGCACGCGGCGACGTAATACGGCTTTAATGCGGGCTAATAATTCACGTGGGTTAAATGGTTTTGGCATGTAATCATCTGCACCAAGTTCCAAGCCAATAATACGATCGACCTCATCACCTTTTGCCGTTAACATCACTATCGGAATATCATTAGAGTTTTGGCGTAAGCGACGACAAATAGATAAACCATCTTCTCCTGGTAGCATTAAGTCGAGCACTAAGACATGAAAGTTTTCACGCTCTAATAACCTATCCATTTGTTCAGAGTTTGCCGCACTACGAACGACAAATCCTTGCTCAACCAAGTATCGCTCCAGTAAGGCTCGTAAACGCATATCATCGTCTACGACCAAAATTTTCGGTGTTTCATGTCCCATAATTATTATTCCATTTTTATATTTTTAAACTTGCTCTTACTATAAGCCATATTGCTTGAAATATAAAAAACTGTTCCATGTCAGCTTAATAGCATTTGTTACAAATTATGTTACCGCTAAGATCTAAGAATATAGTGACGTTTCCTCATTTGAACTTAAATACCAAGCATAATGCCACTAATTATCAGCCATAGCTAAAAGCGCTTTAAAGTATAAGCACACTATCGTTGGTCAATATAATCGTAATTGAATTACTTACATTGGCTAATTATTGTGGGAGAATACGCAAATGAGAATTTGGCGTCATTTTCACAAAGTACCTGTCCGTGTTTTACGTATTAGTAAAAGGCGTAATATCGTGCGACTTAAACGCAGTATGATTAAAGTGAAAATTGCCTTAGCGCAAGAAAAAGTAGAAACGAAGGCGATGCTAAATATCTATAAACGCTACACCAAGCGTGATGCTAGTGTTGAAGAAATGCGCATTGCTAACCAGCAATTTGTTGATATATTAAAAGGTCTTGGCATTGGTATATTTGCTATTTTACCCTTTGCCCCAATTACCATACCTATCATGATAAAAATTGGTCGTATGGTTGGCGTCGAAATACTACCCAGCGCATTTGTACCCGACAAAAAATCACCTCCATCCCAAGAATAACTCATAGCAGTTAAGCTAACGTAAATAATGAATTGACTGATCGGTAACACATTGTGTAAAGCTTTTTTGCCGTTCACTCCTCGAAAGTTCTGCAATAGCTTGCGTTACTAAGCGCATTTTTGTTAGCTTTTCTTCTGCTGTTAAATTGGCAAATTGCTCACTAAAACAGCCTCTTAAGCCATAGTTTAAGGCAACATCTGATTTAGGCGACTCCCCCGCTAAACAAGTCATTAATTTTTTCGCCAAAGTATTCTTATCTAATGGGGTCATTAAAGCTTGAATAGTTAAGTTTTGACCTATTTGTTTATCTTGTTGGCAGCCATAAAGCATATCTGCCACTGCTACGATCGGAATGAGTGCCTGATGTTGATCGCTAAAACGTGCCTTTAGCCATTGATTCATTTCCAGTGTTTGGCTTTGCTCAGCACGCAGCGGCATACTAACAATAATAATGAGTATGTTATAAATAATAAAATAACAGCAGAATTTATTTTTTTTACTATCTGTTTTGATAATCATAACCGGCTCTCTAACTTGATGATTTTTATTCGACTATTGAAAAATACTGTCGTTATGGGTTAATAAACAAGCTCGATTAGCGAGTAGCCCTTGGATTAAAATATCTCATCGCTTTGCCAAAGCTTGTTATCGTGGTTAAATACTTACATAAATGCTAAATAATTACTGGTCATATCGTGAGAAAAAATTTTAAAAGCTGCTTTTTATTCATAACATTGATTATTTTTTCTAAGCTAACCTTAGCTAACAACAATATTAACCTAAACCCGATTGAATTATTAGATAAACAGCTAAAAAATGAACTAGGTAACGTTGTCTATGTAGATTTTTGGGCTTCTTGGTGCATTCCTTGTCGTAAATCATTCCCTTGGATGAATAACTTAAAAGCACAATATAAAACGCAAGGCTTAACCATCTTAAGTATTAATTTGGATCATAACCGTGCATTAGCCGAAGAGTTTTTAACAAAAAATCCCGCTAATTTCCCAGTGATTTACGATCCTAAAGGGCTAATTGCTGGCAAGTATAAACTCAAAGGCATGCCCAGCAGCTTTATCATCAACCGACAAGGCCAAATCGTCAGCGCCCATGTCGGTTTTAATCAAGAGAAAAAATTAGCTTATGAACAGGAAATAGCCACTTTATTAACTGCTTCATACTAGCGATAACGGTAAGCAATTTAGCCCGATGCCGGCACAGAGAGTACTATAACTAGAATGCCCTTAAGCATGTCGGCACGGATCAAAAAAGCGAGCTCTATGGCTCGCTTTTTACTTACTGCTGTTTGGTTTAAAAACTATATTTGTAGCCTAGTGTTATACTACGTGGTTTACCGACCATAATAGAACCGTGCGTGCGGGTCGCCATATATTCTTTATCCAGTAAATTATCAATATTGAAAGTGATTTCTTGATTATCAGCAATATTATAATGAGCAGCCATATCAACTACAGTACGACTGTCAATTGACTCTCCCGCTAAAATAGTACTCTGGCCTGCCGTAGTGCGCATTTCATCAAAGTAACGGACTAAAATATCGCTGCGCCATTTATCGCCAACAACACCAACACTCAGTTGTAATTGGTTTTCAGGCACATAAGGTAATTCATCACCGTTTGTTACTGTGCCCCAAGTATCTAAACCCGATTGAAAAGAGTTTTGGAACTCTGTACTAGTGAAAGTATAAGTTAAATCTACTGGAATGGTAAACGCGCCGGTGACAAACTCATAACCGGTTTTAACTTCTAAACCTGAAACCTTTACGGCGCCAGCATTATATTGATTACCAATATTTTCTTCTTCACAACCTTGGCTGGCAGTACAATTGCCATGCATATTATCGTAGTCTGAGTAAAAGAATAATGCTTCTGCTGCTAACGCGGTTTGATTGTAACGAAAGCCTAATTCATAGTTAATACTTTCTTCGTTCTCAGTTTTATCATTGCCTGGTGCTGGCGGTGCAAAGCCTTTCTGGACACCACCTATAATGATTAAATCACTATTAACACGATAGGTTACCGCCAATGAAGGTAATAGCACCTCAATGTCGTTGCTAACATTTTTCTTCAACGGCGCATTTCTATCAATCACGCCTTTAGCCCAGTCTTGACGGGCAATACTCATGTCTTCGTAGCGTAAACCGGCATTAATCATGAAATCACCAACGGTGTATTCGTCATGAATGAATAAAGCTATCGCCTTTGCTGAATCAATGCGATTCGAGTCTGTGCCATGAATACCCGCTTCAGTCAACGTCATATCATAGCCGGTGTTATCTAGGCTATATTTATCAACCCACTGAAAGCGATCCATTTCATCTTCATGATAACGCGCACCAAATTTAACTTGATGGGCAGCAAAGTCAGCATCCAATACCGTTTGAACACCCTTCGATTCATAATCACGGCTATTGGCTTTTACCTCAACATTGATATCGCTATCGCTAAAAGTTCCATTATCAAAAGCTGCAGCGTCATCAATACCGCCACCACTTAAACTGTTGCCATTCACCTTACTGGTTTTATACCAGTTACGACTAAATTCATTGTAGTAAGCCGATGTGCCTAGGGTAAAGCGATCAGATAATTTAATATGATGATTAATTTGCAGCTGTTTATGGTCAGTGTCCATGTTATCCAGTTGCGATGCTGAATAACGAGTATATGGCTTAGCTTTAAAATCAGCGGTTGTTAAGCCCATATAAGTTTCATCTGAATTTTCATCTGAATACTTTAATTTAAACTCTAATTCTTGGTAGTATTTCGCATCGTTATCACTGTTAACCAACACTTTTGCCATGATGTCATTTTTGACAAAACCCGTATCATCGCCAGTATTGTTTACATTTTTAAAACCATCCGCTTGATAACGGAACACTTCAAACAGTGATGAAACATTTTTTCCAGCACCACCAACATAGGCGTGTGCTTTAGCAAAACCGTCTTCGCCAGCACTTAAATTTACTTGTCCTGCTAACGCTTCTCTTGGAATTGTGCGCGATAACATATTGACCACACCACCCGTAGTGCGAGGGCCGTACATTGCACTTGATGTACCTTTAAGCACTTCAATTTGTTGCATCCGACCCGCTGTCGGAAAGTAATAAGCAGAAGGAGCGGAATAAGGTGCTGGCGCGGCTAAAACCCCATCTTCCATAATGGTCACTTTTTCGCTTCGATTTTGTCCGGTGCCACGCATACCAATATTGGGCCGTAAACCATAACCGTCTTCTTCTAAGACATAAACACCGGGTACTGATGTTAAAGTACGCATAATATCGGTAAAGTCGAATTTATCTAATTCTGCCTGAGAAATCATATGGGCGCTGCCGGGCACATCATTAACCGCCTGAGCACTACCAAAAATAGCTAAATGTTCCATATCATCATCTGCAATCGCAGTATTTGAAATAGCACTAACAACAGATAAAGCAATCAACGCAGGTTGAAAAAGAGCAGAAATACGCATAACTAAGCCTATAAAGAAAACAATAATTTTTAATTGCGCGCATTTAATCACGAAACTAAATAAGAATCAATATCATTTGCATTATTTTTCATTGTTAATTGATGTAGCGCAACAAAGTAGTTCATATCGCATAGATGAGCTAAGTCGATCTTAAAGTCCTATGATGTTGCCAATAGCTTCATTAACTTGATCGACATTGAACTTATCTTCCACCATTCGCCGACTATTAGTCGCCATGCTTTGCCATTGCTCAGAGTTTTCGATAAACCAAATCATGCGGCTTGCTAGTGCTTCGACATCGCGTGTTGGTACTAGCCAACCATTTTCGCCATTAACTACGGTATCTCTGCACCCGGCGGCATCGGTAGTTAATATCGGTCGCCCTATACTCATTGCTTCCAGTACACTGCGTGGTAACCCTTCATGATATGACGGTAAGGTATAAATATGACAAGCCATAATAAAAGGCTTAACGTTATCGGTTTCACCTAAATATTCAATTTGACCATCACGCTGCCATTGGCTTACTTCTTCGGCACTTATTTTATCGGGTGAGCTATCATAAGGACCCAATAGCTGAAATTTAGCGCTAGGATAATCTTGCTTAACTATTTTAGCGGCGTTAGCAAACTCACGAACGCCCTTATCACCGAGTAAACGAGCAATTAACAAGAAAGTCGTTGCTTGTTTTGGCAATGGTTGCTGCTGGTACTCAGTAATATCTACGCCTGAGCCAAAAACTCGATAACACTTTTTGGCCTCAGCCAGAGCTAAATCGACGAATAATTTACGATTGTCTTGGTTTTGGAAAATAACACTTTTTGCATTGGCTAGCGAAAATTTATATAAATGTTTAACAATAAAATTAACCGTATTACGAGTGAATGAACCTTTTTCAAAAGCGTAACCGAGTCCGGTGATCATGGCGTGAAAATGCTTAAAACCAAGTAAGCGCGCAGCAATACCGCCCCAAATAATCGGCTTAATCGTATAAGCTAGTACATGATCCGGCTGTAATACATGTAACGCTTTTTTCAGCGCCAATAAGGTCCTAAGGTCTGCAATCGGATTCAAGCCGTTACGCTCAACACTGTATGGTATAAAGGTTGCGCCTAACGCTGTCACTTGTGCGGCAACATCCTCTGTCGCTGCTGCGGTCATCACGGTAACATCATGACCTGCTGCGATAAAATATTGAATTAATTTACCTCTAAAGCTCACAATAGAGTTTGGAAATGCGCCAATAATAAGAATTTTCATTTGATGAAGTTTTTGATTAATGAGAATTTACCACTGCTTTCTTTCGGTATATTATCGACTAACTTGAAAATAAATTGCGTAGCTTTACCGAATCGATGCGTTAATGCTTCAGCGATTTTATCTTCTGCTTTTTGATCATATAGCTTTTTATCAACATTTAATAAAACCTCAATAAGATCAACTTTATGCTGTTGAAATTGAACATTTACCACGCAATTAGGTAGACCTTTTATCACGTCAGCTAAGTGGCTTAAAGACACGTGACCAAATTGCTTAGAAATAAGAAACTCAACTTGGCGTCCATCGATTGACTCAACTAAAGGATGTAATGAGCCACAACTACATTCACCCGATTTAAATTTAATTAAATCACCAATTTTATACCTGATCAGCGGCGTACCATGAGTGGTAAATGACGTCACTAGCATTTCAGTGCCAGCATCAGTTTCCAGCGTTTCAATAACCCCAGTATCGGTATTGTAATGTAAATTCCCCGCTACGCATTGAGTGACAAAAGGTGCTCCTTCAGCCGAAGCGTATTGATTATATACCGGACATTTAAAAATCTTTTCTATTAGTTCACGATGAAAGGGTAATAATGTTTCAGAGGTAGTAAATATGGCTTTAACTTGGAAAGTCAGCGCTAGTTGCTTTTGCTCAATAAATTTCGCTAATTGAAATATTGCTGAGACAAAACCGTTTAGCACTTCTGGCTTGTAACGATTTAAATCTTGAACATAAAAAGGCAGGTTTTTTTCAGTCATATCAAAGGTCGAATACAAACGCTGTTTATAAGACCAATTGTTTCGCCAAAATTTATTGCTAAAAGATGTCGCCCAGCCGCGCGTAAATTCACGGCCACTAAAGGTGGCTTTCTTACTCTCAAATGGATCTATGCCTAAACTAAGCTTATACGCATCAAGGTAAGCCATTCTTTTTTGAGCGTCTTTTTTAGTAAAAACAACTTGCAAAGATTTTCCTGTTGTTCCACCGGTAAATGACGAAATACCGTGTTGACACTCGATAGTATAAACATACTCAAGGTTAGTTCTCAGTAACTCTTTCGTCACTATCGGCAGTTCAGCTAATGAGGCGACGGTGATCGGTTGCTCAAAATTAACTTTCTCATACAGTGAATGGTAAAATGTACTATTTTTATAGGCATATCGAACAAAGTCATCAAGTAGCTGATTTTGCTCGCTTAGTAACTCAGCAGAGGATTTAGCGCTTTGTGTTAATATACTTTCACGATATTGATAATAGTCATCACCATAACGTTGCTTGATTAATTTATAACCATAAAAACTGATAATTATATCTTGTGCCAAGACCGGGAGAAGTTCTAATATTTTGTTTTTCAAACTCATTTTTTTTCTCTTGTTAGCTGACTTTCTTGGCTCTGTAAGGCAATGTAATATAAAATAATCAGCACTCCCCAAATAGGCAAGCGCCTTAAAATATCTCCGCCAGCAGCATAGGACATAATAGATAAAATGGCAGCAAAAATTGTTGGTTCCCAATAAAAGCCTTTCTGGAGAATTTTAAATAATAAATGTATTAATAGCGCAAAGCCAACGATGCCCACTTGCAACATAACCGTCAATAACGTTTGGTGGCTATCGTTATACTCGCCCAAGTGAAGTATATGAGCACCGGCACCACGACCCAGCAGCCAGGACTCTTTAATTAATTCAATTGCTGCACCATAGAGATCCGCGCGTCCGCCGTGACCATCATGTTGGTTAAACAACGCGGTAAAGAAAGCAAAGATATCAACAAAAAATGTAAAGAACACGGCTAAGATACTAAAAACAATGGTGGTTAAAATTACCGTATAAGAAAAACTATATCGATATACTTGTGCAATGCTATAGCCGGCCAAGCCCAATATCAGCCCCAATTTGGCTTTACTGGCGCCAGTCGCAATAATCATTAACACCGTCAACACAATTAATACCAACACTATCATCTTCGTCGCGAGTTGTTTTTCTCGTGTCAGAATCAACAGGCCAATAAATGGCAACGGGGTTAACACCATTGCAACTTGGTGCAGGTTGTTAACTAAGGGGGCAAAGTACTGATAATAGCGAATTTGAAAGCCAGCTATCGAACCAGTAAAAAAACTCAAGAAGTAAAATACACTGACAAAACAGGTAAAGAAATAAAATATAGCTTTGATATACAGGTAAGCATTATCGCGATGCTGTAAAAATCGTTTTTCTATACTTAAACAACTAATTAACAGCATAAAATAGGCGGAAAAATCAAATACCTCTCCGACCAAGCTACCGGTATTAAGATCAGCGGCTCGATTATACAAGCCGCCAATTACCGCCAGAATGAGGTAGAAAAGCCAAAACTTTACAAATAAATAATGCTTATAGCCCGGCATATGCCAAAGTTGTATTAATGCTATACCGCCTAGCATTAAAAAAATAACTTCTCCTATGCCAAGAAAAGAAAAGCGTAATTGCGTGAAGGTTGAAATAACTAAACCAAAGACAATTAACGCTCTAATATTTTTTGCTTTATCGATCATTTTTAATTTAAGTGATTTAAAACATTGCGTTTATGCTGCCACGCATTATATTTTGCTCGCAGTATAATGATAACGCTGCGATAATTTAATCGTTGGATATACCACTGAAAGTCACGCATTGATTTACGACCATCGACATAGGCGGCTAGTAATTTATTTCTTTCTTCTAGGTAATGCTTTTTGTCGGTATGCAAAAATTCACTATATTTTTGCAAGGTAGATTTTATATCTAAAGACCCTACCTTCATTTCATCTTCAGCCATATATAAACTGACGACATCATGCGAGATTAATTTGCCATCAATAATTTCTAATTCAACAATACTTGATGTTTTATTATTTTCACTTTGCTGCACTAACGGTTTCGCCGACTTGTTGGTATAGACATCGTCAAAACAAAAATTACCTAAACTATAAGCCAGTAAGGAATCATTATGTTGCTCTATGCCCTGTAATACATGCGGGTGATGGCCATAATAAATATAAGGACAGGTATGGCTTAATTGCCGAGCCATTTGAATATCGTGATAGGCGGGGAAATTCACATGTTCGAGGCCAGCATGAACACTAATAATATTCAGGTAACCTTGCTGGGCATAATGAGCTAATTTATTATCCACGGCTGCGACATTAAGTTTATTAATGCCTTTATTTAAACCGTAAGGGTTCGTTGAATAGCAGCAATAACCATGCAAGGCAATTTTTGCATCATCAAGTAAAAGGTCGGTATCGTTAACGCCAAAATATTTAATACCATGACTGTCGAGCAGTGCAACGGTAGATTCTAGGCCTTTTTTTCCATAATCATAAATATGATTATTCGCTAAGGTGACAACATTGATATGTAAATATTTCAACAGCTCGATATTTTTCGGTGATGATTTCAAATACGCAGATTTTGAACCAATAGCATTGCCTTCAGCTAAAAATGGCAGCTCTAAATTACCGACCACATAATCAAATGTTGCTAAATACTTTGCCACTTTACTGAAATATTCAAATGCCGAGGGGTTGTTTTCCAATGCAAAGCGACCAAATAAGCCAATATCACCAAGTAAAGCTACTTTCATTTTTCTGTTACCTTCTTACTATTTTCAAAAGTTTTAACGCTAATATATGTCATCAATGTCATGATCACCGTGGTAGACAACATAACGTAAATAGCGCCTTTTATCTGCCATTGGGGAATAACTAGCCATGCGGCAATAAAACCGACCAGTGAGGTAAACAACACAATGCGCTGATAGCTTTTTTCCGCCCCCACCAACATTAAATATGCCGGGCCATATGCCATTCTGATAAAAACAAAAGGGATCATGAGTGAAGCTAATTGAACTAATTCAAGTACCTTGTCACTTTCAGCGGAAAAAAGTATCGGCACAAACCATGTAGAGCCAAACATGACAAAAAAGCACAGTACTATGCCTGAAATTACCATGGTATTTTTTAACCACCGATGTAATTGAATATTCCTCGATAAAATGGGTAATGCGGCGTTGACCAATAAAAAAGCAATGGCATTAATTATTTCAATTACTCTGAGCGCTGCACTGTATAAGCCAACGACAACGTTGCCATGAAAAAGCCCCAATATAAACGTCATACTGTTCGAGTATAGCGTTGGGGAAAACTGCGTTAAGAATGCAGACCAACCTTGCTTATACGTTGCCAAAACACCACACCATGAAGGCACTCTAAAGCTAACTAGCTGCTTTTTATAAATAATCACCACTGTGATAATTAACGCAACAAACCAACTTAGCCCCTGTAAAAAGGGCACTAAATACGTGTCTTCTGGGTTATTAACCCAATATAAAACACTACATAAATATAAAAATTTGCAGAAACTATTACTCAGCGCAATATAGTGCATCTTTTCAATCCCTTGAAATAACCAAGCAGGAAATAATGATTGCATCAAGACAAAAAACAGCACACTTAAATACAATAGATATTGATTATAAATAGCGTCAATAAAAAACATAAAAAGGTAAAGTATTGAAAATAATGTGCAAATTAAAATAGAAGAAATCAGCAATTCACTAAACGATAGTGATAATTGCACAACATCGTCACGAACACGTGCAATAGTGCGCACAGCACTTATATTGTAGCCGTATTGCATCATTGAGCTAAAATAAACGCCAATAGCTAAGGCAAAAGACAATAAGCCAAATTGGCCAAGTCCCAGAGCATTGACCAAGTAAGGTAAAAGTACAATGGGCACTATAAAATCAACCCCTTTAGTCATGACTAAATAGGTGAAATTTTTGATGATGTTTTTTTTCTCAAGACTCACAAGGTAACCCTGCTTTCGTTTTAATCATGCCTATTTTCTATTTTGAAAAATAATCGTTAGCTCGCATATAATAACAGGCCAACTAATTCATAAGTCCATTTGGTATAATAAAATATTTATTGTCCTGCAGATGTGCAATAGCTATGATAAATTAATTGAAATTCGCTATTGCGCAACACCCTACATGAATAGAATGATAAAATCACTAATAGATAAAGTTTGTTCTGCTATGGCATTACTTATATTCACGCCAATAATCATTGTTTTAAGTATCGTTATTGCCAATAAACTTGGCAGACCTGTGCTATTTAAACAAAAGCGCCCTGGATTAAACGGTAAAACATTTGTAATGCTAAAGTTTCGTTCGATGCGAGATGCCAATGACGAGTATGGTAACCCACTACCTGATAGCGAGCGCTTAACAAATTTTGGTCGTAAATTAAGAGACTCTAGTTTAGATGAGTTACCTGGTTTGTGGTCGGTTTTAAAAGGCGATATGAGTTTGGTTGGGCCACGACCATTATTGGTTGAATATCTGCCTTTATATTCTGCTGAACAAGCCAAACGTCACAATGTAAAGCCAGGGATAACGGGCTGGGCACAAGTTAATGGTAGAAACGCGATCAGCTGGCAAGAGAAATTCGCTTTAGATGTCTGGTATGTTGAAAACCAATCGTTATGGCTAGACCTAAAGATTCTATTATTAACGGTTAAAAAAGTTTTTATACGCGCTGACATTAGTGCAGTAGGTGAAGCAACTATGAGTAAATTCACAGGTAACGTCAATGCAGAATAACCATGCCCTAAACGCCAGACATAAACGCTTGCTGATTATTGGTGGAGGAGGTCATGGCCGAGTGGTGGCAGACTGCGCAGAGCAATGTGCTTTTTACCAACATATTATATTTTTAGTCGATTGTACTGATGAGCGCAAAAAAATTCATCATTGGCCGGTTATCAATGAGCTAGAAAATTTTCATCGTTTTGTTGATGACCATGATTTTATTGTCGCTTTAGGTGATAATAAAACCCGTGCGGAAATCCTCGAAAAATTGGCGCTAGCAAATGCTAATATCATCTCGTTAATTCATCCGAGCGCGACTATTAGCCCTTACACCACCATTGAGCGCGGTGTCGTTGTTTTTGCCAATGCCGTGGTAAATATTGGCTCAAAGTTATTAACAGGAGTCATCATAAATACCGCGGCAACTATAGATCACGACTGTCTAATCCATAGTTGTGTACACATTTCTCCTGGCGCTAATATTGCTGGTGGTGTTGAAATAGGCCCATATTCTTGGCTTGGCATCGGCGCCGCAACCGTACAAGCTATTCAGTTGGCAGAAAACACCCAAGTTGCTGCAGGCGCTGTGGTCACTGCATCAACTCAAGCTAACTCTCTCTATATGGGCGTACCGGCAAAACTCAGTAAATCCTGATATAACATAATGTTGAAAATATTTTAAGTATTTAATATAAAGTCTCGAAATCGAAAATTACAAATAATAGGCTAATAGAATAAAATGAAAGAAGTAATCATTGTAGGTGGTGGAGGCTTTGCTAAAGAAGTTATCTGGTTAGCGCAAGATTGTGGCTATACCGTAAAAGGTATCCTCGACGATAACCCTGTTATGCATGGCACTAAAGTATTAGGTATAGAAGTACTAGGTGCTATCGCACAGTGCCGAGACTATGCTGATATAGAATTTATTCTAGCGATAGGAACTCCAAGAACGCGTTTAGCTGTATATAAAAGAATGCAGCAACAGTATAGTTTAAAATTTGCGACTTTAATCCACCCTGAAGTTAAACATTCAAAACATATTCACGTTGGTGCCGGCTCAATAATTTGTGCCGGCTGTATTCTTACGGTCGATATAACCATAGGTCAGCATTGCATTATCAACTTACAGACTACCGTGGGTCATGAAAGTACCTTGGGTGACTTTGTCACTATTGCTCCTCTTGTCGCAATTTCAGGCAATGTCTTACTTGGTGACTGCTCTGAAGTTGGCACCAGTGCGTGTATCAAGCAAGGCATCGAAATAGAAAAAGGTGCCATGTTAGGTATGGGTGCTGTATTAACTAAAAATATGGCTGAAAATACAATTTTCGTCGGCAATCCTGCCAAACTATTAAAAACATTACCCCCAGTTGAACCTACAAATGCTTAATACCAATCTTTCACCATGGCCTAGCTTTAGCGAAGAAGAAATTTCAGCTGTTAGCCAAGTATTGCAATCAAATAAAGTTAATTATTGGACCGGACAGCAAGGACGCGAATTTGAAAAAGAATTTGCCGTTTACACTGACTGCAAATATGCCGTTGCCGTTGCCAACGGCACGTTAGCGCTGGATTTAGCGCTAAATGCCCTAGACATTGGTGAGGGTGATGAGGTTATAGTCACTTCAAGAACTTTTATCGCTTCAATAAGTAGCATTATCAATGCTGGTGCAAGGCCAATTTTTGCCGATGTAGAGCTTGACAGCCAAAACATCAGTGCCGTTAGCATTAAAGCGGTATTAACCAAAAAAACCAAAGCAATTATATGTGTTCATTTGGCAGGCTGGCCTTGTGAAATGGACGAAATAATGGCGCTGGCTCAGCAAAATAATCTTTATGTCATCGAAGATTGTGCTCAAGCTCATGGTACAAAATATAAAGGACGCTCTGTTGGTAGCATTGGTCATATCGGTGCTTGGTCTTTTTGCCAAGACAAAATAATGACGACAGGTGGTGAAGGTGGCATGCTAACCACCAATGACGAAAAACTGTGGCGTAAAGCATGGGCTTTTAAAGATCATGGCAAATCCTATGCTGCGGTATATGAAACACAACATCCGCCAGGTTACCGTTGGTTACATGAAAGTTTTGGCACTAATTGGCGTTTAACCGAAATGCAATCAGCTATTGGCCGCATTCAGCTTAAACGCATGCCTAGCTGGACAAAGCGGCGTAATGAAAATGCTGAGAAACTATTTCAAATCTGTCGACAATATGCTTGGTTAGTTGTACCAAAGGTGCCTGATTATATCGTCCACGCCTATTACAAATGTTATGTCTTTGTCGATAAAGAGAAGCTGCCTAAGAGTAGCTCTCGAGATGATATTATTAACACCATCAACGAATTAAATGTGCCATGTTATTCTGGCAGTTGCTCTGAAGTATACCAAGAAAAGGCCTTTGAACAAACCGACTTAAAACCAAAAATAGCATTGAAAAATGCGCAGTCCTTAGGCGAAACTAGCCTAATGTTTTTAGTTCATCCAACGCTCACTGACAGCGAAATGACTAGCGTTTGCCAACGACTAAACCAAGCGTTTGATATCATTGATAACAAAGCGTAAAGCCAAGGGTTACTAAAAAATATTATTATTTTTTTAAATTAAACAATGACAATGTAACAATATGTTGCAAGAATACCCATTAAAGATTGTTTGTGCATTCTTGCATTAAAACGGCGTGTTGTAAGGTATGTTTTCATGGTTAGACGCATTGATTTAATTCCGAGTTATCTGAAGTTACTCTTAGTACTAGCCTATGATTTATTCGCGCTCGCCATTGCCTTTTATCTTGCCTATGTTATTCGTTTAGGTGTTGAGATTGTTGATATTTCTTGGCAAGAAAACATTGCTTTTATCTCCGTTATCAGTACCACTTTAATTCTGTTTTATGCTTTTGATGTTTATAACTCTGTCGTACGATTTTTCAACGCGAAAGCCTTCCTGAAAGTCCAGCTATTATTGATCGCTGCCAGTCTTGTTTTCTATTTAACCAGTTTTTTTACTGATGCTTTCGTGCCTCGCTCTGTTCCTATTATATTTTTAGTGCTTGCCAGCATCCAAATTGCTGGCGCCAGAGCCCTAGTAAGCCTAGTTTTAAAAAAACAATGGTTCAATGAACGCGAGGGTGTGGTTATTTATGGCGCAAGTAGTGCTGGTCGGCAGTTGTTTCATGCCTTATCTCAAGGTAATAAATATCAACCGCTTGCTTTTTTAGATGAGAAAAAGCGCTATGTTGGTAGAAGAGTATTAGGGCTAAAAATTTATTCACCGGACAATATCGCCAAGCTAATTAAAAAGCACGGTCAGTTCAAGGTGCTACTTGCTGTGCCAAAAGTAGACCCCATTCGCTTGAAACAAATAGTGGCCCAAATCGAGCCCTATGCCCTTGAGTTATTAATTGTACCGGACATGTCAGATATTGTTTCTGGTAAACGTAATATCGATGAACTTAGAGAAGTTTCTGTCGACGAATTGCTTGGTCGTAAGCCCGTTGAGCCAATAGCTGAATTGCTAAGCGCAAATATTAGCCATAAAGTTGTTTTGGTTTCTGGTGCTGGTGGCTCGATAGGTAAAGAGCTCTGTCGACAAATCATATTAAATAAACCTGAAGCGCTCATCTTGCTCGATGTAAGTGAAGCATTGCTCTACGAAATACATCAAGAGCTCAGCGAGGTTTTAAAAGAAACCAATAATGCCCTGCACGTTGAGGCATTAATCGGCAATGTGCAAAACGGTATGTTGATGAGCCATATTTTTAATAAGCATAAAGTGCAAACCATCTATCACGCCGCCGCATATAAACACGTGCCTATGGTAGAAAACAACGTTATTGCTGGTGTAACTAATAACGTTTTAGGCACTTATGAAATAGCTCAAGCAGCGATTTATAGCGAAGTAGAAACCTTTGTCCTTATTTCTACCGATAAAGCGGTCAGGCCAACCAATGTCATGGGCGCAACTAAACGATTGGCGGAACTAGTTTTACAAGGTTTTGCTAAAAAAGAGCACAATACTCGCTTTGTCATGGTACGTTTCGGTAATGTGCTGGGCTCATCTGGCTCAGTAGTACCGTTATTCAAAAAACAAATTAAGCGTGGTGGCCCGATCACCATTACCCATCCAGATATTATTCGCTATTTCATGACCATTCCTGAAGCCGCACAATTGGTTATTCAAGCCGGCGCAATGGGCACAGGTGGCGACGTTTTTGTCTTAGATATGGGCAACCCAGTAAAAATCGTCGATTTAGCATACAAAATGACACATTTGATGGGCTTAACCATTAAAGATGAAGAAAATCCAAATGGCGATATCGCGCTACATTTTACTGGCTTACGCCCGGGTGAAAAGCTCTATGAAGAATTACTGATTGACGATCACGCTCAAAAAACCCAGCATCAACGCATTTTAACCGCCAATGAACGTTCGTTACACCACAGCGATGTGGCGATCATTATTGAGCAACTAAAAGCTGCCATGCGCGACGAAGATGAAACTAAAATTCGCCAATTGCTTATAGCTGCCCCGCTCGACTATCAACCAACAAACGTCACAGTAACCAAAGAAAAACCCCAACAAAACATTTGTAGTAACGTCGCGTAAATTTATGACCAAGGTCTGTGCTTAAGATAAATTACGGCTTCATTAACATTAGCCATGCCTTAGCGTAATCGGGTAAGTGTTTGTTGGCTTGATGATAGTCTTCCCAGCCATAGTAACTATCGACTAATAAGTCGAGTTGGAAGAGATTGTCGTCAAATGCGCCACCTTGATCAGAAAGCACGCCCAAGCGTGATATTTTTTCGTCGGCCTGTTGATAACTCACCATAAACAGCTTACCCAAGCCAAGATCAGCCACATTTCCAGCAAAAGAAACTTGTGGCGTGATCGCTATTTTGCTATCAAGGGTTTCGCCATAGCCCATAATGCTAGGCACTTCCGAAAAATACCAATAGCGTGCTTGTTCACGCTTACCTAGCGCATAATCATACGCAATGCCATTATTACGATGGACATTAAAATAGCGTCGTTCGCCGTTAACCTCAACCACACCAGTGCCTTGCAATAACACATCATGTAAGGCTTCTTCGGTTAGCCAAATCAAGGCCTTAGCTAGTTTTTTTTCTTCTAGTGCACCAGCGATAATTTCTTGCCGAGTATATTTGTTCCGCGTAATCGTTAAGTCATTATTCGCATCGATTAGCGTCAAAGCCAATTCATCATAAGGCAGCGCATAAAGTGCTTGATTATAGATTGGCGTTTTAACGGCGCTGGCAGTTAATAACTTAGTGTAATACTTAGTTAAAAATATTTTGTCATTCGGAACTGCATTTAACATGCTAGTTTTTCTGGCATTAGTGCTTTTTAGCGCAATTTTTCGGGCAGTGGCTATATCAGGTGTCCAGCGATAAAAATCAAAATTGTCAATTAAAAACAACTCATTATGCAACCGGCTTTGGCGCTTTGCCCGAACATCTTCACGATAGATTTGACAGATAAAATCAAGCGTTTGCGTAACTCTTACAAGTGTTACGCTTTCATCAAAGACTTTGCCAGTATGGACAGCAAACTTATCCGCGGAAAACGTGGTTAAATAGTCTTTAGTTTTACCGGCTACATTGCACAGCTCACTCGCTTTAAAACTTGCCATATTGCCTAATTCAGGTGTTTTATCGATCTTGAAAAATTTTGTCGATGTTTGAGCGTAACCATGAAAGGTAATCAGTATAAAAATTAAATAAAATAAACATAGGCGCATAAAAAGAGCTCATAAATGGAACATTGCTCCATGGTATGACAATCGTAAAAACTACGCTAGGCGCTATGGCAATAATTTATCATAAAATTTTTATATTGAAATTTTGCGACTAAAAAATTGTTCTTATGCTGTGGAGTTTTATTTATGGTTATGGGATAGTTATGAAATATATCAAGTTGAGTATTTTTTTCGTCAAGTTGATATAAATTCATCAGGAAGATGCCAAGTAAAAGGGACACAACAAAATGCGCTTAAAAGGGAAGTTAATTAAATGGCATGCTGATAAAGCGTTTGGCTTTATTGCACCCGTTGGCGGTGGCAGCGAGGTTTTTATTCATAAATCTGCCTTCGCTAACAAAAGTAGAATACCGCAAATTAGTGATGTTATTACGTTTTCCATTACAAAAGATAATGACAATAGGTACTGTGCTTGTGATGCCATATTCCCAGGTGAAAAACTAAAGAAAAAACAGCCAAAAAAAATCAATACCTTCTCTATTTATTTATCGCTAATATTTTTGGCGACAATCATCATCACCTTTACTTTAGGTCATTTACCGCAAAAATTAATGTCCGTCTATCTAGGGTTAAGCGTTTTAACTTTTCTAGCGTACGCTATAGATAAGTCAAAAGCTCAGCGCGGATCGCGGCGAACCCCAGAAAGCACGTTACACATCCTTGCTTTAGCGGGCGGCTGGCCGGGCGCTGCGCTAGCACAACAATACCTGCGCCATAAATCCGCTAAGCAAACATTCAGAAATGTTTTTTGGCTAACCGTGATGGTTAATTTGGCCGTTCTAATATGGCTATATACATCTTCAGGTACTAAATACTTACCCTTACTTGCTTGAACGCTATTTGCACAAGCACATTCAATACTCTGCGTGTAAAAGTAATACCAATTGATTTAATCAGTATTACTTTTTGGTACTAGTTTAACGGTGCAAGCAACGAGCTTAAAATATCATCAGTTAAACTCAGTTTATTATCGCTAACTTCTTCAGATAATAAGGCTTTTGCTAGCTCAGCTTTGTTTTTCTGTATTTTTAGAATTTTTTCTTCTATTGAATTTTCAATAATATATTTGTAAACAAAAACCGGTTTGTCTTGCCCAATACGATAAGCCCTATCAGTGGCTTGATTTTCTACCGCAGGGTTCCACCATGGGTCAAAATGTATAACTGTATCGGCTGCGGTTAAATTCAAGCCGACACCACCCGCTCGTAAGCTAATTAAAAATACCGGAACTTCACCTTCTTGGAACTTATCTACTACCGCTTGCCTTTTAGTTGTTGCGCCGGTTAATTTAACAAAATCAATACCTTCTGCCACCAACTCTGCCTCTATCAAAGCCAGCATACTGGTAAACTGTGAAAATATTAGTATTTTACGACCTTCAGCAATTTGTTCTGGCAGCGTTTCCATTAAATAATCAAGCTTTGCGGATTGATTTACTTTTTTAGCGCCTTCGAGTGATAATAACTTAGGGTGGTTACATACCTGTCTTAGCTTTAATAACGCATCTAACACTTCAATCTGACTGCGTTTTAAACCTTTGTCTGCAATAATATCTTTTAAGCGACTATCCATGGCTAAACGCACTGACTCATACAATTCAGCTTGCTTACCTTCAATTCGCAAGGTTTGAATGATTTCAGTTTTCGACGGCAGCTCTGTGGCTATTTTATCTTTGGTTCTACGTAAAATAAATGGCTTTATACGCTGATTTAACAACTGCTTACGTTCTAATTCACCGTGTTTTTCTATTGGAGTTCTAAACAGTTTGGTAAATTGTCTTTGTCCACCTAAAAAGCCGGGCAGTAAAAAGTTAAATTGTGCCCAAAACTCACCTAAATGATTTTCCATCGGCGTGCCGGTTAAGCACAGTTTATGTTGTGCTTTAAGTAACAAAAACGCTTGGTATAATTTAGTTTTAGTATTTTTTATATAATGGGCTTCATCAAGAATTAGATAATAGAATTGTTGCTCACGATAAAGATCTAAATCTTTAGTAATTAAGGCATAACTAGTTATAATGATATCAACTTGATTTTCAAGCCCTTCAGCTCTTTCAAGACAATCGAAATGCTGCTGGCGTTTACTACCGTGTAATACCTGGTAAGAAAGTTGTGGGGTAAATTTGTCGATTTCATTAGCCCAGTTAAAAATAACACTGGTCGGCGCGACAATTAACACTGGCTTATTAAGTCTACCTTGCTGTTTTTCAATTAATAAATGCGCTAAGGTTTGAATAGTTTTACCTAAACCCATGTCATCAGCCAATATACCGTTTAATTGATACTCGCGTAAAAATTGTAACCAGTTTAACCCTTGATGCTGATAAGTTCTTAAAGTCGCATTTAAGCCAATTGGTACAGGTACTGTAGTAACCTGTTGAAAATCTTTCAGTTTATCAGCAAGCGCTCTTAATTTACTGGTGCCTGTTGCTATCAATCCTTGATCATCTAACATCGATAACGTTTGATGGCCTTGAAAACGGGATAACTCCATAGTGCCATCTTTATTTAAGGCATTAGGCATAAACAGTTCAATAAATTGTTTTAATATTGGCTGTACGCTTTGATAACGCAAAGCAACAAAATCACCATTGTCTAAATCAACATAAATGGGAGAGTCTGGCGCAATAAGCTGTGCTTTTTCACGATCAAGCAATACCGACTTAGGGAGCTGCTCAATGGCACCAAGCAAAATAGGAAACGCCGGCATTTTCTTACCATCAATGGTTAAGTTTAAGCCCAAGGAGAAAAAGTCGTGATCATCGGTTTCAATCACTTCGGCGTCAAATACACTGTCGGTACTGAGTGCTTTATAATAGAAATTATCTGCAAAGCTAATATGCCAACCTAACTCTTTAAGCACCTGTAATTCTTGATGTAAAAAATGGTGCCAAAAAAAGCGCCCTTGCATCAACATGGAAAATTTAGGTACTTTATCTTTATTCAAATAGTCTTCGTTAGTAAAAGTGTAACGCTTAGGTTTAGGCTGCGCGCTAAATTTTAATTGGGTAAGTTTATCTATAACCGATTGTTCAAAGGCTAAATCTCGGTAAAGCTTTACTTTACCTGCGCTGATGTTGTCTGGTGACACCGTAACATTGTCATTATGTGGATTAACTAAGCTGCCTTGATAAGAGAAATTAACCCGCACGTTACCGGATTGAGGATTAGCTTCTGCGGGCGTAGAAAAGTGTAAATATACCTCGGGCTTTGTTAGCTCTTGTGAGAATTCAGTTTTTGGTTTAGGCAAACGCTGTACTGCATCACCTAACGACATAGACAGCTTGCTCATAATCCAAGGTAATTTATCTTCTTCAAAAATAGGAGAATTCAGTAAATCAGCTTCAAAATTACATTGGGTATTAGTATTAATTTTTCCAAAACAATTTTGTTGTTCATCGTAATAACAAAGCGGTTGTGCTTTGATGATAAGAATACTGCTTGAAGGTTGCTGAAAAACAAGCTGTAGGGTATGTAAATGGTTACCCAATGCTAGCCATTGCCACTGCGCCTCTAATGGTTCACCTAACGTAATCGCTGCATTCAGATCGTAGTGGCTATGCCAAAAGCAGCGCTTAGTTTTGATAATGCGCTCAAATAAATCAAAATACTTAATGTTATCGCCATACTGATTAGTACGCATAAGCTCGGTAATTACCGCAACATCTTCGTTAGTAGCATAGGCACTATTAATTAACGAACTGCCAGAATGTTCACTACTAAGCGAATGACTCCAGCCACCGCTATTTTTAGGTCGAGCGGATTTAATAGCTAAAGTAAAATAATCCTCGTCGTTGTAACTATTGGGCTTTAAAAAATACAACAGTGACTTTTGTTGGCTATTGGATTGGTATCTACTTGGCTGAGCTTGAAAGCGACTCAGCCATTTATCAATCACTTTTTCAGACGTGGCTATGCTATTGCGGTCAAAATGATCGGCAATAAAGCACTGCGCTAAGGCGGCGCCATGTTTGCAGTCGCGACCGATATAACAATCACAATAACTGGCAATGTCACCATCTTTACCATCAAAAATTAACCGTGTTAAATACCCAACCTCGCGAGAGCGCTCACTAAAAACTACACCACGAATTGTTTCACCATCAAGGGCACAGGTTTTAATGCCTTTAGCCTGAAAAATTCTCGTGCCTTTTTTCCATTCATTTTTGCTAAAGTGTTGTTCAAGTAATTCAGGGGTAAAGGTGTTTTTAGCCATAGGTTTTAATTATAAAGAACTCAAATAGATGGGTAAGTTGAAAAGTCAGCTCGTTTCTCTTCTCAATAAGATGAAAATATCGAGTACAGTAATAGCAACTTCAGGGTTTACTACTAACAATGGGACACTCATTATTTAACCTCAATAATACCACTGAGACGTAAAACCTTCAATGCGGCTTAATATAGAATTGGTATAAATATCGAACTATCCGTAGTTAGCATCAGATTGTATGACTTTAATTCAGGCTTTGACCGATTTCACTAACTGAGCAGAGCATAAATACGCTAAAATAGACGGTTCTTATTTTTGCTTTGAGCCTTTTAACTTAATGACCACTGTCACAACGCCAGCCAACTTTACAGAACTTGGCCTTATTCCACCTTTGTTAGCTCGATTAACTGAGCTGGAATATCAACAGCCAACGCCCATTCAAGCGCAAGCTATTCCAAGTGTATTAGCCGGACGTGACTTAATTGCGGGGGCAAATACTGGCTCAGGTAAAACCGCCACTTTTGCATTGCCACTTTTGCAGAAACTTTCACAACAACAACATGGCTTGCAAGAGCACAGTGAAAAGTTATTAGCGAGTAAAAGCAGCAAAGGTAATTACGTCACAGGCCTAATTTTAGTGCCTACCCGTGAACTCGCCAAGCAAGTGGCTGACAGTATTAAATCTTATGCGCTGCATTTTAACGGTAAAATTAAAACATTAGCAGTTTTTGGTGGGGTATCAGCCAATACGCAAATGTTGGCATTACGCGGCGGTACAGATATTTTAGTGGCAACACCGGGTCGATTACTCGATTTAATTTCAAGCAATGCCATTAAACTCGATAAAGTAAAAACCTTAGTACTTGATGAAGCCGATAGAATGTTAAGTTTAGGCTTTACTGAAGAACTATCTGCACTGTTAGCGCTATTACCCAAGAATAAACAAACCTTACTCTTTTCAGCAACCTTTCCTGAACAAGTACAGGCGTTAACCCAAGAGCTACTTAACAAGCCAGTTGAAATACAAGTACAAAGTGCCGACGCCAGCACCTTAGTGCAGCGAGTTTTCACGGTAAATAAAGGCGAAAAAACGGCACTTTTAGCGCATTTAATTCAACAACATCAATGGCGACAAATCCTTATTTTTGTCAATGCTAAAAACAGCTGTGAGCATTTAGCGTCAAAACTCTCAAAACGTGGCATTAGTGCAGAAGTATTTCATGGAGATAAAGGTCAAGGCGCTCGTACTCGCGTGCTTGAAGAATTTAAAGCCGGCGAAATTGACGTACTTATTGCCACTGATATTGCCGCCCGTGGTTTAGACATTGAAAAACTACCTGTGGTGATCAACTTTGATTTACCCCGAAGCCCTGCTGATTACATGCACCGAATTGGCCGAAGTGGCCGTGCTGGTGAAGTAGGTTTAGCATTATCACTGATCGATTATGAAGATTACCATCATTTTAAAGTCATCGAAAAGAAGCACAAGATCCACCTAGAACGTGAACAGGTCGAAGGTTTTGAAGTCGACGCAGCAGCCAATGAGGCACTGTTAGCCGAGTTTTTAGCGGCAAGTAAACCCATAGCAGCGCCAGCAGGCAGTGCTAAGAAAAAACGCAAAAAGAAAACGACAATCAATGCCGATATCTGGGCTGGTCATTCTGAGCTTGAAGATTAACCCCCCGTACATACCTTGTTTTTATTAGCCATGGTTGAAGCACAATGTAACGATGTCGCGATACATTGCTAACATTTAGCTGAGTTGACGAGGTCATATTTACTCAGTTTTTGCCAATAAATCTTGCTGCTTCAGCAAATATAGCGATAATCGGGCAAGGTTTTATTTGTGAGTCAATGAAGTGCAATTATTAGCAATAGAGTGTTTAGGCAAAACGTTACGATTAGAAGGTTCAATGGCCGGATGGCAACAGCTATTTTGGGACGAGCAATGCGTCTCGCAAATTAATGCTAATGCCGATGGAGAAGCTTTTTCCCATCAATTTGTCCTACAGGGTGAGCAAGGAGAGTTACCCGTTGAGCTTAAAGGTTCACTGCAATGGCAACCTTTTGCCCTGCAATTTCAGCTGTTAGTGAATAACGAAATTTTACATGACAATACCCTGAATGAAAAAGACATTGAGCAACGTCAGATCACCGAAGGTAAAAGACAGCCGATGAAGTTTAGCTTCATTGGCATGGCTGGCCTTGGTTTAAAATTATTTAAAAGTGCCAAAGTAATTAAAGTGCTGTTTGCTGCCGGCAGTTTGGCGGCGTATAGCTGGTTATTTTCGATTGAGTTTGCCATTGCCCTTATTCTTTGCCTTGTTTTTCATGAGTATGGTCATATTAAAGCAATGAAATATTTTGGCTTGAAAACTAAAGGCATTTATCTCATTCCCTTTGTCGGCGGCTTAGCGCTAAGCGATGATAAAATTAACACCCGCTGGCAAGATATTGTTATTTCAATCATGGGGCCATTTTTCGGCTTAATACTTTCCCTGGCCTGCTTGGCTGGTTACTGGCTGACCGATATTGAAATATTGGCCGGTTTAGCGGTATTTAATGCCCTACTCAATTTATTTAATTTACTGCCTATTTTGCCTTTAGATGGTGGCCACGTACTTAAAAGTATCGCTTTTTCAATCAACTCTAAAGTCGGTTTAGTGGCTTGTGTATTAGGTGCCACATTAGGTGTTTATATCAGTTATCACTTTGGTTTAGCACTACTCGGCTTTTTATTGGCTATTGGCAGCATTGAAATATTGTTTGAATATAAACGTCGGCATTTAAGTGAGCTATTACCGCTTAACCGCTATGCGCAAATTGTATCAGCATTATGGTATGTCATCACCGTTGGCGGCTTAAGTGCTATTATCTGGCTAGTGGGTCAAACAGGCAATGACGCCTTGTCGCTGCCGCTTAAAATATTGGCTAGTTAGGCTCGCTCTAATTAAGGTGCAATATAGTTGAGATGATTAATAACTGGCAACTGATCTCAGCTTTTAATAGCAAAACGTGCGATAGATTACTTAAATACAAGATAAAAAGGAACAGTGGGTGATTTCGAAAAAAGTAAGAGAGCTATTTGTCTCTTTAATGGAAGCAACAGAAGACTCTGCCGTTACCTATGATGTAGAAACAGAGCAATACAACGGTTTTTTCAATAGCGTAGTTGTGAATAAGTATATTGGCCTAGGCGCATTAGAATTAGTTGAAGGTGGCGCTGGCTCAACAGTTATTCTACTCAACAACCGAGACGACTTCTTAAGCTCATTCGCCGCAGGTGTTCGTGAGGCCAAGAACGGCGCAGATCAATCATACGCCGACTACAACGCT
>CAXBNP010000030.1:0-59020 GCA_963977145.1 uncultured Colwellia sp.
CTTAATGCTTAATGCTTAATGCTTAATCTTTAAGTATTATATACCCAAACCAAAGGGAAGTGGATGAATTCAAGCGCGCGGGTAATAAAGCGCATAAAAATCTCGCCAATATGTGTCATAATTCAACGAATATGCATTTTGAATTCGCCCTCGATAATAATCAGCATATTTTATAGGTGCCATTATAACAAGATGGACTGTGATAATGTTAAGCATGAAAATTGATTGTTTTTTACAAAATATAAGAGAAGTAAAATAATGAAGCATTTTGTTTTAATCGTTTCCGGAGTATTATTTTTTTCGGCCTGTAGTGCCAATAATAATTGCGAAGATGTCACCCTAGCTTCAGAACAAGTGCAGCAATGTCAGTCTTTACATAAACAAATTATTGATACGAAAAATAAGCCTATTTTGCGTACAGAGCTAGAACGCAGATACCAACAAGATTGTATTGATATTCGTTACTATCGAGACGATAAACAGGCAGGGGTTTGTGGCAACAAAGCAGAAGTTGCCGAAGCACAAAAACTGAAAAAATAAAGCAATACCTTTGGTGGCAAACGTTACTGGTTTTTTGTTACGTTGATTTATGTTTGAAAGGTCGGGGGCATATGAGTTGCCCTCATAATAAAATATTACATGTGTACTATGGTGAAAAAGTTGACAGATTCGTTAGGCCCATTAGCTAATTCAAATGCAGATTTGGCAAAAGAATCTATTACTTTGCTAAACAAATATCAAAAACTGCAAGACCGCTATACTGCTTTATTCAAACTGAATCAGCTCTCAGTAGATTGTGCTAATATTCGTACTTTTTTCGAACAAGTTCACCAATCTATTGCATCAGTAATGAGTGCCAATAATTTCTATATAATGCTTTATGATCAAATGCTATCCACTTTGGAGCTGGTATATCACGTTGATGAAAAAGACGAAATGGAAAACCGGGTTTATCCGTTGAGTGACTTTGACGGTTCAATGACCAGTCACGTGATTGCAACGGGTCAAGCTTTACTTGCAACACCTGAAGTCATAGCAAAATTAGAACAAGAGAAAAAAATTCAACCTGTCGGTGCGGTCGGCATTGATTGGCTCGGTGTGCCTCTGATGCATGACGGTTTTGTCATTGGGGTGATGGCGGTACAAAGTTACTCAGCGGCCACTCGTTATCATGACTCGGAACGAGACTTATTGGAGTTTACCGCTCAACATATTGTCACTGCCTTGTCGCGCTTGCAGGATCGAGGACGTTTACAAGGCGCTGTTGATGCCCGTACACAAGAGTTGATGAAACAAATTCGTGATCGCGAGAAAGCGGAGTTACTGCAAGAGTCGTTATACCGTATTTCCGAACTCACCAATGACCCTGACTTGGATATCGACACCTTTTATAGTCTAGTACACAATATTGTTGGCCAATTGCTCAATGCTGAAAATTTTTATATTGCCAAGTATAATTCAGAAGATAATGAGTTGTTTTTTGCCTACTTTCTTGATCAAAAGTTTAACAATGCAACGGGAACTTTTAAGCCACGAAAATTGTCAAATCACTTCACGGAATTAGTACTGCAAAGTGGTGAAACTGTGTTGCTTGACCAACAAGCTATGTTGACTTTACATCAACAAGGTAAAACCATTAAGCCGGAGCCGGAAGTTGTCTCTTGGCTGGGTGTGCCATTAATTGATTCTGGTGAGGTACTAGGCGCGATGGTCTTGCAAAGTTACCAGCAATCGACCCGTTTTACTGAGCAGGACGCTGAACTACTTCGTTTTGTTTCTCGACACGTAGCTTCAGCCATGCAACGGCGCGAAATTTCTGATTACAAACGAAAAGCCCATGAACTATTAGAACACCAAGTAAAATTGCGAACGGTAGCCTTAGAAGATGAAATAAAGCAACGTAAAGAAGCCGAGGAGAAACTTAAGCATGCAGCCTCGCACGATATTTTAACCGGGCTACCTAATCGAGCGGTATTTATTGATTTATTAAATCACGCTATAGCATGTAATAAACGCCGACCAGAATTGAAATTTGCTGTTTTGTTTCTTGATCTAGACCGGTTTAAGGTCGTCAATGATAGCCTAGGGCATCATGCTGGCGATATGCTATTAAAAGTCATTGCTGACCAGTTAATTGACGTGCTGCGTAACAAAGACACCGTTGCGCGGTTAGGGGGCGACGAATTCGTTATCTTGATAGAAGATTTAGAAAGTAATGAAAAAGCCTATGAAATTGCCCAGCGCATAACAGAGTTACTGTCTGCACCATTTAATATCGAAAACCAGTCGGTATTTATTGGCACTAGTATTGGCGTGTTAATTAACAACAAGCGTTACGACAGTGCTGATAATATGCTTAGAGACGCTGATATTGCCATGTATCAGGCAAAGGATAAAGGCAAAGGACGTTACGAAGTGTTTGACTCGAGTATGTATAAAAAGGTGCAAAATGCCTTGTCGTTAGAGGCGGATATTCGAGAAGCCATTAATAACAAAGAGTTTACACCGTATTTTCAACCTATAGTACAAATGGTCGACGGTAAGATAATTGGTTTTGAAGCCTTGGCAAGGTGGCAGAGTGATAAGCGTGGCTTTGTTTTCCCTAATGATTTTATTCCACTAGCGGAAGAAACTAATTTAGTGATGGCCATTGATTTTCAGATCTTAGAGAAAACCTGCCAGCAACTGAAACGTTGGCAAGAACGCTTAGGTGTAGATCACCTTTATGTCAGTTGTAATTTATATTGTAATCATTTCTTTAGTTTAACTTTACCGCAAGACATAAAAGCTATTATTGATAAAACCGGTGTGCAACCGCACCAAATTCGTGTTGAACTCACTGAACGTGCGCTGTTAGAAAGCAATGTTCTAGTATTGGAAAATATGCGTGCATTGAAAAAGATGGGCATAAAAATCTTGCTTGATGACTTTGGCACCGGTTATTCGAGTTTAAGCTATTTACATCGCTTTCCTATGGATGTGTTAAAAATTGATCGTTCTTTTATTGAAAATGTTCATGAACGTGGCAATCATCAAGCAATCATTAAAACCATTATTGATTTAGCTGCTAATTTAAATATGGCAACGGTTGGCGAAGGTATAGAGAATGAGGCAGATGCTAAGTTATTAACCACTATGGGCTGTATTTATGGTCAAGGCTATTATTATTACAAGCCTTTACCTGGCGATGAAATTGAAAGTTTTCTCTTGAGTAAGTGCTAAACACTCGTACTCGTTTTTAAGTTAAGCGATTAGATAGAAGTCCACTCATAAGATAATTATTAGTGGACTTTTTCGTCTTGAGGTTAGATCTAATGAATTTTTTGTGCATTTTTAATGGTTAAAATGAAAAATTCAAGCTTATAAAATATATAAGTAAATGCTGACTAAATTTTATGCCTTGTATTTAGCCATTTATGGCATGAGAAATTAGCGTACTTAATCAATTAACTTAGCACTTTTATCTAGTTGTTGGAGCGTGGCTTTATAGCTGTTTACTTTTGAATAGGTAAAAACAACGCGCAGATCTAGCGACAATTACCGAAAACTATCGCAATGCAAAGTTATAGTAACACAAACGCGACAAAGCTTGATTTGCTTTTGGTGCTGGACGCTAGTTTTTTAACATCACAGCCGATATAGTGTTAGAGGATTTTTTTCGCTATTTTTAGCGCAATCAATTGATAGAAATAAACTTCACTTTCATTATAAAAATAATAATACTCTATGGATGAATTGCCCGCTTAGTGAGTTGTTTACTCGCCAATGAGGTAAGTTATCGAGAAACTATGAATATGCACCAACCGAAAATAATCAATAAATTTAGTTTAGTTGCTTTTTTACTTGTAACTTTATTTGCCTGCAATCAGCCGTCACCTAAACCTACGCAAGCTAACATTGCAGAGGTGCCTAATCAGGTTAAGGCTGAAAATATTAAAGCTCATATCGAATTTTTAGCCGATGATAGCTTGCAGGGGAGAGATACCGGCAGTAATGGCTATCAAGTCGCAGCTAACTATGTGACGTCTTACTTTAAGCAATTGGGTTTAACGCCACAAGGAACAAATATAGCCAGTGAGCATCGCGGTTTTGAACAGCAAGTTCGTTTTCGAAAAAGCTACCTTGTCGATGGCTCTGCCAGTGCCACCATTCATGGCTTAAAGGGCGATGTTGAGCTTGAGTATCTCAGTGAGTTTTTAACTTCAGGTTCAAATTTGCGAAATCAAAGCGCTATTACTGCTGCAACGGTATTTGTTGGCTATGGCGTAATATCTCAAGAGTTTGGTTACAACGATTATGAAAACATTGATGTTAAAGGAAAAATTGTTGTTGCTTTAACCGGTCGACCTGAGGACTTACCGTCTGAAGAAGGTGCACATATTGGCTCAGGGGCAGAGAAAAGTCGCCATGCGGCGGAGCATGGTGCCATTGGATTTATCACCATACACACCCCAAAACGTGAAAAGGTCCGCAGTTTTGAAAAGTCTGCCCAATATGCCAATACACCCCGTTTAAGTTGGCTAACTAAAGATAATATGCCCTTTGGTAATCAAGCTGAAATTATTGCAGGGGCATATATTGCTCAAGAAGCGGCCAAAGCTTTATTTGCAGGTGCAGCGCGCACTTTAGAAGATATTTACACTGCAGATACCAATAATAACGCCATTAAAGGCTTTGCGCTGCCTCATAAGGTGACATTGAAAAATCGTTCGCGTCATGAAGAGATCACAAGTCCTAACGTTATCGCCGCCGTTGAAGGTAGCGATGCAGAATTAAAAAATGAATATGTGGTCTTTAGTGCCCACCTTGATCACATTGGTATCAGCTCACATGGAGATGATGAAGACATTATTAATAATGGTGCATTAGATAACGCATCAGGTGTTGCCATTTTACTTGAAACCGCACGGTTATTAGCTGATATGGAGATAAAACCGAAACGGTCAGTACTTTTTGTTGTGGTTACCGGTGAAGAGAAAGGCTTGTTAGGCTCTAGCTACTTTGCCAATAATCCTACAATACCTATTACGCAATTAGTTGCCAATGTAAATTTAGATATGCCATTAATCTTATATCCATTTGCCGATGTTATTGCGTTTGGCTCTACTCATTCGACCATGGGTGAAATTGTTGCAGCAGCGGCCAAGAAAATAGATATTGAACTCAGTGAAGATCCGATGCCTGAACAAGCGCTTTTTACGCGTAGTGACCATTATAGTTTTGTTAAGGCCGGTATACCTTCAGTATTTTTAATGACGGGTTTTAAATCAACTGATGAAAGTATTGACGGTGGCGCGGTATTTGGTGAGTTTTTAAAAAATCACTATCACCAACATAGTGACGAAATTACTTTACCGATAAATTATGATGCTGCAGCAAACTTTGCGTTGGTTAATATGATGATAGGCTTGGAAATAGCAAATCAGTTGGAGCGCCCTAAATGGCACAGGGGTGATTTTTTTGGCGTAACTTTTGCGCAATAGCTAAGCTTTTTAAATGCTAATAATACAAGCGGTAGGTTAGCACTCAAATGAGGAAGTGTAATTGATGAATGCTCTTGAATATGCCACGCAGGCGAATGGATCTTTTGCTTTACCCGACGCGTGTTTTAAAGTAAAAGCTTTGATGGAAGATATCGACTCTACCATAGAAGACTTCGCCAATGTAATCAGTGTTGATCCATCGATGACTTCGCGTTTACTGCAAATTGCCAATAGTGCCATTTACAGCTTTCCTGGAGAGATCAGTACCATTTCACGTGCGATTACTATTATTGGCACACAAGCCATTTATAACATGATGCTAGTCGATGTTGCCGCGACCGCGTTTAACCACTTTTCAAATCAGTCGATCGATTTGAAAAGGTTTTGGCATATGAGTGTGTTTTGTGGTTTAGCAACGAAAAACTTAGCTATTACCGCAGGTATTCGAGATATAGAACGGCTATTTGTCGCGGGTTTGCTGCAAAACTTTGGCGAGCTTATTGTCGCAAAAATATCGCCAGAATTAGCGAAAAAATGTGAAGCCTATAATGCCGAATTATTACCTTGGCAATTACAACAACAAGTACTGGGCTTTACCTATACTGAAGTTTCTGCTGAGTTACTTAAAATTTGGCAGATCCCAGAAAAAATAATTTTGCCTATTCGCCATTATAACAACGCCAGTAATATTCAAATCAATAAAGATGTCAAAGTGCTGTATTTAGCCTCACGGCTGGCTTTAGTGGAATGTCACCCTGAGCTTTTTAGTTATGATGATAGTATTGATGCGACACTATGTCAGTCGTTGAATGTCTCAACAGATGACTTAGCGGAGGCCGCAAGTTTTGCTGCATTAGAGACGAAAAATATTCTCAATATCATGAACGCGAAATTTTACGGTTAATGACCCAGAACACATGTAATAGAATTTGCTAGCTTATGACCGTCGTCAAAAACAAGACATTATTAAAAAAGCCTGCTAGCATCAGTCGGTTATTAGAATCTCAATAATAAAAATGGGCAAAGTGTAGTAAAAATTATAATTATTAGCCCTAAAAATTACAACGAAGGACATTTATGAGTACAGAAAGAGAGCATTTTAGTTCCCGCTTAGGGTTCATTTTAGCCGCTGCGGGTTCAGCAGTCGGTATTGGTAATTTGGTTGGCTTTCCAGTGAATGCCGCCAAAAACGGTGGTGGTGCATTTTTATTAATGTACGCTCTTTTTGTTTTTTTTATTTGTTTGCCCGTGATGGTTGCCGAAATGGCGGTTGGACGGAAAACAGCGAAGGAACCGGTTGGTGCATATAAAACCTTAAGTGGCGGTAGCAGGGCTTGGGGCGCGGCTGGTTTTCTTGGTGTGTTAACCCCTTTTATGATTGCTGTATTTTATATGGTGCTAACAGTCTGGATTTTTGGCTATATTGTTTTAACCTTGACCGGTAATTTAGATTACTTAGCCAGTAATAAAGGCTTTGGTGAGTTTGTTAATAGCCCATATTTGTTCGCTGCTATGGTAGTGGTTGCTGCTATTGTAAATTTTATTCTGGTGGCAGGGGTTAAAGACGGTATTGAGCGCGCGTCAAAAATATTAATGCCAACCTTGTTTATCATGCTACTGATTATGGTGGTCTATGTCTTAACATTAGACAACGCATTGCTAGGGGTTAAATTCTTTTTAATTCCAGAGGTATCAAAAATCACCCCCGCGGTGATTAATGGTGCGTTATCGCAAGCGTTTTTCTCGTTATCGTTAGGTATGGGCATATTGATCACTTATGGTTCTTACATTGACCGTAAAACCGATATTGTTGGTTCTGCAAAGCTAGTTGCATTGACTGACACCGCAGTGGCATTCACTGCCGGCTTAATGATTTTACCGGCGGTATTTTCATTTAACCCTGACGTTGACCCAGCCCAATTAAGTGATAGCTCGGTATCCTTAATCTTTACCTTTTTACCAAAAATATTCTTAGCATTACAAACCTCAATTGGTTATATCGGCGCAAGTGCTGTCGCAGCTTTTTTCTTTACTTTAGTGTTTTTCGCCGCGATCACTTCATTAGTATCGATTTTAGAAGTCCCCGTTTCGTATTTAGTGACCGAGAAAAAACATAGTCGTAAGAAAGCATTATCAATTTTATTGATGGGCGGCGGACTACTGACGGTGTTTGCAACGTTATCGTTTGGTATGGTGTCATTTTTCACTGAGTTTACGTCATACGCTGGCGGTACGCGTTCATTTTTCGATGTGGTTTATGATATTTTTTACGATACTATTTTGCCGTTGAATGGTTTTTTATTGTGTGTCTTTGTTAGCTATCGCTGGAAGAGGCTGCAGTTATCTGATGAACTGGCTTTGGGTAATGATAACTATAAAGGTTCTTGGGTTGAAAAGTATATTAACTTCTCTTTAGGTACTTTTATCCCAGTGATTGTTTTCGGTATTTTTATCAACACCGTGGCGCAAAAGTTCTTTGGCTATAGTCTTTTCGGCTTTTAAATAGCTGACATCCAGTTATTATTTAACACGAATAAATAGCTTTAAGGCCGGATAATTTGTTATTATCCGGCCTTATTTTTTACTGCTAGGCTAGTTTCATATCATGATTGAATTTATCCAACCCAATGACTTTAGTGCAAGCCAACGACTCTTTCATGGACGTGGTCACGCCTACAGTAACTTATCGCACGTCAATGTTGATTGGTTAGAACCGGTGATTTTAATCACTTTATATCAGGAAGTTGAAGCTAATTGGCTGGCAGAACAAGTTTGCCAATTACGGACCCTTACCGATAAGTGTCAATCTATTCAAGTACAGTATCGCTGCCGTAAATTTGCTCCTTGTGAATTACTTTGGGGGCAAGAGATTACCAATTTACATGCTGTAGAGCACGGTTTGAAGTACCATATCAGCTTAGGTAAAGCGCAAAATTCAGGCTTGTTTTTGGATATGAGCAATGGTCGAGAGTGGGTTAAAAAGCACAGCGATAACAAGCGAGTGCTAAATTTATTCTCTTATACTTGTGCCTTCTCTGTTGCGGCTTTGGCGGGTAATGCCAGCAAAGTGGTTAATGTTGATATGAGTAAAAGTTCATTGACTAAAGGGCGAGAAAATCATCGATTAAACCAACAAGATCTTAGCAAAGTGATTTTTGAAGGTGTTGATATTTTTAAGTCATATGGGCGTTTGAAAAAACATGGCCGCTATCAATTATTAATATCTGATCCACCGTCTTTTCAAAAAGGTAGTGTTGATATTGAAAGAGATTATAAAAAAATAATTCGCCGCTTGCCTGATCTAATGTCAGACAACGGTGAGGTCTTATTATGTTTAAATTCACCGGATCTTGATGAAACTTTCTTAATGGCTGAAGTCGCCAGAGAATGCCCAGAGTGTACTTTTCAATATCAACTTGATACACCCGCAGTATTTAAAGAAGCGCATCAAGGTAAAGGCTTGAAGTGTTTATATTTTATATATAAACCAACAGCATAAATCTTAATAGCGCATGTCACTAAAACTATGAACAAAGCTGTCCATAGTGCAATTCAGCGTCATGCGCTTTAATTCAATACCACACGTGCCGCTAACAAAATCAAAAAACTGCCAGTGACTTTATCGACAATGTGACTGTTTGCTTTTAATTTTTCTAAAATAGGCCCACGTGATATGGTGAAAGCTATAATGACATACCACAGCAAATCAATGCTTCCTACGGTTGCGGTCATTAGTGCTTTTTGCTGCCAGCCGGCACCCGGCTCAACAAATTGACTAAATAGCGCTAGAAAGAAAATTGCTAATTTAGGGTTTAAAAAAGCGATGAGAAAACCATCTCGCCAACCATTTATTGACGGGTCTATCCCAAGCTCCTTTTGAGCAAATTGAAAATTTTGGTGCTTACTCATTAAGGCTTTAACGCCCAAGTAGAAAAGAAAAGCTGCGCCAGTATATTTTATTGCTGCGAACAGCATAGGCGATTGCACAATAAGTAAGCCAATACCGGTTGCCGTTATTGCGGCATATAGCGCTACACCTAAGCCATGACTTATAGCGGTGGCATAGCCTTGGCGTGCACCACCATTTAAGGTGTTTTTAATCACTAAGGCGAGGCTAGGCCCAGGAGATAGGGCGCCAAGAATACAAATAACCACAAGTGATAACCATAAATGTAATTCCATAATCTTATATGCCTTAGCTTAAATAGTATATTAGTCTAGTGGGTAGTACTAATGTTGGTTTTTAATTCGTAGGAAACTGGCAAATCTTGGCACACCTCGTTGTGTTTTACCAATGTATTTATAGGTTATTGTGCTACCAATTTTAGGTGGTTGTTGTCGCTGTTGATCGGAAAAACCGCTACCAAGCTTAAAGGTAATTCCCGCTGGCGTTTTTACTTTTATAGCGCCAAGTAAACCTAGGTATTTACCTTTGCCTGGCATATGCGCAATGACCAAAGCTTCAGCATCTTGATGTTTTTTTAGTTTTAATAGATTTTTACTGCGGCCACTTTGATAATTGGCAGTGGCAAAGTGCAGCATTAAACCCTCACCATTTTTTTTAACAATATTATTCAAAAGCGCATGTAAATCACTATTATTTGCTACTTTTATTTGTCGGATCATTGCAAGGTATGGCGAAGTGTTTCTTTTTAGCAATTGCTTCATGGTGGCAATACGATCGGTAAAGTTATCAGTTTGATCGGGTAGGTCAAAAATCATTAATTTAAGTTTTTTCCAGCACTCACCGTCTGAGTTCTTACGTCTTACACAAGCACTGATTTGTTCAAATTGTCCACGGGCACTCCATAATTCACCGTCCATAGCGATTTTAGGCCAATTTTCAATAAACCATGATGGTGGTGAAAGTAGGTTACCAGCGCGTGTGAACAGTTGTGTTCCGGTCCAATATCCGCGCACGCCGTCTAACTTCTCACTTACCCAGTAATTTTTAATAGCAGTATTTTTTTGATATGTCGTAGCTAGCTGTAAATGTGGTTTATCTTTAAGCGCACTTATTTGCTGAGTAAGTGCACATGGCACGATGAAGAGAAAAAAGCTAAAACACAAAAATTGCAGAGGCTTTATGGTATGAAACATCCTTGTTCCTTTTATTGCACTTAGTTCCAAACTTATGACAACAAACACCTGTAGAGGATTTGATTAGCTTAGATTGGTTTAAATAGAGTATAGAAGGACTTTAATATTGTGGTATTTTTTTTAACACTCTAAGTTGCTAATTCTCCCGAAACACCAAGTAGTGATTATTTGGACTTCAGGTTGGTTAATCAGCGTTATTGAAAAAATATTATTGCAGTTTAAAGTCGAAACTTTCTCAATATTGACTACACTTTTTGCATCAAAATGGCAATCAATGGACGATACCTGATGAAACGGATAATTCTTTTTAAGTTGTTTTTAGTGCTAGTACTATGTTCATTTTTGGCGACCGCAGGCAAAAAACACTGCCAAGACTATCGAAAAAAACTTGATAATATTCAATCGAAACAACGTCAAGCAAACTCAAATAAGCGCAGTAATAGCTTGTCGACCCAGGAAGCTACAGCGCGAAATAAATGGTGGAGCTGCGAAACCGGTAAGCTTAAAGTTAAAACTAAAACTAAAACTAAAACTAAAAAAAGAAAAAAATCCAAGAAAAAAATCACCAATAAACAAAAAAAATTAAAACCAAGCAGTAAAGCCGTTAATAATAAACCTTTAGTACCTTTTGCTAGTAGTAGCCCCTTGGTGGTGCGAGCAAAATATCAAGGTGCAAAATTGCAGGCTTGGTTGCAATTTTATCAAGCGGCTAAAGTCTGTGCTCGACCTAAATCTACCCAACAGTTTGCGGCCTGTGTCGAAGATAAGCATCGTCAGCAAGTCGAATTTGAAAAAAGCTATTGAGTTGTTGTGTGTTATTCACTCATAATTTGTCTTCTACACCATCTTTGGGTTGTAATTTCAACAAGAAATATAATTAGTGTATTGATAATTAAGAGCATTTTATTTGGAATGACTCTTGCTATTTAATTAGCTAATTAATCCGATAAATAAAATAATAAGGGCATATTATGCAGCAAGTTATACAAGAGAAATTAAAGCGGCCAACACGCATTATGTTAGGCTTTTTGTCTTTATTACTTGGTATTGTTTTTATCTTACTGCCAGGTCCTGCGGTGATATTTATACCGCTTGGACTAGCCTTGCTAAGTTTGGAATATGATTGGGCAAAAGTATGGCTAAAAAGAAGTCAACGCTATTTTCGTCTGGCGGCGATAAAAGCCGATCAAAGCTTACATTGGCTAGGGAGAAAGTTACGTGGTTAAGATAATATGACTTTAGTTAACTCATGGTTAATTTTATGGGTAACTACCTATTAATGGTAATTACCCATATGTGACTGTTTTAAATAGTCTGGTCTAGTTTTTTTGCGCAATATACTGTGCTTTAGTTTCATTGTAGTGTGTAACGATATTATCAATAGTTTCTTGGCAATAATCTCGTAAGCCACTTAACAGCATAAACTTTTTCCCGTGACCGATTATCTTGCCCTGTGATACTAAATCAAAAGATAAACAGGCATTACCGCGTTTACCTTCTATATCTAAAGTGGTTGAAGATAAGCTTAAAGCGATATCTTTAAAATCAAGCTGGTCGAGGTGAATAGACATGCTTTCATACATCACCATAGGTCGGGTTGGGTTGATCATAACCTGACATTCTTTCATGAGCTCGACCAGAATATGTGGAAAAGTATGACCCGAAAATTCGACATAAGCACGAGTTAAAGACTCAATCGCGTTGTTATTTTTTGTGTTGCCGCCCGCTACCGACATCTTTAAGTATTCTTTTTGCTTGTCGTCGACAATACTGGCTGATGTTATAATCTCTGTTGGAATATTTAACGATGTTGCATCGGTTACCATGCCAGAAAATGTAAAACTCATTTCTTGGTGCAAACCTGCACGCTCTAATATGATGGAAAACAGTAAGTCGCCCGGCACACAAAAGCGCTTTGCATCAGTGTTATGTAAAGGATTAAAATCATCCGCAATTTGTTTAGCAAAATCACTCGCCTGTTGACGCGTGAAACTAATTTTGTCATCCGTAATTCGGCAATAATTCTCTAGAAACATAAATATATGTTGTCACTTTAAGCTACTAAAATCGGCGCTAGTCTATCAGTATGCATAATTAAAATCGAAACTTATTACTATTTAACTTACAAAGCAGACCAGTAAAAATAAGGGCTTTAGGCGAACAAGTGTTTATTTTTTTGTTTTACTACTAAGCGAATAACTATAAACAAGTTGTTCCTTGTTATGCTTACTGAGTTGTTTAAGTTGATATTCGCGGCGACTTGCCTGTTGCCGATTAAGCTGAGGTTCGGCATAGGCTAGTGTAACGGGACGGCGCACACGTGTATATTTTGCTGCTTTTTTATTACATTCGTTGTGTTCGCGTACTCGGCGCTCTAGTGATGTAGTAATACCAGCGTAAAGGCTATTATCGGCGCAGCGAAGAAAATAAACGTACCACATAGATTATAAATTAAGCCTGAACAGAGGAGAAAGTAGCTATCATCGCAATTTTTTTGTCAATATTCGAGATAAAAATGAATTAGTACTAGCTGCTAGTTAGTGATTTTTATACTATTCATGGCTGAGAGAATAAGAGGTTAATATATGTTGCAAATAGAAACAGGTGCCCTGCGTAAAATGCGTGCAGATCTAGCGGCAGACGGCACGGTAAATTACCGTATGGTGCTTGGTGAGCAAGAAGTTGAGCTAAATTCACTCATTGGTCAGCATTTAACGCTGCATTTTAGCGGTCATATTGACTGTCAGCATTGCGGCAGAAAAACTAAAAAAAGTTATGCACAGGGTTATTGTTTTCCTTGTATGCAAAAGCTTGCACAGTGTGACATGTGTATCATGAAACCAGAAACTTGCCATTTTGAGCAAGGTACTTGCCGCGAGCCACAATGGGGTGAAAGTAATTGCATGATCCCACACTATGTCTACCTAGCAAATACTTCAGGTTTAAAAGTGGGAATCACCCGGCATACCCAAATTCCAACTCGCTGGATTGATCAGGGCGCTACCCAAGCATTACCCATATTTAAAGTAAGTACACGCTTACAGTCAGGCTTGGTCGAAGTTGCATTAGCTGAGTTTATTGCCGATAAAACTAATTGGCGAGCGATGCTAAAAGGTAGTGCAGATGCGTTAGATTTAAAAGCAATTGCCAGTGAATTAAAACCTAAGATTGCCGAGAAGTTGGCTAGTGTTAGCCTTAAATATGGCGCTGACGCAGTTACTGAATTGGATGAAGAGGTGGTACATTTAAATTTCCCTGTTCAGCAATATTTAAGTAAAATATCATCGTTTAATTTTGATAAAACAGCTGAAGTTTCAGGCACGTTAGTCGGTATAAAAGGGCAGTATTTGATTTTTGAAACTGGCGTGATTAATTTACGTAAATTTACTTCTTATCATGTAAGTTTGCAGGTAAATTGATTATTTTAAAGGATAATTAGCTGAGATAGGCTAAACTAAATTTATTATTTGTGAGTTAAATTTATAACGAAGTTGCATATAGCGAAGAAAAACATTTTGTTATGCAATAAACCATCTGATTGAATATAACTTATAAGAATTAAAATGTCGTATAAGGAGTCTACGACAGATTTATTTTGGGATCATTATGATGAATGTTAACGACTATGTAGAACAAGCCAGTGAAATATTTGTACTGTCGGATTCCTTTGTCCGAATTAAGGAGTTAATTGACGACGAAAGCTCGACAATTGACGATATTTCAGATGTTATTTTATTAGATCCCGCATTAGCGGCAACCATTTTAAAATTAGGTAATAGCTCATTTTTTAATTATCCAGGTAAAATCGATACGGTTTCTAAAGCAGTATTGGTGTTGGGTATCACTGAAGTATATAACTTAGTGATAGCTTTTTTTACTAATAAAGCTTTTAAAAGGCTAAATGCTGAGCAGGATTATTTAGACGACTTTTGGTGTAAAAGTGTAGATTGCGCGCTAATTGTTAAATACATCGGGGGTAAACTTAACTTTCCGAATGCTGAACGGCTATTTATTTTAGGCTTATTACATAACTTAGGTGAACTTGTCGTTCAACAGTTATCACCAGACAAAGTGTCTGAGGCGAGCAATTTTTCTTTGACAGAACTACCTTGGGAAAAACAAAATCAATGTCTGGGCTTTACTTATGGAGAATGTGCCGCTGAACTTTTAAAACAATGGCAATTACCCTTTAGTATTATCGAGCCAATTCGTCATCAAGATGATAATGATTTTTCGTTTAGTAGTAATGAAACCAAACTTTTGTATTTAGCAAAGCGAATTATGCTGAGCCAATTTGATTGCAGTACTCATCCGCTTGAGCTTTTGTTAACCGATGATGCAATAGCGCAATTACCTATTGATGAAAACCTTATACAAGGCGCTAATAATTTTTGTGACCTTGAGCGTTTAAGTATTTTGGCCATTCTCAATCCAGGTGCGGCAATGATTTATTAATTGTCACTACGCCCTTGAATTTTATTATGCTTCATTAACCAAAAATTAACTTAATAGCGATAATTCCCTAGTGCAGAAGCTAAATACAGCTTTTGCACTTTTGTCTTAATACTTTTAATGTTTATACCTCAATAACTGCCATTTTTTAACCTCCTCCATCAATACAACACTGAAAAACGTCAAAATTTTTCAGTACATCACTAATTGAATTGTTTAGTTAATGCCTTATCTCAATTGAAATAACTCACCCTAAGTGTTGAATTTATTAATTCAATTGACTTTATTTTTCCACTTAAATTAGCCGCTTAATATCGCACTCTTTAACCAATGCGTACTGGCGATTTAAACGCGTCGCGTTGATGTATGTTGCACCAGTAGCTTGCAAGATGATTTTTTGTCGCACTGTCGTGGTGCGAAAGCCTTAAGCGGAAAATGCGTATCTAGCTGTTTTATATGACTTATTGTTGTTGGCACGAGGTTTGATAGGTACTCGTTAACGAATAATAAGGGAAAGTAAAATGAAACTAGTAAGCGCAATAATAAAACCATTCAAGCTTGATAATGTCAGAGAGGCTATTTCTGAGATCGGTATTGAAGGTTTAACCGTCAGTGAAGTCAAAGGTTTTGGCCGTCAGAAAGGTCATACAGAACTATACCGTGGTGCAGAATATCAAGTGGATTTTCTACCAAAAGTAAAACTTGAGATTGCGGTCAATGATGATGTTGTTCAACGTCTCGTTGAGGCGATAATCGAAGCCGCACATACCGGGAAAATTGGTGATGGCAAAATATTTGTTTATGACCTTGAGCAAGCCGTGCGTATTCGTACTGGTGAACAAGACGTTGAAGCGATTTAGGAGCACACTATGGAACAAAATATTTTTCAACTTCAGTACGCAATGGATACTTTTTATTTTTTAATCTGTGGTGCATTAGTCATGTGGATGGCGGCAGGTTTTTCGATGCTGGAAGCGGGGTTAGTTCGAGCGAAAAATACCACAGAAATTTTAACTAAAAACGTCGCACTTTATGCTATTGCTTGCATGATGTATTTATTTGTCGGTTACGACATTATGTATGGTGGTGGCATATTTTTATCGGGCATTGAAACGGTGGACCCAGCCAAAGTTTTAGCTGACTTTTCAACCCGCGAAGATGGCTTTACTGGTGCGGCGATCTATTCAGCGGCATCTGATTTCTTTTTCCAAGTTGTTTTTGTTGCTACCGCCATGTCAATTGTCTCCGGCGCGGTAGCCGAACGTATGAAGTTATGGGCATTTCTAGCCTTTGCAGTAGTATTGACCGCATTTATTTATCCAATGGAAGGAAGTTGGACTTGGGGCGGTAAGGCTGTTTTTGGCCTATACACTTTATCTGAACTTGGTTTCTCAGATTTTGCGGGTTCAGGTATTGTTCATATGGCGGGCGCAGCAGCGGCATTAGCTGGCGTATTATTGCTGGGCGCACGTAAAGGAAAATATGGTGCAGATGGCCACGTAAATGCAATACCAGGCGCAAACTTACCTATGGCAACCTTAGGTACATTTATCCTGTGGATGGGGTGGTTTGGCTTTAATGGTGGCTCAGTATTGAAACTCGGCGATATTGCTAGTTCACATTCGGTTGCTATGGTGTTTCTAAATACTAATGCAGCAGCGGCGGCTGGCGCAATAGCGGCATTGATTTTAGCGAAAGTACTGTTTAAAAAAGCAGACTTAACCATGGCATTAAATGGTGCGTTGGCAGGGCTAGTGGTTATTACCGCAGAGCCGTCTACACCAACACCATTACAGGCAACATTGTTTGGTGCTATTGCCGGTATTGTGGTTGTTTTCTCAATTATCAGTTTAGATAAAATAAAAATTGATGATCCGGTTGGCGCTATTTCGGTGCACGGTGTTGTCGGTTTACTGGGCTTACTGTTAGTGCCAGTTACCAATACGGCAGCAACAATAACCGGACAGCTAATCGGTGCGGCGACAATTTTTGTTTGGGTATTTGTGACTAGTTTTGTGGTCTGGTTTATCTTGAAGAAAGTTGTCGGTATTCGAGTTAGCGATGAAGAAGAGTATGAAGGCGTTGATAAATCAGATTGTGGTATGGAAGCCTATCCTGAATTTACGCGCGGTTAAACTACTCAAAGCGTAAGAAAAAATCATAACGCCTGTGTCTTGATTTACACAGGCTTTATGATTTTAGCCGAGCAATATTTAACCTTAAGCACATCTAACAAACTAGCCATGTTGAAATATTTGTCAAAGTTTACTGCCATTAGTAATAAAATGTGTAAAATTAACACATTAGTCAATATGTTTATTAGTGGATTGTTACATGGCAAGAGAGCAGTTTGGTGTTTGTGCGGAGCCTAGCCTGCACGGATATTATTTATTATTTAATGCCTTAGATGATAAAAATTTATTTTTACGTAAAGCACTATCACGTTTGCCGGCCTTATTTGATAAATATGCAGATCGTTTTTCAGAAGCTAATTTAGCCGGGGTTATCGCTATTGGCACAAACTTTTGGGATGAACTCTTTCCGCAAGGTCGTCCAAAGTACTTGCGACAGTTTCCCGAAATGGCCGTTGAAGACCGAATCGCTCCTGCCAATAACTATGACCTTTATATTGAAATTAGAGGCGACAGAGCTGACGTCAATCATATTGTTGCCACAAAAGTTTGTCAGCTATTGGCCGATAGTGTCGAATTGGTTGAGCAAGTTAGGGCGTTTCGGTTTTTAGATGGTCGAGACTTAACGGGCTTTGTTGATGGTACTGAAAATCCACAAGGCCACCATCGCCGACGAGTTGCTCTCATCAATGAAGAACAAGATGCCGATTTTTCTGCCGGGAGCTACTTACATATTCAGCGTTATCGTCATAATTTGAATTTGTGGAATTCATTGGAAGTGAAAGAGCAAGAGGATACTTTCTCACGCACCAAGGTTAATAATGACGAGTATTCAGAAGAGAATAAAGCGCCAACCTCGCACATCAAACGTGTAAATTTAAAAGATAGTGAAGGTAAGAGCATTGAAATATTACGGCAAAGCATGCCTTACGGTGATATGAAAATGCAGGGATTGTTTTTTGTATCTTACTGTCACTCGCCTGAGCCCTTTGAATTAATGCTTAAAAGCATGATTTCGGGCGATGCTCATGGCCATAGTGATCATTTGCTCAAATACACGCAGGCAGAAACCGGTGCCGCATTTTTTGTACCTAGCTTAAATTTGTTAGCCCAACTGGATGAATAAGACTCCAGTTTAATCTCAACGCGGTATGATTTAGCTGCGCAATACCGCGTTGAAAAATGAGTTGCATAGATTAATAGGTTAAATTTTTCAAAAATAACGCTTCAAGCTTTGAAATAGTTTGTTTAATTTCTTTGACGTCAGTCGGGGCAATAAAGATAGTATCATCACCGGCAATAGTGCCAAGTACGCCATCACTTTTACTTAAACTATCCAGTAAGCGCGCGATTAATTGTGCCGCACCAGGACTGGTTCTAATAATCACCATGACATCATTGTGCTCAATATCGAGTACTAACTGTTTTAGTGGGCTTTTAGCTGTTGGCATGCCTAATTCAGCCGGCAAACAATAAACCATTTCTTGGCGTGCATTTCGGGTCCGTACCGCACCAAACTTGCTTAACATACGCGATACTTTTGATTGGCTAATATTTTCAAAACCTTGAGATTTTAAAGCCGTGGCTATATCACCCTGTGAACTAAATTGTTCCTGCTTTAATAAATCTTTAAATGCTTGTACTAAAGCTTCTTGTTTTTGTTGTCCGCTCATATAGGCTCACTACCTGATAAAAATTATGCTCGACGAATACTCGCTGTTATTACTTAATACCTAAGTATTATTTCATAATTTCCATTATACGTTATCCTTATAATCCAAGACAGGTGAAAAATGCTAAGTCGATTAAATTATCAAAGGTTGAGCGGAGAATAAACTAATCCGTTTAGTAAAATCATTGTTTTTTGGTCACTTATACTATATCTTTTCGCCGACAAGTTATTACGTAATTACTCAAATTTCGGAGACATCAAATGAAAGTTGCTGTGCTAGGCGCTGCTGGTGGTATTGGCCAAGCGTTATCTTTACTATTAAAAACTCAATTACCTGCAGGTTCTGAGCTATCTTTATATGACGTTGCACCGGTTGTTCCAGGTGTAGCCGTTGATTTATCACACATCCCTACAGCGGTAAAAGTTGCTGGTTTTGGTGCTGATGATTTAGCCGGTGCGCTAACAGGTGCTGATATTGTCATTATTCCTGCTGGCATGCCACGTAAACCAGGTATGGACCGTGCAGATTTATTTGCCGTTAATGCCGGTATTATTAAAACGTTAGCCGAAGGGATTGCAGCCAATTGCCCTAAAGCGTTAGTGGGTATTATTACTAACCCAGTAAACGGTACGGTGCCAATTGTTGCTGAAGTTTTCAAGAAAGCGGGTACTTACGATAAAAATCGCGTTTTTGGTGTTACAACTCTTGATGTTATTCGCTCTGAAGCTTTTATTGCTGAATTAAAAGGCTTGAACGTTAGTGAAGTGAAAATACCAGTAATTGGCGGCCATTCAGGTACGACAATTTTACCGCTGCTTTCACAAGTTGAAGGTGTTACTTTCACTGATGAAGAAGTTGCCGCATTAACTCCTCGCATTCAAAATGCTGGTACTGAAGTTGTAAATGCTAAAGCTGGTGGTGGTTCTGCTACACTTTCAATGGGCGCAGCAGCAGCTCGTTTTTGTTTATCTTTAGTTAAAGGTTTACAAGGCGAAGATGTTGTTGATTACGCTTACGTAGAAGTTGCAGGTGGTGATGCGCCATTCTTTGCTCACCCAATACGTTTAGGTGTTAATGGTATTGCTGAAATATTACCATACGGCGAGCTAAGTGCATTTGAAGAAAAAGCAAAAACTGACATGCTGGCAACACTAAAAGCAGATATTAAAGAAGGTGTTGATTTTATCAACGGCTAATTTTATCTAAGCGCAACTTTAAAAACCGCGTTTAACGCGGTTTTTTATTACCTAAATTTTGTTGCAACCGTTACTATGTCAATTAGGGGATAAAGTCACTGCCTATAACGTTGCATTAACATTAAAAGGAAGATAAATGACCAGTTCTAGCAAGCGGCGATGGCACTTAATTCGTGAAAGTATAAAGTTTCAAATTAAGCTCACCTTGGATGCGGTAAGGGATTTACTGCTGAGTCCGGTGGCGATTATCTGTACTGTACTGGATTTAGTCAAAGGCAATAGCACGCACCAAGGTCATTTTCAGCGCTTAATGCAGTGGGGCCACAACACGGATCATTGGTTAAATTTATTCGGCAATTCAGCGGAAAATATAAACCCGAAAACTAGTGTTCATCTTGATGATAGCAAAGATAAAAGTAAGGTTTCAAGTCAAGATGATGTTGATATAGGCCGTGTTGCAGAGAGCTTAAAAGTTGAGCGAACGCGAGTCGATAGTAATTTAGATAAGCTATTTAGCAAAATTGAAGGGTTACTTGAAGAACAGCAGCAAACCGGTGGTTTAACCGCAACAGCAAAGCAAAAAATAGCCTATTATTTAGCCTTACTAAACGCAAACCGTCAGGATGTGCCAGTCAAAAAAAGTTCAACGATCCAAGATCCCAAGGCAACATCTAAAGAACCAAAAAATCGAAAATAAAACGATATTATTATCGACATAAAAAACGCCAACAGATTCAGCCTCTGCACAGTTACACCATTGTACAAATTTGAGCTAATTGTCTTATGAAAAGCAATAACTCAGTTTGTCAGTCAAGCGCTGTGGCTTCGTCGCTTGAAAAATAAATTAATCCGTTTGGTATTATATCGGGATATAGGTAAAATGCAGAACACCTGATTGATTATGACTGTAATATGACCAAGCCCTTTAGTTACCAAACAACTTTTATTTTAGATAAATCACATTTTCGTGAATGCTATGACGAGTCTGTGCAAGCGCAAAGTTTCGTTACCTTATATGGTAAAGGCGCATTATTGCTGCTGGTTGGTGCAGGTTTAGTGTTGTTTTCAGAGCTAAATCAATATGCCGCGTGGTTTATTTTTTCTTTAGGTGTATTAGAGCTGGTCAGTAACCGTTATAAAAAATCTTGGTGGGTTGCACGCCAAATGCTAAGCAAAGTGGCGAAAGCTGAAGTTACCCTAGAAATTAATCAAGAGAGTCTTCATATTTCATCCTTTTATCATGACAATAAAATGTTGTTTAGTGATGTTGAGCTAATAATACCAACAGAAAATGGCTGGTTAATTAGCCATAAATCCATTCGGCATTATGTTTCAAATCGTTGTTTGAATGCACCAGCTCAAGCGTTTTTACAGGCTGAAATGAAAGCACGGATTAAGTAGTATTGACTCGAGCCTAGCGGTTGTTTTTTTTAACCCGTATCACTCAGTCGCGCTATTTTGTCTTTAAATTAAAGTTAAATGAGAATAATTCTCAAAAACCTTGACAGTGTCAAATATCTTCATTAGTCTGGCGGAAAATTTAGTTATCATAATTCATTCTATTTATCGATTGTTTAGGCGGACTTCATGTTGAATAAAATCTGGTTTTTAGCCCTTGTTTTTATCGCACTACTCGGTGCAAGCGTTAATGTTATAGCAAGTGATGAGGTTAATGTTTACTCGTATCGTCAACCCTTTTTAGTTAAACCTTTGTTTGATGAGTTTACTAAAGCAACAGGTATTAATGTTAATGTTGTTTTTGCAAAGAAAGGTATGGCAGAGCGCTTAAGTCGTGAGGGTGAATATAGCCCTGCAGACATTCTATTAACTACAGATATCAGTCGTTTAATTGAATTAAAAGACCAAGACTTATTGCAACCGGCGCAATCTGCTGAATTGACTGCAGCGATTCCTGCTCAATTTAAAGCCGCTGATGATACATGGTATGCCTTAACCACACGCGTGCGTAATATTTACTCGGCAAAAAGGCTTGGCAAAATTGACTTTAATTATGAAGATCTTGCCGATGAAAAATACCAAGGTAAAATTTGTACTCGTAGTGGTAAACACCCATACAATGTCGCGTTAGTTGCCTCTATGATTGCAGCACATGGTGAAGCATATACGCTAACGTGGTTAGAAAAAGTAAAAGCCAACTTAGTACGTAAACCCCAAGGTAGTGATCGCGCACAAGTGCAAGCTATTCACCAAAACTTATGTGATGTATCGCTAGGTAATAGTTACTACTTTGGGAATATGCTAAAAGATGAACAGCAAAAAGTTTGGGCTGACGCGGTTTATATTAATTTCCCAAATCAAAGTAATCGTGGCGCCCACGTTAATATTTCCGGTATGGCGATGGCAAAATATGCACCTAATAAAGCTCATGCATTAGCATTAATGAACTTTTTAGTCTCAGCACCTGCACAAAAAATGTATGCCGAAACTAACATGGAATATCCAGTACGTCCGGGAGTGCAGCCTTCTAAATTAGTGGCTTCATGGGGCGAATTTAAAACTGATGACTTATCATTAGAAACCATTGCCAAACAGCGTAGAGCCGCTTTGATTTTGCTCGACAAGGCACAATTTGATCTATAATCTTTTCGCTTAAGCGCTAGCCTCGTGATCATTGGAAATAAAAGTAGCCGTTGGAAATTTTTCAGCTGGTTTTTTGCCTTTGCATTAATGGCGCCCATTGTGGTGATGTTAGTTGCTAGTCTTAATGCTTCGAGCGAGCTATTTAGCCATTTATGGGCAACAGTATTACCTGACTATATTTACAATACCTTAGTGTTGGGGTTATTAGTGGCTTTGCTATCTCTGTGTTTTGGGGTACCCGCCGCTGCCATTATTAGTCAAACTGACATTGTAATGGGCAAGCAGTTGCGGTGGTTGCTCATGTTGCCCTTGGCAATGCCGGCCTATTTAGTTGCTTATCTATATACCGACTTATTTGATTATGCCGGCCCTGTGCAACGTGTATTGCGCACATGGTTTGATTGGCAATCTCCCCATGATTATTATTTCTTTGATATTAGAACCATAGGCGGTGCAGCCATTGTCATTGCGCTGGTATTGTTTCCTTATGTTTACCTGCTGACACGCATCGCTTTCGAGCAACAAGACCGTAACTTATTACGCGCGAGTCGCTTATTGGGTTGCACACAACGACAAAGCTTTTATCAGTTATCACTACCGTTAGCGCGCCCGGCTATTGCGGTATCATTAGCTTTAGTGACCATGGAAACATTGGCCGATTTTGCCACTGTGCAATATTTTGCTGTAAATACCTTAACTACCGCTATTTACGATACTTGGCTCGGGTATGGTGACTTTGCTGCGGCGAACGCATTAGCTAGCGTATTAATGTTATTTATTTTATTTGTCGTGGTTGCAGAGCAACGAGCTCGAGCGGGGCAGCGCCATCAATCAAGTCGACCTAATACCGAACATCAACGCAAGCAATTGTCAGTTGTTCAACAAATAATCGCGAGCATATTCTGCTGGTTTTTAGTCTTTGCAGGCTTTTTATTACCGGTGATTTTATTGCTGGTGATGGCTATCGATTATGCCGATTACCCACAGTTTATTACGTTACTTGCTACGGGTAAGAATAGTATAGTAATCGCCATTTACAGTGCCACGGTAGCGACATTAATTGCTTTAACACTGGCTTTATTTCAGCGCCTACATCAAAGTCGTGGCCGCATGATTCCTGTACAAATTTCTGGTTTTGGTTATGCTATTCCCGGTACCGTGCTTGCCATGGCTATGTTGGCTACTTTTGGCCCATTAGATCATGTGATTAACGACGTGGCGAAGGCGTTGGGTTTTAGCGCGCCGGGCCTAATCTTATCAGGTAGCCTATTTGCCATTATTTTTGCTTTTGTCGTTAGGTTTTCAGCCATTGCCAATGGCACTATCAATGCGGGCATTAGTCAAATCCCTAAGTCACTTGACTTAGCACCAGCCAGTTTAGGGGTAAAAACCTGGACAGCTATTTTTCGTGTCCATTTACCGTTATTAAAATCCTCTATTTTGGTGGCTTGGTTATTAGTTTTTGTCGAGGCGATGAAAGAGTTACCTGCGGTGCTGTTACTACGACCGTTTAATTTTGAAACCTTAAGTACACAGATATATCAGCTTATTTCTGACGAACGCCTAGAACAAGGTGCGTTAGGCGCTATCTTAATCGTCTTGTTTGGCTTATTGCCGATCATTTTTCTTAACCGTCAGAAGGACAGCAAGTGAAAACACTGATTAATATTGAAAATTTAGCGGTTGAATTACAATCAAAAGTGATTTTATCGCAAGTTGATTTATCACTGGCAAAAGGGGAAATACTTGGATTAGTTGGCGCCAGTGGTTGTGGCAAAACCACCTTACTTAATACCTTGGCTGGCTTTATCGGACAAAGTGCTGGTAGCATTGAAATTAACATCACTAACAACCAGCAAATAAAAATTACGCTTGAAGATATGCTGCCGGCAGAGCAACGTAATATTGGCATGATATTTCAAGATTATGCGCTATTTCCGCATCTTAGCGTGCAGGAAAATATTTGCTTTGGTCTGAAAAAATTGACTAAAGTCGAGCGAGAAAAACGCTGTGCTAAATTGCTGACTTTATTAGAGTTAAGCGAGTTTGCTAAGCGCTATCCGCATCAATTATCTGGTGGGCAGCAGCAGCGCGTTGCTATTGCTCGGGCTTTAGCGCCACAACCTAGCTTATTATTGCTCGATGAGCCGTTTTCAAACATTGATGCCAGATTACGCAATGAGTTAATGATTGAAATTAGACAATTATTAAAGCGTTTAGGCATGACTGCTATTTTTGTTACGCATAACAAGGATGAAGTTTTTACCTTTGCTGATAAAATTGCCGTTATGCATCAAGGTCAAGTGCTACAAATTGGTCCACCTGCTCAGGTCTGCCAACAGCCGAATAGTTGGCAAGTGGCTGACTTTTTGCAGTTGGGTAGTTGGTTGCCAGTAACATTGCCAGTAGATGGCAACCACGCGGTAATAACCAGTTTAATTGGCCAGATAGAGTCCAGCGCTATTGTTAACACCTTATCAGATAACAAATGTGATGCTCTGCTTAACTACCAATTACTGGTTAAGCCCAGTGATATTGCGTTATGTCAGCAGCAAGCGAGTAATGTGATTATCGAACATATCGGTGTTACCGAGCAAGGCTACCACTATTTACTGAGCAGTATTGAGCAAAACAGCGCATTAGCATTTTCGCAATTGAGCTTTTATAGCCAAGAGCTATTTGTTTTAGGTGCAAAGTTGGCGATTAAACTACAGGGTGAGCATTTTCACTTATACCAAGCAAGCTAAAGTTATGTAGTCAATGGCTGTTATAGCCAGCAACTACAGTTGCTAATGGCCACTGATAGTAAAAATTATTCGCCACTGTCGCTTATTTGTGACACTGAAATTACATTTTCAAGGAAGAATAATTAATTTTTCAGCCATAATTGGGTAGTAGATCCACAAAAGCCCACAAATTCATTCACTTCCCTCAAAGCCTTTATTTTATTGACACTCAGCGCGATCAAATTACGAAAACTTTGCTTGACATAAGTTTGCTTTACTCACTAAACTGTATCAGTGTGGGAAAAAGTGGGAATTAGTGGATCAAAGGTGATCCCAAAACAATAAAAGTGGATTATGTACAGAGGCACTAGCGCGATAACGCTCGATAGCAAAAATAGAATCACGATACCGACAAAGTATCGCGAAGAGCTATTTGCTGATTGCCAAGGAAAAATGGTCTGTACCGTAGATATTCAGCATCCATGTTTATTGTTATATCCACTGCCCGAATGGGAAGAAATAGAATTAAAACTTTGTGGCTTGTCGAGTATGAATCCACAGGAAAGATTATTACAGCAAGTGTTATTAGGTAATGCCTCAGATTGCGAAATTGACAAGAGTGGTCGTTTATTAATTAATGGCCCACTGCGGCAGCATGCAGGTTTAGCGAAAAACTTGATGTTGGTCGGTCAGTTGAAAAAGTTTGAAATCTGGAGTGATAGTGCTTGGCAAAATCAAATGCAGCAAGGCATTGCGAAAATTCAGTCAGGTGAAATCGAACTCACTGACCGCTTACTTGATTTATCTTTATGATAAATCGTTCGAAAAAATAATGATAACTAGATGGCGTTGATAAACTCATAATGCAACACGATAATGCACATATTTCAGTCCTACTTGCCGAGTCGATTTCAGGTCTCGCGATAAAACCAGCAGGTATTTATATCGACTGTACCTTCGGTCGTGGCGGACATTCCGGGTTAATTCTTGAAAACCTGGGTCCTAACGGACGCTTGATCGCGATTGACCGCGACTTAACCGCGATAGCTGCGGCAGAAAAATATGCTGATGATCCGCGTTTTATTATCGAACATCATGGTTTTGCTGATTTACAAATGATTGTAGAAAAGCATGAGTTAACTGAAAAAATAGACGGCATTTTACTCGATCTTGGCGTGTCATCTCCGCAACTCGATGAAGCCGAACGCGGTTTTAGTTTTATGAAAGACGGCCCACTCGATATGCGAATGGACACCACACGTGGTCAAACAGCCGCCGAGTGGCTAGCTGTTGCTGATGTTGAAGATATTACCTGGGTACTACGCACCTTTGGTGAAGAAAAACATGCTTGGCGTATTGCCAACGCTATTGTCGATGAACGTGAAGTCACGCCATTAACTCGTACTGGGCAATTAGCACAATTAATTAAGAAAACCGCCCCACAAAGAGAAATGAAAAAGCATCCAGCTACACGCAGTTTTCAAGCGATTCGCATCTATATCAATAGCGAACTAGAGCAAATTGAAAAAGTATTGGCGGCGTCTTTGTCGGTACTGGCAACCGATGGTCGTTTGGTGGTGATTAGCTTTCACTCACTTGAAGACAGGTTAGTGAAACAATTTATGAAAAAGCATTCGCAAGGTAAAAAAGTACCACGCGGTATGCCGATTAGTGAAGCAGAATTAAATAAGGGTAAAAACTTGAGTTTAATTGGCCGCAAGTTAAAACCAACTAAAAATGAAGTGGAAGAGAATGTGCGCTCGCGTAGCTCAGTACTTAGAGTGGCACAGAGGCTAGCGCGCTAACGATGGCGCTTTAGTATGGCAACCAAGAACGTTGTGTTAGTCCTTGATATTTGGCATGACATTCGGCGCCATTTAGTTATTTATGGTGTTTTACTATTGGTATTAATATCAGCATTCTCGGTGATTTATTTTACTCATTTAAATCGCCAAACTACCAGTAAAATTGAAGTGTTATTAACCGAACGCGACGTTTTAGAAAATGAATGGCGAAATTTAATTTTAGAGCAAAATAGCTTGGCAGAACATAGTGCCATCGAAAGCAGCGCAGAAAAGCTACTTAATATGGCAAGGCCGGATAGCAGCTCGGAAATTATTATTAAATTACCATGATGTATTACCACGAGTAGGACAATGAAAAAACCAGCGCAATATAATCCTAACACAGTAGCATGGCGTTTTTACGTTGTGCTAGCTGCTGTTGTGCTGATTTATGCCGGCTTGATGGCACGCACTGCTTATATTCAAGTCGTTGAACCTGACATGTTAAAAGCTCAAGGTGACAATCGCTCGCTGCGCACTAATACGAAAACCGTACAACGAGGCTCGATTGTTGATCGTAACGGCCATGAGTTAGCGATTAGTGTGCCGGTTGAAACGGTTTGGGCTGATCCAAAAATTATTTTTGATACCAATGCTTTGGCTATGAAGAAACATTGGCAGGCTTTAGCTGATGTATTGGGCCAAGATGTTAATAAATTAAAAGTTAGAGTCACTAAAAACCCAAGCAAACGTTTTGTTTACATTGAGCGTAAAGTCGCTCCTGCAATGGCCAGTTATATCCAAGAATTAAAAATCCCGGGTATATATTTGCGCAAAGAATCTAAACGTTTTTACCCTGCCGGTGAGATAAGTGCCCATATTGTTGGTTTTACCAACGTCGATGATAAAGGCATTGAAGGGGTTGAGCGCGTTTATGACCAATTACTGACGGGTGAAGATGGTGAGAAAAAATATCGTAAAGACGCCAAAGGTCGCAAGATAGAAATTTTATCTGTTATTGCAGCGACACCGCCTAAAAAAATCACCTTAAGTATCGACCAGCGTATTCAAGCATTGGCGTATCGAGAGTTAAAGGGCGCAGTGAAAGCGTTTAAAGCCACATCAGGTTCGGCAGTGGTTACTAATGTTAATACGGGTGAAGTTTTAGCTTTAGTGAATAGCCCATCATATAACCCAAATAATCGTTCGGGTGTTGCTATACATCGATTTCGAAATCGCGCTATTACCGATATTTATGAACCAGGTTCAACCATGAAGCCACTGACGGTATTAACAGCTTTGGAGTTTGGTAGTGTAAAAAAAGATAGCATTGTTGATACCTACCCAGGTTGGATGCGTTTAGGTGGCAGTCGTGTTTCTGATCCACGTTATCTTGGCAAAATTACCTTAGCAGAGTTATTAGTACACTCTTCTAATATGGGCACGACTAAATTGGCCCTATCGGTACCTAAAGACTATTTAATTGATAAGTTTTTTGACGCGGGGTTTTCTGAAGATACCGGCACTGGCTTAGTCGGTGAAAGTTCCGGGATGATGCATGATAGAGCGCGCTGGTCAAAATTTGAATTAGCGACATTATCTTGGGGCCACGGCGTCGCAATAACCCCTATTCAGTTGGCACGTTTTTACACTACATTGGCGAACGGCGGTATTAAAATCCCCTTAACCATTTTAAAGCAAGATCCAAACGTGCAGGTAATGCAAAATCATGAACGTATTTTCTCGGCTGAACATAGTCAAAACGTGGTGGAAATGCTTGAACATGTCGTTGATGAGCAATACACAGTAGCCAAAGTAGATGGGTATCGAGTTGGTGGCAAAAGTGGTACCGCAGTTAAAGCCTTTGCCGGCGGTTATGGCAATGATTACGTTGGCTTATTTGCGGGTATTGCGCCGATTTCAGATCCTGAAATTGCGGTAGTCGTGGTGATTGATGACCCCGGTGGTGATTTATATCATGGCGGTGAAGTTGCTGCGCCAGTTTTTTCGCGAATTATGAAGGGCACGCTGCGGCTGCTCAATGTCCCGCCCGATGCGAATACGCGAGTGTCCGCTGTAAAAGCAGAGCACAAAGTTGAGATTTTAGCCAAAGAGCGTGATCATGTTTGATCACGCTTTAGCCGTTTCTAATGCACCAAGAAACTTTGCCGCTATTGAAGCGGTTTTAAGCTTTGGTGAAATTACGCTTTCAGCAAGTGACATCTTGCAATTAGAAGCGCTATTTAAAGCGAGGTTTAGTCAGCAATCAACTGCCGCCAAAGCGAACTTAATTAACGACACACGCGCATTAAATGCGGGTGATGTATTCTGCGCGGTTATCGGTAGCTTGCGCGACGGTCGTGAATTTGTTGCACAAGCGCTATCAGCGAACTGTGGGATGATATTACAAGAAACCACTGAGCTATCAGAGCATGGACAATTGACCTGGTTTGAGCAAGTATCAGGTTCAAAAACTCCAGTATTAAGTTATTTCCAGCTTAACGATAATTTATTTAATGTGGCAAAAGCGTTTTATGGTGCACCACAACGGTCCTTAAATATTATTGGCATTACCGGCACCAATGGTAAAACCAGCACCAGCCAAATCATTGCTAATTTATTCGACTATTGTCAGAAAAACTGTGCGGTTATTGGCACTAATGGCGCAGGTAAGCTTGCTAACTTGCAAACGATTGAAAATACCACGCCTGGTGCGACACAGTTACACCAGTTATTGGCGTTATTTACTGAACAAAACATTACGGATGTGGCGATGGAAGTGTCATCACATGCTTTGGCGCAAAAACGCGTCAGTGCGACATTATTCAATACTGCCGTTTTTACAAATTTAAGCCGCGATCATCTAGATTATCATCTAACAATGTCCGCATACGCAGCAACGAAGCAAGAAATATTTACTGGCGATAATAAGCAAATTGCCGTGGTCAATGGCGACGATAAACAAGCGCAAAGTTGGTTAGAAAATTGGCCAAAAGCGCAAACCGTTGTGGTATATGGACGAGCTGAAAATATTGCTGACAATGATCGCTTCGCACAAGCAGTGAATGTTAAACATCATACGAGTGGCGTTAGTTTTCAGCTTGTTACCGAGCAAGGTGAATGTGAAATAAAAAGCCAGCTTTTAGGTGATTTTAATGTTGAAAATCTATTAGCCGCTATTGCCGTGTTAATGGTCGAAAATATAGCGCTAGCCACAATAGCCAAAGCGATTACGCAACTTGTACCTATTATTGGCCGCATGGAAGCGTTTTCGTCTGCAGGTAAACCTACTGCTGTCGTTGATTACGCTCATACTCCCGATGCACTTGCTAGCGCGTTAGATGCCTGTCGCTTACATTGCCATGGCAAATTATGGCTGGTGTTCGGCTGCGGTGGCGATCGTGATGTCGGTAAGCGAGCATTAATGGCAAAAGTGGCTGAAAGCAAAGCAGACAGCCTTATCATTACTAACGACAATCCTCGCAGTGAAGACCCTGATGCCATAGCTGCAGATATTATTGCAGGTTTAAGAAAAACGACTCGCTTTGAAAAAATATTAGATAGAAAAACTGCGGTTTTATCTGCATTAACTCAAGCCCTTGCCGATGATGTTGTGCTTTTTGCCGGTAAAGGCCATGAAAACTACATCATTTTTGGCAATGAGAAACAGCATTATGACGAACGCGCCGTAGTAAAAGCATTTTACCTAGCAGAAAAAGAGATAACGGTATGATCTCGTTAACCTTAAGTGAATTAGCATTAGCTATTGGTGGCCAATTAATAGGTGAAAACCTAACCATTAACGCCATTAGTACCGACAGTCGCGCATTAAAGAGCGGTGATGTTTTCTTAGCATTGCAAGGGCCAAACTTTGATGGTCATAAGTTTTTAACTCAAGCCAGTGAACTCGGCTGTAGCGCCGTTATTGTGCAAAAGCCTCAAGATAGGCTCAATATTGCCCAAATTGTCGTTAAAGATACCCATCAGGCATTAGGTGAAATTGCTGCTTATGTCAAAGCACAAGTGGCCCCGAAAACGGTGGCAATTACTGGCAGCAGTGGTAAAACTACCGTAAAAGAGATGGTTGCGGCGATCTTAAGTCGTTTAGGCAATGTGTTAGCAACGAAAGGCAATTTCAATAACGATATTGGTGTGCCACTGACCTTATTACGATTAGAAGAAAAACATGACTTTGCCGTGGTGGAATTAGGCGCTAATCACCTTGGTGAAATTGCGTATACCACGGCGTTGGTTAAGCCTGATGTCGCGATCATTAATAATATTGCCGCTGCCCATTTAGAAGGCTTTGGCGATTTATGTGGTGTGGCACGCGCGAAAGGTGAAATTTTTTCCGGCTTAAACGCTGGTGGTGTCGCGATATATAACCAAGATACTCAATGGGCTAATAAATGGCAATGGCGCTTAACTGACAAAACCGTCCGCCGCTTCTCCTGTAGAGGCAGCGCCGATTGTTATAGCCTTCAAGAGATTTTAGATGAAAATGGCTGTGCAAATTTTAAATTAACTACCCCAATAGGTAGTACTTATATTGAGTTAACGGTGCCAGGGCATCATAACGTATGCAACGCCGTTGCGGCCGCGACTATCGCATTAGAATTTGGTGCCAGTTTAGATGATATTCGTTTAGGTTTAGCTGAAATGGCGGCGGTTAAAGGACGTTTAAATTTACATCAACTCAATAGCACAACGAAGTTAATTGACGATAGCTATAACGCGAATGTCGAATCAATCAATGCCGCGTCAGACTTATTGGCGAGTTATCCAGGTCGCAGAATTCTTATTCTTGGTGATATGGGTGAATTAGGTGGAGAAGCACGTCGCTACCATCAAGAAGTTGGTGAATATGCCAAAAGTAAAAAGATTGATGATTTGTTGACCCTAGGTGTATTGAGTCAAAACGCCGCTGATGCTTTTTATCAAGGTCAAGGTACTCAGGCTCAACATTTTAGTAGTAAAGACAAGTTAATGTCGCGATTACAGCAGTTACTTCAGGGTGAAGAACAGCAAGTGACAATGTTAGTAAAAGGTTCGCGCAGTGCTCATATGGAATACGTAGTGGCTGATATTATTCAATGGCACAACAGTCAGTCTATGCAGGAGCAGGCATAATGTTACTTTGGTTAGGTGAGTATCTCACCCAGTATTATTCATTCTTTAATGTTTTTTCTTATTTAACATTTAGAGCCATTATCTCAACGTTAACGGCATTAATTATTTCGTTATATTTTGGTCCTAAATTGATCCGTGCCCTGCAAAATATGCAAATTGGCCAAACGGTTCGTGATGATGGTCCAGAAAGTCACTTAGTTAAATCAGGCACGCCAACCATGGGCGGGATATTAATACTGGCGGCAATAGTTGTCAGCGTTTTATTGTGGGCTGATTTAACTAACACCTATGTTTGGGTGGTGTTGTTTGTTTTAGTCAGCTTTGGTCTGATTGGCTTTGTTGATGATTACCGCAAAGTTATTCGCAAAGACGCCAATGGCTTAATTGCGCGTTGGAAGTATTTTTGGCAAACCGTTATTGGCTTAGCCACGGCAATATTTTTATATCAATTTTCCCAAAGCCCTGAAGAGACGACGTTGTTAATTCCATTTATTAAGGACGTTTTGCCGCAGTTAGGCTTGCTTTACATTGGCTTAGTTTATTTTGTCATTGTTGGCACCAGTAATGCGGTTAACTTGACCGACGGTCTTGACGGCCTGGCTATTGTACCGACCATTATGGTGGCAGGAGCATTCGCGGTATTTGCCTATATGACAGGTCATGCCAATTTTTCTGAATATTTACATATTCCCCATATTGCCTTAGCGAGTGAACTCGTGGTGGTGTGCACAGCTATAGTCGGCGCTGGCTTAGGGTTTTTGTGGTTTAACACTTACCCTGCGCAAGTTTTTATGGGCGATGTTGGCTCGCTTGCCTTGGGTGCTGCATTAGGTGTTATCGCTGTACTGGTAAGGCAAGAATTAGTGTTATTTATTATGGGTGGTGTTTTTGTGATAGAAACCCTGTCAGTTATTTTACAGGTTGGCTCTTACAAGTTACGTGGCCAACGAATATTTCGTATGGCGCCAATTCATCATCATTACGAGTTAAAAGGTTGGCCTGAACCAAGAGTGATTGTGCGCTTTTGGATAATTTCTTTAGTGTTAGTTTTGATTGGCTTAGCCACTCTGAAATTAAGGTAAAAATAGACGCGTGAATAAACAATTGCAACAGTCGGTAACGACGCAATTAGCAAATAAGCGAATCGTGATCTTAGGTATAGGGATCACGGGATTATCGTGCGCGCGTTTTTTACATCGTCATCAAATTTCATTTGCGGTAAACGATAGCCGAGCAATGGCTATTTCTCCGGGTGACTTTAAACATCAATTTGCTGACAACACTTTAGTTTTTGGCCATTGGGATCAAGCGCTGATTGCCCAAGCAGATATCTTAATTGTCAGTCCAGGTATTGATATATCCGCGCCAGCGATTAGTGCAGCCATTAGCAAAAATTGTGATGTTATTGGGGATATTGAACTGTTTTGTCGATTAAGTGCTACGCCGATATTAGCGGTTACTGGCTCGAACGGTAAATCTACTGTTGTCTCAATGTTAAATTATGTTGGTAATGCCTTAGGTTACCGTGTGCAGTTAGGCGGTAATATTGGTTTACCGGTATTGGATCAAATTGATCAAGAAACTGCTGACTTTATTGTTTTAGAGTTATCCAGTTTTCAGCTTGAAACCGTAAAAAGTATGCGGGCGCTAGCCGCAACCGTATTGAACGTGAGTGATGATCATTTAGACCGTCATAAAACTATCGAAAATTATGGCGCTATTAAACAAAGCATTTATCAACATTGTACTTACGCGCTTTATAATCGTAATGATAATGCCACTAAACCGCATACATGTTATGCCAGCAGTCAGCAGTTAAGCTTTGGTAGCGAGCTAGCACAAGCTGGAAACTTTGGACTTGCTGAACTCGATGGTGGCAGCCACTTAATGCTAGGTGATAAAGCTTTATGCAGCTTGGCTCAATTGCCATTACAAGGTATTCATAATGCCTTGAATTATTTAGCGGTACTGGCTTTAGGGAAGTGTGCGGGTTGGGACTTAACCGCGATGTTAGCAAGTTTAATGACCTTTAAAGGCTTAGCACATCGTTGTGAAGTAATTGAAACAAACGACGGTATTCGTTGGGTTAACGATTCAAAAGCCACCAATGTCGGCGCAACACTAGCCGCCATTGAAGGCTTATCACCAACCTTGCACGGCAATAAGTTGATTTTGATTGCTGGCGGTGATGGCAAAGGAGCAGATTTTTCTCCGCTGACCCTAGCTTTAACACAACACGTAGATTATTTGATCACGCTCGGAAAAGACGGGCGCGCTATTGCCGCGTTACGATTACCAAGTCAAACAGACAGTACCATACATGTTGATTCACTATCAGCAGCCGTATCACATGCCAGAACACAGGCAAAAGCTGGCGATATGGTGTTACTTTCTCCTGCTTGCGCCAGTTTAGATATGTTTTCAAACTATGTTGAGCGTGGTGTGGTATTCATAAAGTCAGTGTTAATGCCTAAGGAACGAATTTAATGTCGCTCTCCTTTGCTAATGTTTCACAATGGGCTTTACCACAATGGTTGCAAGTTGAGTCGAGCACGGTGGCGACTTTTGATCGCAGTTATGTATTACTTGCGCTCAGTATGTATATGATCGGCTTAATCATGGTGGCAAGCTCTTCGATGCCAATTGCGGAACGCTTATTTGCTAATCCGTTTCATTTTATTGTCCGCCATATGATTTATATTATGTTAAGTCTGGGCGTTGCGGCCCTAACGTTACAAATTTCGATGCATCGCTGGCATCAATACAGTAGTAACTTATTGTTACTAGGTGTCATTTTGCTTGTTGTTGTCTTAATTGTTGGCCGCAATGTTAATGGCTCGACTCGTTGGATTGGGCTTGGACCAATAACCATACAAGCGGCAGAGCCAGCTAAACTATTTTTCTTTTGTTATTTGTCAGCTTACCTAGTTAGGCGACGTGATGAGGTAATGGAAAATGTTAAAGGCTTTGCGAAACCTTTAGTTGTTTTTGGTGTGTTAAGTGGCTTGCTATTAATGCAGCCAGATTTGGGCACCATTATCGTGATGTTTGTTACCACTTTTGGTTTATTGTTTTTAGCAGGCGCTAAATTGTGGCAGTTCATTGCTATTTCGGCTGTTGGTGTCAGTTTATTGTCAATGTTAGCGTATTTCTCTCCCTATCGTTGGGCGCGGGTAACGGGCTTTCTTGACCCATGGAAAGATCCTTTTGGCAGTGGCTATCAGTTAACCCAGTCACTAATGGCCTATGGTCGAGGTGAAACATTCGGTCAAGGTTTAGGTAACAGCGTACAAAAATTAGAATATTTACCAGAGGCACATACCGATTTTGTCATGGCGGTGCTAGCGGAAGAATTTGGCTTTATTGGCATTAGCGTTATTTTGCTGTTAAGCATGACCTTGGTTTTTAAAGCCCTATTGCTAGGGAGAAAAGCGGTTAATCAGGAAAAGTACTTTGAAGGTTTTTTTGCCTACGCCATTGGTATTTGGTTTTGTTTCCAAGCCGCAGTTAATATCGGCGCAAGTGCAGGCATAGTGCCAACGAAAGGCTTGACTATGCCCTTGATTAGCTATGGCGGTAGTTCAATGATTATCATGACGATGGCGGTGGTGATTTTAATCCGAATTGACCACGAAATTAGATTACAAAGCATTCAAGCAACTAGTCGTACGACCGGTACCCATAAAGGCTCTAAGAAGAAAGCAAGTAAAGTGAAGAAAACAAAAATTATCGAGAGCGAATATGACTGAACCAACAAGTCATGACGTAAAATGCCGAACACTGTTAGTGATGGCGGGCGGAACGGGTGGACATATATTCCCAGGGATAGCGGTCGCTGAAGCATTAGTACAACAAGGCTGGAAAATACATTGGCTTGGCACTGCCCAGCGTATGGAAGCGGAGATAGTGCCGAGAAATGGCTATCCGATTTCATTTATTAATATTGCCGGTATTCGTAATAAAAATTGGCAAACTTGGTTGAAAACACCGTTTAAAATCTTGCAATCTGTTATGCAATCTATTCGAGTACTTCGAGAGGTTAAACCCGATGTGGTGCTCGGCATGGGCGGTTATGCCAGTGCTCCTGGTGGCGTAGCTGCATGGTTACTAGGCATTCCGTTGGTTTTACATGAACAAAATGCCGTCGCAGGTATGAGTAACCGTTTTCTGTCATATATAGCGACAAAAACCTTAAGTGCTTTTCCTGGTGCTTTTAGTAAAAGAGTGACATCAGAGGTGGTGGGAAATCCATTGCGCAGTGATATTATCGCGATTGAAAATGTGATGCCGGCACAACCAGCGACCAGTAAAAAAGTATTGGTGGTTGGCGGTAGTCTAGGTGCGAAGATACTTAATGATGTTGTGCCACAGGCGATGAAGCAGATCAAAGTGCAAAGTATTGATGTTTGGCATCAAACTGGCGGCGGTAATGAGCAAGCGGTTTTAAAAAGTTATCAAGATTACGGCCTGCCCGAAGAAAAGGTCAAGGTTACTGAATTTATTGATGATATGGCAGCAGCTTATCAATGGGCTGATGTGGTTGTATGTCGTGCTGGAGCGTTGACCGTATCCGAACTAGCTATGGCAGCTAAGCCCGCGATATTCGTGCCACTGCCCCATGCAGTTGATGATCATCAAACAAAAAATGCCATGTATTTGGTTAATTGTGGCGCGGCAAAATTGATTGCACAAAAAGAATTTAACGGTACCACCTTAGGGCAAATGCTAAATAGTTTGTTTATATCAGACAAAGTAGTCCAGCAGATGTCAAAAGCAGCACATAACGCTGCACACGCAGATGCCACTAAACGAGTTGCTAATGTTTGTATCGAGGTTGCACAATAATGAGTAAAGCGATGACGACAGCAAAAAATAGCACTACAGCCAAACACGCTGCGGTATTAAACACTGCCAATAACCGAGTGCCGGAAATGCGCCGAGTTAAAACTATCCACTTTGTCGGTATTGGTGGCGCAGGCATGGGTGGTATTGCTGAAGTATTGCTCAATGAAGGCTATGAAATTACCGGTTCTGACATTGGCGAAAACCAAGTGGTTAAACGACTGGTGGCTTTAGGGGCCAAAGTTACCTTAGGTCATCATGAAGATAACGTCAGTGGCGCCAGTGTTATTGTAGTTTCAAGTGCAATTAATGTTGAAAACCCAGAGTTATTGGCTGCTCACCAGCAGCGAATTCCGGTGGTTCGTCGCGCTGAAATGTTAGCAGAGTTAATGCGTTTTCGTCATGGTATTGCCATCGCGGGTACTCATGGTAAAACCACTACTACCAGTTTAATTGCCAGTATTTTTGCCCAGGCTAATTTAGACCCGACTTTCGTGATTGGCGGTTTACTTAATAGTGCCGGGACGAATGCGCGTTTAGGGAGTAGCCGGTATTTGATTGCAGAAGCGGATGAAAGCGATGCGTCATTTTTGCATTTACAACCTATGGTGTCGGTTATCACTAATATCGACGAAGACCACATGGAAACCTATGACGGTGATTTTGAAAAACTTAAAGACACTTATATAGAGTTCCTTCATAACTTACCATTTTATGGCTTAGCCGTGGTTTGTATAGATAACCCTGTGATACGAGAAATATTACCGCGTATTGGCCGTCAAGTGATCACTTATGGTTTTTGCGAAGACGCGGACGTCAGAGCAACGCAATACCAACAACTAGCCGGTATGAGTTCATTTGTCGTGGAACGCAAAGACAGCGCGCCATTGTCGATTAGTGTTAACTTGCCGGGCGAACATAATGTGTTAAATGCCTTAGCAGGAGTGGCAGTTGCCATTGATGAAGGTGTGGAAGATAGCGCTATTCAACAAGCTTTACAGAGTTTTGCCGGCATAGGTCGACGTTTTGAAAAATTGGCAACATTGTGCACCGAGCAAGGTGAAATGCTGCTCATCGATGACTACGGTCATCACCCAACAGAAGTAAAAGCCACCATAGCAGCAATGCGAAACGGCTGGCCAGATAAAAGGTTGGTGATGGTATTTCAACCCCATAGATATTCACGCACACGTGATCTATATGAAGACTTTGTTGAAGTATTGTCGGAAGTTGATTGCTTATTTTTACTTGATGTTTATGCCGCCGGTGAAGCCGCAATAGTGAACGCTGATAGTAAAAGTCTAGCGCGTAGTATTCGTCAACGTGGCCAAATCGAGCCTATTTACGTGAGTGATAGCGACAAGTTGGCTGAACTCATGGCCGCGCAATTGCGTGATGGCGATATGGTTATTACTCAGGGGGCTGGAAATATCGGTGCCATTGCGCGTAGTTTAGCCGCAGATGAACAATTAACGGTGGCGAAATAATGAAGCCTTTGATTGAACAAAAATTAGCTGTTTTGTACGGTGGCACTTCGGCAGAAAGAGCGGTATCGCTTAATTCTGGTAAAGCGGTAGCAAAAGGTTTAAAAGCAGCTGGCTTTGATGTCCAGCTTATTGATACCCAGGATTATTGTTTAAGTGATTTAGCCAAGCTTGATATTGACCGTGTTTTCATTGCTTTGCACGGCCGCGGTGGTGAAGACGGCTGTGTGCAAGGCGCGCTGCAATATATGAATATACCGTATACCGGTTCTGATGTGCTTGGTTCGGCGCTATCGATGGATAAAATTCGCAGTAAGCAAGTATTTCAAGCGTTGAATTTACCCACAGCTGCTTTTGCCATCGTCGATAAAGCACAATACCAAGCGGGTGATGCTGCCGAGGTGTTACAACAACTTGGCGATGTTGTTATGGTAAAACCGGCCAATGAAGGTTCAAGTATTGGTATGTCAAAGGCTAACAATGCTGAAGAATTACATCAGGCGCTTATCGCGGCATTTAATTATGACCAGCAAGTTTTAGTTGAAGCTTGGATTCAGGGCCCAGAATATACCGTAGCCATTCTAGGGCAAACGCCATTGCCCGTCATTCATATGGAAACACCCCATGATTTTTATGATTACGACGCGAAATATAAATCGACTACCACGCAATATCATTGTCCGTGTTCGTTATCTGCAGATGATGAAGCAGAACTGCAAACAATTGCCTTAAAGGCTTTTAATGCCACAGGTGCAAAAGGTTGGGGGCGGGTAGATGTGATGCGCACAGGCGAGGGGCAATGGCAGATATTAGAGGTCAATACCGTACCGGGGATGACAGAAACCTCATTAGTACCTAAAGCCGCTAAAGTACACGGTTTAAGCTTTAGCGAGTTAGTGACTGAAATTGTTGCGATTAGCGCACAAGGTAGTGCGTAAATTATGGCGACGGCAATGGAAAAACAGCTTCCTTTAAAGGAAGAAGTAGCAAATTTACACTGGTCATTTTGGCTAGGTGTTACGTTTTTCGTTGCAGTTATCGTGGCGATATTATCGTTTGGCATATTTTTAAACAAACAACTCAGCGCTGAAGAGTCCGCGCCGGTTACTTCAATTGCGATTGCTGGTGAAATGCCTTACACCACGCGTCTAGATATTGAAATCGCGATAGAAAAAGTTAACTTAGGTAATTTCTTTAACTTAGATGTTAATGACGTGCAACAAAAAGTGGCTAAGTTACCTTGGGTTTATTCTGTTTCAGTACGGAAAAAGTGGCCGAATGAATTAAAAATATATGTGGTTGATCAAAAGCCTATTGCTCATTGGAATGGCGACTTTTTGCTTAACGCCAATGGTAAAGCCTTTCAGGCTGACGTGCAGCGTTTAGTGGCAAAGTTACCGGCATTTTTTGGTCCTGAAGGCACGGAACAAATCGCCTTAGACAATTTTAGCAATTTGAATAAGCTATTGGATTTTAGCCAATTAGCTATCGATGAATTAGTGCTGACTGAGCGCTTTGCTTGGCAGCTGATCTTAAATGATGGTGTCACTATTAATTTAGGACGTGATAATCGTATTGAGCGTATACAGCGCTTTATGGATATTTATCCGCAAATTAAATTGAATAAAATGCCGGGTCAACAAGTTGATTACGTTGACCTGAGATATGATACCGGTTTAGCCGTTGGTTGGAAAACCACGGATAATAAAGAAAGAGTTTAGCCTTAATGTCAAAAATAACTGAAAGAAATTTAGTGGTTGGATTAGATATTGGAACATCAAAAATTTCAGTAGCCGTTGGAGAGATCACGCCAGATAATCAGCTCAGTATCGTTGGGGTTGGTAACCAACCGGCGCGTGGCATGGATAAAGGTGGTGTCAATGATTTAAATCTGGTTATTCAGTCAATTCAACGTGCAATTAATGAAGCAGAGTTGATGGCAGATTGCCATATTACTTCGGTGTATCTTGGTATTTCTGGTAAACATATTAGTTGTCAAAATGAAAACGGTATGGTGCCAATCAACGACCAAGAGGTAATGCAAGACGATGTCGATAACGTTATTCATACCGCGCGCTCTGTGCCCATTTCCGCAGAACGACGTATGTTGCATGTTTTACCACAAGAATACAGCATTGACTGTCAAGACGGCATCAAAAGCCCCATCGGTATGTCTGGTGTGCGTATGGAAGCGAAAGTTCATATTGTAACCTGTGCTAATGACATGGCAAAAAATATTGTTAAATGTGTTGAACGTTGTGACTTAAAAGCCGATCAATTAATTTTTTCAGCACTGGCTTCTAGCTATGCCATTTTAACCGATGATGAAAAAGAACTCGGTATCTGTGTCGTCGATATGGGTGCAGGCACCATGGATATTGCGGTTTTTACCGGCGGAGCTTTGCGCCATACTGCGGTAATTCCTGTCGCTGGCAATCAAGTGACCAGCGATATTGCGAAAATATTCCGCACGCCGTTAAGTCACGCAGAAGATATTAAAGTGCAATATGCTTGCGCATTACGCCAAATGGTCAGTATGGAAGAAAATATTGAAGTACCTAGTGTTGGTGGCCGACCAGCGCGTTCTATGTCTCGTCATACTTTAGCTGAAGTCGTTGAGCCTAGGTATCAGGAATTATTTGAACTGATTCAAGAAGAATTGCGTGAGTGTGGTTTGGAAGATCAAATTGCTGCAGGTTATGTCTTAACCGGCGGTACAGCAAAAATGGAAGGCGTGGTTGAATTTGCTGAAGAAGTATTTCAAATGCCCGCGCGCGTTGCCCAACCTTCGGATGTTTGTGGCTTGAAAGAGTACGTAAACGACCCAACATATTCAACGGTTGTCGGCCTATTGCATTATGGTATGCAGGCCAGTCAGCAGAAAAGTAATGAGAAAAATAAAAGTGAGTCAGTCGGCAGTATCGGTTCGAGAGTGCTCGCTTGGTTTAAAGGGGAATTTTAACTTGCTGCCTTTGCAGACAGTTAAAAGTAAAAAAAGTGTTTTGGTGGAACAGAACGTATAAAAATTGGAGATAAGATAAATGTTTGAATTAATGGAAGATCATAACGAAGAAGCCGTCATCAAAGTCATTGGTGTCGGCGGCGGTGGCGGAAACGCGGTTGAACACATGGTGTTGCAAACCATCGAAGGTGTTGAGTTTATTACCGCAAATACCGACTCACAAGCCCTACGCAATTCTGCGGCAAATATTACTTTGCAGCTCGGTCATGATGTTACTAAAGGTCTTGGCGCTGGCGCTAACCCTGAAATCGGTCGTCGCAGTGCAGAAGAAGACAGAGAAACTATCAAAGAAGCACTAAAAGGTGCCGATATGGTATTTATCGCTGCAGGTATGGGCGGAGGCACAGGTACAGGTGCTGCGCCGGTGGTAGCAGAAATAGCAAAAGAAATGGGTATTTTGACCGTTGCAGTCGTCACCAAGCCATTTCCTTTTGAAGGCAAAAAACGGATGAACTATGCCGATCAGGGCATTGAGTTTTTATCAAAAAATGTCGATTCATTGATCACTATCCCTAATGAAAAACTGTTAAAAGTATTAGGGCCAGGTACAAGCTTGTTAGATGCTTTTAAAGCGGCTAATGATGTGTTGCTCGGTGCGGTACAAGGTATTGCTGAACTTATTACTCGTCCGGGTTTAATCAACGTCGATTTCGCCGATGTTAGAACCGTAATGTCTGAAATGGGTACAGCAATGATGGGTTCAGGCACAGCATCAGGCCCAGATCGTGCAGAAGAAGCAGCAGAAGCGGCAATCTCAAGTCCTTTATTAGAGGATGTTGATTTAGCGGGTGCTCGTGGTATTTTGGTTAATATTACTGCCGGTATGGATATCAGTATTGATGAGTTTGAAACGGTAGGCAACATGGTTAAAGCTTTTTCTTCTGAAAATGCTACGGTTGTAGTTGGCGCGGTTATTGACCCAGAAATGACTGAAGATCTGCGAGTAACTGTGGTTGCAACCGGTATTGGTGCTGATCGTAAACCCGATATTACTTTGGTTAATCCTTCACCTATGGCGGAGCCACAAGTGGTTGGTGGTGACTATATCCCTAGCGCACAACCAGAAATTACGCCGAATTCTGTAACCATGCCAGAAGCCAATGCGCAAGTGCAAAAAGTTGCGGCAACAGAGCTTGATGATTACTTAGATATTCCAGCATTTTTGCGCAAACAAGCGGATTAATGCCTATACAAAGGTTATGTAAACTAAGCTGAAAATGTTGGTACTTTGATTTTGTTAGGCTTTTTTGTTATATTACGTCACCGCTTAATTCAGCGGCGGCTAACTAGTGCAAAATATAGGCTTAAGAAGGCTATTTATGATTAAACAACGTACGATAAAAGAAAGTGTCTCTGCTATAGGTGTGGGGTTACATAAAGGTGAAAAGGTGCAGATCACTCTCCGTCCTGCGCCTGCTAACACCGGTATTATTTTTCGCCGAGTTGATTTAGAGCCCGTTGTCGATATTCCCGCGACACCGGAAGCTGTTGGTGAAACCACTTTATGTACTTGTTTAGTGAATGAGCAAGGTGTTCAGATTTCCACCGTCGAACACTTGCTGTCTGCCTTGGCAGGCTTAGGTATTGATAACCTTATTGTTGAGGTTGATTCGCCTGAAATTCCAATTATGGATGGCAGTGCCTTACCGTTTGTTTATTTAATTCAGTCAGTCGGTGTTGAAACATCAAACGTCGCTAAGCGTTTTCTGCGAATTACCAAAGCTATTCGTGTTGAAGAAGGTGATAAATGGGCCGAGCTAAAACCTTATGAAGGTTTTCGGGTCAATTTTGCCATCGAATTTGATCATCCGGTGATTGTAAATACTTGTCAAGCGATGAGTATGGATCTTTCAAGTTGTTCATTTATTAAAGAAATTAGTCGCGCGCGTACTTTTGGTTTTATGAAAGACATCGAGTTTTTACGCTCACATAACTTAGCGTTAGGCGGCAGTTTAGAAAATGCTATCGTGCTAGATGAATACCGTATGCTCAATAAAGATGACTTACGTTATGATGACGAGTTTGTTAAACATAAAATTCTCGATGCCATCGGTGATTTATATATGGGCGGTGTCAGCATTTTAGGTGAATTGAACGCCTTTAAATCAGGCCATGCGCTAAATAACCTGTTGTTACGCGAAGTATTTAAACAAGTTGACTGCTGGGAATGGGTTACGTATGAAGATACAGTTGAGTCGCCGATAGAATTTCAAGAAGTGCCTGCTACGGCCTTTTAATCGCGCTATAGAGTAGACACCGTTAAACTAAAACCAGCCAGTGAGCTGGTTTTTTATGTTCAGGATTCGCGCTCAGATGGTCGCTCCTAGACATCTATTAACGACTCTAGCATTCACTTAATAACGAAGATCTATTTTGCAACTTGCTGATTATAAAGGTGACAACAAATTTAATTTTATTGAGCACCTTATGCTAATTATTTTTTTGCGTGTGCTGCGAGTTTTTCGAGTTTTTTACGCAAACTCTCAGGTGCACTTGCTGCGACCTTTAATAAATGTGCCGCAGTACTTGCCGATATAGTGGAATTAATCGCGTTGGGTATAACAGTTTTTTCGGGGATTTTATGTCGAAATGGCGTGATTTTAATTTCGATTTGGTTAAACTCATTTTTAGTGACTTCGGTAAGTTCACGACAAATATTCATTCTTTCAAACTGTAACCGTTGGCTCCAAACCGCAGAGTTTACCTCAATAATAATGGCATTTGCCCTGAAATTAGCTATTTTCCAGACATCTTCTGGCAGGTCGGGACAAATTTGTCGTACAATGTCGGACAATCCGGTTAAAAAGTTGGTTTTTGCCGTTATTTGTGCCAAAGTGCCTGACGTTGAATTAAACAGCGCTGACATGTCTGTGGGGATTTTCGATTTTCGTGCCATAAGTCAGCTCTTGAACAAAACGATGAATGAATTATGAGTTTAACATTACTATACCGCGGAAAGAACGTTAGATTTTCGATGAAGCTAAATAAGCTACATTGGTTATCTGCTCTAACCGTTTTTGCCTTGATTTCCGGTTTTATTGTCCATTTGATTGCTTCCGCAGATGATGTACCACAAAGTCAGACATATCGAGTATCAAACCTGCCAAATATTGATAACGCTGAAGTAAATAGCCAACAAGTAACTGCTGTTACGATGAAATTGGCTGAACTGCAAAGCCAAGTTTTAAGATTAAATGCCTTAGGGGATCGCTTAGCAGAAGAGGCAAACATTCCAGAGTCTGAATTTAATTTTCAGCAATTACCTCATAGTGGTGGACCAATGACGCTAAGTCACGATGCCGAGCCGAAAAGCTTAGCAGAGTTGCTAGTGGAAATTACCGCGCTGGAAAAATCGCTAGAACATGAAGAAAAACAATTAAAAACGCTTGAATCTGTCACCTTAGGTCACCATATAGAGAATACACGCTATCTATCTGGTCGACCAATAACTAAGGGCTGGTTGTCTTCCTATTTTGGGCTTCGTAAAGATCCCTTTAACGGTAAACCTGCCATGCATAAAGGGGTAGATTTTGCCGGTAGTGAAAATGCCGACATTATTGCCACGGCTGCAGGTGTGGTTAGTTGGGCAGGCGAACGCTATGGTTATGGGCAATTAATTGAGATTAACCATGGTGATAGTTTAAAAACACGCTACGGACACAATAAAGCCATAAAAGTTTCTGTTGGTGATGTGGTTAGTAAAGGGCAAGTTATTGCAAAAATGGGCAGTACGGGACGCTCTACCGGGCCACACGTACATTATGAAATTTTACGTAATAATCGCCAGATAGATCCAAAAAAATTCGTTTATCGAAAAGCAAAAAATTAGTTTTTGCACGAATTTCAGTTGTTTAAAATATAACTGAGATTACAATGCTTAGTAAGTTTATGTGATCGGCACTGCCGATCATTTTATTTTCAGTTGAAGATATTCTTCTCAATATGGTTTAACACGATGTTTGTAAATTTAATGACAAAACTGTTTGGTAGTCGAAATGATCGATTACTTAAACAAATGCAGAAAGAAGTAAGTAAAATTAATGCGCTTGAAGCCGTTTTCGAAGCCCTCAGTGATGAAGAACTAAAAGCAAAAACAACTGAGTTTAAAGAACGCGTTGAGCAAGGAGAAGAACTTGATGTTATTCTTCCTGAAGCCTTTGCTGTCGTGCGTGAAGCAAGTAAACGCGTATTTGGCATGCGTCACTTTGACGTACAAATGATCGGTGGCATGGTGCTTAATTCTGGCAAAATCGCCGAAATGCGCACCGGTGAAGGTAAAACGCTTACCGCCACCTTACCGGCCTATTTAAATGCATTAACCAATAAAGGTGTGCATGTTATTACCGTTAATGATTACCTTGCTACGCGTGATGCCGATTGGTGTCGACCTTTATTTGTATTTTTAGGTATGACTGTTGGTTGTAATATTGCTGGTATGGCACCAGAAGATAAACAAGCCGCTTATAATTCTGATATTACCTACGGTACTAATAACGAATTTGGTTTTGATTATCTGCGCGATAACATGGCGTTTTCACCAGAAGAACGCGCACAAAAACCACTCAACTTTGCTGTTATTGATGAAGTCGATTCGATCTTAATTGATGAAGCACGCACGCCACTGATTATTTCTGGCCAAGCAGAAGATAGCTCAGAACTTTATCGCAATATCAACCTAGTGGTACCAACGCTTGTTCAGCAGGATGAAGAAGATAAAGAAGGCGAAGAAAGTACCGGTGATTTCACCATTGATGAAAAAGCTAAGCAAATTTATTTAACTGAACTTGGTCAAGTTCACATCGAAGAAATTATGATTGAAAAGGGTTTGATGCAGCAAGGAGATTCACTCTTCTCAGCGGCAAATATTACCTTGTTACATCATGTTATGGCGGCATTACGCGCGCATAAATTGTTTCAAAAAGACGTGGATTACATCGTAAAAGACGACGAAATCGTAATTGTTGACGAACATACGGGTCGTACAATGGAAGGGCGTCGTTGGTCAGAAGGTTTACACCAAGCGATTGAAGCAAAAGAAGGTGTAAACATTCAAAATGAAAACCAAACACTTGCTTCCATTACTTTTCAAAACTTTTTCCGTATTTATGACAAACTGTCAGGCATGACAGGTACTGCCGATACTGAAGCTTTTGAATTTAACCACATTTATAGTTTAGAAACCGTGGTTATTCCAACCAATCAGCCAATGGTTCGTAAAGATTTACCCGATTTAATTTACTTAACCGCTGAAGAAAAATTTGAAGCTATATTAGAGGATATTAAAGATTGTGTTGAACGTGGTCAGCCAGTATTGGTGGGTACTATCAGCATAGAAACCTCTGAATTCTTATCTTCATTTTTAAAGAAAGCAAAAATTAAACATAAAGTACTTAATGCTAAGTTTCATCAACAAGAAGCGGAAATTGTCGCTGATGCGGGTAAAATTGCAGCGGTAACCATTGCTACCAATATGGCGGGGCGTGGCACCGATATAGTACTAGGTGGTAACTTAAGTACTATGCTTGCTAAGCTTGATAACCCAAGCGAAGAAAAAATAGCGCAAGTAAAAGCTGCTTGGCAAGAAGAGCACGATAAAGTGCTGGCAGCAGGTGGTTTACATATAGTTGCAACAGAACGTCATGAGTCTCGTCGTATTGATAACCAATTACGTGGTCGTTCTGGTCGTCAGGGTGATGCCGGTTCAACGCGTTTTTACCTTTCAATGGAAGATGGCTTAATGCGCATTTTTGCCTCTGAACGTATCTCGAATATGATGCGTAAATTAGGTATGGAGCGTGGTGAAGCGATTGAACACCCTTGGGTTACTAAGAGTATTGAAAATGCTCAGCGTAAAGTTGAAGGTCGTAACTTTGATATGCGTAAGCAATTACTCGAATTTGATGATGTTTCAAACGATCAACGCAAAGTTATCTACGAGCAACGCAATGAATTAATGGATGAAGCAGATATTGCTGATGTTATTAAAGCTATTCGTGCAGACGTGGTAAATGGTCTAATCAATCAGCATATTCCGCCACAATCACTGGAAGAAATGTGGGACGTTACTGGCTTAGAAGAGCGCTTGAAAGGTGAACTTAGCCTTGAACTACCATTAGCAAAATGGTTGGAAGAAGATAAAAAGCTCCATGAAGAAACCTTGCGCGAAAAAATTACGGTAGAAGTTGAAGCAAGTTACGTGGCCAAAGAAGAAATGGTTGGTGCTGAAGTGTTACGTCAATTTGAAAAAGCGGTTATGTTACAAAGCTTAGATTCACATTGGAAAGAACATTTAGCGGCGATGGATCATTTACGTCAAGGTATTCATTTACGTGGTTATGCACAAAAGAATCCGAAACAAGAATTTAAGCGAGAGTCATTTGAATTATTCGGGGAATTGCTTGAAAACTTAAAATATGACGTAATTGGTATTTTAAGCAAGGTGCAAATTAGAGCAGAGTCTGATGTTGAAGCGGTTGAAGAACAACATAGAAAAGCAGATGAAGCACCAAAAGAATTCAAGCATGCGGCGGTTTCAGAACCGGAACAAGCCGCTATGCCGCGTGTTGGTCGTAATGAGCCTTGCCCATGTGGTTCAGGTAAAAAGTACAAACAGTGCCACGGTAAATTAACTTAAGCACATAGCAAATAAGTCGTTTAGCAATGCCAGTCAATTGACTGGCATTTTTATGTCTACAAGTTGTTTAAACGATTAGGCCGAATACAAGGGATAGATTATGACAAAAGTGGTTCATGTTGCTGTCGGCGTGATTAAGCAGCAAGAGAAGTTCTTTCTAACTAAACGATTAGCCGATACTCATCAAGGTGGCAAGTGGGAATTTCCTGGCGGTAAGGTTGAAGAAGATGAAACTGTTCATCAAGCGCTTTATAGGGAGCTAAAAGAAGAAGTTGCTATCAATGCCCTGACTTGCACACCATTATTGCAAATAAGCCATGATTACGGTGATAAAAAAGTGCTATTAGAGGTCTTTGTTGTTGATAATTTTACTGGCGAAGCAATAGCATTAGAAGGGCAGCAATCCGGCTGGTTTACTTTGGCTGAATTTTCTACTTTACATTTTCCAGCAGCTAATCAAGCCATTATTGAAAAGCTGCAACAAATATACGCTTAGTGGCCTATGGCGATGTTTTAATAATATTTTTACTCAGGTTCGACAAAAAATTTATTATGTTGTAAAAACTCTGCCTCTAAAGCGTCAAGCATTTCTTCATTTAAATCAACAGCACCCTGGACAGGTTGACTAATTTTATGATTTTCGTCCGCCCAGTCACCGATATCAATTAACTGACAACGCTTGCTACAAAATGGACGATGTTGACTTTCCGCCTGCCAAAGGACTTGTTTTTTACAAGTGGGGCAAGCTACTTTAAGTGTCATAAGGGATATTACTGAGTATAAAATTATAACGCCATTATAAAAGAGTTTTACTTAGGCGGCTATAGGAAAAGTTTAGTACTAAAAGAACTTATAAGTATTAAATCGTCAGCTAACAGTTAAAAAAAGGCGCTACCAGCGAGTTAGCGTAACTGAAAGCTGAAATTATGTTTATCCTAGCATCGAGCTAACTGAAAACTTGTCGCTGCTTTGGCGTATTTACGACCAGCGTCATTGCAAGGCATCATAAAGCGAATCGAGTAGCGAAAACGGTTACCGCTAATTGTTGGGTAATATGGTAAGTCATCAGCAACTTTAATCCGCAATAATACTAAGCCTTCGCCATTATCCTGATAAAAACCACTTTCTGTTGTGATGTGCGCAAACTCAGCTCTTTGACGAACAAATTTCATTATCAGTGATAATGACGAACTAATTTGTGCCAATAGCGATAACCAATGTTGGCATTCTGTCGTTACTTGAGAAGTTGGCTGATTAAGCCAAAACTGCAACTGCGGCAAATCAAAACGTGAACTACCGCCCTGAATGGCGAAGCGTTGTTTTAAACCAACTAAAAATTTATCGGATTTAAGTTGTAGCCAATTAGGGCTAGCTAGCTTTATTTGACTTGATAGTGCGACTGTCTTCTTTAAGTTATCTTCCAGCGCGGCGTCATCAATATCGGGAACTTGTGACCAAACCACTAAGTTTTGCTCTAATTTTTCTAAGTCTTTTATTAAATCGCCACGAATATCGTTACGCTCTAAAGTATCTATAATGGCAAATAAAGCATTAAAAAATACCCCATGGCTGATGACAATATTATATTGTAGGCAATCGCTCGCTTGCTCAAATAATTGCTCAAGCTTTAAATAATTACGTATACGCTCATTGAGCGGATGTTCATACAATATTGCGGTCATGGATTAGAAACTTTGTTTATAAAAATTAAAGCGTTATTTCTTTATAGTACGCATAGCTAGGCAAAATGGCGAATTATTTTCGCAACGATAGCGCTTTATCCGCTAGCATTGGCTAATTGCCGGTACGTTTGATCTAACTTGATCACTTGTTGATGAAGTTCTTGTAAGCTGATGTTGTCATTTTTTATAATGTCATCAGCAAAACTTAGGCGTTGCTCGCTCGTCATTTGACTAGCCATAATGCGCTTAACCTCGGCAACTGAACTTGGATCGCGCGCGACCGTTCGGGCAATTTGGCTGGCCTCATTAACATCAATTACTACTATTCGTGCCACTAACTTGTTGAGCTGGTTCTCTAACAGTAACGGTGCTGACAAAATACAATAACAGCTTGTTGCTTGTGAAATTTGGCCGAGTATTTCTTGGCGAATTAATGGGTGTAATAAATTATTCAACCAGGCTTTATCTTGCGGGTCACTAAATATTCGGCTGCGAAGTCTAGCTCGATTGAGTTGGCCATCAAGAGCAATATATTCAGCGCCAAATTGTGCTTTTATTGCCATTAGTGCCTGACTCTTGGGGGCTACGACAATACGGGCGGCAATATCTGCATCGATAACGTCGATACCTAACTCCGCAAACATATCGCTGACGGTGGTTTTGCCACTGCCAATACCACCAGTTAAACCGATAATTAATTTAGATATAATGACGTCCGCCTAAGCTTAATGTTTAAGTGGTATCTGCTGTCAACTACCTCGGTAGCGTTTGTGATGACTTTTTATTTACAGATAACTTGTTTTATTTATCAGTTCAAAGCTGTTAGTTGTCAGTTTCACTGAACTGGCAACAGTCGTTTGTTGTTAAAAGCGTAACCGTTAACGCGTAAAGCTGGTTGTAGATTTCTTAAGTTAAGCCACTTAAGTACCACAACCACATGCCTTCACCCCAAAGTAGCGTTATGAAGCCTGCGACTGCGAGATAAGGCCCAAATGGGATTGCTTGCTCGCGCTGATGATTACTAAATATCATTAAGCTAATCCCAATAACGGCACCGACCGCCGAGGCCATTAAAATAAGTAATGGCAGTAATTGCCAACCTATCCAGGCACCAAATAGTGCTACGAGTTTAAAATCACCATGGCCCATGCCTTCTTTGCCGGTGATTAACTTAAATAACCAAAAAATACTAAACAGACTCATGTAACCTGCTACCGCGCCGATGACCGCATCACTTAATGGTACAATCGCGCCGTTAATATTGACTAATAAACCCAGCCATAACAATGGCAGTGTTATTTGATCGGGCAAAAGCATGTGATCAAAATCAATTAAGGTCAGGCAAATCAAGCCCCAAGTTAAAATCAGTAAAAATAATGTTGTTAATGTCACCCCAAAATTTGCTGCGATAACGACGCTGAGTAGCGCGGTTGCTAATTCAACTAACGGATAACGAAGGGCTATCTTGTTCTGACATTGGCTACATTTTCCACGTAAAAATAACCAACTGACCACGGGAATATTTTCATAAAAACGAATTTTATGTTGGCATGAAGGGCAAGTAGACCTTGGCGTTGATAGGGTGATTATGGCGTCATCGCTAGACTTTTTTACTTTAGGCAATTCATCCGCTAAGAATTCGCGGCATTCTCTTTTCCAACCTTGCTCGAGCATTTTAGGTAAGCGGTAAATCACCACATTTAAAAAGCTACCAATCATTAAGGAAAAAATAAAGACAATAGCAAAGAAAAATGCCGGAGAGTTGCTCATTAGGGTGATAAAATCAGTCAAGTGAATAGCCTTAATTCAGTTTTCTTAGGGGGATTAATAACTTATTTTAACGTATTAAAAAACGATGACTAGCATCGTTTAATTTCAACATTATATTTATACTTTATTTAGTTGAATGGTTTACACCACCATACCAATTTGGAATATTGGCAAGTACATGGCAATAATCAAACCACCAATAACGACACCAAGCACCGCCATAATCATCGGCTCTAGCAAGGTCGTTAAGTTGTCAACGGCGTTATCAACTTCTTGTTCATAAACTGTCGCTACTTTTGCCAGCATATCGTCAACTGCGCCAGATTCTTCACCAATGGCAACCATTTGTACTACCATGTCGGGGAATATCGCACAATTTCGCATCGCTAAGTTCATTTGCATACCAGAGTTTACTTCCGCGCGAATCTCTAAAATTGCATCACGAAATACCGCATTACCTGAGGCCCCTGCGGCTGACTCTAATGCATCAGGTAAAGGTACACCAGCGGCAAAGGTCGTGGATAATGTTCTAGCATAGCGGGCAACGGCAGCTTTTTTCAATACATCACCAATAACCGGCAGCATCAATATTTTTTTATCAACACTATCACGAAAATTTTGACTCTTTAAATGTATTTTTTTAAACAGAAAGCCGGCAATAAATATTCCCGCTAAACCAAAAAACCAATAGGCTTGCATAAACTCTGATATGGCAAGCACCATTAGGGTAAAACCAGGTAATTCAGCGCCAAAACTATCAAAAATTTCTTTAAATACCGGTACAACAAATATTAATAGTATCGCGGTGACAACAAAAGCGATAATCAATACGGCGATAGGATAAGTCATGGCTTTTTTTATTTTTGCCTTTAATGCCTCACCTTTTTCTTTATAGGTTGCAATACGATCATAGATAGTTTCCAAGGCACCCGATTGCTCTCCAGAGCTAACTAGGTCGCAATATAAATCGTCAAAATACTTAGGGTGTTCTCGTAAACATTCAGAGAGTGGGATACCTGATTGTAATTTATTGCCAATATTACCTAATAACTTTTGCATATTAGCGTTATTGTGGCCAGCACCGATCATTTCAATGGTTTGCACTAAGGGCACACCAGCACCTAACATAGTGGCAATTTGACGGGTCAGTATGGCAATATCAACCGGTAGAATTTTTTTATCGCCACTCAAACCAAATAAAGGTTTTGCCTTTTTCTTGATTCTACCTGGCGTTATGCCTTGTTTACGTAGTTGGGCTTTAAGTTCAAGCACGCTGGAGGCATTGAGCTCACCACCAACTTTTTTACCTTTACGGTTTAGTCCTTGCCATTTATAGACATCAAGCGCTTTTACTATAGTTTTTTTTCTTTTTGCTTTTATTGTAGAAGAAACAGCCATTCGCTTTACCTAAATTTTTTTGTATTAATATTATCGCTAGTAATATGAGTAAGGTAATCTTATTCTTGATAAGATTTAGCTTATATCTATTGTTTACACTTGGCAATTTTTAACCGCTTAGTTATCAATCCATTCCTTGAAAAGCGTTTTATTGCGCGCTAACTTTATATTATCAGGAATTTGTTACGCGATTAATTTCTTCTAAACTGGTCACCCCTAACGCCGCTTTTTCAAGCCCTGATTGGCGCAAGTTATTATAGCCTTCACGTTGGCACTGGGCGGCTATATCTAAAGAATTAGCGCCAGTCATAATCAAGTTTGCGGTTATTTCACTAATTTTAATTACTTCATATATCCCGACTCGGCCTTTGTAACCACCCGTACATAGTTCACAGCCGACAGGTTTAAATAACGTGATATCTTCAAGCTGTTCAGGTAAAAAACCTTGAGTTAGCAGTTCATTTTCAGGGATTTTTTCTTCTTCTCTACAGTGGCTACATAGTCGACGTGCTAATCGTTGGGCAATAATTATAGTAACGGAGCTGGCTACGTTGTATGACGGTACGCCCATATTTAATAAACGCGTTAAGGTTTCTGATGCAGAGTTGGTGTGTAATGTTGATAACACTAAATGACCGGTTTGCGCCGCTTTAATCGCAATTTCTGCGGTTTCTAAATCGCGAATCTCACCGACCATGACAATGTCAGGGTCTTGGCGTAAGAATGAGCGTAATGCGCTTGGGAACGTTAAGCCTGCCCGAACATTAATTTGTACTTGGTTTATACCTTCAAGATTAATTTCCACCGGGTCTTCTGCCGTTGAAATATTACGTTCTTCAGTATTTAAAATATTTAACCCGGTATACAGTGATACCGTTTTACCTGAGCCTGTAGGCCCAGTAACTAAAATCATACCCTGTGGCTGCGCTAAGGCATCCATATAAATTTTCTTCTGGTCGGGCGCATAGCCCAACATATCAATACCCATCATGGCACTTGACGAGTCAAGAATACGCATTACTATTTTTTCGCCCCACATCGTGGGCAGAGTACTAACGCGAAAATCAATTGATTTCTTTTTAGATAAGGCTAATTTAATCCGACCATCTTGCGGTACACGACGCTCGGCAATATCCAATTTTGACATTACCTTTAAGCGCGCGGACATACGTGATGAAAGTGACACTGGCGGTCTAGCAACCTCGTTTAAAATGCCATCGATTCGAAAACGAATGCGGAAGGATTTTTCATAGGGTTCAAAATGTAAATCAGAAGCGCCTTTGCGAATAGCATCAAGTAATATTTTATTAATATAAACAACAATCGGCGCATCTTCTTTATCGCCACCTATATTATCTTCTTCTTCTTTACGCTCTTCGTGTACATCAATGCCAGATAATTCTTCGGTGTCCATATCTGAAATATCAAGCGCGTCGTTATCATCTTCTAATATTTTTTCAATACAACTGGCGAGAGATTTTTGGTTAGCAAGTACCAACTCAGTCGAAAAACCGGTATTAAATTGAATTTCTTCTAAGGCATCAAGGTTAGTGGGATCTGACATGGCAACAAACAATACTTTACCACGTAAAAATATTGGCAGTGCATTGTGCTTACGGACCAGTTTTTCGTTCCGCACACCATCAGGCACTAATGCAGTATCAAAATGACTGAGATCAATCAGTGGACAACCAAAGCTGCGGGCTAGGGTACTGGCAATCTTTTCAGCATCAATCGCTTTATCTTCAACTAAATAGCGTACAAAGGGCTTTTGTTGCTGAATAAAGCCAGCACTGATACCTGCTACCATGTCGCTCGGTACAACATTGTGCTTAGTTAACGCAGAAAGCAGGCTTGATTGTTGATGTAGTCCTTTCATAAAACCTTGTTAAGATTATACTTGTAATTAATAGTGTAACTTATTTTAATTGTTAATGGATAAAATAAAATAATTTTAAATTAAATATAAAAAAGCTCCTTACGGAGCTTTTTATATTGTTATGTTTTAAGTTAATTCTAAATTAACAAACACCATTCGCAATACAAGTACCGGTTTGTACCCAGTTTAATGAATTATTAGCTGCTGTAGGAGTTAGGATATAAGTTGACGCATCAGCATCAGAACCAGTTCCTGTAATTACTGCAGTAGGTGATGTAATTATAACAGATGCTACTTCTGCACCAGCTTCTGCGCCGGCTTTAACTGCGCCAATTTTCGCGTACGTATCACAATTCGCTAAGGTATAATCACCACGTGTTTGAAAACAAGTTTCAATTGCCGCTTTAACAGAACCTACGGCAAGTGGGATTTCAGAATAACGTGCTTTTTCAGTATAGGTATTGTAAGCAGGTAATGCTACGGCTGCCAAAATACCGATAATCGCTACAACGATCATTAATTCGATTAAAGTAAAACCTTGAGCTTTTTTCATTGTGTTTAAGTTTTTCATAATTATTAATTCCATACATTATTACGGGGGCTAAGTTCATACTGCGACAAAATATGGCAAATGTAAAATAATGTTACGCTTTTTTTTCAATTTTTTTCAATTGTTAGGGGTATTGACCTAGTTTTCTTACATTTAACAAGCCATTAACCGAGAATAAATCTATGCCAAGAGGACGTAGGTCGCTAAGTCGCTAGTAAATTTATCTATTTTTGTACGCATTTGTCATCTTGTTTGAACTACTAACCGTTTATCTCCAATCACAACAGCAGCGATATTACTGGTGGAAGAAATAAGTAGGTCTTAGTCATCACAGCAGGCCAATTTTAACAATAAAGCTGTCAACAGTGAATAATGCCAAGGGTTTGCTTTAAACAAAGCGCATTGATAGATCAATCGCTTGTACGTGTTTGGTTAATGCCCCGACCGAGATAAAGTCGACGCCAGATTTTGCATAATCTTTGAGTGTCGCTAAGGTCATATTACCGGAAACTTCTAATTTAGTGCGGCCCGCTGATAGGTCGAGGGTTAATTGTACCGCTTGTTCGATCATTACGATGCTGAAGTTATCTAACATAATAATATCGGCACCGGCATTGAGTGCTTGAGTTAGCTCAGCAATACTTTCTACCTCCACTTCTACGGTTTTACTAGGATGGTTAATACGTGCTGTGCTAATAGCTTTTTCAATGCCGCCACAGGCTGCTATATGATTTTCTTTAATCAAGAATGCGTCAAACAAGCCAATTCTGTGATTAACACCACCGCCACAGGTTACCGCGTATTTTTGTGCGCTGCGCAGGCCGGGTAAGGTTTTACGAGTATCGAGTAATTTAGTTGTGCTGCCAGCAAGATGCATTACGTATGAACTAGTCACCGTTGCAGTACCAGAAAGACTTTGTAAAAAGTTTAATGCCGTACGCTCACCGGTTAATAAAATGCGGGCATTACCGGCTAATTCAAATAACGTGGTATTGGCTTTTACGTGTTGACCATCGTTAACAAACCAAGTGATTTGGGTTACGGTATTATAAATATTATCAAGCTGTTTAAAGACTTCATTTACCCAAGCAACGCCACATATAACGCATTCGTCACGACTAATAATGTTTGCTACCGCTTGGTTTTCTATAGGAATAAGTTCGGCCGTTATGTCACTGCTTGTGGCAAGTTCGTGATAGCTATTTACGCCTAAGTCTTCACAAAGTGCCCAAGTGACGGTTTTGGTTATGTCATGTAATAAGGGTGCTGGTAACATTTAAAGCTGCTCTCGTAAAATTAGTTGTTTTCCGGTTTGGCTAAATTCTACTCTTTTTAGGGCGCTCATGCCCAACAGAATTTCATTCGCTGCCATACTCGGGTTGATATTTGCGGCAACATTATACAGATAGATATTACCAATGCGTAATTCATTTAATTGCGTTTGGTAGACAGTGATACTGCCATTGGCGGTTTGTACGCGCTGCGGGGCGCCTGTGGGCAATGATAATGCTTCGGCTATAGTGGCTGGAATAGAAACCTGTGTTGCGCCGGTATCAAGTAAGAAGGTGACTTCAGTGCCATTAATTGCGCCGTTAGTAACATAATGTCCTTGGCGATTTTGTTGTAAGGTGACAGCCGCTTTACCATTGGTTTGTAAGGAAAGTTTAGGTGTTTGATTTGGGTTGTATTGTTCATCGAGCAGATCTTGAAAAACAAAAACCAATAATGCGATGCCAATAAACCAAGCGACCCAGGTAAAACCTTTAGCAAAACTTGTTGTGGTGTCATTTTTTGTCATATAGTGCCAACTCTTAGGTTAATACCTTGTTCTATCGATAACTTTACTATTTAATTGGCATAATAACGTAACGATTAACAAAGTGTGAATTATTGTATGTCATTTATAGCAAGTGACCGAAAAAATAACGCTAAACTCGTCATTAAAAGCGGCTGGCTGAGTGATGTTGAAATTCAACCGTCTCACCATTTTGAGTCAAGAGCTGAAGGTGAAACGGTTAGTTTATTGGTAGTACATAATATTTCATTGCCGCCTGGGCAATTTGGCGGCGGCTATATTACGGATTTTTTTCTCGGTAATTTAAACCCAACAAGACATCCATATTTTGAAGATATCTATAATATAAGGGTCTCTGCTCATTGCTTGATTCAACGTAATGGCGATATTGTGCAATATGTTTCATTTAACGATAAAGCATGGCACGCCGGAGTTTCGACTTATCAGGGGCGAGAAAAGTGTAATGATTTTTCAATTGGTATTGAGCTGGAAGGGACTGATGATATTCCATATACTAAAGAACAATATCAGCAACTTAGTCGATTAAGCCAAGCGTTAATTGCTGCTTACCCTGAGTTGGAAAATAATATTGTTGGCCACTGTGATATTGCACCTGGGCGCAAAACTGATCCCGGGGCTGCGTTTGATTGGCGGCGTTATCGAGAATACCTTGCTGGATGATTTCAGCGAGGTTTTATTAAAGATTTACTTATTTAACATGTACTTTATAAAACATAGGATATTTAAAAATGAGCTTGATTAGTTTGTTAATCGCACTGGTTGCTGAGCGTTACTTGTCGTCTAGCGCTTGGCAATTCAATACTGTTTACCAACGATATATGGCAACAATTAAGCGCACTAAGTTGCTTGCTGACTACCGACAATCTACGGTTTTGAGCTATGCGGTTATTTTTATACCTGTGCTAGGTTGTTATTTTTTGCTATCGCAAATTGACAATGCGCTACTGTATTTGATTGCCTCAACCTTGATATTGATTGTTTGTTTTGGTTGTGTGAAAACACGAGAGGTTTATAAAAATTATTTGATTTGTGCCTTTAAAGGTGAGTTGACAAGTTGTGAGTTACAGCACTTGCAACTACAGCAAGATAAAAACCTTGTGAATATGGGCTTTGGCCAAACCATGGTTTGGTTAAATTATCGCTATTTTATTGCGATTATGCTGTTTTTTGTATTTTTTGGCGCTGCTGGCGCATTATTTTATCGCTTATTAACGACAGTAAACGAATGTGCTAACGAGCAAGATGCTACGGCGAATGAAGAGCAAAATGATAATAACGCAGAACAGGCTAATCATCGTGATGATGCGCGTCAAGCCACTGAAGAATTACTGTTTTGGGCTGATTGGCTACCAGTTAGAATTGTGGCATTTGGTTATATGTTTGTTGGCCATTTCTCAAAAGCGCTGCCTGTTTGGTTAGAAAATTTATTTGAAGTTGAAAAAGCCCCTAGCAAAGTGTTGATAGCCGTTGCGCAAATGTCTGAAGACTATATGGTTGATGCTGATGACTGTACGGCAGAGCCTTGTTTATTAGTCAAGCTGGCGAAGCGGACTTTATTACTATTTTTAGCGCTAATAGCAGTATTGACCTTGACCGGAATATTGTCGTAGTAACGATAAGTTAAAAACTATCAGCTGTCAGTTACCTCTTAGTTATAGGCTGGCAG
>CAXBNP010000031.1:0-53688 GCA_963977145.1 uncultured Colwellia sp.
CCGGCTGGAAAACCTTTGGTGGCGCGCTCATTGGCGGCGCAATAGGCAATCAGTTTGGTAGTGGCAACGGTCGCGGAGTAGCAACGATATTAGGCGCTATTATTGGCGGTTCCATGGCTCATGATAGCAAGCCTAAATTTCATGAAAAAACACTACTGTTAGTCGAACTAATGCTCAAAGTTGATAATGGTGATGAATATATGGTGATACAAGACCTAGATCATCGTATGCTGTTTCAGCGAAAAGATGCTGTTCGCATGGTATATCTCGCCAATGGTACTGTGCGTATTGATAAACAGATGTAAGCTTGTCATCGGCTAAAAGTTGTAATGAAAACCTGATATTCAAAGCATTAAATAAAACGGCTTAGTTCAATACTAAGCCGTTTTCTATTGGATGTAGGGTATGTCAAAATCACATGGATGTGAAAGAGTGGTGATATGTATGGAGCGAGTGAGCAGTGGTCTTATTTCCTTAAAACTTAGCTATTAATCATCCTGTAACCAACCTTGTGCTACGGCAAAGTCTATTTGCTGACATACGTATAACCACAATTTAGGTGCTAAGCCCTCAAGAAATTGATTACGCTTGATAATTTGTGATTTTTTGAGTTTATGCCTAACCCAACTTCCACCCTCGTTGTTGATGTTTTGTAATAAGGGTAAAACACTGTCCATAGCTTTAGCAAATCTAGCGTCGACAGTTTCAGCACTTTCAAACTCTAGCCATAATGCCTGATATGCTTGAAACTGTTGTTCAGGTAATAAGCCAAATATACGTTTTACTGCCGATATTTCTTTTTCTGCTTGCTCTGCAAGTGATTTTTTATCAGCAAAGGCAAACATATCACCGGCATCTATTTCAACAATATCGTGAATTAATAGCATACTCATTACGCGTGAAATATTAATTTTTTCTGCGGCGTATTCCTGCAGTATTTGTGCGGTTAAGGTAATATGCCAACTGTGCTCCGCACTATTCTCAAATCTATTTTTATCAGACTTCACCAATGCTTGTCGATAGACTCCTTTGAGTCTATCTAATTCAATAATAAAATTTAATTTTTTATGTAGTTCTTCCATTGCTTTTCCAAAGTGATAATTAAACGAAAATATTTATTTTTAACTAGCTTATGACTCAAAGGACTCAATTAGCGCTTCGCTATACTGTGCTGATTTCTTATGACACTCTTATGCCATATTCAAAACTACAATTGGGAAAGTAATGATATGTATCAATGGGCTTAAGTTCAATTAATGCGATTGCACTGACGTTATCGGTAAGCAATTTTTGCTCAATTTCGAAATAGAATCGCCACCTTTCATTAAACGACGTTAATTCGATATAAGGGTAACTTCTAACCTGCCAATTTCCAGTAAGATGATCCGTTCGTATATCCATATTTTTTTCAAAAAACAATTGATGACTATGATCTTTATTTAGGCGAATACTTACGGACGTGTGACAGTTTGTGCTTTGGTAAACATTAATTAAATCTTGAACAGCAATACGGTCATTAGTTTTTAATCCCTCGGGCACTAAAAGCAAAGCAATACTATCATTTTTATACCAATGATTTCCCATAACCAGTGATTGAACGCTAGAAATAGGCCAACCTACTGTAGAAAGTGCATTGCTCAATATATCCAAACTCTGCACATTTTGAATAAATGGCGAATACAACAGGGTGGATTGATGCGTTTTATCGGGAAAAGCTAGCGTATTGCTAACCACTTTGAAATTATTATGCGCTAATATAGTACTAATTTTTTCTATTTCGTTTTCAGATAAATAGCGCGTATACAAATGTACTTTTGTGGTCGAGCAGGCGACTAAAGTAAAACAGAGTAATAGACTAACAAAATTTTTCATTTAAGCTCATGCTCTATGCAATATATTCAAGCAATTGTTATGGCTTTTTATCAGTAAAAGCCAGCGACTTGAATTGGCCATAACGGACCTAAAAGTTATTATATTTTAACTTAACTTTTTAGCTGTTATTTTACAATGAGCTATAGCTCATGCGAAGTTTCATTCAGTCGGAGTAGGTACATCACTTTTGCTGACACTTTGTTGTTCAGTGATCTCTTTTGACCATTGACGTTCTTCAGCGTTAGCTTTTATGCCTGCTTGATTACTCCCCTGCGGTGAGGTAAATGACAGTCTAGTTAACAAAGGAAAATGATCGGAATCTATCGAGGGCAATCGTCGTATCTCACGTAAGGTAAAATGAGCACTGTGAAATAAATGATCTAACGGCCAACGTGCCAATGGGTAATCTACATGAAAGGTGTTAAACGCTCCACGACCTACACGAGGGTCTAATAAACCACTGATTTTACGAAAAAGTCGCGTGGTAGCAGACCAAGCAACATCATTAAGGTCACCCGTTACTATCACGGGTTGATCGCTCTTAGCTACGCTTCGGGCCACAATCACTAATTCAGCATCCCGCTGCGAAGATTTGGAGTTTTCTGTTGGGCTAGGTGGTGCTGGATGGAGAAAATGTGCGCGAACTTTATCGCCTGTTCGTAAGGTTAATGACACATGTATCGATGGCACATCCTCTTCAACCAAGTAACATATTTCTTGCTGTTCTAGGGGGAGCCTTGAATAAACGTGCATGCCATAAAGATTGTCGAGCGGACATTTAACGCTAAAAGGCATATCGATCTCTAACACTTTTAACTGGTCTTGCCACCATAGATCAGATTCTAGTGTAACTAGTACATCAGGCTTATACTGTTGCACTAAATTGATCAATGCATCAGCATTGCGATTTGGTGTCAGTACATTAGATGTCAGTATACAAAGCTGGTTATCAGCATTGTCATCTGTGGAATTTTTGACCTCTTTTGGCCATAAAAATGTAAAAGGTAATATCCACCATAACTGCCATATTAGGCACACAGTAGTAGCAAAAATTAATACTTGGGAGCTTAGTACATTACGATTTAACAAAAGCAGATGGGCAATCAACAATACGACAGCAAATAGCATAAATTGCAAACGAGGGAAATCCATGCCTCTAATAAACCAATGTGGATGTCGCCATAATGGCAAGAGGGTAAACATTAGAATAAGCAGGGTACAAACGATGAGGATTGGTAACATATTGGGTTTGGTCTTAAATAGTGAGTTTTTATGCTATATAACTTGAGCGTATGTGAATATTTATTATTTAGCTAATGATAGATGAGTGCTGATATGCGAGATCATAGTTTATGATTCATCATAGCTTCGTTTTCATCTAAAATCATTTGATTTGTTAAATAGTAACAATAAAGCTAATCCCAGCAAGCTAATTGACTAAGCCACTATTGACGAAAATATAACATCTATATATGTTATATTTTTATGTGGCAATGGTAAATAATAAAAACTAAAATCGATTTATATACGTATAAAGCTAAATAACTAACGAGGAATGATTTTATGTTTTCAATATTTAAGAAAAACCCATTAAAAAAATTAAATAAACGCTACGAAGCAAAACTTGAACAAGCTATGTTGGCACAAAGAAATGGTGATATTAAAGGCTATGCGATGATTACTGCTGAAGCTGACAAAATAGCTATTCAAATACAGGCTTTAGAAAGCTCAGAAAAGACTTAATGAAATCGTAGCGTTTTTCAGTATTTAAGGCTGATTTTTAAATAACCAATACAATCCCTGAATTGCCGTGGTCGGAAAGGCTGTTTCATGATTGGCGCCTTGAATAGTAACCAACTTTACTTTCGTATTCGGGAAATTTTCGCTAGTTAGCTTTAATTGCAGTACCTTTGCTGCCGATACCATATCGTGCTTAGGAGAGTCAAGTTCAATCGTTTCATTAGCCCCAACGGCAATAAATATCTTGTGCTTATTTAAATTAGGCGTGGTTTTGATGTTAATAATGTCATGATCTTTAAACCATACAGACGGACTACCTAAAATATAATTATTAAACATAGTAGGTTTAGTCAAAAATATGTACGCGCCGAGTAACCCACCAAGGGAGTTACCGACAAAAGTTCTAGATTTAGTCACCCTATAGTTTTCTTCGATGTAAGAAAAAACTGATTTTTCAATAAAGCTAATGTGTTGTTGTGCCTTGCCAGTTTGATACTTCCAGCTTGAATCCTCAACATGAGTATAATCACGCACTCTACTAGCATGTCCTCCTGAGCCCTTTGAGTATGAAATGCCGACAATAATAGCCTCTTGCATTTTCCCTGTATTCATTGGAAATCGCGTCGCACCGGAGACAACTTGAAAGCTATACCAGGCGTCTGTTAAGTAAATAACAGGATATGACTTTACATTACTATGGCGATATGAGCTGGGCAATTTTATAAAAATCGGGTAAATAAGTTCGGAATCAGGATCTGCAATATCTATCACGCTACTGCGTGGTATTTCAAAAGCATTTATATCATCAGCATTAACTCGTTGAGTAAAGTTAATAAGAATAAAAATAATGAGATAATAAAAAGTTTTCACATAAACTCCTTTTTTATATAACCGACAAATTAAAAATAATTAACGGTAGACTAAACTTATAAAGCAATGAAATATAATTAATTGCCATGCGCTCTTGATTCAATCTTTATAATTCAGCTTGATAGAGATCAATATTAAAGCTATGAAGTACTAGGGTTTTAATAAATTAAAGCGTTAAGCGTAGCTTCAACACCCGCTCTTTTAATTTGTTGGGCATTAACGAGGCGATAGTTACTATGTATCAAATCAGCACTATCTACTTTAGGTTTATTTACGCCAAAAAAGCCCACAAAATATTATTCACCAAGTTATAGAGCACCGATATTGTTTCTTGGTATCAAGTGCGTGATTTGTCGATATGGAAACCTTGTAGCGACTTTAGAGTAACGGTAGCTTTGTGTAAAGATGACGGTTGAAAAAAGCAATGAATGTAAACTTATAGCAATTAGCTTAACTTATGATTATTTTCAAAGGCGTAAAAGAGTAAACTTCTCATTATACGCAATACCTTCAACCACAACCTAATACCGGCTTGTTTATCGTCAATGATGTTTACGCGAATAAATTATGCGATAATTTCCGCCTGTAATAAGTATTAACCTAGAAAGGAAGTGTTAGTGTTAGCTAACTCGATAGTTGTGCTCGACTTTGAAACCACAGGCTTATCGCCCGATCAAGGTGATCGTGCCATTGAGATAGGCGCGGTTAAACTTGAAAATGGCCTAGTAACTGATAGGTTTCAGGCCTTGATGAACCCGGGGCGACGGATTAATAGTTTTATAGAAAATTATACCGGAATAACTAATCGTATGCTGGCTGTAGCTTCACCTTGTGCGAAAGTTATGACTGAATTTGCTGACTTTATTGGTGATAGTAATTTACTGGCACATAATGCCTCTTTTGATGCACGCTTTCTCGATGCCGAGCTTGCCCGGCTTGGTCGTCAGGTTTTAGGTGAATTTACTTGTTCGTTATTAGTGTCGCGCCGTATTTATCAAGATGCACCCAATCATAAGCTTGGCACGTTAATTCATTATAAAAATATTGCCGTTGATGGTAGTTTTCATCGCGCGTTATTTGACGCTGAAATGACCGCCGAATTGTGGCTAGTTATGTTAAATGACATAACTGAACGCTATGGGATAGACAATATTCCTTTTAGTTTAATCAAACGCATAGCTAAAACGCCGAAAGCACAAATTGGCAAGCTATTAATTAATTATGCCGCTAAAATAGCTTAATCATGATGTAGTAGATTGAAAAGTGCTTAATCTTATATCTATAAGGTTACCTGGTATTATAAATTAAGGTTTTTATTTTAGTTAGTTATGAGTATTAAAACACCTGTACAATTGCTTGAGTCGCAGCAATCTGCGACAACTGAGCTGGCGAAGTTTCGATATGGCGCTGACGGGAGAGTGTTGCAGCTTGACCATGTGCTTGTTGAGCAACCTCTGCAAATACGCTTGTCGTGGCAAGTAGCAGCCAAGCTAGCGTACCAAAGCCAAGTGTTTTCTATTACTATGCGTACACCGGGTGACGATAAAGCTTTGATTATTGGTTTAATGCAGTCAGAGGGGATCATTGATAACTACCAACAGCTGGAGAGCGTTTTACCGGAAGTGGATGAGCACGAGGCTAAGTCCTCAAGTACAAGTGTTATTGCTAATCAGTGGCAAGTAAAACTTGTTGCGGGTGTCGTGCCCGATATCAAGTCACTTGAGCGCTTTCAAATCACCTATAGCAGCTGCGGTTTATGCGGCTCGACCTCATTAAAATCTTTAGAAATGAAAAACCCACCGCGCTTAAATCAAAACCAGCATTGGCTGTCATTTAATACCATCTGCTCGATGCCAGATATCATGCGCGCAGCGCAAGCTCAGTTTGTCCAAACCGGTGGTTCACATGCGGCGGCTTTATTTAATGAACTAGGGCAATTGCTTGATATAAAAGAAGATATTGGTCGTCATAATGCATTGGATAAACTGTTTGGTGCTAGTTTAGCTCAACGGAGTCTCTGTCATTCACGAGTCAGTGTTTTGGTCAGTGGCCGCATTAGTTTTGAAATTGTACAAAAAACCGTAATGGCCGGTGTGGCGGTACTAATTGCAGTAGGCGCGCCGTCTGCGTTGGCTATACTAGCCGCTAAACGCTTTAATTTAACCTTAATTGGCTTTACTAAAAAGAGTGGTTTTAACTTATACCACGGTGACTGGCGACTATTACCTTTAGAGGATAGACTTTAAAAATCACCTGCCTTGGCGTGTTTCCAGAAAATAAATAGACTATTCAACGTGAGGTTGAGTTGAACATTAGTTACGGCTAAAGGATTTTGGCGTTTAATCATCGATTTTATGACTTGCTTGATGATTATAAATCGAACAGCTAATATCAAATATAAGTTTGCCAAGTATCGTGAATATAAAAACTAGCGGTTATAGTCGATGAGTTTATAAGGGCGCTAGGCATTTTATTTGATGAAATTAGCTTATTGTTTGTAATACCTGCTCGCTTTTATTTGCTTGTGCTAATTGTTCAATTAGCCAATTAATAGCACTATCACGGCCAAGCTCTAAGCCAGAGAATTCTTTTATATTTAAGCTATCCATATGACGAACTGACTTTAAATTTTCTGTTTGCAGCTCACTTTCACTGCCATAGTTAATAATAGCGGCAGCTTTTAAATTCTGCGCTGAACCTACACATAAAAGTGCTTCATAAGCATAATGGTAGCGGTTAATCCTATTGACTAAAACGGCATAATGGCCAGAAAAATTTTTGGCCATTAACGCGTCATATTCATCAACGAACTCTAAGCTGATCTCTATATCTTTATTGATTATGACTTCGGCAATATTTTTTGGCAGAATATTAATTTCACCAAAGCTAGTCGTCAGTTTCATGTGCAGGTATCTCCTGTATGGCTTGGTTGTCTAATTGATTTTTCGGCGGTAACAACTTGCGTTATTATAATGCTGTGATAAAAGTAGATGGCTTTATCAATATTATCAAATTATCGCGCTAATTAACCTTTACCCTTGCGCGAATATGCTTAAAATTTTTGCTTTGCGTCTGTGCTTTAACCCTATCAGTAACCGGTTTTAATGTGATGGTTTATGCCAAATTAAAGACGTAGAAGCTTGTTTTTAAAGCTAACATTAATTAACTCAAGTTGAGGTTAACAATTAAAAGTTGTATTTTTCAGCAAGTATTTGATAATCATTAGTGGTTTTAAATTTGCGCATGGCTTGATTAAAGGCATTCATATCTTGGTTATTTTTGAACGCCACACGATACGGACTTAAGGGAAAAATATAGTGAAATTGAACATCACTTCGTTGTGCACTTCTGCCGAGCTTATTTAAGTAATGTAAAAATATTTTAACATCCATAATCAATATATCTACCCGGCCTAGTAGTAGTAACTCGACTTGTTTTTCCTGGTTTGCTACTTGCATAAACATCGAACTGCTACTGACTGCTAAGGCAAATTCTTCACCTAATACTTTGTGGGCCAACTGAAACGAAGCTATGGAATATTTAGACAAATCTGAGATGCTATTGACTGATATTGCATCTTTTTTCAATGATATAGCTATATTTTGATAGTTAATATAGCTTTCGCTCAGCGATGCAATATTTGGAAACATTTGTTTGTTGACCGTTATAACGGCACTGATGTCTGCTAACTCGAACATTTTTTCAGAGCGACCGAAGGGTACGAAAACAAATTCAATATCTTTCCCAATAGCTGTTAATACCTGATGAATTAATTCTAACTCGAAACCTGATTGATTTTCTTCGATAACATAGGGGGGCTTGGAAAGTCCAACCACCACTTTAAAAGGCTGCTTTGCTAAACTAGTTGCGGTAAATATGATGGCTAGTATGAAAAAGATAATATTGATTGGCATAGTCACTCTTATGGCTAAGTTGTTTAATATGTTTTGCTTGCTTTAAGCTCACGGCTAACGCTTAAAGTTACGCACTGCTCAATCCTTTGGGTATTAATTTTTACTGGTAATACTAGCATAGGTAGCTTGTAGTGATTGTACAAGGTTTTGTGGCGTCAATTCAATTTCTAAACCACGCTTGCCGCCACTTATAAAGAGCGTGTTTAAGGTTTTTGCACTGTTATCGAGTATTGTTGTGAGTGTTTTCTTTTGCCCTAATGGACTGACACCGCCAAGTACATAACCGGTTGAATTTTGTACTTTATTAGCATCAGCCATTTTAATTTTTTTCGCCTTGAGTGCCTTCGCTAGCTTTTTTAAACTCAATGTATCGACAACAGGAATAATAGCCACGGCTAAATAACGACTATCAACGTCAACAACTAGGGTCTTATAAACAAATTCAGCACTAACTTGCAGTTTATCAACCGCTTCAAGGCCGTATGATTGGCAGCTAGTATCATGCTGATACTGATGTAACTTATAAGATAAAGCTAATTTATTTAATTGCTTAACAGCTGGGGTCATATTATGCCTCCAAATAAACCGTACAATTTTTGTTTTAAGACTAGTTTTTCAACTTTGTTGCTATATCTGCAGCCAATTGTGTCACCGCTTTGCGCATTTTATCAACAGCGTGCGGGTAGCCATCATCTTCAAGTGCTAGCAATAATTTGAAGTTATATTTTTTTTCTTGGTTTTTCATACCTCTATGCTGAAACCAATAGCTACCAGCGAGAATGGCTTGTGATTGGTGAGTGACATGGAATGCGCTTAATTTAACAACAATATCGGTTTTTACCGTTGCTGTACTTAGGGTCGACTCAGTAATGTAATAATTGTGACTATCGATAGTATTTAAGTCTTGGCTTAAGGCTTCAGCAAGGCTAACTTGTAAGGGGTCTGCCCAGATATGAAAATGGGAATAGTGTAATTGATGATCGGAAAGCTGCAAAACCAAGCTAGGTTGCTTTAAATAATCCGGTAACTCTATTAGTTTGAGCGCAACCAATGCTCGGTTCTCATTGTTAACGACACCCTTGTTTGCCTGCGAAGGGCTATTAAGTAAATAATATTGGGTATTGGGCGTAATATTCGAGCTACACGCGGTTATTAGCATCATTAAAAGAAAAGTGAGTATTAAAACCTGTTTCATTATTGTGTCCCATTAAGTTTTGTCGGTATTGGCTCAGCGCTTTCGCCGTCATTAAATATTAAACTATTGGGTTTATGTTTTAGCTGATTGAGCAACGGCTTTAGTTCGTTCATGGTTGCGGTTAGGGTATTTAAAGTGGTGCGAAGATCTTCATAGCCGCTAGAACCTGATGATAAATCTCGAGTTAAGACAGTAATACCTTGCAATACTTTGTTAAGTTCACTACTAATTTCCTGCTGTTCAACTTGGCCCAATAATTTATCAAGGCTTTGGCTAACGCCTTGCAATTCTTGTGCGGTTTGGGATATTTCTAACATCAATTGATTGGCATTGTTACTCATGCTATTCAGTGGGATATTATTTAAAGTATCCATAAACTGTTCTGCTTTCGCGGTAATTTGAGAGAAATTATCGCTACTGGTAGGAATAATAGGAAACTCTCCATATTTTGTAATTTCACTAATAGGAAGATTTTTATTATGTAGTAAATCAACGTATAGACTACCGGTTAAAATATTACCTGTACGTAGTACGGCTGTTAAACCATGCTTGATCCAGTAAATGTTTTGCTTGGTCATTAAGCTTTCGCCTTCATCATTGTCAGGCAGACCAATGCGACCCGGTTGCAAGCTGATCAGCACCGGAATTTTAAAGTCTTCTTTTGTTAACTTATTTTCATTTAACGTCAGCGCCATATTGGTGGACTGTACTTTACCTATTTGCACTCCTCTATATTCAACAGGCGCGCCAACAGAAAGTCCTCTAATCGAGTCACTAACAAGTATGACAAACTCTATAGAGCGGCGATATTTTTCATCATCAGCGGCTTCATAGCTCTTATAAATGTCGAAGTATGAGCGTTCGCCAATTTTATCACCAATAGCCATGCCTTTAGGGATGCCAAACGTTACACCATTGGTTAACATGGTTTCAAAATTACCGGTTTTAACAGATATACCATCGGCATTTAAATCTAACCTTAGGCCACTTACGTCCCAAAACTTGGTGTTGCTGGTAATAAGTTGATGATAAGGCGATTTGATAAAGGCATTGTAATAGACCACACGCTCTTCGAAATTAAAATAAATATCTTCGAACTGACCTACAGTTAGGCCCTTGTAAATAATGGGGTCACCTTTAGCATAAGCAAATTGGTCATTACTATTTAGCGTTATATGCAATCCAGGGGTGCCAGCTGGCGTTACCGGCGGAGAGTTTAAAGCATCAAAGAAGTAGCGCTCTATCGTACTTTTCCCAGGCGATACTTCAATATATACCCCCGATATTAATGTACTAAGGCCAGATACACCGGTATGGGATATTTGTGGCGAAACCACCCAAAACATGCTGTCAGCCACTAAAAACTGTTCAGCTGTTTTTTTTATTTTTGCTGTAACAAGAACACCATTGCCATTTTTATTTAACTCAATTCTACTGACTTCACCAATGTCGACATTACGTGATTTTATTTTTGTTTTACCGATTTCCATTCCTTCGGCTGTAGAAAAGTGAATAGTGATTTCTGAGCCTTCATTACTCCACTGATAATAAAGCATCCAGCAGCCAATAAGTATTGCGATAACAGGAACAAACCAGATTGTCGACATGGTTTTAATGGGCTTTATTTTCGCATCTGGGCTTTGTGTATCATTCATAATTTTTTTTATTTTTCCAAATCAACTGAGGCTCAAAACTCATTGCCGCTAGCATAGTAACAATAACCACACCGGAAAACGCTAATGTAGCTATGCCCGGCGTAATACTCATAGTCGGTCCAAGTTGAATTAAGCTGGCGAGTATAATTACCACAAAAACATCTATCATTGACCAACGACCGACAAATTCAGCCAGTCGATACCATTTTATTCGCTCTAAGCTTAATGTATCACTTTGTTTTTGAACACTATAATTTAACCAAGCTAACACTAATATTTTTGCTATAGGGATAATAACACTGGCAATAAAAATAATGATAGCGATCGGGTAGGAGCCTAAATGCCAAAGTAAGATAACCCCTCCTATAATGGTACTGGGATCTTCTTGACCTAAAATTTGCGTTGTCATTATCGGGAATATATTTGCTGGTAGATACAATATCACTGCCGTAATAAGTAGCGCCCAAGTTCTTTGTACACTCAAGGTATGCGCGGCTGGATTTTCTTGCGCGAGCCGATAATGACTTTGTTGTATGTCGATATTATGGGTTTTTTCAACTTTCGCTAATAATTGGTATAACTGGTGTTTATCTATATGTAAAACCACTAGTGTCATCGATATTGCAAATAAAATAAAAGCATAAAACGACAAACCCAGTGCGATATCAGCCATCGCGATAATTTTGATTAAACTTACCAATACACCTATGAGAAAAATTTCAACCATTGTCCAAGGTAAAAGCTTGAACACTAGATCCAATATGCGGCGACCGTGCTTGGGATACAAGCCTTTATTCATTGGGATGAGTAAATAAATAACTGATAACAAAACAATACAGGGAAAGGCAAATATAGTCAGTAACTCAATCAGCGCTAAAAGGTGGTAGTTATTATCAATTAAAACCACAAAACTGGCGATAACATCAAATCGGTTCTCTAAACCATTACTACTAAATGACAAAAAATTAAAGGGCAATGAAGCTAATAAAAATATTAAGGCGGTAATAGCAAAAGCGACTATTCTCTCATTAGCATTGCGGTGAATTACGCTGAATGTATAGCCACAACGCGGGCATTGTGCTTTTTGTTTTTCTGCTAATTTTGGTAGTTTGACGGTCAGTGCACATTGATGGCACTGAACTTCAACTGGCGGTATTTCGTTGTTTTGCAAATTCTTTTGGCACTTTACGTGCTGCTCTCAATTTTTAACATTTGTAATACTCTAAATTAGCATATATTACTTTTAATTTACTTAAAACTTTTCACTTTATTGATTAATTTTTAGCAGTTTTAACTGCCGCTTATAATTTATATTAGAATTTATTTACCTTGGGCTGCGCTATCAAGGCGCTAGGTTCATTTATAAAGTTCAATAATTGATAGTGACTTAGTGCTTATAGCAATTAATAGTGCCATTGAGTTTTGTTTTTTTAGTAGCTTCTACAGATGTTAATTTAAGCGGTAAAGTACCTGACGAATTGCTGAGAAGTCGATTGATAAGCATCTAATGCTTAAGCTACCCTATGGCGTAGGCATTGTAGTGCCATATTGTCGCTCATTAGTGGACACCTGCTCAGCTAATGGCATTCTTTTTCTTCGCTAGTTCTTGTTGGACGGCGGATCACGGAAAAAGGCCAAATTATGCAGAAAAATTAAAGCTAAAGGCCCTTTATGTGATGGGTCAGGGAGCGTTTAGAAAGGGGGGCTCGGTTGTATTAAAAATAATCATAAAAAAAAACTGTTATCAAATGCTGATAACAGTTTTTTAGCGTTGAAACATGAGCTTTCTAAAGGCTATTTACGTTTTACCGCTACTTTTTTATTTACCGCTACTTTAGCTTCAATACGTCTGTTTTCTGCATGCGCTTGTGGATTATTAGCAGGATTGAGTAATTCTTCTTCACCCATGCCTTGAGCTGTTAAACGTGAAGCGTCGATAGCAAATTCACTAATTAATACCGCAACAACAGCATCTGCACGTTGTTGAGAAAGTTTTTGATTGAAAGACGCAGGACCTATACTTGAGGTGTGGCCTTTAATCACTAATGAGATCTGTGGGTAGGTTTTTAAGAAGTCAGCTGCGGCTTTAATATTGTCAAAATATTGTGGTTTTACGATGGCCTTCGAATTATCAAAATTAACGTGCAAATGCATTGCATCATTTTCTTCGGTAAAAATGGTACAGCCAGTACTATCAACTTTATTATTGGCTGGAGTCGCTTTACAGAGATCTGAGCCATCCATAACACCATCGCCATCAGTATCTATAGGCATAGCAACAACAGGAGCTGCTGCTTCTACTGGAGCAGAGCGAACCACTTTTTTAGCGGTATCACCAAAAAAGTAAACAAAACCTATTTGTGCACTTAAGTCAGTATATTTGTTATCAAATTGATAATGACCGTTACCTTCAAAGTAAACTGCACTGCGTTCACTAAGGTAATGGCGGTAGCCAGCACCAACGTTCGCTGATAAATCTGAGTTAATTACATCAATAACACTTGCGCCAGCCATAACATAAAAGTTCTGCTTGTTTGGGAAGTATAAATAATTTGCGGCTATGTTTTTTCCATTTGGCGTGCTTGGTGCCCAGCCAGTTCTCGTCAAATTAAGATGCGTGTAAGACAGTCTTAACTCTGAATACTCTGAAAAACGGCGACCAAATTCAATGCCCATACCATTAGCGTGCTTGATAAAATCAACATCGTTCGGCGCTAATCTATCATCATCAGTATTCATTCGCATACCGTGAATACCAAGGTAATTTTTACCGACAAGATCTTCTGCTTTTGGCTGTTCTTGTGCGTTAACACTCAATGCACAGAATAAGCTTGATATTAATAAAACTGATGTTTTTTGTTTAAGCACAATGATATTCCTTTTGACTAACATGTTAATAAATTGTTTCATTACCACTATTTTATTGCAAATCTATTAAAATTGCAGCACATATATGAAAATTAACGCAATAAATTGAGTTATTTGTAAAAAAACAGCTTAGATAGTGCGCGAATTATGCTCAGATAATCACTACTGGCCGTCAATACTATCCCTGTGCAGGTATATTATTTCGATAATAACTCAAGCTAGTTTTTGCATTAACAATGTGTATATTGCTTGGGATAAGGCATATATAGCCTGATCTTAGTGCCCTCCTATCTTGCATAACAGGGCACTAAGATACTCAATTGCTTTAGTTCATTAAAGACTATGCTTTTGCTGTCGCGAAATATATCAATTGATCCTGACTTTACATGTTTGATATTTTATTTATGACGGCTAATCAGGTGTTCTCGGCAATAATGCTTTCTTAGTCGCAAGTTCATTAATATTAACGCCGTAAAAATAGACCTTGGTTACGTCAGTTTTTGGCTTGAACTTGCGTACTTTATGCGTTGTTCTTGCCCTGATATCACGGAATAATAAATGAGCTAGACTGCGATAATGTCATTAAATAACGACAGCTATATTTGATTGTTGCTAAGCGAGGTATATTACAATTTATAACTGTGAAATAATTAGTGGCATAACTAAGCGTAATTTAAGCCGTTTGGTATTACTAGGAAATAATATGAATACAGAAGCAGCATATGCTATTGGTACACCGGGCAAAAAGTGGACGGATGGTGATAAAGAAATATGGTTTCAGCAACAACATAAGCAACGTAGTTACTTCGAGCAAGTGGTGAGTAGATTAGATGAGTTAAGTGCTAATTATACTATCGAGCAATACGGTAGCTTACTTTATGATGCCGATAGTTATCCTTTATATGCTGTAAAATCTGCAGCCTGGTTAGCAGATAAGGCTACTATTTTAATCACAGGTGGCGTGCATGGTTATGAAACTAGTGGTGTTCAGGGAGCAATTCGCTTTCTACAAACTGCGGCTGAGCAATATCAAGGCACGTTCAACTTTGTGGTTTTGCCTTGTATTAGTCCGTGGGGCTACGAAACGATTAATCGTTGGAACCCGTTAACGCTTGATCCTAATCGCTCATTTCATGAAAATAGCCTCGCACAAGAATCTTTAGCGGTTATGCAATATGTTAAGAGCCTAGGTGTTGAATTTTTAGCGCATATCGATCTTCATGAAACCACTGACACAGATAATAGTGAATTTAGACCGGCACTTGCCGCAAGAGATGCCATTGAACAGAAAAACTGGAATATACCTGATGGCTTTTATTTAGTTGCCGATAGCACGAAACCTCAAGAGATGTTTCAAAAAGCTATTATTGAATCAGTAGCGCAAGTTACTCACATTGCCCCTGCAGATAATGCCAATAAACTCATTGGTGTTCCATTAATGCAAGTTGGTGTCATTAAATATGCAGCTCGCGAACTCGGCTTATGCATGGGCTTGACTGATGCGCCATATGTTACCACTACTGAAGCCTATCCTGATAGTCCACTGGTTGATGATGAAAATTGTATCATTGCTCAGGTTGCGGTTATTACGGGTGCTTTAAATTATTTGATGGCGCAATAGTTTTTAGACTTGTTATTGAGCTAAAGTAAGGTTATTTCAAAACACAACTCAAGGTAATTATTACCCTAAGTTGTGTTCTTAGAGCAAGTAAACATCATGTAGACAGAGCATTTCGGATATATTTCCTTGCATAATAAGTCATACATGTTATTTTTCGTCTATTAATTAAATTAGAGTTTTTTTCATGCCAAAAGCTAGTGATATAAAAAAGAATGCCGCGATAGAGTATAACGGTAAAGTGATGATTGTAAGAGATATTGAACGTTCAGTACCGCAAGGTCGAGCTGGTGGAAGTCTCTACAGAATGCGTATGTATGATGTGGTGACCGGTGGTAAAGTTGATGAAACTTTTAAAGCGGAAGACATGCTCAACTTTGCTGATTTAACCCGTCGTCCAGCGATGTTTTCTTATATTGATGGCGAAGAATATGTCTTTATGGATAACGAAGACTACACGCCTTATAACTTAAATAAATCGTCAATTGAAGATGAAGCTTTATTTATTAATGAAGATACACAAGGCTTGTTAGTGATTATTGTTGACGGCGTGCCCGTAGCGATTGATTTACCATCAAGCGTTGAGTTAGTGATCGCCGAAACTGACCCATCAATTAAAGGTGGCTCAGCAACAGCTCGCACTAAACCCGCTATTTTATCAACCGGCTTGACGGTACAAGTACCTGAGCATGTTTCAACGGGTGATAAAATTAAAATTAATACCGAAGACCGCAAGTTTATGGGCCGTGCTGATAAATAGAGTCGTTAATTAAAGCAATTCGCTAACAATACGCTTTAGTAAAAAGGTTTCTCGTTCAATCGATAAGCCTTTTTTTTCACTATTTTTTATCACCACTTCATTGTGCTTAATTGCGTCATGAATGTTCATCCACAGTGGTTGCATACCGTTGCGTAATTCATGCGCTTCAAATTCTGGCGCTAACAGTTCTTGATCTATGTTGCAGGTATAACAATAAGACAACATATGCATCACGTCATAATCATCTTTGTACCAGTTACGATACTCTTCATAGCAGCCAAAAGCTTCGATGTTAGTGACATTTTGCGCGCCGGTTTCTTCGCGTAATTCACGAATAAGGCCAGTAATATTGTCTTCTCCGGCATCTATACCGCCGCCAGGTAGACTGTAATCATGATAGCGCTTGGTATAGAGCAATAAAATATTCTCGCCATTTAAGACAATGGCGCGTGCAGCTTTACGAGTGAAATGGTGCTCTCTATTAGGGTGTAAATCTGATACTAGGGTTGATTTTAATAAGCGCATAAAAATTTTGATTAGTAAGTGTTGTTCATTTATGGGGTTAGTTATCGACTAATTCAATTAGCATCAAGATAATATATAACTGAAGCACTAACTGAAAGCTTTCTAAATAAGCTACTTTATCAACAAAAGTGTCCTATTATCTTTCATTGTTATTGCTTTACCTTTCACTGTGTTGATTTTTTATAACTTAATCTTTCGTTGTGAAGTTTAATTTGTGTTTTTACGAGCAAAGTGAAACTTGCTGTGTAATAATACAGGAGTAGTAACGTGAATTAGGAGAGCATTATGGCTCACGAAGAAACAGTGAATGTAATAGAACCTAGCGAAAAAGCTATGGCGATGCCGAAAACTATTGAACAGCAGTTAACTGACGCCAATGACGAAATTGCCGATTTAAAACTGCAAATTGCTTGGTTAGAACGCTCTTACGAATAAATCAAAATATAAACTAAAAAGGCTAAAGTGAAATTTCACTTTAGCCTTTTTTCTGTGTCTTAGATTATCTTTGTATTAGCCGCTTACTTTTACCCAATGATTAATACCAATTTCATTAATTAGGTGGTTTACCTATACGCAGGAAAAATGGCCAAATATAAGCCATTTATTTTAATAACGAGTTGTGCTAATTATTAAATAAATAGCCCAGTCGTTGGTTATTTAAACCAGTACAAATGCTCAGATAATGAGTGAGATGGGTATAATTGCATATTGCAATTGCTATTATACCAAGCTTGCTAACATCTCTTCTGAATAAGGCGTAATCGCTGCACCTTTACGTACTTTTTCAACGTAATCAGGATTGGCTATAAATGGTCGACCGATAGCGATTAAGTTAAATTTTTCACTTTCAATAGCAGCACTTGCCGTTTCTGCGCTATAACTGCCAACACCCACTAAGGTATTTTGATAATTTGCTCTGACATAACTAGAAGCACTGCCACCAAGATAATCAAAATCCATTGCATCGTCGAATATGCCAATATGTAAAAAAGCTAACGATCTCTTTTCTAATTCTGGTAATAAATAATCAAATACCGTCCGATCTTTTGCATCGCTCGCCATGTTGAAATAGGCGCCTGGCGATACTCTCAACGCCGTTCTTTCGTGACCTATGCGCGCAATAATCGCGTCGACAACGGCTAATGGAAAACGTGACATATTTTCTGGCGTGACACCGTATTCGTCAGTACGCTGGTTACTGGCGTAGTGTAAGAATTGATCAATAAGGTAACCATTTGCACCATGAATTTCTACCCCGTCAAAGCCCGCCGTTATCGCGTTTTCTGCTGCTTGGGCATAATCGGCGATTAAGCCTTCAATATCGGCAAAAGTCACTGGTTTTGGCACTTGATAGGTCAGTTCGCGCATTCTTGGTACACTGCCTTCAACCGCTATTGCTGATGGCGCTAGCACATCGCCTTGTTGAAAAAAATGCGGATGGGCAACTCGACCGGTATGCCAAAGTTGAGCAAATATTTTACCGCCATTTTCATGGACTTTTGCCGTTACTTGTTGCCAACCTTTAATTTGCGCTTGGCTAAATAAACCGGGTGTATTGGGATAACCTTGACCATCAGGGCGAATAATTACCGCTTCAGAAATAATTAAGCCGGCATCAGCTCTGCGGGCATAATACTCTGCCATCGCTGTTGTCGGGACTAAGTCTTCATCAGCCATACAACGTGTTAAAGGCGCCATTAATATGCGATTTCTTAAGGTTATTGCGTCGTTTAGATCATAAGGTTGGAATAAGTTTTTGGTCATGACAATATCTCTTTCTTGAATATGCGTTCAAGATACTCTTGTTTGAATGAGCATTCAAGTATTATTTTGAACAAGCATTCAAATAAGGGTATGATGCCATCATGTCATGGAACTAAGAGCAAAACATAATGAGAAATGCCGAATTTAATAAAGAAGCGGTGCTCAGAGCCGCGATGATTGCTTTTATGGATAAAGGCTACGCAAAAACTAGTATGCAAGATTTAAAAGCCGCGACAGGATTGCATCCAGGTTCTATTTACTGCGCCTTTGAAAATAAGCGCGGCTTATTATTGGCGGCGTTAGGGCAATACCGTGCAGACAGAGCAGAAGAGTTTCAACATTTTTTTTCTGCAGCAATACCAACGTTAGTAGCATTGAAAAGCTATCTTGATCACATAGTGCAAGAATGTCTTAGTTGTGAAGCGGCGCAAGCGTGTTTATTAACTAAAGCGTTAAATGAATTGGCTGAGCAAGATGCACAAGTACAGACAATTTTGATAGAAAACCTATCCAGTTGGCAAGCTTCTATAGCCGAGGTGTTTCATCAAGCCATTGTCGATAACGAATTAACTAGCAAACGTTCAGCCGAGCAATTATCTCGATTTTTTATTATGGGGGTTTACGGTTTACGCACTTATGCGCAAACTCATCCTGAAGCCGAGATAATGCATGAACTAGCTGAGCAGTTATTTGCTGATCTTTGCCAGTAGTAGACTTAGCTTTATCATTTTTTTGAGTCACGATATCTTGGCAAGTCTTCGTATGGTTGATTATTAGACAATGTAATGGCCATTTCATTAATTAGCTGCTCTAATTTAAGCGCAGAAAAAATGGCCAAATATAAAGCCTTTATTTTAATAACGAGTTGCGCTAATGATTAAATAAATAGCGCAGTCGTTGGTTATTTTAACCAGTACCAATGATCAAAACATTAGTGAGCTTGGTATGAAAACAGATAATAGTGGCCAAGTGCTGAAGCATCGCTGAGCATTTATTTATCGTCACTAGGCTTTTTTTAGCGCTAATATTTATCGCAGCTTATAGTATTAAAAGGAATTGTTTTGTCTTTAAAAATAACCGCGTTAAGTCATCAAGTAACCGACGGCGATAACTATCGACATTTATTTACCGAGTTATCGTTGTCAGTGGCCGCTGGTGAATGTGTAGCATTAATGGGCGATAGTGGCAGCGGTAAAACCACCTTGTTAAATTTAATTGCAGGATTAGAGCCTATTCAACAAGGTGAAATTGAGCTAGAAAATTTTCGTTTATCTAACGCTTCAGATAAACAGCTAAGCCATTTAAGAAAGCAGTATATAGGTATTATTTTTCAGCAGTTTAATTTATTAAGCAGCTTGTCAGTACAAGATAATATTGAATTTAGTGCCAAGTTGTCAGGCCGCTTTGATCAAAGTCATGGCTTAACTTTAGCTAATGAACTCGGCATATCGTCGTTATTAGCTAAATTTCCAGCGACCCTTTCCGGTGGTGAAATGCAACGTGTGGCAATAGCGCGCGCATTGAATGCCAAACCTAAGCTGTTACTGGCCGACGAACCTACAGGAAACCTCGATGACACCAACAGTGAGCATGTTGTGGCGCAACTTGTTAACTTAGCAAAATCTAAAAACACTGCTTTGTTGATGGTCACCCATAGCCTTGATGTTGCTCGTAGTATGGATAAAATATATCGCCTAGTTGATGGCACATTAAGCTTGTTTGAAGGTTAATGTGATGAATCATTTTAAGGCAGAAAAAGCACACGTTGAGTTTCTCTTAGTGCTAAAGGCCCATATTGGTGAATATATTAGTAAGCCTTTACTAAATTTAGGTTTTATTTTTAGCTTAGCGATCGCAACCAGCACTTTGTTGAGTATTTTGGTGTTAAATGATGCTAGCCAACAGCAATATAAAGTTGCCAATAGTCGTTTAAAGTCGCCGGTAGCTTTTTATGTTGTGCCAAAGCAGGGCCAGGCAATTTCAACCGCTGTTTATGCTTCATTAAGAGCACAAGGTTTTCAGCAGCTGAACGCAGTTCATCTCTTTAGAAGAACCTTAACCAATGGTGAAAAAATAGCCTTTCGCGCTATCGATATTTTACCGTTAGTGCTGACTATGCCCGAAAGCTATACCAGTAAGGCGATTAATATTTCGCAGGACTACGCAAAATCTTTAGGGCTTAGTAGCGAAAATAATGTGGTGGCAATAACCAACTATAATCCGAGCGTAAAGCAAAGCCCGCTAGCCGTTTATATCAATAACATTGATGATTGGGGCGAAGTTGCACTACTTGATATTTCACTTGCCTGGCAGTTATTTCCAGAGCTAAAAGGCTTTAGCCATTTGATGGCTGGGCCAATGTCAGCCCATGAAATTTTACGACTTGAGACGGCGTTGCCAGATGGTTTATCGATTCAAGAGGCGTGGTCAATCAGTGAACGCGAAGGTTTTGCTGATGCGCTGCATCTTAACTTATCGGCACTAGCGATATTAGGCTTTATTGTCAGCCTATTTATTGCCTTTCAAGCGGCAAATCAGGCTTGGAGCAAACGCTGTGAGCTTGCTACGCAAATGCGTTTACTCGGTGTTGAATTAAACACCATTATAAAAGTTATGCTCTGTGAGGCATTATCATTAACGCTTTTGGCAAGTATACTCGGTATAGGTATTGCCTATGTTTTAGTGTCCTTTTTAATGCCACTTTTAGGTTTAACACTTGAGCAGTTGTATCGATTACAGGTCAGTGGCCAATTTCAATGGCAATTAGAGTACAGTTTATGGGCGTTTACCCTATCGTCTATCGCAGTTTTGGTCGCCTTAATAAAACAAATGCATATGATTGCTTCAGCAAAAGTCGCTTTTTCAGCTCGGCTATTGCCACAAAATTTTAATTTTAAAATCACCGCCATTATCGCGTCGATACTATTCGCGACATTTGCTTTTTGGCCGGATGATAATTGGCACCATTTGATGTTTAAATACGGTTTATTGTTAAGCGCCAGTGTCGCCATATTGCCCAACTTATTGAAATACCTACTGCAACTATTAGTCTTAGTAACCGGTGCTTTTCGGTTGAAGTTCATTTTCCAAGATGCCAGTCAGCAAGTGGGGCGTCGTTATTTACCTATTGGCGCTTTTTATTTAGCCTTAACGGCCAGTATTGCCGCGGCTTTAATGGTTAATAGCTTTCAAAGTTCGTTTGTTTCATATTTAAATCAAACGCTTAGTGCTGATTTGTTTGTTCGCTATAGCGCAGAGCAAAAGCCGAAATTAAGCCAATGGTTACAGCATCAAAATGGTGTCGAAGAAACTGTTTTATTTGCCAGTACAGTGGCAAGGTATCAACAAGATACGGTTGAGGTTTTTCATCTTAGCTCAAAAAGGCAGCAAGAGAGTTTATTGTTGAAATCAGGGCAGTTGGTTACGCTGAGTGCATTGAATAACGCACAATCGTCAGAAAAAAATTGTTATATTAACGAGCAACTAGCCTTCAAGCGCTCGCTTGATTTGCAGCAAGTGATTGAGATAAGACAAGGTCAACAAAAGCTATCATGTCGCGTTCAAGCGATATATTATGATTATGGCAATCAAAGTTTTTCGGTAAAAATAGCGTCAAAATTTTCCCTAGATGAATTGTCATCGTGGCAAGAAACGGGCTTTGGCTTATTTTTAACGGTTAATGTCGATGCGATTAAACAGGCACTAATGACTGAGGTTGGTCTAGATGAAAATCAAATTTATCAGCCTGAGCAAATTAAACAGCTGGCGCTAGCGGTATTTGAGCAAACCTTTGTCTTAACGCAAGCTATTGCCTTTGTTCTACTTTCAATTGCCTGTTTAGGTTTGTTTTTATCGGCTAATAGTTTGGAATTAGCACGCAAACCCGACTTACATATTTTAAGCAGTTTAGGCTATAGCCAGTTTGAGCTTTTTAGTCATATGTTATTACAATGGCTGTTGCTTGCCTTTGGCGCTATTGTGTTAAGTTGGCCAATAGCTATAGTGCTAGCGAATGCGCTGGTGAGTTTGGTATTACCGGCATCGTTTGGTTGGTCAATGCCCTTGGTATTTGACTTCGGACCATTTGCTGTCAGCAGTGTGCTTGGTGTCTTGATGTTACTCCCTGCACTCGCAATACCCCTATATAAACTCAAGATCAGAGCAAGTTTGTCATGATAAAAAATCAGCCATTGGCCAAAATACAGTTATTGACCATAAGTCTACTCAGTATTTTACTTTTAGCCGCTTGCAGTGACGAAAAAGCGCCATCTCGCTCACCGTTGAAAGGGTTGAGTGATAGCGTTGGCAGTTTTGACAAACCCACTAAAAGCCATGTCATTACTTTTCCACAGGCCCATGCCCCACACAAAACATTTCAGCAAGAATGGTGGTATTTAACAGCAAACCTACGCACCGAAAGTGGTCAGTCATTGGCTGCGCAATGGACCTTGTTCCGCCGCGCTGTTGAAGATAAACACTGGTACTTTGCCCATGCGGCGTTAGCCGATGCAGAACAACATCAGTCGGCATTTCGAAGTGCTAGAGAAGAATTAGGCAATGTAGTTATCAATACCCAACCATTTCACGCTCAGATAGATGATTGGCAATGGCAATCTCGTCAGGGGTTATTGCCTGCTAAATTACGTTACGGCAATTTTACTGGCACTAAAGCGCATCAGTCACCGGATGAATTGTCAAAGCAAGTGCCGCTTTTACCTAAAAAGCAACAACAATGGCAAGTGAATTTGGACTTAAATGTTGATGCCGCGCTAACGGAAAAAGCTCATTATTTTTTGCAAGGTGATAATGGCTTTAGCCAGAAACATGGTAGCTTGGCGATTGCTAGTCATTATTACTCACAACCTTTTATCAAGGTTAGCGGTGAAGTATTTTGGCAAAACCAATGGCAAAAAGTAACGGGTGACGCCTGGTTTGATCGAGAGTGGGGCTCGCAAATGTTGGCGGAAGATCAGCAAGGTTGGGACTGGTTTTCACTGCGCTTAAATGCCAATACAGCGTTAATGGTTTATCGTATTCGCTCAAACGAGCAAGACTTTCTCTATGGCAGTATTATGCGCCGCGATGGCAGCATTAAGACGTTAACAGCGAAAGATATTATTTTAACTCAGCTAAACAACACTCGCTCAAATGAAAGTTCAGCTTACCCAGAGCTATTTTTAATCGGTATTGCTGAGGAAAATATCGATATTGAGGTTAGCGTCATTAACACAAAGCAAATTATGCGCTTTGGTATTGAGTATTTTGAAGGCATGGTGACGTTTTCTGGTAGTCACCAAGGCCAGGGTTTTTTAGAAATGACCGGTTACGTGCCGTAAGTTAGGCACTTTAAACTCGAAAAACCACCAAGTTTGATCCCATCAGAGCAACAAGTCATAAATAAATGCTTTATGAATTCGTATGCAGTTGGCATGGCGGCATTTTAATGTGTACCCTCAAAATATTGTCTTTGTTGTTGCTCTGGTCTGACTTTTCAATATTTTTAGCAGACGAGCATTTAACCTGTAGGGTGCTTAAATGCGTGATTGCTTATTTACATTATCTCAAATAAAACCATGGAAAGTCGTGGTCAGTAGCTTAATACTGACCAGCTGTCTTAACGGCTGTAGACCCGAAACAGTACCGCCAACTAGCGACCTTGAGCCAGATGACGCAAAGCAAAGTAAAAATATAACTTTATCTGAAAATTCCGGAAAACCAGTGGTTTATCAAGTTTTTACGCGTTTATTTGGTAATCAAAACAGTACAAATGAGCCTTGGGGTACGATAGCGGAAAATGGTGTTGGCAAATTTAGCGATTTTAGCGATACGGCACTAAAGGCGATTAAAGAGTTAGGTGTTAGCCATATCTGGTATACCGGTGTGCCGCATCATGCCTTAATTGGCGACTATAGCGAATTTGGCATTGATAATGACGACCCTGATGTCGTCAAAGGCCGCGCTGGCTCACCTTATTCAGTAAAAGATTATTACAGTGTCAACCCAGACTTAGCCGATGATCCCGCTAACCGAGTGGCAGAATTTGAAGCGCTAATAGCAAGAACCCATCAGCAAGGCATGAAAGTCATTATCGATATTGTACCAAACCATATTGCAAGAGGTTATCACTCTTTAGGTAAGCCTAGCGGTGTGCGTGATTTTGGCGCTGATGACGATACAAGTGTCGAATTTTCAGCTGAGAATGATTTTTATTATGTTGTTGGGCAGGATTTTAAAGTCCCGAGGCCTCAAGGTGGTTATGCGCCATTAGGTGGCGAAAACCATCCGTTAGCCGATGGGCTATTTAACGAGTCGCCGGCAAAATGGACTGGCAATGGTTCACGGGCAGCCCAACCTAATATCAATGACTGGTATGAAACGGTTAAGGTCAATTACGGCGTTAAACCCGATGGTAGTTATACTTTTGCAACTTTACCTGAAGCATATCGGTTTAAAAACTATCAAGCGCATAATGAGTTTTGGCGTGACAAAAAAGTGCCAAGTGCGTGGCTGAAATTTCGTGATATAACCCAGTTTTGGCTAGCTAAAGGCGTTGATGGTTTTCGTTACGATATGGCTGAAATGGTGCCGGTTGAGTTTTGGAGTTATTTAAACTCAGCAATTAAAATGACCAATAAAGACGCCTTTATCTTGGCGGAAGTTTATAACCCAAAACAATACCGAAATTATATTCAGCTAGGAAAAATGGATTACTTGTACGACAAAGTCGATTTTTATGACCGTTTGAAAGATATCATGCAAGGTATTGGTAATACCGGTGATTTAGCGAATATACAACAGCGCTACGGGGATATTGAACAACACTTATTACACTTTTTAGAAAACCATGATGAGCAACGCATTGCCAGCCCTGACTTTGCTGGCAGCGCTGAAAAAGCAAAACCTGCTATGGTGGTCTCAGCGTTAATTAGTCGCTCACCGACGATGATTTATTTTGGCCAAGAAGTCGGGGAAGATGGCAGTGAAGAAACCGGCTTTGGCGACCCAACTCGTACCAGTATTTTTGATTATGCTGGCGTCCCGGCTCATCAACGTTGGATGAATGGTGGTAAGTTTGACGGCGCTCAACTAACGGCTAGCGAGCATAGCTTGCGCGACTTTTATCAGCGCCTAATGACTATTTCAGCTGACAATAAGGCGATGCAGGGACAATACCTTAGTTTGCATGACGAGAATCGTAAAGCCCTAACCACATATAACCATCAGCAATTTGCCTTTGCCCGTTGGCATGGCACAGAAAAGTTAATTGTGCTGAGTAATTTCGATAGTGAAAAGAGCTACCAATATTCGCTGCAATTACCTAAAGCTTTGGTTAATGAATGGCAGCTAGTCGCAGGGCAATATCCGTTAAGCGATTTACTTTATGGTAAAAACAATAGCTTAAGCGTTAGTCGTGACAAAACGGCAAGTATCCTAGTTGATATAGCGCCCCTGAGCTCGTATGTTTTTCAATTACAAGTGACTAAATAATCATGAAAAAATCTTACGTTGAATCAAGCTCAGTAATGCGTTCAAGCGTTTTATTTCTTATTACTTTATTGCTAGGCACTTGCAGTTGGCAAGGTTTTACCCGCGATTATATTGCGCATCAATTAACCGTCAAGACACTAGAAGTGACCACAAGTGATGGTTTAGTGAATATTAATGTCCTAAAACCATCAGTATTTGAAGTACATTATCAACCGCTTGGCTTTAAACAGTTACCATCATTTGCACTCGCGACGAAAGCAAAGAATACCTTCAATGATGACATTAACTATGCCACTGAATTAACCGTTGTCGACTCAGCAAAACAGTTAATACTTCACAGTAAAGCGTTAGTCGCTATTATCAATAAATCACCGTTTAGTATTCGATACACTAAGCCAAATGGCGAACATATTGCTGCTGAAGAGCAAGGGCTATTTACCCAGCAAGAACAGCAACTAAAAGCTGAAGAAAGTGCAGAAAATAAAGCCAATTTTAAGCTAGGTTTTCGTTTTAAGCTACAACCACAAGAAAAAATAATGGGTGGTGGCCAGCGTGTACTTGGCATGGATCGGCGCGGTCATAGAATGCCGTTATATAACCGTGCTCATTACGGTTATCAAAATCATTCAAAGCAAATGTATTTCGGTTTACCGGCTATTATGTCGAGTAATAAATATATTATTGTTTTTGACAATTCAGCTAATGGCGAGTTAGATATTGGCCATGACGAGTCCGATATAGTGCAATTTAGCGCGCTTGGTGGTCGAACATCTTACCTTATTATCAGCGGCGAAACTTACCCGCAATTAATTGAAAACTTGGTGGCGGTTACCGGCAAACAACCGCTACCACCACGTTGGAGTTTAGGTAATATTGCCAGTCGCTTTGGTTATCATAGTGAGCAAGAAGCACGCGCTGTCGTGCAAAAATATCATGATGAAGACTTTCCGCTTGATGCCATCGTGTTCGATTTATATTGGTTTGGCCCCGATATAAAAGGCCATATGGGCAATTTAACCTGGGATAAAAAGGCTTTTCCGACCCCGCTTGCTATGATTAAAGATTTTAAAGCGCAAGGTGTTAATACCATTATGATCACCGAGCCCTTTATTTTATCCTCATCGAGTCAATGGCAGAGCGCAGTTGAAAATAGCGCGTTAATGAAAAATAAGCAGGGCGAGGCAGAGACATTTGATTTCTACTTTGGTAATACTGGCTTAGTTGATGTTTTTGATGAAAAAAGTCAAGACTGGTTTTGGCAATATTATCAGCAGCTTGCTGAACAAGGTGTGGTAGGTTGGTGGGGCGATTTAGGGGAGCCTGAAGTGCATCCCGCTAATGCTTTGCATAACTTTAACGGTAATAAGGTTACCGGTGATGAGGTTCATAATGTTTATGGTCATCAATGGGCAGAAATGCTTTATCAGCGGCTGAGAAAATTTCAGCCAGAAACCCGACCATTTATTTTAATGCGTTCTGGCTTTATTGGCTCACAACGTTACGGCATGGTGCCGTGGACCGGTGATGTAAGTCGCAGCTGGGAGGGGTTTAAGCCGCAAGTTGAATTAGCCTTGCAAATGAGCTTACTGGGTTTGAGTTACACTCACTCAGATTTAGGTGGTTTTGCTGGCGATGGTCCAATAGATAAAGAGCTGTATATTCGCTGGCTACAATACGGCGTTTTTCAACCAGTCTATCGACCTCATGCCCAAGAAAACGCAAAGCCGGAGCCGATATTTCATGACACACAAACCAAAGATATTTTACGTGAATACGTTAAGCTGCGTTATCGCCTAATGCCGTATATTTATTCGTTAAGTATTGAAAATAGCTTAACCGGCATGCCCATTATGCGACCGATGTTTTTTGAAGATGAGAAGAATCTGAGTCTCATTGATGAAAAAGACAGTTACTTCTACGGTGATTCGTTACTGGTAACGCCCGTCATCGAACAAGGGGCTCGTACCGTTGAGTTAAATTTACCGTCAGGAGTATGGTTTGATTTTTGGCATGGTGGTCGTTATCAAGGCGGTGAAAAAGTTACTCTTGCAGCGCCACTAAGCGAAACGCCAGTGTTAGTGCGCGCCGGTGCTTTTATTCCTATGGTTGCTGATATGTCGTCAACCACAGGTTACAACACCAAACATTTAACCTTACATTATTACGCTGACACATCGGTTAAAGCTTCATCGTCAGTAATGTATAACGATGATGGTAAAGATCCGAACTCGCTGGCAAATGGAGATTATGAAACACTAACGTTTGCGGCAGCTCATAATGGCGAAAAATTGTCGTTTGATATAGCGAGGAAGGGCCGGTTTAAGGGTATGCCAGTTACTCGTCAATTGAGTTTAGTGATCCACAATGTTGAAAACGCTTCAAGACAAATAAAAGTAAATAATAAACTTGTGCCATTGGTTGAGCATCGCACGCAGCTAAATAATCGGTCGTTTAGTGCGTGGTACGATAATAAGCACAATAAGTTGTTGATTAATACGCCGTGGCGCAAGTTGGTCAATATTGAGCTTGATTAAGTTAAATTAAACTATTTAGCATATTGATAAGTATAGTATTTAATTAGCGAATCAATTTAAAGTAGGCAACTTTTAGCATGGCTATTAATGGTTGTGTTGAAGACAATAAGTATAAGTATCTTCACAATACCAATAACGTGGTCTGTAAGCCTAATGACTTTTCTTGATGCATAAATTGTTATTTATGATGATATTTATTTTTATGCTAGCCAAGCTAACGGCGACCATAAGGCCGGTTTATTTAAGTAAGAAATTGTAGCTAACTAGCATCGTTACCCTTTAAGTTGAGTAAGTTTGATTGCGGCCATTGTTTTTTGCTTTATACATCGCCACATCTGCACGATTGAGAAATATACTAACATCGTCACCTTTGATTAATTGGCTAGCACCGATACTTACGGTGATTTTTAATTTCTCATCATTAACCATAATCGAGGATGTTTCTACGGCAATACGTATGCGTTCAGCGACTATTAATGCGGAATCTATTTCGGTAGTCGGCAGGATAAAGGCGAACTCTTCGCCGCCAATTCGTCCCATAATGTCATTTTCTCTGAGTGCTAATTGACTCACCTTACAAATGGTTTTTAATACATTGTCACCAATACAGTGGCCATATGTATCATTAAATAACTTGAAATTATCTACATCCAGCATTAGTAAACTTAGGGGCACCTCATAACGATGTGAACGCTCTAATTCAAGTGCTAACGACTTGATGAAAGCTCGTCTATTGCTAATGCCAACTAACTCATCGGTTGCCGCCATGCGCTTCAATTGGTCAATATCTTGCTCTATCTGATGGGCCATTTTATTTAGGCTTTTACTGAGTGAGCCAATTTCATTTTCTATATTGACTTTACTGCGCAATTGATAATTTCCCTTGGCGATAATATGAGCATCGTGATTTAGTGAAAGTATTGGTAATACAATGTTATTTCTTACATAAATTGCGGCAATTAATGCCAAAAGCGTTGAAATAATAAGTAGTGTAATAGCGTACCATAAATATTGCTGTTGCTTATTTTGAAAATTTTCTGACTCAATAATTAATCTATTTTCAACCGCCTCAATGAATGTTTGTAAAGGTTTCATAATCGAAATTTTCGCCTCATTATATTGAGGACTAAATAATAGCTTAATGGCAAAGTCGCGGTCTGGCGCTCCGTTAATGTTAAACTGACCTGTCCCATCATCATATCGCCCCTGAATAGCAGCGAAAGCCTGCTTTTCTATTTTCATTAAATTGTCTGAACGATTTTTTGATTGGCGCAGTAGCATTAATTCATTTGGAGTGAAGCCCATTTCACGCATAAGTGTCTGTAATGGCAATGCCTTACCTAGCTTAGTTTTCGCTGCCTCATCATCAGAGGTTAAAGAGGTATACCAGTATGTTGACGAATATTTATTGGGCCGGGGGGAAAGGCCATTGCGAATGGCTATTATTTCAAAATAATATTGTTTATAAGTTTCATTACCCGTAGCGACAAACGTACGTGCCATTCGGGTTAAATCATCAGAGCTTTGGCGCAACTCATTGGCAATGTTTAGCGAGTCTACATGGTATTGTTTATCATTAATTGAGCGCTGGTCAAACATACCTATTATCTGACAAGTAACGTAAGCCCAGATGCCTAATATGAGCAAAAAGGCGGTTAAAGCAATTTTATTTCCAGTGGAAATTGTCATCCGTAACCTATTCAGTGGGTGTTAGCCCTTTAAGATTGCGTGGCTATTACGCTACTACCGCTAATAAGACATTAAGCTTATTAAATGTATAGGTCAACTCCGCACCAAAAAGGAACTTTGTATCAATAATATTTAGTCGCGGTTTTTGAAAGAAGCTCGACCTATGGTGTGGTTAAAAAACTCAGTTTAAGTCATTTACACGTTTTGAGTTTTTTCTTGATTTAGTCAGTGCGGGTGAATATGAAGAATCAATTTAAACTTCTATAACGTTGCAATTGCAGGAATAATGCTTATAAAAAGTCGTATAAACGACAAAATTAACCGGTGGCCATCGCTACGTATTATAGCTGTCATTTTTAGAGGGAAAGTAGAGGGAAGTCTATAATTTTACTTTCGCCTCTACAAATGACAAAACATTATATTGCTAACATGTAATGATAATTTCTCCTGAACGCAACTATGATAAAACCTAATTAAAAGTTTTTGGAATACTGTGCAGTAAGTCATCATAATGGCTATAAACTTTAGGCATGTCCATCTTGTTAAGAAAATCAGAGCAGGTTAAATAAGCTAATAAATAGCGGGCATCTTCAACCCAAGGTGGTAAGTATTTTGCTGGCTGACACAGGCCCATTTCCTCTAATTTGTATAATACCGGGATGTCTTCAATATCTAATTTCCCACAAAATAATAACTTAAGGCAATCAGCTCTGCCATTAGCCGCAATGGCTTTTAAGAAGTTATGTACGCGAATGAGTCCTTCTAAATAAACGCCATCTTTGGTAAAGGGCGCGCCACCGGTTAAAACGCCACCGCGGAAAACTCTGCGGCTATTTTCGTAGGCTTGTGACTCGTTGCCAATGCGACCTAAGAAGTAGTTATAGACATCGAGAAAGTCTGCTCCTTCAATCGACATTTGAATAGCGATAATACGATCGGCAAGCCTGCGTAGTCTGTCCAAATCAATCGAATTAGTAATGTACTCAGCAAATACTGCTAATCCTTCCTGAGTTTTAGTGGTGCCAGGATGACCCGCAGCCAATATTTTAAGATGCGGTTGATTTAGGCCATTAATCGAGGTGGCAACATGGATATGCGCTTCATGATTAATCAGTTGCTGGGCATCAAGATCAGTAAAACATGCGGTTCTTCTGATCCTAATAAGTTTTGGGTTGGCTAGCGCATTCGCCGAAAGTTCGTCAACAATTTCCACCTTCGGGGCCTCAGCACCAAACATTTTCGTTACCGCTGCTTGCATTTGGCCTGCAATATCAGCAGCGAGATAACACATAGGAGGTGGAGCGCCCAAGTCGTAACTAGCATAGCTGCTGATTTTTTGATCAAAGGTTTTAGCTAATTCAAGTGGTGTTGATTTACCGTCGGTAAAGGGATCAGTTGGCACGCCGTAGAGTGTTCTAGAGAATTCAGAAAACTTTTTCGTACCGACGAATGCCATCATTAAGGCACCATGTTCAAGCTTGAATGCAATACGTTTTAACCATTGGTCTATGTCGCTATTGCCCATGTAAGCTCTGGCTTCTTTTACTAAGCTTAAGGTCTGACTCGGGTCAAATGAAGGGTAGCTAACCTTGGGGAGCTCTTTGGCTTTATCGGCAAAAAATTGACGCTTAATATCTCTATGCCACTCCAAATGAGACAGTATCCTAATCGGTTGGCTAGCGGCATATAGGATTGAACTAATCTTGCAAATTCGCTCCTTTTCAATTTCTATTTTATTCATTTACTATTAAATTCCATTATAATTACAAGAGATTTGTGCAGAATAAATACATTAGGCTAGTTTTATGCCAATCACCGTAAACATCATATTGTCTTTTTATTCTTCGTGGTAATCAAATTGCGAACTTGATTATATCAACTGGGCTAAGAGCGCTAGTTAATCAAGTCCTAATGCTTTTATCGCTGATACAATAATAGCTGCGATATTATCATAAAATATAGCTATGTTAAGTATTGCACTGGTTGTTCTTTTCGTTATTTTACCGTGCAAAAACTCGCAGGTTTTCAGTTAACTTTATTTTACTGAGCCCAGCGAAATGAAATCGTTATAAAGTATTGTGTCTATATACGGTTAAATTTGTTGATATCAGCTTAGCTCAATGTAATGATGAAACATGTATTTTACTTTGCTTGGAAATAACATTGCACGCAATACATGGTGAGTACGACATTAAAGTTAATAACCACATGATTAAAGTCACTGTTCAAGGCGATTTTAATGATGTTGGCGCCAAAGCATTAGCGATTGAATTGAAAGATATCGTCATGGCCTATGAGCTTGCTCCTTTTGTTCTTCTCGGTGATCTACTCGGATTTTCCGGTGGCACCCCCGAAGTATTCGCAGAGTCGGAAGAGTTTAATGCCTGGCTCAATAGTCGAAACATGATTGCCAAAGCACTAATCTTTACCTCTCCTGCGCTTATCACCATAGATCAAGCGTTAGTAAAGTCAAAAACAAAGCAAAATATTCAATACTTTGAAAATGAACAAGACGCTCTGCAATGGCTAAACAAGCAAATAGAAGAGTCGCAATATAAGCTAGCTTAAATTAAACGTAATTGTTAAAAAATGTACCCTGGCTATATCGCATTTTTAGCCGATTAATTTATTAGTATTGTATTTAGTCTTTTGTAAACAGTAGCGTTTTTATTTTCTACTGATTTATAATTAATTGAGTTATTGCTTGATAAATCGTCGTTTAAACTCGACTTTAGCGCCAGCACAATTTTTCACTGTTGAAGCCGGTGAATAATTAACTTACACTGCCTTTTCGTTGTTAAGAGAGCTATACCTTTGTCTAATCGCTTGTTAATTATAATGTTTGCACTTTTGTTTGCCAGTCAAACCATTACTGCTGCCTTTGATTCACACAGTGCCCATCAAGAAGTAGACGCCAGACAAAATCTATCTCACCGTAACTTGGATGATTCACACAAGACCCATCAAGAAGGTGCGTTAGTTGCCACTTATGAAACTGAAAGTAGTACACAAACGCAATTCGATTGTCATCATTGCTGCCATTGCCATGCACCTTCTGGCGTTTACATTTCCGCTAATGAAAAATCAAATTTAGTGTATAAAGGCAATGAAAATGTATTGGCTGTAAAAGTCGAATTATTATCACTTTGGATAGCCCCAGAACACCGTCCCCCGATAGTCTAAAACTTAGCTTTAATTTGTAACCACTCAAAGTGCTTCGTGAGTTGGTTTGAAACTATAGTCCCGGTAAATCAATATCCTTGTTTATGTTGACTGTTTTTTTGCGCTACTGATGTCAAAACGCGAATTTGAATCAGTCATATCGCTAGAAAATCGTCTGACAAAAAGTAACGAAACAACTTGATTTACCATCTTAAAAAGTAAGATTAAGAGTATCAATATGAGTCAGTTTAACTTTAGTAGCCTCAGCATGGCTGCACTATTTTCCCGTGCTTTCAAAATGAGTTTTGTCAGCGATATTCCAGCATTAGCATTAGCAAAAGCGTTAACTCGTTCATTTAGGGCGAGTGTATTATTGGCGGTAGTGTCGAGTGGCTCAGTACTCGCATTTGAACGTCAGGAAACACAACAGCAGGTGGGCCATACACATGAAGCAAGTAACCAAGTAAAGAAAAGCTCCCAAGCGTCTTTGCAAAATAGAGCTAATGAACAGCATAAGGATAATGAGCGCCAACATAAAGCAGATATCGCTAGCACAGTAGATAAAAATCTTTCTAAAGAACAGGCGCATCAACATGGAAATAAAACACAGACCAGTGCAGGCTTAGATGAGAACATTCATGGCGAAGCTATTAGCCTTAGCCCTGAAAAAATGGCTATTGCTGGTATTGAAGTGGCGGCAATATCCCCCAAGGTATTTGCTAACAATGTTTATGCACCGGGGGAAATTAAAGCTAATGGCTATAAAAGTTATATTGTTTCACCGCGCACTGAGTCTGTGGTTATTTCTCGCCATGCCACGCTAGGGCAGCATGTTGAAAAAGGTGATGCGCTGGTAACGTTGTTTAGTGAATCCGTTGCCGAGGCACAAGCAACTTATCGGGTTGCTTACAATGATTGGCAAAGAAATAAAAAACTGGGTAAAGAAACCGTTAGCGAAAGTCGTTTATTAACGACTGAAACTGATTATATTTCTGCATACAGTCGTTTGAAAGCCTTTGGTTTAACCGAGGCCGCTATTGCGCAAGTTGTAACATATAACTCAGCCAATACTGATTTAGCCGAACTTGGCGAATACACCTTAATTGCCCAACGAGAAGGTGCGGTATTAAGCGATGACTTTTCTCAAGGCCAACGAGTTTCAGCCGGCGATGCCATTATGGTGTTGGCTGACGAAAGCGAGCTATGGGTAGAAGCACGGGTGTCACCAAATAAGCAATTAAATTTACCCAAAGGAACCCAAGCAGTTATTGACATGAGTGAGCAGTTTTTTGTTGCCACCGTGATTCAAGAAGCTCACACCATCGACCCAAAAACTCGCACACGTATCGTGCGTTTAGCGGTTAAAAATGACCATGATCGCCTCCACCCAGGCATGTTTGTCAAGGTGAATTTTCGCTTCGAAACTGACCAAGAAGTGATGGCAGTACCTGAATCGGCGTTACTGCGTTCAAGTGACGGTGACTGGACGGTATTTGTGGAAAGGCACTCTGGAGAGTTCACTGCTGTTGAAGTCAAGCTAGGTCGTGCGCTAGGAAATTATCGTGAAATAATTGGGCTTGCGGCAGAAACGCGCATTGTCACTAAAGGGGCGTTTTTTGTTGCCTCTGAAATTGCGAAAGGCGGCTTTGACCCGCATAACCATTAGTGCCTATCAAGTGCGAAGTAGCAGGAGCAGAATGTTATGTTTAATAAAGTAATTGATTTTTCAGTCAATAATCGCCTATTGGTGATGTTGATGTTAGTGAGCATGCTAGTTGGTTCGGTGTTTATCATTCCAAAGTTAAATTTGGATGCCTTTCCTGATGTCACTAACGTACAAGTGGTAGTAAATACTGAAGCACCGGGATTGGCAGCAGAAGAAGTAGAGCAACTTATTACCTATCCCATTGAAGCGGTAATGTATGCCATGCCTGATGTTGAGCAAGTACGCTCAATTTCCAAAACCGGTTTATCGGGTGTTACTGTGGTTTTTAAAGAAGGCACCGATATTTACTTTGCTCGCCAATTAGTTTTTGAACGCCTACAAGCCGCGAAAGAACTGATACCTACAGGTGTTGGTACGCCAGAAATGGGGCCGAACACCTCAGGATTAGGACAAGTATTTCAGTATCTACTTATTGCAGATGAAGATGCAGGTTATGACTCGATGGCGCTGCGCAGCTTAAATGACTGGGTTGTTAAGTTATTGCTTATGCCCATTGATGGCGTGACTGACGTATTGTCGTTTGGCGGTAATGTGCGTCAATATCAAGTCAATATTGAGCCAAGTAAGCTACTGTCATATGAAATTACTCAAGATGATATTGTCAGTGCGTTAGAACATAATAATAGCAATGTTGGTGGTTGGTACATGAACCGAGGCCAAGAGCAATTAGTGGTGCGAGGCACAGGTTGGTTTAGTGGTGGCGAAGCAGCTATCGCTGATATTCAACAAGTGCCAGTTAAAATTGTTGAAGGTACTGTCATTACGGTGGCTGATGTCGCTAGTGTTGAACTTGGCAGTGAAATTCGTCAAGGCGCTGCGACCATGACACGGCGTAATGAAAATGGCACTATTGAAAATTTAGGCGAGGTGGTTTCAGGTATTGTGCTTAAGCGTATGGGCGCGAATACAAAATTGACCATAGATGGCATTAACGCCCGTTTACCATTAATTGCCCAAGCACTGCCGAAAGGCGTACGTTTTGAGGCTTTTTATGATCAATCCGAGTTAATTGTTAAAGCGGTTAATACTGTGGTTGATTCACTTATGCTGGCTTTTATCTTTATCGCCATTGTCCTCGCTTTGTTTTTAATGAACTTGCGCGCCACTTTCTTGGTATTAATTTCCATTCCTATTTCAATTGCTATAACGCTAATGATCATGTCGTATTTGGGCTTGTCGGCAAATTTAATGTCACTTGGCGGTATCGCCGTAGCGATCGGTATGTTGGTTGATGGTTCAGTAGTGATGGTTGAAAACATGTTCAGACATCTAAATCGACCAGATGAAGCGCATTTAAGTGCCGCACTTGCTCGTAATGAGGGCGAATTTAAAGGTAACGACCCACATGATGTGGTGCATGACAGTGAAGGTATACCGCTAAGACTAAAGCAGGCAGGTAAAGAAGTTGCCCGGCCAATATTTTTTGCTGCCGCGATTATTTTAGTGGTATTTATGCCGTTATTTAGCTTTGAAGGTGTAGAAGCTAAACTGTTTCAGCCGATGGCGATTAGTATTATTTTAGCGGTTATTTCCGCTATTTTTGTTGCCTTGATTGTGGTGCCGGCCATGGCTACTTATATCTTCACAAAGGGTGTTAAAGAACGGAAAAGTATATTTTTACCGGCACTTGAACGCAGGTATCGCCAAGGATTAACGATGGCGATGCAACACACCAAGGTTGTGATTGCTACATCAATAATTTTACTGTTAAGTGCTATTGCGTTAGTGCCGCATATAGGTACTGAATTCGTGCCTGAATTAGAAGAGGGCACAATTAATTTACGTGTAACTTTAGCGCCTTCTTCAAGCTTAGCAACCGCGTTGCAAGTTGCGCCGATATTAGAAGCAAAGCTATTAGCGTTTCCAGAAGTTAAATACGCCTTAAGCCGCATGGGGCGAGCAGAAATTGGTGGTGATCCCGAGCCGGTAAATAATATCGAAATTTACCTTGGTTTAAAACCAGTCAATGAATGGACTAGTGCTAAAGATCGTGATGAATTACAGCGGTTAATGGCAATAGCGCTAGAGCAATTCCCCGGACTATTGCTCAATTTTTCACAACCGATCGCCACCCGGGTTGATGAATTACTTTCTGGCGTAAAAGCGCAACTTGCGATTAAGTTATTTGGGCCAGATTTAGCGGTACTTGCTAGCAAAGGCCAGGCTATTGAAGAGGTTATTAAAGCGGTGGAAGGTGCGCGGGATGTCGCTATGGAGCAAATTGTTGGCGAAGCGCAGTTGGTGATTAAACCTAATAGGCAGCAACTGTCTCGTTTTGGTTTCGCGGTTAGTGATGTCATGAACTTAGTGCAAAATGGTATCGGCGGCATCACTGCAGGGCAAGTGATTAATGGCAATGAACGCTATGACATTTATGTACGCTTGCAGGAAAAAAGTCGCAATAGTCGTGATACCATTGCTGAGTTACGCCTACAATCGCCTACAGGTGCTTGGGTACGTTTAGGTGATATTGCTGATATTTCACTGGAATCAGGCCCACCACAAGTTCGTCGCGACGATGTGCAACGCCGCGTTGTTATTCAGGCGAATGTACAAGGTCGAGATATGGGTAGTGTTGTGGCTGATATTAAATCTTCGATTGCGGCTAAAATTGACTTACCTGCGGGCTACTCTGTCGCCATTGGCGGTCAATTTGAAAACCAGCAACGCGCCCAAGCTAGACTCGCCATCGTCTTACCTGTGTCATTGGCTTTGATTGCATTATTGTTATATTTTGCCTTTGGATCGACCGGGCAAGCGCTACTCATATTAGTCAATGTGCCATTAGCCGTTATTGGCGGCGTGTTTTCCTTGTATATTTCAGGGCAATATTTATCCGTACCAAGCTCAGTAGGTTTTATTACTTTATTTGGTGTAGCGGTGTTAAATGGAGTGGTGATGGTGGCAAGCATCAATCAACGAATTCAAGACGGTTTAGAGCTATCAACAGCAGTATTTGATGGCGCAACGTCACGTTTACGGCCGGTATTGATGACAGCCATAACCTCTGCATTAGGGTTAATTCCTCTATTAATGTCCAGCGGTGTTGGTGCTGAAATTCAACGACCTTTAGCGAGTGTTATTGTCGGCGGTTTAGTGACCGCCACCTTGCTAACTTTGTTTGTATTACCGGTACTCTTTAGTTGGTTTTCTAGGGCAAAAATAGCCGAGTTACAAGCTTAGTTTTCGCTATTTAAGCTTGCTGTTGTTTGATAGCGTGAATAGGTTAAATATCGCTTATTTACGCTATTATTATGTAATAACAATTAGATAACTTAATTAATAAAAATATGCAGAGGTAAAAATGACTGATTCTCATACTAAATCTCAGTGCCACTCACATAGTCATGCTGGCAATGGTAAATTGACCTTTGCCGTATTGATTAATATTTTATTAACGATTGTACAGATAATTGGTGGTGTGCTTTCGGGCAGTTTATCGTTAATTGCCGACGCCTTGCATAATTTAAGTGACGCAGGCGCGATTGTTATTGCAATTTTTGCTCGTAAAATATCATCTAAACGAGCGGATAAAAATATGACCTTTGGTTATCAAAGAGCTGAAATTATTGGCACTTTGATCAACAGTATTACGCTGATAATAGTTGGCGTTTATCTTATTTATGAAGCGATAAGTAAATACTTTAATCCGACGGAAATTAATGGCTGGATAGTAATTTATATCGCCGGCATAGCTTTGGTAGTGGACATTGCGACGGCGCTATTAACGTATTTGTCAGGCGCAAAAACCAGTATGAATTTACGTGCGGCATTTATTCATAATGTTTCTGATGCCTTGGCGTCGGTTGCTGTGATTATTACTGGCTTTTTAATCATATACTATCAATGGTACTTTGTTGATGTTATTGCGACCGTTTTAATTTCAATTTATGTGCTTTATCATGGTAGGTTACTTGCGCTTGAAAGCATCAAAATATTGATGCAAGCCGTGCCTGAAAAAATTGATATAAGTGAAATTCAACGCCATTTAGAGTTAACTTTGGGTGTGCAGAGCGCGACAGATATTCATGTTTGGCAACTCGATGAGCATAAACTGTTTTTAGAATGTAAATTGCAACTGGCACTGAATGTTGAAAAAGTAGACTTAGTTAAGATTAAAGCCAAATTGCAAGATAGCTATGGTATCAAACACTCAACAATTGAAGTTAACCAAGCAGGAAAAGCTATAGTGCCTAGTTGTTATTAAACGGTATCTGCTTGGCGTGAATCACTAACTGAAAATGTTGTTAAATTAAATCAATTAACAACTTAGGTATAGCTGCACTGTTAGCGCTATTTATTGGTTAGTTTGTCAAAGAAGAGTTATTGGTCATGCCTAACGTTGAAAACGCTGATATTGAATTTTAGGCTAATATCTAGCTAAATATTTTAGCGAAAATAAACGGCGTTGAGCTTTTGATAGAACTAGTTACAAGCCAAATAGCTAGTTCTATCTATTCACTAAAATGATGATGATTTATATTAAGTTTTTGCCCGTTCAATCAAGCGGCGCTTCTCAATTGCCATAGGTGTTATATCACTAGCTAACTTTTTCTCTAACCCTAGGACAAAGTAAATTTCCGCCATCAAAAAATAGGGTCCAATCACTAAGCCCATCATATCATCCATGAAAGCTGGTTTTGCTTTTTCATAAATATGGCCAATAAACTGAATAATCCAGCCAACAACAAAAGCGATTATCGCTATCCATAGCGCGTGCTCCATAGTCGAGACTAAACTTGCAAGGAAGAGGTTTATAGCTATATATAGCACCATGCCGAGTGCTAACTTAATATGTAATTTAAAATAGTAAAGTAGTGTGATAGCAAAAAACACTATAGCGGGTGTATAGGTTAGGGTTATCCCGGCTAGTTCTAATGTAAAAGTATTTAAGCTTAATAATACGGTAACAGCCCAAACAATAAGGGGAATGCCGATGAAATGGCTGGCAATATTTCGCTTATTAAAGTGCACACTTTTGTAATTAGACAACTGTTCTTCGACTGTTTTCATGACAGTTCCTTACTGTTATTGAGTGAAATATCATGGCAAGTTCTCGACGATAAGTAAAGAGAGCTGACCAGTAATGACGGGGTAATTTTTTCAGTCTCAGGTTAAAAGTCTGTCGAGCAATCACCGCCGCTAATGCTTGTTTATATCTGCTGTATTGCAGTTGTCTTACCATGCTCTTACAATAACAGTATTAGTTACTGAAAAAGTTAATATTATGTCATCAGATAGATTAGGCTCTAGCCTTAATTATAAACGTCAAGAGCAAGGCTATCGTGATCGCGCCTTGAAATTATATCCTTGGCTTTGTGGCCGTTGTGCCCGAGCTTTTGAGTATTCCAATATTAGAGAGTTAACGGTTCATCATATTGATCATGACCATACAAATAACCCCAATGACGGCAGTAACTGGGAGTTACTTTGTATTTACTGCCACGATAATGAGCATGCAAAATATACTGATCACGCTAATTATCATACCGAGGTAAAAGCCGGTGATACTAATCAAGACACTGCAACATACAACCCGTTTGCAGACTTGAAATCATTGTTGAAAAAATAACCGTATTTAAAAAGGAAGTTGAAAGTGGCAGGTTCGAGTTTATTAACTTTACTTGATGATATTGCAACCGTACTAGATGACGTTGCCATTTTATCCAAGGTTGCAGCAAAAAAAACCGCAGGTGTCCTCGGTGACGATTTGGCGCTCAATGCCGAACAAGTCTCAGGGGTAAAAGCCGATAGAGAACTGCCCGTTGTTTGGGCCGTGGCGAAAGGTTCGTTTCTCAACAAGTTGATTTTAGTGCCTTCGGCTTTGTTAATTAGCGCTTTTTTGCCGCCACTGATCACCATTTTATTGGTGATTGGTGGTTTATTTCTTTGTTTTGAAGGTTTTGAAAAGGTTTCTCATAAGTTTTTTCATAGCAAAAAAAACTCAACCGATGAACACCAAGCCTTAATTCAGGCGGTTAGCGATGAAAATGTTGATATTGTCGCGTTCGAAAAGGAAAAAATAAAAGGCGCTATTCGCACCGATTTTATTCTTTCTGCAGAGATAGTTGTTATTGCCTTAGGCTCGGTTAAAGAAGCGGCATTTGAAACCCAAGTAATGGTTATTTCGGCCTTAGCCATAGCTATTACCGTCGGTGTTTATGGCCTTGTTGCAGCCATTGTAAAAATAGATGATCTAGGGCTTTATTTACTGCGAAAGTCGGTATCAGGTCGCTTTAACATGCTACAAAGAGCCATCGGGCGAGGTTTGTTAGTGTTTGCACCCTTTTTAATGAAACTATTGACCATCGTCGGTACCATTGCGATGTTTCTTGTTGGTGGCGGTATTATTGTTCATAGTTTTTCGTGGCTTAGTCGTCAATTTCATCTGCTTGAACATTGGTTGAACCAATACATAGGCTCATTGTCTGATATTATCTTACCCATAGTGCTTGATGGCATTACGGGCATTATTGCTGGCGGCTTAGTATTAGCTGTTGTTAGTGTGGTGTCGCGCGGCAAAAAACAGCAAGCAAGGGTAAACTAATTACGAACTTTAGTTGATTTAAAGTAAGATTTTCAATCGTCTAGCTAAAAAATAATAAATTAATTGATTTCAGCTATTGTTTTTTAAGGACTCTGCCCTAAGTATATAATTTAGGACATTTAAATAGGTAATAATATGAAAATAATCATTTCTGGACATCACGTAGAAGTCACCGAAGGCATTAATCAAGCAGTTGAAAATAAATTTGCCAAAGTTGCTAAGCATTTCCCTAGCCTCACAACCTTAGAAGTCATCATTACCGTAGAACCAAATCAGCAAAAATTAGAAGTTTCTACTTCTTATGAGGGCGCTACTGTTTCAGTAAACGCAGCTGATAAAGAGTTATATTCTGCGATAGCAAGTGCAGCGAGTAAACTAGAAGCTGCGTTATCACACCGTAAAGGTGTCTTGTTAGCCAAACAAAAGCAGAAATATGAAGTAGAGCAATCAAACGCTTTTGAGAGTCCTTAAATTAGCTTGCTACTGATGAATTAACTTTTAAAAGGCCGTTATTAAACGGCCTTTTTTATCTTTAGCATGATGAGGGGTGCCACGGCCACATAGCCTTTTATCGCCACTTTTGTGCCCTCAGCATGAGTACCGCTCGATGCTGTCCCGTTGTAATAGTATCTTCATCGATGAATGTTCAGTTTCTATCTTGCCAAGCTTAAGTACCGTACGACAGGCAGGCGCTGTGACAATAAAGCGAGCAAGAATGAGACAAAAGACAAAAATAAACTATCCTTTGAAGTTATTTACTTAACGTTAAGCTGAAAGGATGGATATTCTGCCAATGTTTACGTAAAATAGCACCATTAGCTTTATATGCAGTAAAAAATCTCAATTTAAAGCGTACTTTTATATTCTCCAAGGAATACCATGAAAAAAACATTCGAGTTAACTCACCCTAAAATTAAAGTCGATAGAATGGTTGAGTCAGTGAAACACGAAGTTAAAAAATATTTAAAGCGTGAGCGCAATAAAACGTTACCTCAAGATGCTGATTATTGGGATTTTGATTGTAAAATTGGTAAGTCAGCGCAAACCGCTGATGTTGTTCATGTCGCGACAATTAATCAACAAGTCGATACGCTTGTCACCGAAGGTGTAACTTCATTTTATCTTGAAATATTAGTTAAACCAGCCACTCGCACATTTGAAGAAAAATAACTTCAAGTCATAGCCATTCGACAATACTGATATTTTGGTAGCGTTTATATTACCGTTTTATAAACGCTTGACTATTTTAGCCAAACATCAGCACACTTTCTTGGTAAATCTTTTATGTTGAGTGCGCGATTAAGTACTCACTCACGATTACTGTGCGGCCTAGTTTGCGCTAAACAACGGCGAGTGTATTGACGCTAGCGTCAAGTTTGTTGGATTATCTTGCACAGACTTTGGCGTTGCTACGATGAAGCTTAAAATAGACTGCGGCGACGGGTGTTAAGTTATATTTATGTACAGCATACGCAGGTGCGATGCCGACATTGTAAAAAAGTGATTCTTTACTTTTTAAAATTAAGTAAATTCATCGCTAAGCCAATAAAATTGCCTTAGCGATGGAAAGATTTAAGCGCTTTGTATTCTCGACTAACCGAAAATGTTGCGCATTAAGGTAATTGCTTGGTCAACTGTTTTTCCGTCTTTAACGCTATTGACTATGGTACTACGCATATTGAGGATAAATTCGGGTATATCATCTGCTTCAAAGGCTTTATCAACAATAGCTTCTGCTGATGCTTTACTACGTTTGACCGCTTTGGCGACACCAATTTTAATCTTTTTAGGCTTATCACGCATACGAATATAGTTTGAGTTTTCTGCTAGAGAATTATCAGCGAATAAAAATAAATCAATTAAAACCGCACGGTTTTGCCAAAGTTGCAGTTCAATTTCATCACTTGGCATTTCACTGCGCCACCATTGGGTGTTTCTGATGCTGGCAATCATCTCATGCCAGTAATCATCAAAACTTTGGTTGTTTAGTTTTACTAAGCCTAAACCTTGCGAAAGTGTCTCTATTTTACCGCTATTTAAAGCAATAAATTGGTCTGGTCGACGCATTGCTAATAAGCGAGTTGCGGCGCTTAATGGCGCTTTTTCGGCCTTGGTATGATCGGCAAATATCGCCTTGTAGCCCTGCACAAATTTTTGATAGTGTGCCATTGTCACATCACCCGTTAACGGTATATTATCAAGCGCATGATCAAATGCCTGTGGGTGAGTCTTTAATAGCTGGTGAAAGGTTTTTGCACCGCGTGTACCCGCAAACCATTCCACGTCAAAATCATAAACACTAATATCGTGCTGAGAGCTATGTTTACCGGCGAAGGCAAGTCTATCTTCGTCAATCATTTCAGCCAATTTATTGCGGCGTATATTGGCAATGTAATTTAATAACTTTAGTCTTTCAGGTAGTGCTTGTAATGTCGCGCTGTCCTGAACAAAGCTCGCAAATATTGGCCAAGGAATAATACAGGCCATTTTTAATTGGCAAGCGCTAACGCCGCTAGATAAGGTGTCTTGTAACTTTTTTAAAGGTTTTTCTTGGCTAGGCTCTAATAAATCACGGTCAACTTCATGTAAGCAAATTCGATATAACTCTCTGCACCAGTTAAGAAAATTATCAGGATGATTTTCTACTTTTACGGCCATTAAATTGAGGCTGAGATCAGCAACAAACGATAAAGCATTTTGATATATAGTTTGTTCAATAGCACTAAGCGACATGGCATTAGGAGAGGTAAGCAATTTTCTCATGAAACAGGGATTTCCAAGGGTAAAAATTTAAAAATAGGGCGGCATGATACGTGTAAAATAGGCTAACGCAAGCGATAAAGCGTAATTTAGCAGAGAAAATCTTAACTGGTGCTTAAAGCGACAAGATGTGTTGGGATAACCAACACATTATTTTCAAGCGATTGATGCTAATTTATCAGACTGAATTTTTTCAGTGGCTACTGTTTTGCTACTTAGCCATTACTTATCCAACACCAGCTAATTTTGATTTATCTAACATAAAGAATACCCTGACGACAACGAATACAGCTAACATGGCAATGATAGCGAATATTAGCTCCATCATGATAAACTCCATGCCTAGAGTGCAAGCATATTCTGGCCTGTAATCGCATGTTTTTCTTTGCTCCACAAAATAGTTTCTCGTGAGGGTGAAAATAATTCTCTGTGCTTTCATAGGGTTTTTCAGACAATAATGAGTTAAGTTGTCAACCATGGGCATAGACAAAAATAAACACTCTGAAAGTCATCAATAATAATGGCTTTAGTTCAGTAATACCTAGCGCAATAAAGAGAATTTTCATGTTCAACATTAAAAAATTGAGTTTAATATTAATCATAGTGGAACTAAGCTTAGCTATTAGTGTTACTGCGTTGGCACATGATAACCATAAAAATACCGCCAGCTATTTAGGTAATGCAGCTATTTTAGTTCAAGGTGAAAAGACAAAGTTACTGTTTGACCCATTCTTTCATAAAGATTTTAGCCTTTATCAATTAGTGCCAGAAGATATTCGACATGCTATTTTCCAAGGTATCCCGCCTTATAATAATATTAACTACGTCTTTATTAGTCACGCTCACGACGACCACTTTTCAGCAATTGATTTATTAAATTACCTGATCAAACAGCCAAAAGTACAACTTGTCGCGCCCAATCAGGCCATTGATAAGCTAACAGCATTAGCTGAGTTTACTCAATATGAAAAAGATCTATTACCGCGCTTACATGCCGTTTCATTAAATTATGGTGATCTAGCTTGGTCGACAAGCATTGAAAATATCGATATTTCTGCTGTGCGTATTCCTCATGCTGGCTGGCCAAGCAGAGCTGACGTGGAAAATATCGTTTTTCGGGTAACGTTAGCTAATGGGACTACTGTTATGCATATGGGCGATGCTGATGCCGATGATGAACACTATCTTGGCTATAAAACACACTGGCAAAAGCAAGTCACCGATACAGCGTTTCCACCATATTGGTTTTTTTACTCTGCAGAAGGTCGCGATATTCTTAATGAAATTATCAATGCCGAGCAGCACGTTGGCGTACATGTACCAGTAGAGGTCCCTAAACGTCTGATTGAAACCAAGCAGCAATTTTTTTCAACACCAGGTCAGATTATAAAAATTCATTATCAATAACAAGTCGATATGCCTTGTTTTTTACACTTGTTGTTTAGGCGAAAAATAAGTAACCTTACTTTTCTGGTATGACCAGAGAATGCCATTTTATAGTTTTAAGAATAATACAAATTTCATTTAATAGTCAAAAGCTTATAGGTCAGTGTTAATGCAACAAGAGTCAATTTTTATTGCCGATGGCGAACATCAACTTCACCTACGTCACATTTGGAAAAACCATGGTGGTGTCCCTATTTTTATGTTGCATGGCTTAATTGAAAACGGCCTTATTTTTTACACTGAAAAAGGCAAAGGCTTAGCTTGCTTTCTTGCCGAGCAAGGTTTTGATGTTTATGTCGGTGATTTGCGTGGTCGAGGCAAAAGTAGCCCAGCAATCAACGCCGCATCAACGTTTGGCCAATACGAAGCTATTACGCGAGATATACCGTTATTTTTAGAAAAAATACAGCAGTTAAATAACCAAAAAATTCACCTTATTGCTCATTCATGGGGTGGCGTTCTGCTGACCAGTTTTTTGTCACGTTATCCACAGTGGCTTGACAAAGTGCTCAGCAAAACTTGTTTTGGCACGAAGCGGGTTGTTAGCGTTAAAACCGTTGAAGCGTATTTTAAATTAGGCTTTATGTGGCGTTATATCGCGCCAATATTGGCAAAACAGCAAGGTTATTTTGATGCGAAAAAATTTCGTTTTGGCTCTGATAGTGAAACGAAGCAGTCGCTGTCAGAAAGCATAGCATGGGTTATCCCAGGTCCATGGCGAGATCAATACGATGGTTTTGACTACTACCGCGCCGCGCAAAAAATAGCCTGGCCACCAACGTGGCATTTCACTGGTATTAAAGATTACGCTTTAGGACATCAGCAGGACGTCCAATTGTTTATTGAAGAGTGTGGTAATACTAAAGCAAAGTTTTCAGTGCTCTCAAAACAGGCGGGTAGCCTTGCCGATTATGACCATATTAATATTTTAACCCACCCTCAGACGGTAAATGATCATTTTCCTCAACTGGCTAGTTGGTTAAATCTACAAAGCTAAGATGCACTTAACTTTAAACGAGAGCCGTTAGTTCGACAATAAGCTAAGTTTTTGTTTCTTGCTTAAACTTATCAAGTACTGCTTACGGTAATCGTGCTATTAACTTACTTATTTCACTGATAACTAATTCAGGTTCATCTATTTGGATAAAGTGGTAGCTGTTCTTTGTGAATACCGCTTTACCTTGAGGAAAGCTTTGTGCCCATGCTTTATGTTGCTCGGCCATTTTAACCCTACCTATATCTGTCATCAGTAAAATTGGCGGCTGCGGCCATTTTTTAACGCTCGCAATAAGGGTTAATGGTATGTCACTTATCTCAGGATAATTTGGCATAGGCCTTTTTGTCCAATAATCCAGATATTCATTAGCCATGCCATCTTTAGCGCCGATGTTTTTCAGCCACTTTATTTCTGCTATTGCTTTGCTCAGGTCTATTGTTCTCATAATATCTAAGTCGTGTTCTGAGGCGGGGTCTATCAATAACATCGCTTTTACTAAACCAGGATATTGCGCGGCAAATATTCGGGCAATTATGCCACCATAGGAATGCGAGATATGAATAATTGGCTTTTTAATCTTTAAGCCATCGAGTAGCAACTTTGTATGCTCGGCATATTGTTCAGCACTAAAATGCTGTTGAGTCGTGGAAGAATTGCCATTGCCAACCCGTGAGTAACGAATAACTTGCGCCATTTTTGCCAGATCGGCAATTATAGTATCCCAGTCTTTTAAATCTCGTGTCATGCCGGCTTCGAGCAAAATAATATTTTCCCCTGTGCCGATATATTCATATTCAAGTTGATATTCGCCAATATTGATTTTGTCGACTTGTGCCATTACGGACGCTGAAAAGAAGAAAGTTAAGACTAAAGACAAAAATTTCATTATGTTTCGATATTTTTAATGGCTAAGGGCTGGTAGTCAATCGAGTTTTAATCATGTTATTCACTATATTATACAAATAACTTATACTAAATGTTTTTATTTTCATAGTGTTAAAATTAAATCCGTTTATAATGTCAATTCAGATAGTGCTAAGTATTCATCAGTATATGGATATTTTTTATTTAATTATTCGTTAGCATGAAAGTTGATGTTGACGGTTAAAATAGCTCATTAAGTAGGACAGATTTTGCCATTAAAAATAGATCACTTAACGATATTAGTGAAGTCGTTAGCTATAAGTATGCCTTATTACGAGCGGCTATTAAGCTTACTTGGTTTTACGAAAATCAAAGCCCATATATGGACAGATAATGAAGGCTTTTATTTTCAGTTTAACCAAGCGAAAACCGGCACAAGTGACTATGAACGTTATGGCGTAGGTATGAATCATCTTGGTTTTGCTGCTCCCTCGGTCGAATTTGTCGAAAACATACAAGCGCAGATGCGTGCGGCTGGCTTCGACGTGCCAAAAATTCAAAGCTTTGATGGAGTCAAAGCATGCTTTATGAAAGATCCCGACGGCATACGTTTTGAGATATCTTACTACCCACCAGGTGTTGCTGCCGTTAGTTAATCATTATAGTGCTAGACGATAAAAGTTTTTATTATCAATCATCATCAATGGATTTCATCGCCTCAATATTAATAATGGTAGAGCGGTTGAGGGTGATTTTAAAACGCTGGGTTTGTTGCTGGTCTTGTTTATCCGTTTGCATTAAAACAACGTTTATTTGGTAACGTCGCTCAACGGCTTGTTTGGTTATTTTACTGCCATCGAGGGAGTATAAACGACCTTCTCCCCTTTTTAAGAAGCGAATAAAAGGCGTTAAATTAAAATAAATACGCTGTTGAATTTCATCGTAGCCCGGTAAGAAACTTTTTGCATTTACTCTAGTATCACTGCGGAAATGTAATAATTGTGCTGCTTGTTTATTTTGTTGTCTTCTGGTTTGAAATAGCTTATCGACTTGTTTAGGTAAGTCTTTATTGCGAATGTATTCCAGCCATATGGTTTGACTAGCGACGCGAGTCTTATTGACACTATTGGTGTAAATATGTCGCCATTTCGGTAAGCCTTTTTGAATAAGGCGCCAAATGATGCGGGTGATATCGTCTTTGAATATTTCCCTTAAGCCATAAACAACGCCTAACATGGTAACTAGTGCAATTGTCACCTCTGTAAAGTTAGCGCGAGCATTTAACACTAACATCATGACAAAAGCCATTATGACCGTAGTGACTGCGCCGCGCACCACGCGTTTTAAATTACTGTTAAGGTTTTTAACTTCTGTTTGAAATACCACTCCGTATTCAATTAATCGTTGCAGTAAGCGCATTTTATTGGTGATGCGATTAGGATCATCTAAAGTGGTTTGTGAGTTATATTGGTTGGTTTCTCGATATTCATTCTCGCTGCGACAAAAGGCGAGTAAGAAATTTCTTTCCGTCGCAAAGTCACTATTTTTCGGGCCTCGCGATATCAGCTTTAAAAAAGATTGTTCTACTTGCCAACTCAGGTAATTATCGGCATTTTCAAAAAATGGGCTGAGCTTTTTATCTGGCGGGGTATATCTTCTTAGTTTTTTCAACAACCCGGCAATTTGCTCAGCTAGTAGAATAGCTTGCGGATAAAAGTCATCAGTATCTTTAAGCTTAATAGTTTGTTTTATGTCAGTATCTAGGGCGATGCGAATTTGATAAGAAAACAAATTAAGGTTTAATCGATAATCACTTTGTTCACCTTTTTTCTGACTAATAAAACGGCTTCGTACTAAAGGTAAATGCAGCTGATCTGAGTAATAGGCGCTGTGTGTTTCTATACTGTTATGAAAATAATGCTCTTCTTCTAAGGTTTTTGGGCCAATGCCCATTTCAACCGGTAAAGAGAAATAAAGATCGAGCCTCTGGTAGTCACTAGGCAATAACTGGTAACTGACTTTTATGGAAAGGTTTTCGTCTTGGGTAAGTTTTGTGTTATTCACTTTATAGTATCAGCTCCTTTTTAGATGTATTGTTAAACTAGAACGTTTTCATAGGTCATACTTTTAACGTGCTGATCTAAGTAATCCCCCAAAGCATATATTTTTATTATATGCTACTTTATGGTGAAATTTGTAATTTTTTTAGCGGCTTAACTGTTCTAAGTTAACATAATATTAAGCTTTAATTCATAAAGCTGGCAGCATTAATTGTTTTGGGTTAATAACCGCGAGCATGAAGCTGTTAGTCGACAGAAATTAGCTAAATTTGTTGTCAACATATAAAATAGCGAATGATAGCTTGAAGTTCATCACACATGTTTTCTAAGTTTTGTGCATATAATTAATGCGTGTAGTTAAAAAATCAAGGTAATGTTAATCAATAATGCGTAAATCAGATAAAAAAATAGATAACCAAATCATAAAAGCCTTAACTGAGGTTTGTCAGTTAGCGTTAGAAGATATCGATGGCTTTGAGTGGTTAACCCATAGCGTAAATTTTGATATATTCCCAGCAAGCTTAAAGGTTATTTGTGTTTTTGACACCAACAGCAAGTTAGCAAACTATATAGCATCTTCCAATAATTTGCGCTTAACATCATTAATTACAGATAGTCTTGCCGATATTGGTATTAAAATTCAGGATGTTAAGCAGCAAGTGACGCTAGATAGCGAAGAAAACTGTACGCTGCATCATGATGGCAATTGGCGAAAAAGACTCTCTTAAGTCACTATAGGCTATGAAATAATGATATTGCTATCGAGTACATAATCACCCCAACCATAATATCAATGGTTCTTTTGACTTTAGCTTGATTAAGCCAGGGTGATAGTTTTGCTGCTGCTCCAGCTAAACTATAAAACCAAATGATTGATGCCAACATAGTACCGAGCGCAAAAGCCATTTTTTCATAGCCCTGGAATTGACCACCAATACTGCCTAATATTATTACCGTATCAAGATAGACATGTGGGTTTAATAGCGTTATTGCTAATGTTGAAACAATAACAGGCCAAGGTTTATGGTACGTGCCTGCGATTGCTTGTTGATCTCGTTCATAATTATTACGCCATACTTGACGAAATGATAAGCTGGCATAAGCAGATAAAAAGGCAATTCCCCCCCAAGATATAACTGTTACTAATGTAGTGGATGTGGCAATAAGCTTAGCACCACCGAACACGCCTAATGCAATTAGGACCACATCACAAATCATACAGATTGAAGCGGCTAAATAATGATAATTTCTATTAATGCCATGATTGAGAATATGGGAGTTTTGCGCGCCAATAGGTATTATCATACTGGCACCTAAAAATAGGCCTTGTAGCAGCGGTGAAAGCATTTTTGCTCCGAAGTTGTATAATACTGTGCTGAAATATAGTGGCTAATTTAACGAAAAACTTACCATTAGTATAATTAATGATTTTTATCTTTGATTGGTTTTGCTAATGTGGGTTGGTAAAATCAAAGATATAGCGCTTTTGGGAGTGAATGACCTTGCTAGATTATAAGCTATTACATGCACTGAGCGTGGTGGTGGATGAACAAAATTTTGACAAAGCAGCGTCGGTATTAGCTATCACACAATCTGCGGTCTCCCAACGTATTAAAAGCTTAGAGCAAGCGATAGGTCAATCCGTGTTGGTACGTGCACAGCCGCTGGTGGCAACGGCGATAGGAAAAAAACTACTTGCACATTATCAACAAGTTAAATTGCTTGAGCAAGATATAATTCCCGACATTTCAGGCAATAATAAAAATGAAACTATAACCGCTAATATCGCCAGCAATGCCGATAGTTTAGCGACCTGGTTAATTGCGGCCATTGGCGATGTTTGCCATCAATATAATGTCGCGGTCAACTTTCGACTTGCCGATGAAAATAGAACGATTAATTATTTGAAAGATGGCGAAGTTTTCGGTGCACTAAGTACACATGCTCAAGCGTTACCCGGATGTACGCTAGAAAAATTGGGCAAGATGCACTACCTACTAGTCGCAGCACCTAATTTCGTCGAGCATTACTTTCCTGATGGTCTTAATGAACAAGCCTTGGCACGCGCACCCGCTGTCGCTTATGATCAAAAAGATGACATGCACATCGAGTACATTGAGCAAACTTTTGGTCTAAAAGGTGGCTCATATCCGTGTCATACCGTGCGTTCATCAGAAGCTTTTGTCGGTTTTGCTAAACAAGGTTTGGCGTATTGCCTGATCCCAAAGCTGCAAATTCAGGCTGAGCTTTCTTCAGGACAGTTAATCGACTTAATGCCAGATAATTCCATTGTCAGAACGCTTTACTGGCATCATTGGGTATTATTGAAAGGTGTATTTAAGCAGCTTTCGAACGCTATCATCCACCGGGCAAAGCAGGCGCTAGATAGCCAGTAATTTAACAGTATCGAGCGTTATATGAAATTAATAAGTAGCATAATCAGGAGAAAGTATGAGCAATTTAGTTGTTAGACCGGCCACAAGCGCCGATTCAGCGATATTATTTAAATTTATTAAAGATCTCGCCATTTATGAAAAAGCTGAGCATGAAGTATTCGCCACCGAACAAAGCATTAAAGAAACCGTTTTTGCTGATAATAGCCATGTTTTTGCGCTAATTTGCGAACTAAACGGTGTCGCTATTGGTTCAGCAATTTACTTTTTTAATTATTCAACTTGGTTAGCAAAATCAGGCCTTTATTTAGAAGATTTATACGTGATGCCAGAATATCGTGGCAAAGGTGCAGGGGTTAAATTATTAAAAGCGATGGCGAAAATTGCTGAGAAAAAAGACTGCGCACGATTTGAGTGGAGTTGTTTAGATTGGAATATGCCATCGAGAGAATTTTACCATTCGTTGGGTGCTATCGCACAAGAAGAGTGGGTTGGCTATCGCATGACAGGTAAAACCCTTAGTAACTTTGCAGCTGATCTGACTGAATAATATAGACACCAGTTGCCGGATTCTTAGCATAGGCTAACATAGCGTTTGCGACTTTTCTTGCCTGAATTACCCGGTGTTTTTTTGGAATGATAAAAGCTAAGGCGTTCATCAGTATTGTAGCCACTTGCTCGCCTAGGCGAAACTCATCACGCTGGCCTGATAACATGGATGGGCGAAATATCCCAAGATGTGAATAACCAATATCACTTAAGCTTGACTCTATTCTACCCTTTATTTGGTTATAAAAGATGGGGGAGGACTGCTTTGCTGACATGGCGGTCACTATGGCAAATAACGCGGTATTTTGCTGATAAAAATATTTAGCAATGATTAATGGGTAGTGATAATCGATTTCAGTAAAGGCGGCTTTAGAACCTGCTTTTTTTATGGTACTGCCCAGTGTACAAAAAATATGGTCAACTTTGATTCTGTTACTAGCGTTTGTGGTTTTATTTTGCTGATTTTCGCCTGATGATTTCTGGGTTATTAATTCTGCTGCTAGGTGTTCGAAGTTGATTTGCCACTGTTCAAGCTTTGGGTGTGCTTTGGCAAGTGGCTTACGTACCAAGGCAATAACCTTACTATAGGCAGTGCTTGATAATAGTGAAAGCAATAAGTGTTGGCCAATTAATCCACTCGCACCAACAATTAAGGCAACTTTTGGCTTTTCATCTATGTGCTCATGGGTACC
>CAXBNP010000032.1:0-47285 GCA_963977145.1 uncultured Colwellia sp.
CTAGGCTTCTATTTAGAAGAGCCCGTTACGAAAGTGACGGGCTTTTTGCTGTCTGGCATTTAAAAAAACCACTGAAATTGGTGTAGCAGTTAGCGATTTAGTGGGAAATAGCCACTAATAAAAGCTTAAAGTTCTGTGCTGATATTTCCTATATTCTATTTTGGCATAAAAAAGCCGTTTCTAATCTTTTTCTTTCAATAGTAATCAGTCTATCCTAGCGTTATTCATTAGTAATGGGCGTATAGTCAAGATGTTGCCGGAACAGACAAAATCAAATCAAACAACACTAGATACCAATCAATTGGCCTCTTTTAAGCAAAGTATCAAGGATCTTTCTCCGCTGCAGTTAGCATGGGCTAGCGGTTATCTTGCTGCAAGAGCTGAAAGTGCTACTACAGGTAACTCACCTTTGCCAAGTTCAAGTGTCCCAGCAGCAACGCTAACTATCCTGTATGGCTCTCAAACCGGCAATGCTAAGGGCGTTGCTAAAAGCTTAGCTGCTAAAGCGAGTGCTGAAGGTCTAAATGTTGAATTGAAAAGCATGGCTGAGATTAAGCCTAAAGCGATTAAAAACATGACACATTTATTAATCGTAGCTAGCACTAATGGTGAGGGAGAAGCACCAGATGATGCCATCGCATTTCATGAGTTTTTAGCGTCCAAAAAAGCACCTAGACTAGAAAGTTTACACTACAGTGTATTGGCGCTTGGTGATACTAGCTATGAATTCTACTGCCAAACCGGTAAAGATTTTGATCTGTATTTAGAAAAATTGGGTGCTCAAAGAATTGCCCCGCGTGTTGATTGCGATGTTGATTATGATGCTGAAGCAAACACTTGGTCGACAGCCGTTATTAGCCAAGCTAAAGAGCTATTAGGTAGTGTCAATGCTGCCAGCAATATAGGGCAGCAAGTAAGCGTAGATAGTGCTGAAGATCTGTACTCAAAGCAAAGTCCTTACAGCGCAGAGTTATTAGTAAGCCAAAAAATTACTGGCCGAGATTCTGCCAAAGATGTTCGACATATCGAAATCGACTTAGGAAGTTCTGGACTGACTTATCAAGCCGGTGATGCCTTAGGGGTTTGGTTTGATAACTCTGCTTTACTTGTTAATGAGCTTGTTAGTGAACTGGGTCTTGATCCTCTAGAAAAAGTAGCTGTTGGCGAAGAAAGTCTAACCATTGCTGAAGCATTAAAAACAAAGCTTGAAATAACGCAAACCTCAATTAACTTTGTCGAGTTTTGGGCTAAGAAAGTATCAACAAATAATTTACTTACCTTGCTAGAAGACAAAACTGCATTACGAGATTATGCCGCTAATCATCAAGTTGTTGATGTGGTGAAATCGGCACCATTGCCAGAAGATGCAAAACTAAATGCCCAAGAATTTATCGATGCACTGAGAAAAATCACCCCGAGATTGTATTCAATTGCGTCTGCTCAAAGTGAAGTTGAAGAAGAGGTGCATTTAACGGTAGGACTTGTTCAATACCAGGCTGGCAATGAAATACGACAAGGTGGAGCTTCAGGCTTTTTAGCTAACGGCATCGAAGAAGGTGGTGAAGTAAAAGTATATATTGAACACAATGATAACTTCCGCTTACCGCCTAATACGGATACACCAGTGATTATGGTTGGCCCTGGTACTGGTGTAGCACCGTTTAGAGCCTTTATGCAAGAACGAGAAGCGACCGAGGCTGCAGGTGATAATTGGCTATTCTTTGGTGACCAAACCTTCACTCAAGACTTCCTCTATCAAGTTGAATGGCAAAGCTACCTTAAATCAGGTTTGTTAACTAAGATTGATCTTGCTTTCTCTCGAGACCAAGCAGAGAAAATTTATGTTCAAGATAGACTAAAAGAGAACGCTAGTGAGATCTATGCTTGGTTGGAGCGAGGTGCACATATTTATGTTTGTGGTGATATGAGTCGTATGGCGAAAGATGTTGAAGCGGCTTTATTAGATATTATCGCTACGCAAGGCAAATTATCAGTAGAGCAGGCAAGTGCTTACTTAAAAGATTTACGTAACGCTAAGCGTTATCAAAAGGACGTATACTAATGACTGACTTGACTGAAAAAACATCAGCAAATGGCCCGTTAATCGTTGAAGGCAAACATGCCGATAATGAACGTTTAAAATTAGAAAGTAACTATCTACGTGGCACTATTGAAGCGGATTTAAAAGATAAGGTTACAGGCGGTTTTACTGCTGATAACTTCCAGTTAATTAGAACACACGGTATGTACCAGCAAGATGACCGTGATATTCGCAACGAGCGCACCAAACAAAAACTTGAGCCTCTGCACAATGTGATGTTACGAGCGCGTATGCCGGGTGGCATTATCACGCCAAGACAGTGGTTAGCCATTGATAAGTTTTCTCGTGAAAAGACTAGCTACGGAAGTATTCGCTTAACTACTCGGCAAACATTCCAGTTTCATGGTGTGCTAAAGCCTGATATTAAGTTAATGCATCAAACTTTAAATGAATACGGTATAGACTCTATTGCTACAGCCGGTGATGTTAATCGTAATGTACTTTGTACAACCAATCCCGTTGAATCTAAGTTACACCAAGAAGCTTATGAGTGGGCTAAAAAAATTAGTGAGCACCTATTACCTAAAACCCGGGCTTATGCAGAAATTTGGCTAGATGAAGAAAAGCTAACTGACAGCAAAGAAAGTGATGTTGTAGAGCCTATTTTAGGGCGCAGCTATTTACCACGCAAATTTAAAACGACCGTCGTTATTCCACCGCAAAATGATGTTGATGTGCATGCAAACGACCTAAACTTTATCGCCATTGCTGAAGATGGCAAACTGCTTGGTTTTAATGTTTTAGTCGGGGGCGGTTTAGCCATGACTCATGGCGATAAATCAACGTACCCCCGTAAGGCGGATGATTTTGGTTTTATTGCCTTAGCGAATACTTTGGATGTTGCTGAAGCCGTTGTGACTACACAACGTGATTGGGGTAATAGGGTTAATCGCAAGAACGCAAAAACCAAATATACCTTAGATCGCGTAGGTGTTGACATCTTTAAAGCGGAAGTGGAAAAGCGTGCTGGCATCACCTTCGGAGAAAGTCGGCCATACGAATTCACGGGTCGAGGAGATCGCATTGGTTGGACTGAAGGTTTTGCAGGTAAACACCATTTAGCTTTATTTATTGAGAATGGTCGCATTCTTGATAAAGCTAATTTACCGTTGAAAACTGGTATGGCTGAGATCGCTAAAATCCATAAGGGCGATTTTCGAATGACAGCCAACCAGAATTTAATTATTGCGGGTGTTGCTCTTGAGGACAAAGCTGAGATAGAACGCCTTGCTCGTGCCCACGGTTTAATGGCTGATAATGTTTCTGTGCAACGCAAAAATTCAATGGCCTGTGTGTCGTTTCCAACGTGTCCGTTAGCGATGGCAGAAGCCGAAAGGTATTTACCCAGCTTAGTAACAGATGTCGAAGCCATACTGGCGAAACACAAGGTACCTGATGAAAGTATTATCCTTCGTGTTACTGGTTGCCCTAATGGTTGTGGTCGTGCGATGTTAGCTGAAATAGGCTTAGTCGGTAAAGGCCCTAGCAAGTACAACATGCACCTAGGTGGTAATGTCGCAGGGACACGTGTGCCTAAAATGTATAAAGAAAATCTCAATGAAGAAGATATTTTACAGGAAATAGACAGTTTAGTTGCGCATTGGGTTACTGAGCGAAATAGCGCAGAGGCTTTTGGTGATTTTGTTATTCGAGCAGGTATTGTTGACGAAGTAAAAGTCAGCAAACGGGATTTTCATGACTAATATTATTAAAGCGAGTACAGCACCTTTGATTAGCAATAAGTTTCCTGCGTCGTTACCTGAACCCTGGTTAAATCAATGGAATGAATTACTAGAACAGCAGTCTGCAACACAACGTGTTGAGTGGGCAATGGAAAACTTGCCATCACAATTTGTTTTATCGTCTAGTTTTGGTATTCAATCAGCAGTTATGCTGCATATGTTAACGCAGATAGAGCCAAATATTCCGGTATTAGTAACCGATACTGGGCATTTTTTCCCTGAAACCTATCAGTTTATTGATCAGCTCACAAAGCGATTGAAATTAAATTTACAGGTCTTCAGCGCAAAAGAGAGTGCCGCTTGGCAACAAGCAAAATACGGTGAAGAATGGGCGATGAATGAAGTGTCTTTAAAGGCTTATAATCGCCGTAATAAAGTTGAACCACTGGAGCGTGGTTTAAGTGAATTACAGGCGGGAACTTGGTTTTCAGGCGTTCGACGTCAGCAATCTAGTCATCGAGAAGGTTTGTCGGTAGTCAGTATCTTACGTGGTCGCTTTAAAGTACATCCGATCATTGATTGGTCAAATAAAGATGTTCACCAATATTTAACCGCGAATAATTTGCCATATCACCCATTATGGGAGCAAGGCTATGTCTCGGTTGGTGATGTACACAGTACGCGACCATTAACGGCGGGTATGGATGAGAGTGACACGCGTTTTTCTGGCATGCAACGAGAGTGTGGTTTACACACCGATGGAGACGGAATTTAATTCTACAAACATAAAAAAGAATGTTAGCTGCATTCTTTTATATTATCTAGCTAATCAACAACAGGTTGGTTAACCTTCAACAGTAAAATTTTCCGTCAGCTGTGTTTTAAGCACAGCTAAGTAGTCATTATCTACATTGTCAGTGACTAAATGTGCGAGCTCAGTACCGATTGGTGTAAATTTGTAAAAAGTGAGTATGCAGTCTGCTTTATTCGACACAAAACTGAGAGCTTTGCCATTGTAATTAAATTGAATTTTCTCTCCTTTAGTAAACGCATGGCTCTCAGTTTCTTGTTCAAACATTAAATGATTGTCAGCTAACGATAAAATGTCTGCGTAGCTTAATCCTGCTTGACTGAGATCAAGTCGTTGTTGTCGTTGCCGGCTAAAAAAATTAATTAATTTAGGTGTTTGATAAGCTCCGCTGATCACGCGAATATTTTTCTTGCGTGTATCAGTAACGGCTAAACTGCATGCCTTTGCTAGCAGCTTTGCTTCATTGATACTCATGGTTCTAAAAGCTTGTAGGGTTTTTAGTGAAAAAGACCCTGATTGAGAAATTTCGACCGCTAACATTTTTGCCCATAAGTCTTGCATGGTTTTATTACTGATACTTTCAGCAAGCGCGACAAAAGAGCTAAACCAGTCTTGGTCGGCTCTGTTAGTCACGGTACTATTAGAACAATACTGCACAGCTCGTAAAATTATAGCTTCCATATTTTGTTGTTGACGTAACTCGTTGAGTTTATTGCGGCGATACGACCTATCTTCCAAAGGGGCTTGTTTATTTTCAGGTAAAAGCGCCGCGTCAAGCGAGAATTTTTTTGCCAGCACCAATAACTGTTTTTGTGACGAAACATTGGCTGTTGAATTAGTGTTACTTTTTTGCGTATCGGCTTGCTGGTCATGCTCAACGATGACGGTATTATTTTGCGCCACTGAAGGGGCAATTATTTTCTCTTTTTCAATCGAATTCGACGCCACATTTATCCCTTAAAACTATCAAATGCCAGAAATTCCAACATTACATCGCCAGAAAATTAATTATAGCGTAAAAAATAGCTTTACTCATTCTCTAATAGTTTTATTGTCTTTTTAGGTGTAATGTTATATTAGTCTTGTTTTACAGGGGGTTATTTTATTTACTGATGTTATTTATTGTACAAATAAATAATTATTGCTCAATGGCAGATATAAAATATAAATATTATTACAACGAAACGTTGAATAATAGTAATCCTACTTTTATTATGTACTAATATATGAAGATAATTTTGAACAAAATTGATGTTTTTAAAATTCTGCTAGTTGATGTTTACTAGTGCATTGAGGATTATATGCAAGTTTCCGAAAATACTAACGACGATTTTTTGTTTATCGATGATAGTGATGAAGATGAAATATTTGATTCAGCTATAAGGGATACTTGGAAAGTCCTAATTGTCGATGATGATCCTGAAATCCATTCAGTAACTCAGCTTGCCTTATCCGACCTGGTTGTTTTAGGCCGACATTTAGAATACCTGCACGCATATTCAGGTAAAGATGCCTGTAAACTTATTCATGAGCACGAAGATATCGTATTAGTATTGCTTGATGTCGTAATGGAAAGTGACGATGCGGGTCTTGCTGTCGTAAAATACATTCGAGAAGAACTAAAGCGTGATGATATTCGGATTGTTTTGCGGACGGGTCAACCCGGTTATGCACCAGAAGAAAGTGTCATTAAAGATTATGATATCAATGATTATAAAACAAAAACTGAATTAACCCGCCGAAAATTAGTAACAACGGTCTACGCCGCAATTCGTTCATATCAGCAAATCGATTCGGTGACTAAAAATAGAAAGGGTCTGGAAAAAATAATCGGCGCTGCGGCCAACTTGTTAGAGCTGCATACGGTCCATGATTATGCGAACGGCGTTTTAGCTGAATTTAAAAAGTTAGTTGACAGTAGTCACGGTGTTTTTTGTGCTCGTGGTCAAGGGATCGTTGAAGGGGCTGATGATTTAAGTTTGTATATTCTGGGTCAGGACGGTTTATGTGAAACAAAAGTTAATCAAAAACTAACCGCATTAGATAGCCCAGATACCTCAAGACAAATTACCAGTTGCTTTCAACAAAAGCAGCACTTCTTCGACGCAAATTCCACCTCATTTTATTTCGCCAACGGTGGTTGTCGGGCGGTCATTCACTTAGAGTTGACTCAAGCCTTAACAAGCATTGAAATGCAGCTTATCGAAGTTTTTCTGACTAATATTGCTACCGGTTACGAAAACGTACATCTATTTCAAAAACTGCGCAATGCCGCGTATAAAGATTGGTTAACGGAGTTACCTAATAGATTAGACTTTGTTAATTTATTAGATGACTTTTGTCAAAGTGATGATGAAGGGTTGGTAACCGCTCTAGTTGATATTAATCATTTTAGCGATATCAATGATGGTTTAGGTCAAGATGTTGGTAATCAGCTGTTAATGGCAGTGTCAGCACGCCTTAAAGCCTTAAGCGAAAAAAATCATCTGGCTCGAATTGGTGCTGATGTATTCGGCATTATTGGTCCAAAGGAAAGTGTTAATCCAGAAATATTAATGACACTATTTAGTCGCCCCTTTGCGGCTGGCGAACAAAACTTGCCGATTAGCGCATGTTATGGTTTTTGTTCTAAAAAATCAGCCGGGTCTCGCGGCGTGAAAGTACTCAATCAAATTAATATTGCGCTTAACTTAGCTAAAAAATCACATCAAGTGCCTTATGTCTATTATCAGCAAGAAATGGAAGATAAAACGCTTTGGCGTTTAGGTATGATTAGGCAATTACGAACTGACTTTGCAGAAAATCGCTTAGCGCTTTGGTATCAGCCGCAGTTAAGTTTAGAGACTGGTAAAATAATTGGCGCTGAAGCTTTGTTACGTTGGAAAACTGCGGAAGGTAAATTTATTTCACCGGCAATATTTATTCCATTAGCGGAATATTCTGGTTTAATTATTGAGATTGGCAATTGGGTAGTCGATCAAGCCTGCAAGCAGTTAAGTCGACTTGCTGACAGCAGGTTTGAAAATGTTAGTATTTCAGTCAATGTCTCTATTCCTCAATTTAAACGTGATAATTTTGTTGAAAAGATTATTGAAATAACGAAATTAAATAATGTTGATCCAAGTAAATTAGAATTAGAAATTACAGAAAATGTCTTGATGGATGAACCACAAGTTATAATCGATGCTTTGGTGCAATTAAAAGCACAGGGTATTAGTATTGCACTTGATGATTTTGGCACCGGCTTTTCATCATTAAGTTACTTACAAAAATTACCACTGAATCGCTTAAAGGTTGATCGCGCTTTTGTCAGTGATATCGCTGAGCCAGGTGGTTCAATTATCGCAGACACCATTATTAACTTAGGTAAGCAAATGAATTTAAAAGTCATTGCTGAAGGTATTGAAACAATCGAACAAGCTGAAGAGCTTAAAGCGTTGGGCTGTGATGAAGTGCAAGGCTTCTATTATGCGAAGCCTATGCCTGCCGATGATTTTTTTGCTTGTTTAGAAAAAATAAACCGCTAGCGAACCCAGGTGTTAAATAATACTAAAGCACTTGTTCTGCAAGTGCTTTTTCTTTGCTACGAAACTCGATATTTAAGTTGGGTGCGTAAGGCATGAAAGTGGTTAACAATAACGAACAACAAGCAAACCCTGCACCGATATAAAACACCCATGAAGCATTCACTATCCAAACCATGCCAAGTAAGGCCGGTATTACCACAGCAGCAATATGATTAATGGAAAAACTGACCCCTGCACTTGCCGCAATGTCTTGTGGTAAAGCTATTTTTTGAAAATAGGTTTTTATGGCAATTGCCAGCGCGAAAAATAAGTGATCGATAACATAAAGCACAGCAGCAATATTGGCATTGTCAACTAAACCATAAAGAATAAACAGCAAAGTGAGACCGATATACTCAAACCTTAAGACACTGCGTTCACTCACTCGACCAATAAATTGGCCAATTTTGGCAGCAAACAACCAATTAAACACATAGTTAATCAGAAACAGTGCGCTAACGTCGGCAACACTATAATGGAATTTTTCTACCATTAAAAAACCGGCGAATACCACAAAGATTTGTCTACGAGCGCCACTAAAAAATGTTAACGCATAAAAGAGCAAATAACGTTTACGCAATATCAAACGGCGAGATTGTTCCACCGGTGGTACAAAGTGAGGAAATGATAATGCTAAGGTAATAGTGAAAACTAAAGCAATACCACCAAATAGTAAGTAGGTTGCTTGATAGCTCCAGGCAAAGTACTCCATCAGTAACCAAATGCTAGAAAAGGCCAGTAAAGAGGCAATAGATTTTACTGATAAAACACGACCTAAAAAGTGTGCAGTTTTCTCTTTACTGATCCATTGTAAGGTCAGCGATTGATTGACCGTTTCAAAATAATGGAAGCCAATCGACATAATAATTGTCGTTAGGTATAAACCAATAACCGAGGGAAAGTAACCGGTTACTGCTACGCCGACACTTGTTAAACCTAACGAGACTAAAGCAAGCTTTTGTTCTTTGATAAACAATAAAACGTAAATAACGGTAAAAGCCAGAAAACCAGGTACCTCTCTTAAGCTTTGCAACATGCCGATTTCTATACCGGTAAAGTTAGCTTGCTCAATAACAAAATTATTCAGCATGGCCATCCAAACAGAAAAGACCAAAGGCATAATAAAGGCCATCGCGAGCAATAAATTTTCTGGCGAGCGTAAATGAGTACTTAATGGCATTTTAATTCCGTGATAGGGCATTAACACAAGCGCATTATTGTAAGTTAATTGCTGTTAAAACACACGATGAATACAACATAGCTTAATTCACTAGCTTGAGGCATATTAGGCGCTGTGCTTAAACACTGTGATCGAGGATTTTATGGATATTAATGAGCTCGCTGCGAAAAATTATGATTGGGTTGAACGTATGGGGTGGCACAACAAAACTACCTTGGAGGCTTTGGCATTAGTGGCATCAGAGGTTGGTGAGGCGATCAATGAATGCCGCGGCGAAAAGCCAACGGAGGCTTTTGCTGAAGAGTTAGCTGATATTGTGCTGAGGGTTTTAGATGTTGCTCATTGGCAAGGTATTGATATGGAAAAGGAATTATTGGCTAAAATGCATAAAAATGAACAAAGAGGCACACGTGGTCGAATTAAGTAAATCGTGCTGAATAAGATTAATACACTTAATTAAAACGCTTGTTTAAAAAAGTTTGCTTTCCCTTTCCTTTCAAGGCAAACTCGTTAACACTTTATTTCTTTTGCTAGTTTATGGTAAATAATTAGTAAGCTAAATATTCACACGCTCGGTAGTAGTCTATGATTACTTATTACCAGTCAATCGACCCATAGAAAGTCAGGAGAGTAGGCATGTTATTTCAAGGCAAAAGCCTTTCTGCCCAATTGTTAGATGATGGCATTGTCGAATTTAAATTCGATGCGCAAGGTTCAGTTAACAAGTTTGATCAGGCAACGTTTAAAGAATATATCGCAGTTGTTGATGCCATCAATAATTGTCGTGAAGCAAAAGGGGTGCTAGTTACCTCAGGTAAGTCTTCTTTCATTGTTGGTGCTGATATCACCGAGTTTTTAGAAATATTTAAAAAACCTGAAGATGAGTTACTACCTTGGATAAAGCAAGGCTCAGATGTTTTTGACTCATTTGAAGATATTAACTTGCCAACGGTTGTCGCCATTAACGGCTTCGCGTTAGGCGGCGGTTGTGAAATGACCTTGGCGTGTGACTACCGTATTGCAGATACGTCATGCTCAATCGGTTTACCAGAAGTGAATTTAGGTTTAATACCTGGCTTTGGTGGTACTGTGCGTTTACCGCGTGTATTAGGTGCTGATAATGCTATTGAATGGATGTCGACAGGACGTGCTTTTAAAGCCGAACAAGCGATGGCGGTAGGTTTACTTGATGCAGTCGTTGCCCCCGAACATTTGCGTGAAGCGGCAGTGAAAATGCTAAACCAAGCCATTGCCGGTAAATTAGACTGGCGCGCCAAACGTCAACCTAAGCTAGAGCCATTAAAGCTTTCTCCAACCGAAAGCATTATGACCTTTAATACCTGCAAAGGCATGATTGCAGCGAAAGCGGGTAAACATTATCCAGCACCAATGGTGATGGTTAAGACTATCGAAGCGGCAGCAGGTTTAGGCCGTGCGGGCGCGATGGCATTAGAAAATGCCGGTTTTGCGAAATTAGCAAAAACCGAAGCAGCTACGGCGCAAATTGGCTTGTTTATGGCTGACCAAGTCGTAAAAGGTAAAGCGAAAAAAGCCGGTAAACAAGCGACTAAAGTCGTTAATAAGGCCGCAGTATTAGGTGCAGGCATTATGGGTGGTGGTATTGCTTACCAATCAGCTTATAAAGGCACGCCAATTATCATGAAAGATATTAACGACCAAGCGCTTGATTTAGGTCTCAGTACGGCTGCTGGTATTTTGACAAAGCAAGTTGAACGTGGCCGCATGACAGTTAAGAAAATGGCTGGCGTACTCAATAGCATCACACCATCATTAAGTTATGACAGTGTTAAAGATGTTGATATCGTCGTTGAAGCCGTGGTTGAAAATCCGAAAGTTAAAGCTATGGTGTTGGCTGAAGTGGAAGGTTATGTTAGCGATGATGCTATTTTGACTTCTAACACCTCAACTATCTCCATTGATTTATTAGCGCAAAGCGTTAAACGCAAAGATAAATTTTGTGGTATGCATTTCTTCAATCCAGTAAATAAAATGCCACTAGTTGAAGTTATTCGTGGTAAAGAAACTTCTGATGAAACTGTTGCCGCTGTTGTTGCTTATGCAGCGAAAATGGGTAAATCACCTATTGTTGTTAACGATTGTCCTGGCTTCTATATCAACCGTGTTTTATTCCCATACTTTGCCGGCTTTAGCCAATTAGTGCTTGAAGGCGCTGATTTCGTCGCTGTTGATAAAGTGATGGAAAAACAATTTGGCTGGCCAATGGGCCCGGCATACTTGCTTGATGTAGTGGGTATCGATACCGCAGATCATTGTACGGGTGTTATGTCATCAGGCTTCCCAAGCCGTATGTCAAAAATTGATAATGACCCAGTCAGTGCGTTATACAATAGCCAACGTTTAGGTCAGAAAAATGGTAAAGGCTTCTACGATTACGGTAAAGATAAACGCGGTCGTCCAACGAAAGTAGCGGCACAAGTGGCTTATGACTTGTTTGCTGGCGTTGAGAAAAAAGACTTTAGCCAAGATGAAACGATTGCTCGCTTGATGATCCCTATGGTCAATGAAGTTGTGCGCTGTTTAGAAGAAGGTGTGGTTGATACCGCAGCTGAAGCTGATATGGGGTTGATTTACGGTTTAGGTTTTCCACCATTTAGAGGTGGTCCAATTCGTTATTTAGAAACGCTCGGCTTAGATAACTTTATTGCTATGGCAGATAAATACGCGCACTTAGGCGAAATTTATCAAGTTACTGACGGACTACGCGCAATGGCGAAATCTGGTCAGTCATATTTTACAACCGATGTTAAAACAGCTTAAGCGAAGGAGAAAATCATGAAAGAAGTCGTTATTGTCGATTGCATCCGTACCCCAATGGGGCGTTCAAAAGCTGGTGTTTTTCGTAATGTTCGTGCTGAAACTTTATCGGCACATTTGATGCAACAGTTGCTGGTTAGAAATCCAAATTTAGATCCGGCCTTAATTGAAGATATTATTTGGGGCAACGTTAAGCAAACTAAAGAGCAAGGTTTCAATATTGCTCGTAATGCGCAACTGTTAACTGATATTCCAAAATCTACCGGTGCTGTTACCGTGAACCGTTTATGTGGTTCATCGATGCAAGCGCTACATGATGCAACGACTAATATCATGGCCGGTCAAGGCGACGTGTTTTTAGTGGGTGGTGTTGAACACATGGGTCACGTGCCTATGATGTATGACGTAGATTTTGATCCCGCATTGAGCAAACATATCTCACGTGCTGCTGGTAATATGGGCTTAACGGCTGAATTACTGGGTATGCAACATGGTATTACGCGTGCTGAGCAAGATGCTTTTGGCGCGCGTTCTCATCAGCTGGCCCATAAAGCAATGCTTGAAGGTCGTTGGGCAAATGAAATTGTCCCTACCTTAGGTCATGACGCTATGGGCGCTTTAACGCTTATTGAGCATGATGAAGTTATACGTCCTGAAACTACCATTGAAAGTTTAGCGGGTTTACGTCCGGTATTTGATCCTGTCAATGGCACAGTAACCGCAGGGACGTCTTCTGCGCTTTCAGATGGCGCGTCTGCGATGTTAGTGATGTCTGCAGACCAAGCAAAAGCCATGGGCTTAACACCGCGAGTTAAAATTCGTGGTATGGCTATCGCAGGTTGTGATCCATCAACCATGGGCTTTGGTCCAGTACCCGCAACGAAAAAAGCTCTGCAACGTGCAGGCTTAACCTTAGCTGATATTGAACTCGCTGAGTTTAACGAAGCATTCGCTGCCCAAGCATTGTCATGCGTACGTTCATTAGGTTTAGAAGACAAAATGGATGACATGATTAACCTTAATGGTGGCGCTATTGCTTTAGGTCATCCACTAGGTTGTTCAGGTACACGAATTTCAGGTACGCTAATTAACTTAATGGAAGCGCAAGACGCCACTATAGGTTTAGCGACTATGTGTATTGGTTTAGGTCAAGGTATCGCAACCGTATTTGAACGCGTGTAGATTTTACTTATTATATTTCGTTAAGCTTTTGAGTTAGCACGCTAAGTTCGATTGCACAATTAATGATATGAATTAAAGCCCGACATTTGTTGGGCTTTTTTTTGCTTGTGCTAACACCGCAGGCAACCCGACTTACTTCAAGTGATACTACGTATTTGCCATGCGATACAGCACTGCAGCTGAATCTCCTAGCTGTGAGTCAGAATGGATATAAGATTTAATATATTCCATGCCCATTTTTTTCATCACGCCGATAGAGCCATCATTATCGTGCATCGCAACGGCACTAAAAAATTTATTCTCTGCTTGTTTTGCTAACGCGCATTGAATTTGTATGGCAGCTTCTGAAGCATATCCTTGCCCCCAGGTGGCTTGGAAAAATCGCCAGCCTAATTCAATATCATGCCAAAGGGGCTTATCGGAGAAGAAATCCATTGGACGCACTAAAATCCAGCCAATTTCCTGCTGCGTTTCCAGTACTGTAACTTTCCATAATCCCCAAGCTTTTTCGGGGTTTTTATAGCTATTAAGGCGTGGAATAGACAGCGCTTTAATCTCTTCGCGAGTCGTCATTTTACCGCCATTGATATAACGCATAACTTCTGGGTCTTGATCAAGTTGAAAAAGAAACTCACTGTCACTTTCATCAATCAATTGATAACCAAGACGAGCCGAATTTTCAATATCCATTTTCACACCCTTTGTTTATTTTTCAATAACTTAATCATAAAGATATCTTACTAAGGTTTCATTAGTTTTCTGACTTAACTAAGGCTATGCGCTAGACATACCTTATTTACTGCCATATGATTACCAGCAAAATAATATCAATCTCCTTTATTTGGTAAATTATGAACCCTAAAAAAATAGTTTTACGTTCTGCAGTGTTAATCGCGTTGTGCGGTTTAACGGCTTGTGGTCAAGATGCAGGAACAATCTCAGTGGCTGAAAAAGTGACCAGTGTTATCGATGAAAGTGCCGAATTAAGTTATCCAGTAACGAAGAAAGTGGCAGTGGTTGAAGATTACTTTGGCACTAAAGTAACTGACAATTATCGTTGGTTAGAGGACGATATGAGTGCTGAAACGGCGGCTTGGGTCGAGGAACAAAATAAAACCACCTACGGTTATTTGGAGCAAATTCCTTACCGCGATAAAATTAAATCACGTCTTGCTACATTATTAGATTATGAAAAAATCGGTATGCCTTTTATAGAAGGAGACTATAGCTACTTCTATAAAAATAATGGCTTGCAGAATCAAAATGTTTTATATCGTCAAAAGGGTGATGCACCAGCTGAAGTCTTTCTCGACCCTAACGCTTTTAGTGAAGATGGCACAGTGTCATTAGCTAATATTGAATTTAGTGAAGACGGCTCATTAGCGGTTTATTTAATTTCTGAAGGTGGCAGTGATTGGCGTAAAGCGCGAATTATTGACACCAAAACTAAAACAGTACTTGAAGCAGAATTGGACGATATTAAGTTTAGTGGTTTATCTTGGTTTGGTAATGAAGGTTTTTATTATTCAAGTTACGACAAACCAAAAGGCAGTGAGCTTTCAGCAAAAACAGATCAACATAAACTGTTTTACCATAAATTAACTACTGCACAGTCAACCGATGCACTAGTTTTTGGTGGTACTGAAGCACAAAAGCACCGTTATGTTAGTGGTGAAGTGACTAAGGATGGTAAATATTTATTAGTATCTGCAGCGGTTTCTACTTCAGGTAACAAGCTCTTTATTAAAGATTTAAGCCAAGAAAACTCACCATTGCTCACGATAGTTGATAATACCGATTCAGACACATATATGGTGCATAGTGAAGGCGATGAGCTATTGTTTGTCACTAACATGGCTGCACCTAATATGCGTGTAGTTAAGGTTAATGCGCAAGATCTAAATCCAGAAAAGTGGCTTGATGTTATTGCTGAAACTGAAAATGTTTTATCGGTTTCTACGGGGGGTGGTTACTTATTTGCGAAATATATGAAAGATGCCACATCACTTATTCAGCAATACGACTTAACCGGTAAGAAAATTCGTGATATCGCTTTACCAGAGGTGGGCACCGCGGGTGGCTTTAGTGGTAAAAAATCGCAAACTAAACTTTATTATTCGTTTAGTAATCAGAAAACGCCTTCAACAACTTTCTCTTTAGATGTCGCTAGTGGTGAGTCTGTTGTACATATGAAGTCGAAAGTGAACTTCAATAGTGATAACTTTGAGTCAAAACAAGTTTTTTATAACTCAAAAGACGGTACTAAGGTACCAATGATTATCACCCATAAAAAAGGCCTAGTACTTGATGGCAGTAACCCGACTATTTTATATGGTTACGGTGGCTTTAATGTTAGCTTGCAACCACAATTTAGCTCAACGCGCGCAGCTTGGCTAGAATTAGGCGGCGTATATGCCGTTGCTAATTTACGTGGTGGCGGCGAATATGGTAAAAAATGGCACAATGCTGGTACCCAGTTGAAAAAACAGAATGTTTTTGATGACTTTATTGCCGCCGCAGAATATCTTATTGCCGAAAAAATAACCTCTTCAGGAAAGCTTGCCCTAATGGGTGGTTCAAATGGTGGTTTGTTAGTCGGCGCGGTGATGACACAACGCCCAGAACTATTCAAAGTCGCGTTACCTGCTGTTGGTGTACTTGATATGTTGCGCTACCACACCTTTACTTCAGGTGCTGGCTGGGCTTACGACTATGGCAAGTCTGACGATAATGTTGAAATGCTTAACTACCTGCTAGGTTATTCGCCAGTACATAATGTTAAAGCGGGTACCCATTACCCTGCTACATTGGTAACCACTGGCGATCATGATGACCGCGTAGTGCCTGCCCACTCCTTTAAGTTTGCCGCAGAGTTACAAGCTAAGCAAACTGGCGCTAACCCAACCTTAATTCGTATTGAAACCGATGCCGGTCATGGTGCGGGTACACCGATTAGCAAAACCATTGAACAATATGCTGATATTTTTGGCTTCACACTATTTAATATGGGCGTGAAAGAAATTTAACGCTCGGTAGCTAAAAGCTAATAATAAAAAGCCCAGCAATTGCTGGGCTTTTTAATCGTATTATCGCTTAGCGTGTGGTTAATTACTTAGCAAAGGTATTTTGTAATGGTGGTACCACTTGCTTTTTACGGCTCATCACGCCGGGCAACCAAACTTTACCGTCAACTAAGGTAATATCATAAGCGGTTTCAACAATGCTGATGTCGTCACTAACGACCAATAACTCAGAGCCTTCTTGCATGATATCGGTAAGTAATAACATCACAGTATGACGATTACCTGCTTCTTTAACTGCTTGTAAATCAGCATGTAAATCTGCTTTCATTTCGTCAAACAACGCTAAATCAATGACTTCTAACTGGCCAATACCAACAATGTTGTCGCTCATGTTAAAATCTTTAAAGTCACGTAGTACAAGTTCGCGAATGGGTGTGCCAGCGACAGATGATTTAACCGTGAACATTTCCATGCCCATACCTTTGAAGTCCTTAATACCTGCAATCTCAGCTAAGGCTTCCACACACTTAATATCAGCGGTGGTACAAGTCGGTGATTTAAAAATAACAGTATCGCTTAAGATGGCGCACATCATGGCACCAGCAATGTTTTTAGGAATTTCAACAGCGTGAAAGTCGTACATCATTTTAATGATGGTATTGGTGCAGCCTACCGGGCGAACCCAGATTTCTAAAGGGGTAGATGTGGTAATGTCGCCTAACTTATGGTGATCAATAATACCTAAAACTGTGCTGTCATCAATATCGTCAGGACCTTGAATACGGTCTGAGTGATCTACCACGTAAATGCCGTCAGTGTCAGCAAAGCTCAATTTAAGTTCAGGTTGCTCTAAACCAAACTTGTCTAAAATAAATAACGTTTCAGGTGACAACTCACCTAAACGTGCGGGTCTTACGTCTTCACCAATAGCGGTCTTTAAATATGAAAGGGCAATTGCTGAACAGATAGAATCTGAATCAGGTACTTTGTGTCCTACTGCATAAGCTGGCATAAACTGTACTCTCCAAGTGTCGTTATCGTGCATCGACTGGTTCTGAATAATATGGCGCGTATTCTAGCAAAAACTTTGGTCGTTCGCCTAGTAAGCGTTGCGAGCTTTTTAAACAAATTTGCCATCAATTTCCTTTAAGCGCTTGATAGTAATTAATATCAGCACGGCTAAGGCTTTAAGGTTTTATTTTATTGCGTTAGTATGATGATTAGAATTTATAATAATTTTTAAACAACTGCTTATTATACTTACGCCAGTGGATCTTGCAGTGGCGTGAGGAACTAAGAGCCGTTTTATTTTTGAGGAACTTATGTTGAAACTAAAATCACTAATGGCATTAGTATCGATAGCGAGTGCAAGTGCTGTTGCTAGCGATGTTATTACCATAGAAGATATTCCAAATATTAAATCAGTGCGCAGTCATGTGATTAGCCCGAGCGGTGACCAAGTTGCTTTTACCCGCTCATTACCCCGAAAGCTGTATGTTGATAAAAATGGCGGCAGCTATAGCGAACTCTTTATTACTGACAGTAAAGGTAATACCAGAGCATTTATTACCGGTAACGTTAACGTCAGTGCTTTAGAATGGTCAGCTGACGGCAAGTTTGTTTATTTTTTAGCGAAATTTTCTGATGAAAAATTCACCCAACTTTATCGCATTCCTATTGATGGTGGTGAGAGTCAAAAAGTATTGGCGTTAAAAGAAACTTCAATTAGCCGCTATGACATTAGTCCAGATGGCAAGCAAGTGGCACTTTTAGCCATGCCCGCGAAAGATAAGTCAGAGAAAAAACTTAAAGAGCTGGGATTTAAAGCTGAAGTTTATGAAATGGACTTAAAAAACAAACAATTGTTTGTCACTAATTTAACCGTGCAAGATAAAGCCGTTAAGTTAGACCCCATAAATATTACTGCTTATGTTAGTGATATGAATTGGGCGGCAGACAATAAGCAGTTATTAATTAAAACTCAACCAACCTCGTTAATTGATGACTCGTACACAAAAGCACAATGGCACGTGATGAACCTTGCAGAGCAAAAGGTGACCATGTCGATTGCTACCGAAGGCAAGTTAGGTACGGCAGAGTTCTCTTATAGCGGCAAACATATTGCGGTTATTGGTGCTCAAGATAAACACGACCCTGCTACCGGTCGTTTATATTTAGCCGATGTTAAAACCGGTGAAATTCAAGACTGGCTGCCCAATTTTGCTGGTCATGTCAGTGATATTGAATGGTCGCATAAAAGCGATAAATTAAATTTTATCGCAAATATTGGCACTGAAAGTATTGTCGCTAATATCAAGCCGGGAGTTAACAGTTATAAAACTCAGGTCAAAGCGGGGAAAATTATTGCTTCAGCATTATCAATTTCAAACTCGGATAAAACCTTAGCGGTAAAAGGGCATAGCGCAACACACCCGAATGAAAGCTTTCTTATCCGTGGTAAAAGACTCACTAAAGTCACTGACTCTAATCCATGGTTAAAAGATAAGCGTTTTGCTAAGCAAGAATCGATCACCATGAAAGCGCGCGATGGCGTTGAAGTGGGAGGGATTTTAGTTTATCCATTAGATTATAAAAAAGGCCAACAATACCCATTAATTATGCAAGTGCATGGTGGCCCCGAAAGCCATGAAAAAAACGGTTGGGTAACGGCGTATTCTAAACCTGGCCAAATGGGGGCAGCGCGCGGTTATGCAGTTTTTTATCCCAATTATCGTGGTTCAACCGGTAAAGGAGTTGAGTATTCTAAACTCGGTCAAAATGACTACGCCGGCGCAGAATTTGATGATTTAGTTGATATGAAAAACTATTTGGTTGAAATGGGCTTAGTGGACACTAAACGTGTTGGTATTACCGGTGGCTCATATGGTGGTTATGCTTCGGCATGGGCCGCTACTAAGTTGACTGAACATTTTGCCGCCAGTGTCATGTTTGTCGGTATTTCGAATCAATTATCAAAGTTTGGTACCACGGATATTGCTAACGAAATGCACTTAGTACATGCACGTTCGTACCCTTGGGATAAATGGCAATATTACCTAGAACGCAGTCCTATTTATTGGGCACACCAGTCGAAAACACCGTTATTAATTATGCATGGTAAAGATGACCCACGCGTACATCCTGCACAATCTATGGAAATGTATCGTTATATGAAGGTCCAAGGCAAAGACGTTCGTTTAGTGTATTACCCAGGTGAAGGTCACGGTAATCGCAAAGCCGCGGCGCAATATGATTACAGCTTGCGATTAATGCGTTGGATGGATAACTACTTGATGGACGGTAACACAGAAATGCCGGACTATAAGCTAGATCATAAAGCCAAGTTAGAGGCCATAAAAGCTCAAGATAAAAAAAATGACGACAGCAAAGCTAATGAGGAAAAAGATAGTGACTAGTCGCTATTAAATACAGTTACTTAAGTCGTCTCAGTTAAATGAAAAGCCCGATATCTTTGCTTGATATCGGGCTTTTATGTTTTCAATAACGCAATAACATTTAGTAATTTAGTTTGGTGGTTTTTCCCCAAAAGACCTTATAAGAAAATATGGTGTAAGCTATGATCATTGGCAATACCACGGCGGCACCAACAAAAATAACCCACAAAGATTCTCGCGCACTTGCCGCCTCAAATATGGTCATTTTAAATGGCACGATATAAGGATAGAAGCTGTACGCTAAACCACAAAAACATAAAATAAACAGTATGATTGCAGCAAAAAATGGTAACCAACAACCCAAGTCATTTTCCATTGGCACTTTATTTAAATAGCGCTGTACAGTTATAAAGGTGAAGCCCAATAGGAAGGTTATCGGGATAACAATCAATACTTGAATACCGCCAAACCATTTATCCATGATTTGTTTATCGATTAACAAGTTAGTGATACATACCGCGATAATACCAATTGCCATCAGTATGTTAGTGACTTTAGCCCAATTTGCCGCCCTGCGTTGCAATTGACCTTCGGTTTTCATCACTAACCATGCCGCACCAATAAAGCAATAACCTGCGGTAACACAAACCGCTGACAGGCCAGAGAAAGCAATACTTAGCCATGAGTCGTCAAATGAAGTGATATAGCGTCCCAACATGTAACCTTGTGCTAGCGTGGCCAATAAAGAGCCAAATTTAAAGGCATAATCCCATTTTTTCTTATCCGTGCTTGGCGCTTTGGTGCGAAAGTCAAATGAGACTCCGCGTAGAATTAACCCCGCCAACATTAAGGCGGTCGGCAGATATAATGCTTGAAATATAAGAGAGTGAGCTTTAGGAAAAGCAATTAACAATAAGCCAATTGCCATCACAAGCCAGGTTTCATTAGCATCCCAAAATGGGCCAATCGAATAGATCATGGTGTCGCGTTGTTGCTGGCTATCCAAAGGTAGCAAAACGCCAACACCTAAGTCGTAACCATCGAGTATCGCATAAATTAAAAACGACAGTCCCATTAAACCGACGAAAACCATGGGTAGCCAATCTACTGTTGTAGCTGCCATCATTTTACTCCTTCATTTGTTAAGGGTAATTCAGGTTCAACAAGCGGCATCTGCTCGATTGTGACCGCATTGGCTTGCTCTAGTATTACTGCGCGATTTGCCATAACAAATAAGGTTCGGATATAGGCAATAAGTAAAAACCCATAGATCACTAAATATAAGGTTAAAGACAAAGCGATATCTTCAGGTGGCGTGGTAGTTACTGCGTCTTTGGTGCGCAATATACCGCTGACCAGATAAGGCTGGCGACCAATTTCAGTGACATACCATCCCGCTAATGTCGCTAGCCAACCGGAAAATGTCATGGCAATACCTGCTTTTAATAACCAAGGCGGGTAGTGCTTTTTAATGACAAATTGATAAGTGGCTAGCCAAGAAAATAGCAGCATCAAGACACCGATACCGATCATAATACGAAAACTGAAAAATACTGGCGCAACCGGCGGATGTGCACCTATAAAATCGTTAAGCCCTTTTATTTCCCCTTCGGCGTCATGAGTCAAAATGATACTAGCGAGATTAGGCACTTTGAGTTCAAAGCTATTTTTTCGCGTTTGTTCATTAGGTATCGCGAATAATAATAGTGGCACACCTGTGGCCGTTTCCCAGACACCCTCCATAGCGGCAACTTTTGCGGGTTGATGCTTAAAAGTATTTAATCCGTGTAAATCACCAACAAAAATTTGTATGGGGATCAAAACAGCTGCTAAGGTGACAGAGAAATTAAGTGCTTGTTTTACTGATTTTTTATTGTCGCCTTTTATTAATCGATAAGCGGAAATACCGCAAATCAAAAATGCTGATGTTAAGCCCGATGCTAACAACATATGGCTTAAACGATAAGGCATAGACGGGTTGAAAATCACCTCAAACCAACTCGTAACATGGGCAACACCATCAATCATTTCAAAACCTGCGGGGGTTTGCATCCAAGAATCTAGCGATAAAATCCAAAAGGCCGACAGGGTAGTGCCAAAAGCAACCAGCACAGTGGCCATGGTGTGAACTCGATTAGAAACTCTGTCCATGCCAAACAGCATAATTGAGAGAAATGAGGCTTCTAAGAAGAATGCCGTCATCACTTCATAGCCCAGTAATGGTCCGGCAATATTACCCACAGTTTCCATATAGCCTGGCCAGTTGGTGCCGAATTGGAATGACATAGTAATGCCACTGACCACACCAATAGCGAAGGTTAGGGCAAATATCCGCACCCAAAAACGGTAAACGCGTAACCAACTTTCGTCTTGTGTTTGGTTATAGCGCACTTTAAAAAACAGCAATATCCAGCATAAAGCGATATTGATAGTAGGGAACAAAATATGAAAACTAATATTGGCAGCAAATTGGATGCGTGAAAGCATGAAACTTGTGTCGTTAGCAATAGCTGCTGCATCTAACACGTGATGTACTCCAGTAGGTTAAATTATATAAGAAGGTTTGTGTAAGCTTGGTTGTAGCTGGGGAGATTAAACTCTGTCGTTATTTATCTATCATTATCGAAAAACTACTGTTGTTATCTCAGTAGTAACTTGTCTTTAACATCTAAAAGTTTACTAATACCTTCACCTAACTTAAGTAAAGCTGATAACTTTTCTGATGACATACCCTGCATTTCATTGGTCCATAAAGTCACCATCTCCATCAGATCATGCATTTGTTGAACGCGCATTTGGGTGTACTCGTCTGACTCATTGCTGGGTTGCTCCATTAAGGCATCACGTAATGTTGATAACGTCGGATCTAGCTCGCGTTTTCTTCGCTCGACCACTAAAGTTCGGGCAATTTCCCAAATATCACTTGGTGCTGAGAAGTATTCTTTTCTATCACCTGGCACATGATGCAGTTTGATCAGGTTCCACGATTTAAGTTCTTTTAAACCCATACTGACGTTGGAGCGAGATATTTGTAGTGCTTCGCTTATTTGATCGGCATTAAGCGGCGCTTCGGTCAGGACAATAACCGCGTACATTTGCCCTAATGTTCGGTTCAAGCCCCAGCGCGAGCCCATTTCACCAAAGTGCAATACTAGCGATTGCTTCATAGGTGTAATTTTCATATTTACCGTCCTTTCTGTATTTTCAGTAATTTGTGAAAATTGTAAGCTTTTTTTGATCTAAGTCAAGTGTTTAGCGATTTTTAAATTTGGTTTTCTTGATTTTTTCATGAACAAGTGTGGGTATTCGTTGCAGTGAATTAATGAGTCTGAAGTTAATAGCAGGCTTTAATTCTCGCATTGGAAGGGGTAATTATTGCATCAGCTTGCTTGAAATTAAATTTATTAGATTTTTAGAAATGCCTTTGTGCAAATAAATCTGTCTTGACGAGCAGTAAAATAGTGTTTTGAACCTTTATTCTTAAGTAGAATTTTTGCGATAATTTTTGTCTATAAAATAAAAAAACCACCGTTATGGTTGACGGTGGTTTTTTGACGAGTTACTGGTTAAGGTTATTTGTAATAAGCTAAACAAGCTTCTACTTCGTTTTTAGAGCCCATAATAACCTCTACACGTTGATGAATATCGGTTGGTGTCATATCCATAATGCGCCCTTGGCTGGTCATGGCTAAACCACCAGCTTGCTCGATTAAAAAGCTCATTGGGTTGGCTTCATACATTAAACGTAATTTGTAAGCTTGTTCAGGGTTTCTGTTATCTGCAGGGTAAGTAAATAAACCGCCACGACTTAACACACGATGAATATCACCGACCATAGCGGCAATCCAACGCATATTAAAGTTTTTACCACGAGGCCCTGTATCGCCCGCTAATAGATCGCTAATATAGTGTTGCATGGGTGCTTGCCAAAATCGTTGATTTGACATGTTTACCGCAAATTCTTGGGTATCTTGCGGTACTTGCACATTTCGCTCAACTAACAAGTAACCACCGTGGGTGCGATCGAGTACGTAAAAGTGTGTGCCACTGCCGGTGGTCATGGCTAACATGGTTGAAGGGCCATAAAGCACATAACCGGCACAAATTTGCTTATTACCTGCTTGTTTGAACATGTCTGGGTCGCTAGCAGCCATGTCTTCCGGCGCTTGATGAATCGAGAATATCGTGCCGATCAGCGAGTTAATGTCGATATTTGAACTACCATCAAGTGGGTCAAATGAAACGATATATTTGCCATTTTCGCAACCTGCTACTGAGGTGTCTTCCTCTTCCGACGATATAGCTTTAACAAAGCCGGACTCTAAGAGAATGTCTTTAATTAACTCATTGGCCACCACGTCAAGTTTCTTCTGCACTTCACCTTGAATATTTTCATCCAGGGTTGAGCCCATAGTGTCTCCCAAATGTCCTTGGCTGACGCGGAAAGAAATTTCTTTCGTGGCAGCTAAAATAGTTTTTATCAGTAAAATTAAATCTAACGGTACATTATCTTCACGTAAAGCGGGGGCTAGTCGTTGCATCGGGTTACCTAATTACTTTAGAGTCACACTCTGGTTAAATAGAAAATAGCAGTTAATTTTCGATGTTATGATTTACTCTCAAGACATCAAAGGTTACTTTTACCTCGATTATAACAAGAATAAGTGTATTTTCAGTACTTCTAATTTTTTTAATTCTCGTTAAGTGAATATTATAGTTAATTCACTTGGCTTTATTGACTACAAGGATATCGAATGAGTTTTTTCTCAAGGCTAATCGTAGTGTTTTGTTGTGGTGTGCTATCAATACAAGCACATGCAGAAGCAGCCACAAGTTACGCTGAATTTGTGAAAGACAAGCAGCAACATCAAGGTTACTTTTCTTTTTATCTAGACGATAAAACCGGGCAAGTATTTTTAGAAATAGAGAATTTTGAGCAAGAGTTTTTGTTTCAAAGTAGTTTGCCACATGGCGTTGGTTCCAATGATATTGGTTTAGACCGTGGTCAACTAGGCGATACACGATTAGTACGTTTTGAGAGGGTGGGTGAAAAAGTATTCTTACGTCAACTTAATAGCTATTATCGTGCTAATACCGACAACATGCTTGAGCAGCAAGCCATAGATGAAGCCTTTGCTAGCTCGATTATTTGGGGTTTTACCGTCAGTCATAGCTCAGCAGATAACAGCAAAATATTAATCGACTACACGCCATTTTTATTGTCTGATATTCATCATTTGTCTGAGCAATTACAACGCACTAAACAGGGTAGCTATAGCATTGACACTACGCGCAGCGCTGTTTATGAAAAACGCACGAAAGCGTTCCCGAATAATACTGAATTAGAAGCTACGGTGACTTATAAAGGCACGAAAGCTGGAGCACACTTGCGCTCAGTTACTCCCGAGGCCTCAGCGGTGACGGTAAATTTACACCATTCATTGATTAAACTGCCTGATGAGGGATATCAAAGCAGAAAATTCCACCCTTATAGTGGTTTTTGGCAACATGACTATGCCGATTATGCCAGCGCTATCGACGAACCTTTGATTCAGCGTGATATTCCGCGCCATCGTTTGCATAAGAAGAACCCTTCAGCGCCAGTAAGTGAAGCCGTTGAACCGATTATTTATTATTTAGATGCTGGCGTGCCTGAGCCGGTTAAAAGTGCGCTTTTAGATGGCGCGCGTTGGTGGGACCAAGCCTTTACGGCGATTGGTTATAAAAATGCTTTTCAAGTGAAGTTATTGCCCAGCGACGCTGACCCCATGGACGTACGTTACAATGTTATTCAATGGGTACATCGTGCAACCCGCGGTTGGTCGTATGGCGCGTCAGTGATTGACCCGCGTAGCGGCGAAATTATCAAAGGTCATGTCACGCTAGGGTCATTACGTGTGCGCCAAGATTATTTAATTGCTTTGGGGTTAACGTCACCGTTTAAGCATGTCGATACAGATACCAGTGCCATGAAAGACATGGCTTTAGCACGTATTCGTCAACTATCAGCCCATGAAGTTGGACACACTTTAGGCATTGCGCATAACTTTGCTGCCAGTGTTAATGATCGCGCGTCAGTAATGGATTATCCTCATCCGTTAGTCACAATTGAAAATGGCACCATCAGTTTAGCGAATGCCTACGCGAAAGATATCGGCGAGTGGGATAAATATGTTATTGCTTATGGTTATGCTGATGTCGAAAAAGCTCGAGAAGCCCAATATTTGACTGAGTTAGTCATCGCCACCCAGCAAAAGGGGCTAGCCTATGTTTCTGATCCGGATGCTCGACCGCAATCAGGTGCTCATGCCAGTGGCCACTTATGGGACAATGGTAAAGATGCTGCTACAGAACTAACGCGGGTATTAAAAGTTAGAGCGCTGGCTTTAGAAAATTTTGGTATAAACAGCATTCCAATCGGTACGCCGATGTCTGAGCTGGAACAAGTTTTAGTGCCTATTTATAACTTTCACCGCTTTCAGGTACAAGCTACCGCGAAACTCATCGCCGGTGTCGACTATGGCTATCAATTACGCAGTGAACAATTTTCTAATCAGCAAAAAATGGTCTCAGGCAAGTCACAACAAGCCGCGCTTGATGCCTTAATGACAACACTTTCAGCAAAAACCTTAACACTGCCGGCTAAAATTTCCGCCTTAATATCGCCTAAAGCCTACGGTTATAGTCGAAATAGAGAAAGCTTCACTAGCCAAACAGGGTTAACTTTTGATCCGATCAGCGCTGCAGAGGCCAGTGCTAAACATACGTTGTCGCTATTACTCAATGCCGCGCGCTTAGCTAGGTTGCAGCAGCAAGCTATGCTGGATGACGAGATTCCATCAGTAGCACTCCTGCTGAATAAATTGCTTAACGGTACGGTAAAGTCAGCAGCGCAAAGTTCAACGGCGCTGTTAGTGCAGCAACGGGTTAATCAACAATTAGTAGATCACTTAATTGCGCTTTGGCATCGCCAAGATATCGTGCCTGAAGTTAGGGCTGAGATATATGTGAGTTTAGTGGACTTAGTGCAATGGTTAAGCGAAAAGCGCAGCACACGAAAGTATCAAGGTTATCGCGCGCATTTTCAGTTATTAGCGCAACAAATTAATTACAGCTTAGCGCACGATAAGTCATCGACCCCCGCGTCGAAAATAATATTGCCACCCGGTTCGCCAATAGGTAGTGATTAAATACGGGGAGATTAAATCACCATAGCTTAATAAGCCCTTTTAAAGTCAATTTGAAAGGGCCATTTTAAACGCTTATAAGGTAACTGAGAATCAAGGTTTATCTTGGTATTTAGCCCTTTAATACTCGTTAGCAGCAAGTCGTCAGACTCAATGTCACTAGGGTATATCGCTACAACGTTACTTAATTAAATGTTGCTCAAGAAAGTCGGCTATTGAACTTAAAGTCGTGAGCCTATTTTTTTCGATACTCAAATAGTGATCACCATTTTCCAATTCAATATATTCTGCGTCTTTATCATGCTCCATTAAGGACGCGTACATTTTTTGACTATGCTCAACAGGCACAATAGTATCTAGGTCGCCATGAATTAACATGATAGGAATATTGATGTTTTTAGCGAAGTTAATCGGTGAATTTTCTTCAAGTTCTGTACTGTCATCGCCAATTTGTTTTTTGACTACTTTATGATTGGTAAAGTTTCGTGACTTTCTTAGTAAATATTCTAAATCAGAAACGCCAGCATAACTTACCGCACATTTAAACGTACCTTGCTGTGTAGCCGCCGCCATCAGTGCCGCGTAGCCACCGTAACTAGCGCCAACAATACAAATATTGTTTTTGTCGACATAATGGTTTTTAGTTAACCAATTTGCTGCATCAGCCAAATCAGTTTGCATCGCACCACCCCAACTTTTTATCGAGGCCATTTCAAATTTGAATCCATAGCCTGACGACCCTCTAAAATTTGGTTCAAACACTAGATAGCCGCGACTAGCAAAAAATTCAGAAAACCAATCAAAACCACCGTAAACTCTGCTCATTGGCCCTCCATGTGGCATGATTATAGCTGGTCGATTTTCGGCCGGAGCATGAGCCGGTAATGTTAAGTAAGCTTCTATTGTTAGGCCATCACTTGCCTGATAGTTATATTTGGTTTTTCCCATGATATTGGTTTTATTTAGTTGAGGGTATTGGTCAATTAAAGGTTTTAATTCCCCAGTATCTCTATCACCAAAATAATATCTTCCAGCAGATTCAATGCTGGTAGTATGTAATATGTATTGACGTTCATCGTCACTAAAACTACTTATACTGCTTGATGAGTTAGGGATTGCATTATTTAAGGCTTGTTGAAATTTTTCGTATGAGGGATTGAAGTAAACTTTATTATTTTCAGATTCGCCATGATAAACCCCAATGACATCTTGGCTCAGCTTCGAATAAATTAGACTGCCTTCAATATCATAATTTTTATCGGCATAAACTAAAGTACGAGGTAAATCGTCATTTGTCAGGTCTACAGTAAATATTGCATAGCGACCTTGGTGGTCAGCTCTAATATATAATTCATTAGGATTTAAGCCAAAGCCAAGCGGTGTAATGTCAGGTGCGTCAAAAATTTCGTAATCCCAAATATTTCGCCACTTTTTAGTTTTAATATCAAAAAGGGAATAGAAAATACGTGTTTTATCAATGCCAAAGCCTAAGCGAACTCTGTGTTGCTGATCTGTCATCCAGTGGGTAATGTTGTTTCTGCCGCGAACCAGCCGCGAACGTGAATTTTTTTTCTTTAGATCTATCTTATAAACATCGGGGTTGTTACCACTTTTGTAATCTATCTCCATTAAAATATGATTGGGTTCGTCGGGCAACATATCGATAATGGTGTTTTGGTATTGCGCCATACGCTCACCGTTTTTTGCTTGGGAAACTTGTCGCATTTTTTCTGAACCATCAATTCTAATTTTATATAAACGAGCCTCAGTATATTTTCTTAGCATGCGATGTACCGGGTAATGTGCACTGACAAGTAACATTTCATTATTGGCCCAGCGAAACCAGCCTAGCTTAAATTTTTCATTATCAGTAGTTACCAAAAAATTAGTGGTTTTTTTCACCCGATCAATCACAGTAATATATGAATTGCCTTCATGATTCCTAATTAACGCAATATGGTTGCCATCAGGTGACAACCTCATTTGACTAGCGACAGGTAATGTACCATAGGCTGCTACAGTAGATTTTTCCGCGGTAACAGCAAAACTGATGCTCATTGATATTATTATTATTATTATTATTCGAGTCATAACTAAATCCCAATTCCTTTTGCTGCTAGACTATCAGAAAAGTTTATAAATGATTAATTTAAAAAAAACGATGAAAATTAAAGAAAAAACGACGCTGAAAAGGAAGGTATCCAGCGCCGTTGTGCAATGAGCACTTAAGTTTAAGCGAACTGCGCACAAAAAGTTGACCAGTTGGAAAGAATTAGTCCTGATTATAAGCGCTCTGTCTTTAAATATGCTTGATTTACATTTGATTGAATAGCGCTATATGTATGTTTTTCTGTACAACTGTCACTGAGTAATTGCTTTTTGGGGCGAGCGAGTACCACGAGGTTTCCGGCCAAAATAAATGCTAAGCCGACAAAGGTATACGTGGTCCAAGCAAAGTCTTCGACAACCGTTGAAATGATCACCGCAACCGCTGGAAACATTATCGAGGCATATGAAGCTTGATGAGCGCCAATACGATTTAGTAAGGTTAAGTAACTACCAAAAGCAATAACAGAGCCAAAAATCGCTAAATAAAGTAATGAGCTGACATAAGAGAAACTGACCTCAAAGTTGAAGCTTCTCCCTTGTATCATAGCGACTACTGCCATAAAAATAGCGCCGTAGGTCATGCCCCATGTCATTGCAGGTATAAGTGGCAGGTTTAGTTTTTGATTCTTCATTGACAACATATTGCCTGTAGAGGCAATCATAGTACCAGCAATGCACAGTCCTAAGCCTAATAATGTTTCTTTACCTAAATGAGTATCACTAATTTGTGGCCAAAACAGGGTCACAATACCCAATAAGCCAAGTGCGCCACCTAAGTAAACTTGTTGAGTGATTTTCGTGCCATACCAAATTCGAGCACTGAAAACATTAAAAAACATGATCGAAGAAAAGGCAATACAGGTTAGTGCTGAATTAATGTGTTGCTGTGCAGAATAGAGTAAATAGTAATTGAAACTGAATAACGTCACACCGAAAATGAAGAACTGCAGGTGATGGCGCAATGAAAACCGTAACCTTAACGCTTTAAGCTGACAATAAGCCAATAATATAATGGCAGCTAAACCAAAGCGGTAGGCGATAGAAACTTCGCTGGCGACATCACCTAGTTGGTATTTAATTGCTATCCAGGTCGAGCCCCAAATTAATACCGTGATGATGTATAAAAATGTGCTGTTCATGATAATTCCTAACTAGCGCTAGCGCGTAAGTGTTTTGTGGTGAAAACGAGCAATACCGTTAATGTCGATAGATAACTGCTTTTAGTGACAGATAGCTATTTTACTGATTTTTTGTTTTAATAACATATACAGAAAAATGAAAATGAAACCTACACAGTTATGCGATTAGTAGATAAATCAGCGGCAGAATTTTTATACCAGCAAGTGATCGACTTTATTGAGCGTCAGGAACAAAGTGGTGCATTACGTCCTGGAGATAAATTACCAAGTTTACGCAAACTGAGTCGACAGTTTGAAATTAGCGTACCGACAGTGAAACAAGCCTACGTTGAGCTTGAGCGCCAAGGTACTATTTCTGCTCGTCCACAGTCAGGTTACTACTTAAAAGCCACGCAAGCTCGTACGTTATTGCCAATGCGAGCAAAGTGGGCCAGTTGTGAGCCAACGGAAATATCATGTCGTAGTTTAATCGAACAAGTTTATGAAGCTGTGCATATGCCTGACTCTGTAGCACTTGGTATTTCCAATCCGGTACATGCCCACCCACCAGATAAAGCACTCGCGAGGTTAATGCGTTCGGTTATTAGTCGTGTTTCGGAAAAAGCCGTGAGCTATGGTCCGGTGAATGGCGATCCTAAATTACGCTTGAATTTAGCCTTTCGCTATCAAGAACAGGGTGTTCAGGTTAATCACGAAGATATAATTATTACCAATGGCGCCCAAGAAGCCTTGTCTATTGCACTGCAATGCGTTGCTAAACGCGGTGATATTATTGCCGTTGAGTCGCCTTGTTACTTCGGTCTGATCGAGCTGATTGAAAGCCTTGGTATGAAGGCATTGGAGGTTTATACCTGCACCGAAGCAGGTGTTTGTGTCAAAGAGTTAGCTAAGGTTATTGCGCAGCATCCAGTGAAAGCCTGTTTGTTTTCAAGTGCTATTAGTAATCCGCTAGGGTCAATGATGACAGACAAGCAGCGACAGTCAATGGTGAAGTTACTGGAAAAAAACCACATAGTACTGATTGAAGATGAAGTTTATAGCGATTTGTATTTCACGGAGCGCCGGCCTGTGCCTGCGCAGTTATATTCTGAAAAAGGATTAGTATTAACTTGTTCTTCTTTCTCCAAAACAGCCGCTCCAGGCTATCGCGTGGGTTGGTTGTTGCCGGGTAAGTTTGAAGAAAAAGCGAAGCGCATCAAAAGGGCGCAATCATGCTCTACCTCGATGTTACAACAATGGACATTAAGCGATTATTTAATGAGCGGCGAATATGATAGACACCTTCAAGTACTAAGAAAAACGCTGCGCTATAACTGTGAGCGTATGCGTGCGTTAACTGCTGAATACTTCCCTGAGCAAGTTTGTATTTCAAAGCCTAAGGGGGGGAGTGTTTTATGGCTGCGTTGCCGTTCGCATGTTGATACCAGTCAGCTTTTCAATCAAGCGGTTGCCCTCGGAGTTAATTTCGCTCCCGGAGAGATATTTTCACCTTCAGGTAAGTATAAAAACTATATGCGCATTAGCTATGGTGTGCAATGGAGTGAAAAAATTGACCAAGCTATTCAAGTGCTTGGAAAATTAGTTTATGACTATCCTGAATCTTCAAAAACCTAGGGAACAGCTGTTTTGACCGAGCAAAAAGTTACCATATCATTTAGATTAATTTTACCCTTATTGGCTGCTATTATCGCGGTATCTCCTTTGGCTATTGATATGTACCTGCCAGGTATGCCGGAACTTACTGACTATTTTTCAACTAAAATGCCATTGGTACAAAATAGCTTAAGTATTTATTTATTGGGTTACGCGATAGGGCTTTTAGTTTTTGGCCCGATGGCTGACAAATATTCTCGTCGCACGTTAGTTATGGTTGGACTTTTAGGCTTTATATTAATGACGGTTGCCTTAACTTTTGCAAAAAGTATTGAGCAATTTATTGCCCTGCGTTTTATGCAAGCGTTTATCAGTAGTGCCGCTACTGTTGTTGTACCAGGTATTATTCGCCAGCTTTATGGCAAAGATACCGCGAAAGGGCTGTCGTATGTCAGTATGATCATGATGCTGGCGCCAATGATTGCACCCAGTATTGGTAGCGTTTTACTATTGCACAGTTGGCAAATGATATTTTACGTCTTGGCGGGTTATGCCTTGATTGTTCTGGCCAGCAGTTTTTTCTATTTACCGGACGTTAAAACCGTTAAAACGACCATAAACTATTCTGTGCTTGAACGTTATAAAATTGTTTTTAGTAATCGAGCTGCGCGTTTTGATTTGTTAACGGCGATGATAGTTTCGTTGGCCTTTTTTGCTTATATAACCGCCATTCCATTTGTCTATTTGACGGTGTTTAAGGTCTCTGAGTTTGAATTTAGCTTGCTATTTGGCCTGAATGTTTTCGCCTTAATGACGGCGCACTTTATTAATACACGCTTTGTCGCCAGGGTGGGATCGAGAAAAATGTTACACTTTGGTGTTGTGCTGGCGTTGGTCACGGCAACGAGTTTGCTGATGGCTAATATTTTTACTTTGGGGTTACTTTATCATGTACTGGTCATATTGCCTTTAATGGGCAGTTTATCGATGATTTCAGTTAATGCCGATGCCTTGATTTTGCAAGAATTTGCTGAACATGCTGGTACTGCAACCGCGGTAAATGGTACCTTACGTTTTGGTATAGGTTCACTAGCCGGTCCTATTCTTGCCGTATTTTATGATGGTAGCGCCTTACCCTTTGCGCTCTTAATGGCGGGGGCTATCTATCTGGTGGTGATCTGTCAGTTGATAAATTCGAAACTAAACTTAGCATCGCAGCAAGTGTGAAAAAAGTGGCCAACAAAGTATTCCAAATGACGGCTAACCTGGCGTTTACGAACTTTTTTGCGCTTCGGCGTCTTTTAATGCGACTTGTTGTAAGCGCCATTTTTTTCGTTCTGCGTAGTAATGATCCCAGACACAAGGGTTACAAGCACCGCCGCCACAACAATCATCATCGGCGGGTGGCAAAGGCTTTTCTAGTAATTCAGTCATAACGTCTAATGGCTCTACTCTATGGATAACATCATTATAAATAAAAAAAGCTCTGCACGCAGAGCTTTTTTATAACGAAGATAAATTTAACGTTTATTTAAAATCGGCAAGTTTCTTTTCAAGGTAGTGAATATTTGCACCACCATTAACAAAACCTTGGTCATTTAAAATATCTTTGTGTAAAGCAATATTGGTTTTAATGCCATCAATAACCAACTCACTTAAAGCGTTACGCATACGTGCCATAGCGACATCACGATTATCGCCCCAAGTGATCAATTTACCGATCATTGAGTCATAGTGTGGTGGCACAGAATAGTCAGCGTAAATGTGAGAATCCCAGCGCACGCCCAAACCACCTGGAGGATGGAAACGGGTGATTTTTCCTGGCGAAGGAATAAAAGTACGAGGATCTTCAGCATTAATACGACATTCAATGGAATGACCAGCAATTTTAATATCATCTTGGGTATAAGATAACGGCTGACCAGCGGCAACGCGTAATTGCTCCTTGATCAAATCGACGCCTGTGATCATTTCCGTCACGGGATGCTCAACCTGAATACGGGTATTCATTTCAATGAAATAGAATTCGCCGTTTTCGTACAGAAATTCAAAGGTGCCTGCGCCGCGGTAGTTAATGTCAAGACACGCTTTACAACAACGTTCACCAATTTTTGCCCGCATTTCAGGCGTAATACCTGGTGCAGGGGCCTCTTCAACCACTTTTTGATGACGACGTTGCATTGAACAATCACGTTCACCTAAATGAATCGCACCACCTTGGCCATCAGCCATGATCTGAATTTCCACATGACGAGGGTTTTCAAGGAATTTTTCCATGTAAACCATGTCATTTTTGAAAATAGTGCCAGCTTCTTGTTTAGTTAAAGCAATAGCATCAATCAATTCTTCTTCGTTGCGCACCACCCGCATACCACGACCACCACCACCACCAGCCGCTTTAACGATAACAGGGTAACCAATGCGTTTTGCATGAGCTCTATTGGCCTCTTGATCGTCATTTAATGGCCCATCTGAACCAGGGACACAAGGCACACCGGCTATCTTCATCGCTCTGATTGCTGCAACTTTATCACCCATAATACGGATACTTTCCGCCTTAGGGCCAATAAATGCAAAACCTGATTTTTCTACTTGTTCAGCAAAGTCAGCATTTTCAGCAAGAAAACCATAGCCAGGGTGAATAGCTACGGCATTAGTGACTTCTGCTGCGGTTATTATTGCCGGAATATTGAGATAACTGTCAGGCGCGGATGCTTTACCAATACAGATGGTTTCATCAGCTAATAAAACGTGTTTTAAGTTTCGGTCAGCAGTGGAGTGCACTGCAACCGTTTTTATACCTAATTCTTTACATGCACGTAATATTCTTAGTGCAATTTCGCCGCGATTGGCGATAACAACTTTATCTAACATGGAATGACCCTTATTTGTTGATACATATGGGCTTATTCAATGATGAAAAGCGGCTGATCAAATTCAATAGCGTCTTCGTTACCCGCTAGAATTTCTTTAATAACACCTGATTTGTCAGCTTCAATTTGGTTCATCATTTTCATTGCTTCAAGAATACATAAGGTATCGCCAGCATTAACGTGTTGACCCACTTCTACAAAGGCAGGTGAATCAGGTGATGCTGACGCATAGAAAGTACCAACCATAGGTGAACGAACAATATGGCCACTCAATGCGGGAGCAGGCGCGTCTGCTGCCGTAATTGGTGCCGGTGCAGCGTGCATCATAGGTGCAGCGTGCATCATAGGAGCTGCCTGCATCATTGGGGCGCCACGGCTTATACGTACTGACTCTTCGCCTTCAGAAATTTCTAATTCGTTGATGCCTGACTCTTCAACCAGTTCAATTAACTTTTTAATTTTACGAATATCCATTTGAATACCTTTTTATCATTATTAAATTTATGTGTGTGAATACTTAAGTGAATATCATCACTAAAGTGTTAATTTGTTGTTTGTTTTTATTTTTTTTCTAACCAATGTCTTGCAGCAGCCAAAGCATATTCATAACCATTGGCGCCTAAGCCGCTAATAACACCGACGGCAATATCTGATAAATATGAATGTTGTCTAAATGATTCTCGAGCATGTACATTTGACAAATGAACTTCAATAAATGGGATGTTAACGGATAATAAAGCATCCCTAAGCGCAACACTGGTATGAGTAAAAGCGGCGGGATTTATTATGATAAAGTCTATTTTTTCAAAGCTGGCATGAACTTCGTCAACCAGACTATGTTCAGCATTCGACTGTTTATGACTCAACAGAACATTCATGCCATCGGCAATGCTGGTTAATTTGGTCATAATTTCAGTTAATGACAATGAGCCATAAATAGTAGGCTCACGCTTGCCCAGCATATTCAAATTGGGGCCATTTAGAACTAAAATGTTAAACTTGGCAGTCATTTTCGGTAAAAACACCTTAATTATTAAGTAATACAGCATATTGTCATAATTAACTATGCGAGTGAATTAAATTTGACCTAAATGTCAGAAATAATCTCATTAGCCGATTATTATAGTGTTTTCGCAGAATATAGCAGCAAAATACTGGTCTAATCACTTGAGAGGGAAAATAAAGCTATAAATTTTAGGTAAGTTATAATAATTTTACTAAACTAAATATTGTAGGAATTTTAATTAATTCATTGATTTAACTGATTTCTGTAAAAGTATGTCATTAGTTAAATGCTGGCGTGTCGTTTTAGGTTAATTACAAGGATGAAATTATTAAAGCCATATTTTTTAAAATTGCTGTCGTAATCTTGCTTTTTAGTCCTCAAGTATATGCAATTAATATTATTTCAAACATAACGGCCGATACCGCATCGTTGTCGGTTAACCAGTTACGTCGTATTTATTCCATGCGGCAAATCCATTGGAAAAATGGCACGCCTATTGTGGTATATGTTTTGCCGAGCAAAAATCCGTTACATCAAAAATTTTGTAAAGAACAGCTACGTTTATTTCCCTATCAACTTGACCGTATATGGCACAAATTGACATTTTCGGGCTATGGCGTTGCCCCCATTGAAGTCGCCACTCAACAAGCGCTTATTAAAGCAATAAAATCTACTAAAGGTGCTATTGGTTATGTGGAAAATTTATCGGAGGTCACAGATGTTAACGTCATTAAAATTGATGATTAGGCGGACTAGGTTATTGCCTTATTATATCACTGCGCTTTGCAGTTTATGCTTGGTTGCTAGTCTTAGCGCTGCCGAAGTTAATAATGAGAAATTACAAGTTCATGGCTTTGTCGCGCAAGGCCTAGTCAATGCCAATAACAGTAATTATATTAACGATGATGAAAGTATATCACTAGAATTGACCGAAGTTGGTCTCAATGCATCCTACCAACTTAATAATGATTTTCGCATTGCCGGACAAGCGGTTTATCTTAATGGCGGTAATCGTTATCACGCAGGCCTTCGTCTGGACTATCTGCTGTTGGAGTGGGATGCTTTCCACAATGATGTCTGGCAAGCGAGATTTTATTTTGGTCGTGTTAAAAATAATCATTGGCTATATTCCAGTACTCGCGATATTCCCTTTGCCCGACCATCGATCATTATTCCACAGGTGGTTTATTTTGATGGCTTTCGTGACGTAGCGGTAGGGGGCGATGGTGCCGCTGTTAAGTTAAGTTATAGCGATGATGTCGTAGGGGAAATAGATTTTAATTTTAGCCGAGGTAAAAGTGCTATTTCAGATGAACAGTCTGATGTTGTTATCGGTAAATTTGCCTTAGGTCATCTTGATCACGACCTTGATATGCAAGCGAGTGTTTATTGGCGGCCTGCTTTTTCGTCGTGGCGCTTTGGCATTTCAGCCCTAGATTCGACTTTTACTTATGAGCGAGCGCAAGTCGATAATTTTTTTGATAGTGATTTTGTTTTTCAATTTTATACCGCCAATGCCCTCTATGAAGGAGAGTTTTGGCAATTTAGCGCCGAATTATTTCAAGAGCGTTTTGTTACTAAAGGGTTTTATTTTCCGAGTTTTCATCGTGATGATATCGGCCAAGGCTATTACCTACAAGTGAGTTATAAATTAGACAAAAATTTAACCGTAATGACTCGTCACGAAAAATTTTATGCCAATAAAGATGATACAAATGGTCTTGAATTAACGCAAAGTACTGGTGGTTTGGTGCCGTCATACTTTGGCTTTCACCATGATAATATGATTGGTCTTTCATATGATTTCTCCAGTGACTTTCGTATTAATGCTGAGTTCCACTGGATGGAAGGTGGGGCGAGATTATCCCCTATTATTCAACCAGACCCTATCGCTAATGATAGTAAAAACTGGCAGGTTTGGGCTATTCAATTTATGTATTGGTTTTAATGATGAAAGCGAAATTTATCAGTGTTTCCGTTAAGTTTTTTGTGCTGGTTGTCAGTGCTTTATTGCTTTTGAGTTTATCTATTTCTATTTTGTCGGTTGCGAGATTAGATCAAGAGTTTTCACAATATCAAAGTACTAAGTTACGCCAAGGTAACGCCCAATTTGCAATGCAAAGTCGCATTGTTCGAGAGCAAGCACGTATTTGGTTGGAGTCATTTACTGATCTTATACAACTTAAAGAACAAGCAGATTTTATCCATGCGGCCAATGCCATAGAACAACAGCTTGATGCCTTGCAAATAAATCATAATGTTGAAGCATTATGGTTAGTTACAAGTGAACTTAAACCCATTTTTCAATCTGCGCCATTATCTGGGCAAGTGTTGGCGAGTATGCAGCGAGTGAGTGAAAGCTTTGCTCCAGATGACTACCTCAGTTGTGTGCAACAGTGTCAACAATTAGTATCGGTACCGATATTGAATGCACAAGGAGAAATGGCAATTGTCACTATGGCTATCTCCTTCGTTGATGTTATCTATGCCATTAATCAGGCTTTAGAAAATCAAGTCGCTATCGTAGCCTTCGAGAAGTCGCAAGATGCCAGGTTAGCGCAAGCGAAAATTATTACTTCGTCAGCCGCACAATTAATGAAAGAACTCTTTGCCCAAAACCCAGCCACTGATTTTTTATCCTCAGTGAAAGTAAACGGTTTGCAAGTAGAGTATCAAGGTAAGAGTTATTTGATTAATTTGTTACCGTTGGCATCTTCATTTTCGCAAGATTTTTATATGGCTCAAGTTGACGATGTTAGTTCGTTTACCAGTAAATACCAAGCATATCGTCTGCAGTTTATATTGTCAGCGTTGGCTATCTTTATCGTTTTAGCCTTCTTAGTACACTTTGTTGCTGGTCCTTTTACCAAAAGGTTATTGGTGCTTTCAGATATATTACCTTTGCTTGCCCGTAAAGAATTTGACCAATTTCGTGCCGTAAAAATAACCCAATCAAAAATTTTTCCAGATGAAATAGATGTCTTGATTAATGCCACGATAGACTTAAGCTATGAATTAGAGCAATTAAATCTTGAAGTGACACAAAAGACCAAAGAACTTGAAAATATAGCCATGTATGACCTGCTAACAGGGCTTCCCAATCGTAATATGTTAAACTACCAATTACGTAAACAGTTAAAAAGTGCGGCGCGTAATAGCCGTAATGTTGGTATTTTATTTCTTGATTTAGATGACTTTAAGAAAGTTAACGATAGCCATGGCCATGGTGAAGGCGATAAGTTGCTTGTCGAGGCAGCAAATCGAATAAACCTCAGTGTGGCTAATATAGGTATGGTATGTCGCTTTGGTGGTGACGAATTTGTTATCTTATTAAATGACGATACCTCCTATGAAGTGGCTGAGCAGTTGTCTAAAACAATAATAAAAAGCTTTCAGCAACCAATAAAAATTAATTCAGCGATGTTTTATGTCACCAGCAGTATTGGTATCGCCATGACAGATGGTAATTTGATACAGGCAAGTGAGTTGGTAAGTCACGCTGATATTGCCATGTATGAGGCAAAAGACAATGGTGGCGATCAGTACTTCATTTATCATGGCGATATGTTTAAACGAGTTGCCCATCGAGTGATGATGGAAGGAGAGGTAAAACAAGCGCTTGCTAAGGGGCAATTTAGTTTAAGCCTACAGCCTCAACTGGTCGCAAAAACGAATAAAGTACATGGCTTTGAGGCCTTGTTACGCTGGCAGCATCCGGAGCGCGGCATGGTCTCGCCAGATGATTTTATTCCAATTTTAGAAAACTCTGAGCATATGATTACACTGGGTTATTGGGTTATTCGTCGTTGTTTTCAGTTGTATCAAGGCATGCGAGACATCGGCTTGAAGGATGTTAAAATCGCTATTAATTTGTCAGCTGCGCAGTTTATTGATGTAAATCTGCTGAGTTATTTAAAAGAGTTGTTGAAAGAGTTTGACCTTAAAGCAGAAAATTTTGAGCTGGAATTAACTGAGCAAACGCTTGTTAAGGATATTGATAAAGCAATAGCCACTATGGATGCATTGCGTAAACTAGGTTTTAGTTTTGCGATTGATGATTTTGGCACTGGCTATTCGTCTTTGGCCTATTTAAAACGCATGCCTGTTGATGTGATTAAAATTGATAAAAGCTTTGTCTTTGGTATGTTAGAAAACCATGCTGATTTTCAAATCATTATGTCAACCATCGCTATGGTAAAAAACTTAGGATTAACCGTGATTGCTGAAGGTGTTGAAACCCAAGCACAGCTGCGTAGTTTAACCGACAATGACTGTGATCTTATTCAAGGTTATTATTTCTCAAAACCGATACCTGAAGTTGAAATTTTTGATTTTATTCGTCGGGAAATTGTTGATGGTAACTGGAAAGTATTAACACACTCAGACTCTGGGTTAATTAACTAAACAATATTTTTACTGCAAAAAAAAGCGCCAAAAGGCGCTTTTTGATTAGTTATTACTTGCTGATGCTAAGGCGTAAATGTTTTATCAACATGAACTGAAAATTCATCAGCGGCCATAAAACCAGTAACTCGGCGCTGCGATAATTCATTACCACTTTTATCAAAGAATAAAATCGACGGTAAACCAAATATTTCAAAGTGAGACATTAATTCGATACTGTCCTTAGAACCGGTATCGGTCAAATCTATTTGTAGTAATACGGTGTCTGCAAGCGCGTTTTGTACGTTTGCTTCAAAAAAGGTGTATTCTTCAAACTCTTTACAAGCTACACACCAATCGGCATACAAATCAACCATCACGGTTTTTCCTTGTGCATTGGCTTTTGCAATAGCTTGGTTCATTGCTGTTAAGTTTTTCACCTGCTCAAAGCCACGATGTTCACTTTGTTGTGACTCCGAGGCATTAGTTACCGGATAAACTAATTGGTAAGCTTTATTTGCGCCGATAAAGAATACTAAAAAGATTAATATACTACGCAAACCAAAGCCAAAGGTTTTAGCCGAATTATGATTGACGGTATAAAAATAACCAGCAGTCGCCAAAATTAGCACAGTCCAAAGTATATCGATCACTATTATAGGTAAGAAACGCTCTAGCAAAAATATCGGTACGGCTAATAACAATAAGCCAAATATATTCTTAATGACGTTCATCCAGTTACCCGCTTTAGGCAGTAACTTACCACCAGAGCTACCTAACACCAGTAAGGGTAAACCCATACCTAAACTTAGCGCATATAGCGCAGAAGCACCTAGCAGGATGTCACCAGACTGGGAAATATATAACAGCGCACCGGTTAATGGTGCTGTCGTACACGGAGATGCGACCAAGCCTGAAATAGCCCCCATTATTACAACACCAATATAAGAGCCGCCTTTTTGATTACTACTTAGCTGATTCAACTTATTTTGCCAGCTACTTGGCAAGGCTAAATTAAATATGCCAAACATGGAAAGTGCCAAGAAAATGAATAAAACACTTAAGGCAATGAGCACAATGGGGTGCTGAAACATGGCTTGAAATTGCGCACCGGCAATGGCGACAACAATGCCAAGTAATGTATAGGTAATCGCCATACCTTGCACATAAGCAAAAGATAGGGCAAATGCCCGTTTAGTTGATAGCTTGTCACCTTGACCAACAATAATGCCAGTTAAAATTGGATACATAGGAAAAACACAAGGAGTAAAAGACAACAGCAAACCACCAATGAAAAATGCCGCTAGCGTGAGCCAAACACTGTCACTTTTAAGCATGTCAGCTAATTGGTGCTGTTCGCTGCTATTTTCTGTATTACTTACTTTAGTATTTGAATCCGCACTGGTTTGTGGCGAATTATTTGCTTCTAATGCCGCTAAAACATGCTGCGCATCATTTGCTGAATTAGCGGCTAAAGCTACTTTACTTAAATCTACTACCTTTTTAATAGGCGGGTAACATAAGCCTTTTTTAGCACAGCCTTGATAGCGAATAGTGACGCTGGCATCATTATTGGCTTGTTCAATATCAATAGTGAAGGCTAATTGCTCAGTAAATATTTGTTGAACACCATCAAAAAACTCGTCCTCATGATGTTCACCCTCAGGTAATATCACTGGCACGATAGTGGCGTTTTCAGTGGTGAATTTAAATTGATGACGATATAAATAATAACCATCAGCAATATTAAAGCTTACTTGTAGCTTATTATTCTGTTGGTGGAAGTCAAAAATGAAAGCGTCATCAACTTTTAAAAACTCGCTATCATTACTAAATAATGATGCCGAGGCATTAAAAATTGAATCTTGTGCCGACACTGCAGGTACGTTAGCAAAAGATAAACTGGTAAGTATTAACCAAAAAACAGCAACAACTTTTTTCATAAGCGTTATTTTAAAGACTCATTGATCCAGTTTAAATATTGATGATCGCCTTGCTGGATGTTCAACGCGATAACTTCAGGTGTGTCATACGGATGTAATTGCTTAATTCTATCATTAAGCAAAGCAAAATATTCTAATTTACTTTTAATCAATAGTTGTACTTCTGTCTCACTGACAACATTGTCCTGCCAACGATAAACCGAGGTGATATTCGGGACAATATTGATACAGGCGGCAAGCTTTTCTGTTACTAATTGCTGCGCAATATCTTGTGCAATAGTCATAGTTGGGCAGGTACATAACGTTACTTGGTACATATTCAAAACCCTCTCAATGAAAACTAAATTTTTGCGATAAAGCCAATGTTTGCAAAAACAGTAAATAGTGCATCAGTTTACGCTACTCTTTTTTACGCCGTAAAGTGCTAGTATAAATGATGCTTACTTAGTGAAAAAGCTAGCTCGGTTGAAAAAGACCTGTTAACCCCCATATTAGTTTCATTAAAGATTTTCAGGAGCTGTGATGTTTCGCCTTTTATTTGTACTTTTTATTATTATTCCGATTATTGAAATTTTTGTTTTGATGCAGGTTGGCGCGGTACTTGGTATTTGGCCGACGATTGCTCTCGTGATTTTTACCGCCTGGTTAGGGGCTAAATATGTTCGTCAACAGGGCCTTGCAACCTTAAATTCGGTGCAATCAAAAATGGCCCAAGGGCAAGTGCCATCGGATGAAATTGTTACCGGTGTCATGCTACTCGTTGCGGGGGTGCTGTTAGTGACCCCTGGTTTTGTTACTGATTTTCTTGGTTTGAGTTTATTGATCCCCGCGGTTCGTCAAAGCATTGTGGGCAGCGTTAAAGCACATATGACAACCCGTAGTACTAGCCAACAAAGTTTTCAATTTCACAGCTATAGCCATGAGCAGAGTCAAGACGACTCTTCCCAATCGCAAGAAAGCCCTTTTCAAGAACATATTCAGCCACCACATAAAGGTCAAACTTTAGACGGTGAATTTGAACGTAAAGATTAAAATATTCTCAAGATGGACTTGTGAAGTTTTTTTTAATCCCCATCTTACTTTTACAAGTAAACAGTAACAAAATTTTAATCCATTATTTTTATAAAATAAAACTTTTCTGGAGAAAGAAATGAGTATTCGTCCATTACACGATCGTGTGATCATCAAACGTAAAGAAGTAGAGTCTAAGTCTGCTGGCGGTATCGTATTAACCGGTAGTGCTGCTGAAAAGTCAACACGTGGCGAAGTCATTGCTGTAGGCAAGGGTCGAATGCTAGAAAACGGTGACGTGCGCGCTTTAGATGTAAAAATTGGCGATCAGGTGATCTTCAGTGAAGGTTACGGCGTGAAAACTGAAAAAATTGATGGTGAAGAAGTATTGATCCTTAGCGAAGCTGACATTTTAGCTATCGTTGAATAATAGCTCTACTTCGCACTCGATTAAGTGCCACTGCGGTGCAAAATTGATTAAAAAGATAAATTGTCGGTCGGACTTTAGTTCGGCCAACTAACAGAATATAGGAAGATAAAAACATGGCTGCAAAAGACGTATTATTTGGTAATGACGCACGAGCAAAAATGCTACGTGGTGTCAATGTTTTAGCTGACGCGGTAAAGGTAACACTAGGTCCTAAAGGCCGTAATGTAGTTTTAGACAAATCATTTGGTGGTCCAGTGATCACTAAAGATGGCGTTAGTGTTGCTAAAGAAATCGAATTAGAAGATAAATTCGAAAATATGGGCGCACAAATGGTGAAAGAAGTTGCTTCTAAAGCCAATGATGAAGCAGGTGACGGTACAACTACTGCTACTGTTTTAGCACAAGCGATTGTCAACGAAGGTTTAAAGTCAATTGCCGCAGGCATGAACCCAATGGATCTTAAACGTGGTATCGACAAAGCGGTTATCGCAGCGGTTGAAGCACTTAAAGGTTTATCGCAAGAATGTAGCGACAACAAAGCGATTGAGCAAGTAGGTACTATTTCTGCTAACTCTGATGAAACTGTTGGTAAAATCATTGCAACAGCAATGGAAAAAGTAGGCACTGAAGGCGTTATTACTGTTGAAGAAGGTCAAGCATTGACTGACGAACTTGACGTTGTTGAAGGTATGCAGTTCGATCGTGGTTACCTTTCGCCATACTTTATCAACAATCAAGAAAGCGGTAGTGTTGAATTAGAAAACCCTTTCATCTTATTAGTAGATAAAAAAGTTTCTAATATCCGTGAATTGTTAAGCACACTTGAAGGTGTTGCTAAAGCGGGTAAGCCACTATTAATTATTGCTGAAGATGTTGAAGGCGAAGCACTTGCAACATTAGTGGTTAACAACATGCGTGGTATTGTGAAAGTTGCTGCAGTTAAAGCACCTGGTTTCGGTGACCGTCGCAAAGCTATGTTACAAGATATCGCAACGTTAACCAAAGCGACTGTTATCTCTGAAGAAATCGGCATGGAGCTTGAAAAAACTACCTTAGAAGATTTAGGTCAGGCTAAACGTGTAGTTATCTCTAAAGACAATACGACTATCATCGATGGCATTGGTGAAGAAGCTGAAATTAAAGCACGTGTTGCGCAAATTCGCGGTCAAATTGAAGACTCTTCTTCTGACTACGACAAAGAAAAATTACAAGAACGTCTAGCTAAATTAGCTGGCGGTGTTGCGGTTATCAAAATTGGCGCAGCAACAGAAATGGAAATGAAAGAGAAAAAAGCTCGCGTTGAAGATGCATTACATGCAACGCGCGCTGCAGTAGAAGAAGGTGTTGTTGCCGGTGGTGGTGTTGCCCTAGTACGTGCAGCCGATGCGATTAAAGATTTAGAAGGTATTAACGAAGACCAAACACACGGTATTAACGTAGCTATCCGTGCAATGTCTGCTCCTTTACGTCAAATTGCTACTAACTCAGGTGATGAAGCCTCGGTAGTATTAAACGAAGTACGCACTGGCGGCACAGGTAACTACGGTTACAATGCAAGTAACAGCACTTACGGCGATATGTTAGAAATGGGTATTCTTGACCCGACTAAAGTAACGCGCAGTGCCTTACAATTTGCAGCCTCAATTGCTGGCTTAATGCTAACAACAGAAGCGATGATCACCGACGCACCAGTGAAAGATGCTGGTGGTGCTATGCCTGATATGGGTGGCATGGGCGGTATGGGTGGTATGGGCGGCATGATGTAGTAGATTTTAGCCTAAATCGCTTTTCTAAAAAGCCATAACATGTTGATGTTATGGCTTTTTTATTTCTATTTTTTCTCAAGCTCTATGACTTTAAGGGGATAAAGTGGGGTATCTATAATACCTCCCTTATACTTAGCTCTATAAAAACAAAGTGATACTTCATCTATGGGCGGCATATAATTTTTAAGCTGCGTGATCATATCAATTAAGTGAAATCAGAAAAGTAATCTACGTGTTTTTACTTTCATTGCTCTTTTTTAGTTAAACTTGAATTACGCGTATATAGTGCGCATAATGTGTTCACTAGATGATTGGAGTTAATTATGAATATTACTTTAGGCAAAGAATTCGAAAGAAGAATCACAGAGAAAGTCTCTGATGGCTTATATACCTCAGCGAGTGAAGTTATCCGTGATGGGTTGAGATTGTTGTTTGAAAAAGACGCAGCTAAAAATCAACAGCTCGAAATATTACGCGAAGAAGTCGCTAAAGGTTTTGAACAACTAGCTGCTGGCGAATCGTCAAATCACAATGTCATGGATATATTTGAACAAGCCTCTCTTTCAGTAAATCAACAGTCTGAAAGTAAGGGCGACAATGCCAACCTATAGGCTTTCTCCATTAGCCGAAGAAGATTTATATAAAATAATCTCTACGACAATTAGTTCATGGGGCAATGAGCAAGCAAAAGTGTACGCACAGAATATAGATGCCGCCTTAATAAAACTTGCACAATATCCTGATTTTGGTAGAGAAAGAAATGAAATTTATAAAGATGCTAAAAGCTTTCCTGTAGAAAAACATATAGTGTTCTATCGAGTCAGTGATAACGGTATTGATGTTGCTCGTATCCTTCATCAACGTATGGATCCCTCAAAACATTTTTAATCATATTTTTTGTGAGGTTACTATTATCGATTAACTCACATAAATGCCTCTAATTTATTGATATTGCTTTCTTTTTATATGTATGATTTGCTAGGGGTATAAAATGGGGTGTCACTAACAGTGCCCATGTAATCAATCCAATAAAAACAAATGGATAGTGATTTAATGGGCGGCATGATGTAATAGAGTTTTAAATCTATTACTTTAGCTCAACCATTTAAACGAAAGCCCGAATAGCAATATTCGGGCTTTTTTTTGTGTTCAGGGTGAACGGTATGTCGTGGTGTCATGGATGGCAAAGAACGACGAATGTTCCTAATCTAACTTTCTGGTGGAAGCATATCTTGTCAAATGATCACTCTCTAAAGAATGAGAAAATGATGAGTATAAACTGCCCAGGTGTTCACTGTAGGGTTGGTTTAGAAGCGTTTATGCTACGTTGTTGATTTCGAGAGGGATCCACTATTTTTATCAATTAATGTTTTACCTTATACGCATCTAATTCCAGTTAAACTAGTCTCTTTATGTGAATTGATATGTGCAATTCATAAAAGGTTGTTAATCGCTAAATTTGTCAGTTATAGCGACTACTGCCATCAATTAGAATCTTTTTCTTCATGTGTTTTTCTGGATGTCCACAAATAGCTCGAGATGTTAGCATGATGTAGGGCTATAGCACTTTAAAGTGCATCTTTCCATTAGCTGGCGTATCTAGGCATTGATCAACACTAGCTTGTAGCGCTTCAAGTTTTTCTTTTACAAAAAAAATACATATCGGAATTATCCATATTGCAGGGTGGATGTATAATCATGTTGCCAGGGTAGTTAATGTAGGGAGATTTTTCATACATGTGTCATTAATATAACTTTATGATATCAATATGAAAAACAGCCCAAATTAATGCGCCCACAAACTCTAAACGTTATATTTTGTAAAAACAAATTTTTTGGTAGAGATAAATATCACCCACTTTGATTCTTACTGACATAGCTTCCCGGAAAATATAAATAGGATCGGTATTATATCTTGTATGTTCTTAGTGAATAGTCTTGCTAGATGTAGTCCAACAATCAGTAACAACGTTGACATTTTTATAATCGTATTTAGTATCAAAATTCAGAAAATTACATTTATGGGTAATGATAAAATATTTATGAAATAGGTCTTTTATAATATAAAGCATAATGTAAGAGCGTATACCGTTGAATAGAGGTATTGTT
>CAXBNP010000033.1:0-45877 GCA_963977145.1 uncultured Colwellia sp.
AAAGAAAGTGGCTGGGGTATGAGGATTTGAACCTCAGAATGACGGGATCAAAACCCGCTGCCTTACCGCTTGGCTATACCCCAACAATGTTACTTACTTCCTAACACACCTCATGATGAAGTATGTTAATAGAATGGTACGGGTCAAGAGACTTGAACTCTCACATCTTTCGATACTGGAACCTAAATCCAGCGCGTCTACCAATTCCGCCAAACCCGCATTGCTTCTATTATTACTGAGATTAAAATGGTGGCTACACCGGGATTTGAACCTGGGACCCCATCATTATGAGTGATGTGCTCTAACCAGCTGAGCTATGTAGCCTTTCCACCTCGCCTCTCAGCAAGTGGCGCGTATTATGCAAATCTGATTGAGCTACGTCAACCGTTTTTTATCAAAAAAATAAGACTTTTTGCTTGTTTGGCTAATCGCTGTGCAATTTGTCGGATATCTGTGCAAAAATAACCAAAAAAGACAAACTCACTAGCAAATTACCCTAATGAGTTTGTCTTGATAATTACTTTGGTGTTATTTAATACGATCGTTTGCTACTTTCGTCAGATGGGCTGAACTTTCGGTAACGGCGGCTAAATTATCGGTAACGGTTTGTACCGGTAATTTACCTATTAAATATTCACCAACATCTAACGCATTTGAGGTGGCAGCGAAGACTAGTAAGTTTTTACCATTACACTGAATGTCATCAAAAATACCTCTAATTTTCAGATCATTGGATTTTAAATATTTACGTAAGCGCTTTTTATCATTGATAGATACATATTCGCATATGCGTAATGACAAACTGTCTTCGAAAGCTAAACTTTGTGGTGTGTAGGAAATTGCTACTGCGAGTATTAAAGAAGTTAAAAGGGTAGTTTTCATGTAATTCCTTGAATATTTATATTGTCGTCTTAGAAAGTTTAACTCGAAAGTTAAACTTTGCCAGTTTTGTTCGCAAATGGTTGAAAGTGCCAAGTAAAACTGCGGCTTATTTTAAAGTATTCTCGACTTCCAAAGTAGCTTTTAGTCAGAGAAAAGTACCGATTGTATTAGTTTTAAGCACTTTGTTGCCGTGGCATTAAAAAAAAAGAGAGCATAAGCTCTCTTTTTTAAGGTCTTTGTTTAAGAAAAGGTTAAACGTTAAACCTAAAATGAACCACGTCACCATCTTTTACGCGATATTCTTTACCTTCTAAGCGCCATTTTCCAGCTTCTTTAGCACCAGATTCGCCATTAAAGGCGATAAAATCATCATAAGCTACGACTTCTGCGCGGATAAAGCCTTTCTCAAAATCAGTGTGAATAACGCCTGCGGCTTGTGGCGCGGTAGCATTTTGCTTCACAGTCCAAGCTCTTACTTCTTTTACACCGGCAGTAAAATAGGTTTGCAAGTGCAGTAAAGAGTAACCGGCATTGATCACACGATTTAGGCCCGGCTCTTCTAAGCCCATTTCAGCCATAAATTCAACCCGGTCTTCATCATCCATTTCAGATAATTCACTTTCGATTTCAGCACAAACAGCAACAACTATTGCACCTTCTTTATCAGCAATTTTTTGTACTTGCTCAAGGTAAGGATTATTTTCAAAACCATCATCATTAACGTTGGCAATATACATGGTCGGCTTAATGGTTAAAAAGTTTAAGTAGGCAACCGCGGCTTTTTCTTCTTTAGTCAATGCTAAAGAACGTACCATTTCGCCGTCTTCAACATGCTTTAATATTTTTTCCAATACCGGCATTTCAAATTTAGCGTCTTGATCTCCACCTTTAGCTTTCTTGGCTAAACGAAAAATAGCCCGTTCTGCAGTGTCCATATCCGATAATGCTAATTCTGTGTTGATCACTTCAATATCATCAACTGGACTGACTTTATTAGCCACATGAATAATGTTGTCATTATCAAAACAACGCACGACATGACCAATGGCATCTGTTTCACGAATATTAGCCAGAAACTTGTTACCTAAACCTTCACCTTTTGAAGCGCCAGCCACTAAGCCTGCTATATCGACAAATTCCATAGTGGTTGCCAGCACACGCTCAGGCTTTACTATATTTGCTAACGCATCTAAGCGTGGGTCGGGTACAGGCACAACACCTGTATTAGGCTCTATTGTACAAAAGGGAAAGTTCGCAGCTTCAATACCCGCTTTAGTTAACGCATTGAAAAGTGTTGATTTACCTACGTTGGGCAAGCCAACAATACCACATTTAAATCCCATGATGTTTACCTATAATGTTGTCGCAATAGTTTTTATTGCGCTTTAAAAGAATGTAGACGATTTTGAGCTTTCTTAATATCGTCTTGTTGCCAAATTTCAAAACAGCGCGCAGCTTCATCTATCGCTTGGTCTATTAAGTTTTGTTCGTTGGCAGAGGCCTTTCCCAGCACATGCCCAGTTACGCGATCGCGATGACCTGGATGATCAATTCCAATGCGTAAGCGATAAAATTCTCTGTTATTAGCCATACTTGAAATTATGTCGCGTAAGCCATTGTGACCACCGTGACCGCCACCTTGTTTGATTTTACAAACGCCAGGTAACATATCTAGCTCATCGTGAGCAACGAGTATATTTTCAACGGGAATACGAAAAAAATTGGCTAATGGTGCTACGGCCTGACCACTACGATTCATAAAAGTGGTAGGAATTAGAAGATGAACTAATTGGCCGGCAATTAATCCTTTACCGTATAAACCGGAATATTTTTTTTCTGGCTTTAGTGAAATGTTATAACGAGTGGCAAGTTCTTGAACGAACCAATCACCAGCATTATGACGGGTTTTACTGTATTCGGAACCTGGATTCCCTAAGCCGACTACTAACTGAATCGCCATCTAATAGTTTACTCTTGTTATTCAAATTTAAAATCGATAAATTCAAGTACATTTAAAACTAAAAAGCTTAAAGGGCATGTTGTAAAAACATCTCCCTTTAAGCTTGTTCATGTGAGTAAAGTTAACTATTACTCAGCTGAAGCTTCTTCAGGTGCATCATCTGCTGCTTCGCTATCGTCGTTTGCAACTTTCGGAGCATTCAATGAAACAACAGCTTGGTCATGGCTTTCGCCTTTAGCTAATTCGTCAGATGTAACGCCTTTAGGCAATGTGATATCTGATAAATGTAACGTTTGACCAATTTCTAAGTTAGCAACATCAACTTCGATGTACTCAGGAATGTTAGCAGGTAAACATGTAATTGCTATTTCATTCATTTGATGAGCAATTGTGCCACCAAGTTTCTCTGCTTCTTCTTCATTAAGGAAATGAATTGGCGCATTAACTTGAACTGCATTCTTAGCATTGATACGTAAAAAATCTAAGTGCATTACAACTTGCTTGAACGGGTGACGTTGCATGTCTTTTAAAAGACACTCAACAGGCTTGCCGTTAACATTAATTGTTAAAACGTGAGAGTAAAATGCTTCTTCTTGTTGTGCACGAAAAACATTTTTGTGCTCTAACGTTAAAGAAATAGGCTCTTTGCCTTCACCGTATATAATTGCTGGAACTTTGTTCGCGTGACGTAGGCGGCGGCTCGCACCTTTCCCTAAATCTGTACGTACTTCAGCATCCAATGTAAATAAATCTGTCATGGGGTATATCCATTATTTAATAATTAAAAGTTGTTGTTTTTTGCGACCAAAAGCAACCTGTTCCTATTTTAACTGAACTAATTAAGAGGCTAACTAAGCAGCTAATTCAGTATAATTAGCTAAAAAAGGCGCAGCATGATAACACCCTAGTGGAGCGATATCCATTGTTATGTTGTTTTATGTTTAATCTATTATAAGTGCTATCAATTACCCGCGTTTTGTTGGTAAAAAGATTTTGTAAGCTATTCAAAGCTGAGCAATGGTATGTTTTAGGTTATATCCATGGTATTAAGTTTATCAACGTGTTGTCTGTGGGGGGAAATAAATCAAGGTCGGGCGTTTAATTGCTCGATAGCTGGCAAGTCAGATTGTCAGTCGATATTTTTAGCTGCTGACCAAGCTTGAGTGCGCGCGCAGATATCAGCAACGCTGCCTTGGGTTATATTTAACCAATACAAGTGCTTAATAATTTAATGCGGTTGGTATTATAAGCGCTTTATTTTCACTGCCAAATCATGACTATAAAAAAAGCACCTAAAGGTGCTTTTTATTGCCTGCTATTTTTACAATTAGCACTTATGCATCAAACATCGCAGAAATTGATTCTTCATTACACACTCGGCGAATAGCTTCTGACAACATACCACTTAAGGTAAGCTGGCGAACATTGCCTAGCGCTTTAATTTCATCTGATAGTGGAATCGAGTCAGTTACAACAACTTCATCGATAACTGAATTTTTCAAGTTTTCAGCTGCATTACCAGAAAGCACTGGGTGAGTTGCATAAGCAAATACACGTTTAGCACCATGTTCTTTTAATGCTTCAGCCGCTTTTGCTAAAGTGCCGCCAGTATCAATCATATCGTCAACGATAAAACAATCACGGCCTTTAACGTCGCCAATAATATGCATAACTTGTGCAACGTTTGCTTTCGGGCGACGTTTATCAATGATAGCAAGGTCTGCATCGTCCAATAATTTAGCCACTGCACGAGCGCGCACAACACCACCAATATCAGGAGAAACTACGACTGGATTATCAATTTTTCGCGCTAACATATCTTCTAATAGGATAGGCGTACCAAAAACGTTATCCACAGGCACATCAAAAAAGCCTTGAATTTGTTCGGCGTGTAAATCAACCGTTAATACTCGATCAACACCCACACTTGATAAAAAGTCAGCAACAACTTTTGCTGTAATGGGGACACGAGCACTACGAACGCGACGGTCTTGACGAGCATAACCAAAATAAGGCATAACAGCAGTAATACGTCCAGCTGATGCACGACGTAGCGCATCAATCATCACGATTAGTTCCATTAAGTTATCATTGGTAGGGGCACATGTTGATTGAATAATAAAAACATCCGCACCACGCACGTTTTCAGTGATCTCAACACTAATTTCACCATCACTAAAACTACCGATCTTAGCTTCGCCTAAAGTGATATATAAGCGGTTAGCGATTTGTTTGGCCAGTTCAGGGGTGGCGTTACCCGCAAAAATCTTCATGTCAGGCACTGTCAGTTCCTCAGAAACTTTTGACATTTAAATTACGATACTGAATAAAACGGTAAGTTAAATATCAGCAAATTATTTTATTTTTGCCAGTTTTAATGGCATTTATATTAATTTATCCGAACTTAATTGTCGTTTACCACTGCAATTGCAGCATGTAAGGGCGATTGATTTAGTCCTTCGGCTACGAATGATTCAATACCGTTTGGCAGTAAAGATTGTACGTAGCACGCATCTTGTTTAGAGCTAAAACGTGAAAATACACACGCACCAGTTCCAGTCATCTGGGACGGTGCGTATTCTATCAACCAAGCCAGTAGTTTGGCAACCTCGGGGTAATGTTTTATTACCCAAGTTTGACAATCATTATGATAATTTTCGATGTTATCATCGCTATAACGTATAGTGGGCGTATCTCGAGTTAAATCTGTCGCGGTAAAAACACTTTTAGTAGAGATACTGCAATTAGGCTTAGAAACTAAATACCAATAAGTTTTTGGTGAGGCAGGAGTCAGTTGTTCGCCAATGCCTTGGGCAAATGCGGCAAAACCATGAATAAAAACTGGCACATCAGCACCCAGTTTTATGCCAAGCTCAGCGAGTTGTTCAATTGTAAGCTTGGTTTGCCAAAGGGCATTGAGTGCAAGCAGCACAGTCGCGGCATTTGATGAACCTCCGCCTAGGCCTCCGCCCATGGGGAGTAACTTTTCTAGTTTAATTTCTGCGCCTTGCTGACACCTAGTATGACTTTGTAATAGTTGTGCGGCTTTAACAATTAAATTTTCGTCATTACTGACGCCGGGGATTGGCGTAAGTAGCTTTATCGCTTTATCTGCAGTGACCTTTAATTCTATGGTGTCGTAATAGTCGAGAAACTGGAAAACAGTTTCTAATTGGTGGTAACCGTTATCCATTCTCCCAACAATATGTAAAAACAAATTCAATTTTGCAGGTGACGCAAAGGCAATAAATGCTTGTTTATTCAATAGGACCTCGTTAAATTTTCCATGAATTAATGACAATTTTTATCCGTAAATCGTCTTGGATAATGGTCAGTTGTTTGGCCAGTTGGAATGGGCCAATGTGATGATATTTACTGTACTTTACAAGCCAGTTTTTTTTGTTATAACGACTAGTTAACGACTTGGGTAATTGCGTTTCTACATGATAGGCTATTTTATCGGCGGGTAAAAATGCTAAACCTTTTAACCAATGGCTCATGGCACGCGTAGGTAAATTCAAGCCGGTAAGTGTATATATTAAACTGTCTAAGTCTTGAGTGTTATAATCATTACCGTCAACTTGCAAGGTGAAGTTATCTTGCTGTTGGTTAAGTTCTAAGACTTTAATGCCGAATAACGTCGATAAGTTTAGCGATTCGGTTTTTTCAATTTCATTTTTCTGCCAATACAGCGTCGCACTTTGGCGCTCTTGGCTATTTATAAAGGCAATCTTTCCCGCTATGGTCCAACTATTAAGTTGTGCTACTTGTTTATTGCGTGTATCAATGTCTTGGTTTGTTTGATTATTTTCTACAGGTATGTCGTTGATGCTACTACAAGCACTTAATATACCGACAAAAAATAGTGTAATGAGTCGTCTACTATACATAGCATTCCTGTGGCGATTGAATTCAATAAGCCTTGCTTCATCAAGTGAAACAAGGATAAATAACAAAAACATATTACTTACATGCTTTCAATTTAATGAGATCTTACGTAAAATTATCGCGATTTTTTGTCGCAGATCATAGGTTTTTTTTAATATCTAGCGGATAATAGAGTTAATTATATCAATAGCACTAAGTATGTGAACAATTATAACTAACAATAAATAATCAAGAGCAAGGCGCTGACTGAGCAATAGCTGGCTATTGGGATTGAAAACAACGCAGAACTTGGGATTTAGGCCCGCTAAGAACGAACGATTATTTAACGCAGTGGGTATTCGTCATTATCGGCGTATAATTAGCCGTAAGATAATTAGTTCACTGTAAGATGATTTGTCACTCGCCGCAGACTTTGCCGGCCATTAACACTTTTTGGACACAATATATTCATATGTCGATAGTTGCAGTAGGTATCAATCATAAGACCGCTCCGGTTGCTGTCAGGGAAAAAATATCATTTAACCCTGATAACTTGAGTTCTGCCTTGCAGGAGCTGCTTCATTCAGTGGAATGCAAAGAAGCGGCGATTTTATCTACCTGCAATCGAACCGAATTGTATATTGTGCAAGATGGTGACGTTACTTTAACGCAAGAGCGATTAGTACGTTGGTTAGAACAGCACCATAATGTACCTGCGTCCACGATAACGCCGAGTTTATATTGGCATCAAGATCAGCAAGCGGTAAATCACATGATGCGTGTTGCCTGTGGTTTAGATTCACTAGTACTGGGTGAACCACAAATTTTGGGGCAAATGAAACAAGCCTATAATCAAGCTAAAGCTGCAGGTTCTATGGCGTTAGTGATGGATCGGCTTTTTCAACGTACCTTTGGCGTCGCTAAACAAGTTCGAACTGACACTGAAATAGGCGCAAGTGCGGTTTCTGTTGCTTTTGCTGCGGTTAATCTTGCCAAGCATATTTTTGCCAGTTTAGATAAAACCCGCGTACTTTTGGTTGGTGCGGGTGAAACCATTGAGTTAGTAGCTAAGCACTTATACGAAAACAATGTTGGTCATATAACGGTGGCAAACCGCACCTTAAGCCGTGCTGAAAATATGGCGAATAAATTTGGTGCTGATATTATAACACTGGCACAAATTCCAGAAATGATGGCCAGTGCCGATATTGTCATCAGTTCTACTGCGAGTACCTTACCCATTATTGGTAAAGGTATGGTGGAAAAAGCGTTAACGAAAAGAAAACATCGACCTATGTTTATGGTTGATTTGGCTGTGCCGCGTGATATTGAAGAGCAAGTCTCAGATCTTGAAGATGTATTTCTTTACACGGTTGATGATTTGCAAAATATTATTATAAAAAACTTAGATAATCGCCGTAAAGAAGCGGTACTAGCCGAGGGAATTGTCTCTGCTCAGTCATCAAGTTTCATGTCTTGGCTACGAGGGTTAAATACCCAAGATACGGTGATTTCATATCGCAAGCAGTGTTTAGATAATCGTGATATATTACTCGAGAAAGCCATACAACAATTAGCATCAAATAAAAACCCTGAAGCGGTACTGGCAGAACTTGCGACTAAGTTAACCAATAAATTTATGCATGCGCCAACCAGCGCTATTCAATCAGCAGCGCAGGGCGGTCAATTAGATAGATTAGTCTATTTGCGTGACATTTTTGATATTGACCATCAAGAAGAATAACTGATATTGAATTAAGCATTAATATTTTACACTGCACAATCTCTACATACGTTGAAACTCATAGCTAAGCTCTCTATACTGCTCGCTTGCATATAAATTACTGCTAATTACCCGCTTAGTCGAATATAATGCGCGAGTAATTCATCAATTATTGACTATATAAGATCATTTAATGAATAAATCTGTTTACCAAAAACTTGAGATACTTGTCGAACGCTTTGAAGAAGTACAAGCATTGCTGTCTGATCCTGAAACTATTTCGAATCAAGAAAAGTTTCAAGCGCTCTCGAAAGAATTTTCACAATTAGAAGTCGTCACTTCCGCCTTTCATGGCTATCAAGATGCTGAAAATGATTTCGCGGCAGCTGAAGATATGCTTAAGGATGAAGATCCTGATATGCGTGAGATGGCGCAAGAAGAGTTTAAATCAGCTAAAAAAGCGGTAGAACAAATGGCCGGCGAGTTACAAGTATTGCTATTGCCTCGCGATCCTAAAGACGATAATAACTGTTTCGTTGAAATTCGCGCTGGCGCTGGTGGCGATGAAGCGGCTATATTTGCTGGCGACTTATTCCGCATGTATAGCCGTTATGCTGAAAAACAAGGTTGGAAAATCGAGCTGATGAACTCGAACGAAAGTGAACAAGGTGGATTTAAAGAAGTTATTGTTAAAGTAAACGGTGTCGGTGTGTACGGTCAAATGAAGTATGAATCTGGCGGTCACCGAGTGCAGCGTGTACCAGAAACTGAATCACAAGGTCGCGTGCATACCTCCGCGTGTACCGTGGTCGTGATGCCGGAAATTCCAGAGTCACAGGCTATTGAAATCAATAAAGCGGATTTAAAAGTAGATACTTTCCGCGCCTCTGGGGCTGGTGGACAGCACGTTAACAAAACCGATTCAGCGATACGAATTACCCATATTCCCAGTGGTGTGGTGGTTGAATGTCAGGATCAGCGCTCACAACACAAAAACCGTGCGCAAGCTATGTCAGTATTACAAGCACGTTTACAACAAGCAGAAGATGAAAAACGTCGCAGTGCGGAAGAATCTTCCCGTCGTAACTTAGTGGCCAGTGGCGATCGTTCTGAACGAATTCGCACTTATAACTTTCCGCAAGGCCGTATGAGTGATCACAGGATAAATTTAACCCTCTATCGTTTAAACGAAATTATGGAAGGTAATTTGCAATTGGTACTTGAACCAATTATGCAAGAAAGTCAGGCTGACTTGTTGGCAGAGCTAGCTGAGCAAAACTAGTGTCTAAATCCGCAGTAACGCAATTGTTATCGGTTGAGCAATTGTCAGCGATGACAATTGCTCAATTAATAAGTTTTGGCCATCAACTTTTGCTGGCTCATTCTGATAGCGCTAAATTAGATACCGAGCTACTGATTTGTTTTGTTATTGATAAATCCCCAAGCTTTTTATTAACCTGGCCAGAACATCAGCTGTCTGTAGCACAAGCACAGCAATTTTCTGAGTTAATGCAGCGCAGAGTTCTGGGCGAACCTATTGCCTATATTGTTAAAGTTCGCGAGTTTTGGTCATTACCACTGCAAGTTTCACCTGCGACTTTAATTCCTCGTCCTGATACTGAAGTGCTGGTTGAGTTGGTTTTAGCTCATCATCAAGGCGCAAGCCTTCGTTGTTTGGATTTAGGTACGGGCACTGGCGCTATCGCTTTAGCTTTAGCCTCTGAGCGAGCACTATGGCAAATAGAAGCGGTAGATTTCAGCCTTGAGGCGGTAGCTCTTGCCAAGAGCAACGCTAATAACTTAAACCTAAGGCAAGTTAATATTTATCAAAGTGATTGGTTTAATGACATTTCTCATGACAAGCGTTTTGATATTATCGTCAGCAACCCGCCTTATATTGATGAGAATGATCATCATCTTAATGAAGGAGATGTTAAGTACGAGCCTAAAACCGCACTTGTCGCGTCGGATAGTGGTTTGGCTGATATTAAAACCATTGCTCATCAAGCGCTGAAATTTTTAAAACCAGGTGGTTTTTTGTACATAGAACATGGTTTTGAACAACGTCATGCTGTGCAAGTGATTTTAGCAAATTTAGCGTATAGCAAAATTGAAACAATAAAAGATTATAGTAACAACGACCGAGTTACTTGGGCTTGTTACTCAGCATAAAAAACTATAACAATAAACTTAATGGAGTTCACCGTGCTTAAACACTTACATATGACCATAGCAGCGATCAGTATATTACTATTTACTTTTCGTTTTGCTTTAACCTTAGTTAACTCAGATAAATTAAGGTTGAAATGGCTAAAAATTGCCCCACATATTATCGATACCTTATTGCTTGGCCTCGGTATTGCCTTATCGATTAAACTAGCGATAAATCCAGCGGAACAATTATGGCTTGCAGAAAAATTATTTGCTGTTGTGGCCTATATTTTTACCGGTTACTACACCTTAAAGTTAGCACGTAATCGCACCATGCAAATTATTGGGTTTTTAGGTGCCATAGGTTGGATAATGCTAGTTGTCCGTATTGCAATGAGCAAGGAAACCGTATTTTTAGCGGGTTTTTAAGTCGTTAAAACTAAGTATTGAACATTAATAGAGTATGCATGAACGATTTGTTATTAGCAGAAATTAAATCTGAACAAAATGAACTATTACAAACTTTTCTATTGGTAGAAGAGTTTGTTTTTGGCAAAAAAGCTACTGTTCAGCGTGAGCTGGACGAATTGGTGGATTACTGCCAAGCTGAGACAGATGAAGTTGCAGAGCCGATAGAACGGGCTGAGGTGCTAATTAATGCCTTATTTGTTGATCAACTTTTTATTGATGAGTCACAGCAAAATTGGCCAGTAAGTTCACATCAATTATCATCTGCGTTAGCGCATAAACTAATTTCACCGATTTTGAAAGCGGTGCTAATAGCCCATGTAGCTAATGCCTGTGATTGTCAGACTGACATCGTTTTTGTGCCAGAAAAAGCCATGTTGAGGATTATTTGCGATGATAATTACGCTATTATTTTTGATCCCGTCACTGGTGAATCGTTAAATTGGCATGAACTAGATGTCCGCATGAACGAAATATCTGGCGATCCGTTTGAAATAACCTTAGATATAATGAAGCAAGAAAGTCTAGTGCTTGAGCACATTACTAGCCTTAAAACAGCGTTTATCAGAGAACAAGCCTACGATAGTGCCTTAAAGTGTGTGGATATGTTATTAGCACTAAATCCAAATGATCCCTTTGAGCGCCGCGATCGTGGGTTTTTATTACATCAACTTGATTGTTTCAAAGTCGCCTATGATGATTATCAATATTTTGTTGAACAATGCCCAAAAGATCCCGCTGCACAGCTATTAAAACTGCAGCTGGATAAAATTTCAATTGCAGATACGATATTGCACTAAAAAATCTAGCAACGAGTTATTTGTTAGTATTACTAGAAAATAAATTATAAAAATAATAGGCAAGTTGTAAAAATTAAAAGGATAAGTAATGCAAGACTCAGTTGTAGCTAGCGCACCATTGATCACTAACGACGCAACAGTGCTCGGGATTTTAGCGCTAATTTTAGGCTTGGTATTTTATACCTCTAATAGTAATAATGCCGCTTGTCGCTCATTTTATAAATATATACCCGCACTGTTAATGTGCTATTTACTACCATCGCTGTTAAATACCTTTGGTATTGTCAGTGCAGAGGTCAGTAAAGTTGATGACGTGGCAAAATATTACTTACTACCTGCTTGTTTGGTGCTATTGACGCTAAGCATTGATATTAAGGCGATTGCAGGACTCGGTAGTAAAGCCGTTATTATGTTTTTAACCGGCACGGTTGGCGTGATCATTGGTGGGCCACTGGCACTGTTAATTGTTTCAGCTATCTGGCCTGAGTTAATCGGTGTTTCTGGTCCAGATGCCGTATGGCGAGGCATGGCTGCACTTGCTGGTAGTTGGATTGGTGGTGGCGCTAATATGCTTGCCATGAAGGAAATTTACGGGGCCGATGGCAAAATATTCACCATCATGGTGACGGTAGATATTGTTGTTGCCAATATTTGGATGGCTATGTTGCTCTATATGGCAGCAAATCATAAACGTATTGACGCTAAAAATGGTGCAGATACCTCGAGTATTGACCGTTTGATTGACAAAGTTGAAGCAGAAAGTCGAGTAAATTCAAAAGCTCCAGAACTGAAAGATTATATGCTCATTCTAGCTGTTGCTTTTGGTGCTGCCGGTTTGGCACATTTAGCCGCAGATTACTTAGTACCATTTTTTCAAAGCAGCTATCCTGAATTAAAGAAATTTAGTCTCCACAGTAAGTTATTTTGGATCATCGTATTAGTGACCAGTATAGGTTTAGCACTTTCTTTTACTAAAGTTAGAAAGCTAGAGGCGGTAGGGGCTTCAAAAGTTGGCAGTAGTTTCCTTTATGTTTTAGTGGCTACAATTGGTTTGCATATGGATATTACGCAAATTGTTGAAGCACCTAAATACATGGTTATTGGCTTAATATGGATGGCAGTACATGTGATCTTATTATTTGCGGTCGGTAAATTTATTAAAGCGCCAGTGTTTTATTTAGCGGTAGGCAGTAAAGCCAATATTGGCGGTGCAGCATCGGCTCCAGTCATTGCGTCGGCATTCCACCCTTCACTTGCGCCTGTTGGGGTTTTACTCGCAGTTTTTGGCTATGCATTAGGTACTTATATGGCATGGTTATGTGGCCAATTGTTAAGAATTGTTGGTAGCTAAATCAGCCGCTAACCTAAAGACAAATTTTGGAAATATTATGACAAAGCAATTAATTTCACTTGGCGATATTGATATCGCCAATGATAAACCTTTTGTACTCTTTGGTGGCATGAACGTGCTTGAGTCGCGCGATCTGGCTATGACCATTGCCGAACATTATGTTGAAGTGACACAAAAACTCAATATTCCCTATGTATTTAAGGCCTCATTTGATAAAGCTAACCGATCGTCGGTTAGCTCATATCGTGGCCCTGGTTTAGATGAGGGCTTAAAGATTTTTCAAGAAATTAAGTCAACCTTTAACGTACCTATTATTACCGACGTACATGAAGTTTATCAGGCGGCCCCTGTTGCCGAAGTCGCTGATATTATCCAATTGCCGGCGTTTCTTGCCCGTCAAACTGATCTTGTGGTCGCGATGGCAAAAACCGGTGCGATTATTAATGTCAAAAAGCCGCAGTTTCTGGCTGCTCATGAAATGCGTCATATCATCAATAAATTTGCTGAGTCAGGTAACGAAGATATTATTCTTTGTGAACGGGGTAGTTGTTTTGGTTACAACAATTTAATTGTTGATATGTTAGCCATGGATGAGATGAAAAATTATGCGCCCGTTATATTTGACGCTACTCATGCCTTACAGCGTCCTGGCGGTAGAGAAGATTCTGCTGATGGTCGACGTGCACAAGCCGCGCAATTAGCCCGCAGTGGCATGGCTATTGGTATTGCTGGCTTGTTTATAGAGTCTCATCCTGATCCATTAACCGCAAAGTGTGATGGCCCATGTGCATTACCTTTGGATAAACTAGAGCCCTATCTAGCACAAATGAAAGCGATTGATGATTTAGTGAAAGGCTTTGAACCGCTTATCACAGGTTAAAAGTCACCGTTTAGCATGCTAGTGTTAGCAAATACGAGTTAAACTGTTCGGTCAGTAGGTCTCTGTTATAAAAACCAAAAGGCGCTAATTAGCGCCTTTTTTAATGATGTTGATTAAGTCTAAGAAACCACTAGTTAACTTAGCTCTTATCTAAGTGATGAAAATCGATCTGCTCGATATTTTTACCGGCATCAGGGTCGTTAAATACCGCTTCATCAAATTGCTTTTCAGACTTACCCACAATCACAGTTACCATACTGTCGCCGGTAACATTTACTGCAGTTCGGGTCATATCCAACAAGCGATCGACACCAATAATTAGCGCTATACCTTCAACAGGTAAACCCACTTGCTCAAGCACCATGGCCAGCATGATTAAACCAACACCCGGTACACCAGCGGTACCAATTGATGCTAATGTCGCGGTTAGTATCACCATTAAATAATCAGCGAGTGTTAAATCTTGACTGAACACTTGCGCGATAAATACTGTCGCAACGCCTTGCATAATTGCTGTACCGTCCATGTTGATGGTGGCACCTAAGGGCACGGTAAACGACGCAATAGAATTTTTAACGCCCATTTTTTTTGTCGTTGTTTCCAGGGTGATCGGCAATGTTGCATTACTACTGGAGGTGGAAAATGCGAAAATAGCGGTATCGCGCATTTTCTTTAAAAAGATTAATGGGTTTAAGCCGGTTAGTAGCTTAAGTAAAACAGGGTAGGTAACAAAGGCATGTATTAATAAGGCAAAAACTACCACGAAGAAGTACTTCAATAAATTGCCAAAGGTACTCAAAGATACATCGGTAAATAAACCGGCTAATAAACAAAATACACCATAAGGCGCGATGTTCATTAAGATGGTCACAAGGCGCATTATCACTGAACTCATGTCTTCAAAAATCGCGGCAATACGATCTCCAGCCTTGCCTGAAAGCGCGATAGCAATACCAAATAACAGTGCAAAGATTATCACCTGCAACATATTGCCTTGAGCAAAAGCAGCGAAAGGATTGCTTGGGAACATTTGAATAATGACTTGTGCAAGGGATGGTGCTTCACGACTGGTAAACGTGGTGCCGGCGACCATATTAACCCCTTCGCCCGGACTAACAAGCAAGGCTAAGGTCATGGCAAAACTAATAGCGATAGCGGTTGTTAATAAATACAGCCCAATGGCCTTACCACCAATTCGACCTAGCTTGGTGGTATCTTTTAATGAGCAGGTACCACAAATTAAAGAAACGAACACCAGTGGTACAACGAGCATTTGCAAACTAGAAATAAAAATTTGTCCAATAACTTCAAAAATACCATCAACCAAAAAGCCACGTAATGAAAGATCAAATAGATATAAAGGAATAATGGCATCAGAGCCATCAGGCATTAACCATTGTAAAATTGTGCCAACGAGAATACCTGCAACCATACCGGTAACAATTCGAGTAGTTAAACTTGCTTGCTTTTTTTCAGTCATTTTATTTTAATTTTATTGGACGATTCCTTATTATGTTGTTGCGGCGAGCAGAAATCAAATGATTAAGGCTGAGTGGTCTTTGATTTTATGTGATTAATTTTATCATCACATTGTTTACTATTGCGTAAAAGCTAGTGAGATAAAAGCCAACAGGCTGCAGAAATGTGTGATATTGAGTATCAATATCCTGCAAATACTTTCGATAGTGATGATATAAATAACATTGACCGACAGTTTTGTTGATTTTCTCTTAAGTCAATTAGCCTTAACAGAGCAAAGTAAGTGCTAAAGTGTCCTGCGTATATTGGACGATTAATCATAACCACAGCCGCTGAAATATGCTGAGTAAAGTTGGCGTAAGTCAGCCCAATTATACGGCTGAAAAGTCGGTAGTTTTCAATGAAATTATGTTTTTTTTGTTAATCACTGACCTTTTTAGAAAAATTCGGTTAAGATGGGATAAGTTGATGATAAAAAAATACCAGGGAGATGCTTTTTATGGCGCTAATTCAACGCTTTAGTTTTATTTTACTGTTTGCAACCTTAATCGGTTGTGGCGGTAGTGGTGGTGGTTTTAATGAAACCCCAGATGATGGCGGTGGCACAACGCCAGATGCTATAACAATTACCTTAGCTATTTCGGATACAAATGTCGCGTTAGCTACGCCGGTAACTTTAACCGCAACGGTGATGCAAGGTACCGCAGCGGTTGCAGGTAAACTTGTGACATTTTCAATTGATAATGTTGATTTAGCGAGTTTTGAAACTGATGTTAGTACAAGTAGTACAAATGCTGAAGGACAAGCCGTTATAAAGTTACTAGCGGGGTCCAGTAGTGGTTCTGGTATAATTACAGCTTCTGTGGACGCTATAGAATCCAGCCCAGTAACATTTGATAGTGCTGGTGATAGCGGCGTTATAGGTGTTCCTGTAGCTACTGAAATTAGTTTATTTGCGAATAGCCAGCAAATGGCATCTAGTGGTAATGATGAAGTTACGTTAACCACCATAGCAAAAGATGTTAATAATAATCTGGTCGAAGGTGTAACTATTACCTATCGCGCAACTTCAGGACAAATTGAAGTTGTCAACTCGGTTACAGGTGCCAATGGCCAAGCTACCGCAATATTAAAAACAAATAATGAACCTACTAATCGAGTTATAACGGTAACGTCGCAAAGTGGGCAAGTCTCCGATACTGTTGATGTCCAAGTAACAGGAACAACTATTAACCTTACTGGTTCGTCTTCATTAGCGATTAATGATGAAAACAGCTTTTTTATTCAAGTTTTGAATTCTGAAGGTGTGGGGATTCCAAACATTACCGTCGATTTGTCTCTTGCTGGCGCTGAAAGTGGCAGTGTTGCAGACATAACCATTGTTGATTCAGTTACCACTGATATTACTGGTCAAGCAAGTTTTGCTGTTACGGGAATAACGGGTGGTAATAATACAATAATCGCAACAGCTGTCGGTGTGATAGCGTCACATGACGTTGCGGTGCAGGCTGATTCATTTCTATTTAGTAACTTTAACAATGGACAAGTAGATGTAACTCCAGGTACAGATTCATTACCAGATGTCCTATTGTCCAATAGTGCAACAATAGAGCTTACTTGGAAACAGTCAAATGTAGCAATTTCTGACGGTACAGTTGTTAGCTTTACCTCAACGCGCGGGACTGTAAACCCAAGTTCCGCCACAACGTTTAATGGCAAGGTCTCTACAAGTATTACTTCTAATAATGCTGGCAAAGCATTAGTGATAGTTACTGGTACGGACGGCGGAATTACACTTAATAATCAATTGGAATTTGAGTTTGTCGCAGAAACAGTTAGTACTATTGCAGCACAGGCATCACCTAGCTCAATTGCGCCGAATGGCGATACCTCAACAATTTCGGTTATTGTTAAAGATATTGATGGTAATTTAGTTAAAGGAAAAACTATCGAGTTTACTTTAACAGATACTAGTGGTGGTACGATTTTGCCAGCAACAGCAGTTACAGATAGTAATGGTAGTGCAAGCACTGTTTATAGTTCAAATTCTGTTTCAGCCCAAAATGGCGTTTCAATTAAAACCACTGTGCAAGAGTCTCCTAACTTGTCCGATACTGTGACGTTAACTGTGGCGGAAAGAGAGTTATTTATCGCTTTAGGGACGGGTAATGGGTTAATTGAAACCGATAGTACAACTTACAATAAGCAATACTCGGTATTTGTGACTGATGTTGACTCAACGCCAAGAGAAAATGTAGTCCTAACGATTTCAGCAGTACCGCAAGGTTATTATAAAGGAAAGTGGGTGAGGCTTTTAGACAAAAACGGTGATTTTGCTTCTTGGGGAGCACAATATAGCACTAATCCGTCTTGTATTAATGAAGATTTAAATGCTGATGGTATTTTGGATGTTGGAGAGGATGTTAATGGTAATGGTATGTTAACGCCGGGTAATGTGGTTTCAGCATTAGGCGAAGTGACAACTGATTTACAAGGGCGAGCCGTTATTGATATTCTATATGCTCAAAGCTTTGCTCAGTGGGTTGATGTCGATTTAATAGTTAGTGCTAAAGTAGCTGGTACAGAAAGTAATGCCCGTACAGTCTTTACTTTACCTGTTTTAGCATCCGATGTATTAGATGAAAATACTAGCCCACCAACATCTGGAGTTGGTCTTGCTGGCCCATTTGGCTCTGCCGGTAGTTGTGATCAAGCAAATTAGTTACGAGTATTTTAAGCATTAAAAAAAGCCGTTCTATGAACGGCTTTTTTATTGTCTAACTTTTGAAAAATAACTATTAAGAATAAAACGCAACTATGCTTTTATTCAAAATTTTAGAGAAAAGGGTAATATTACTTATTCATTTCTTCAATCAAGAAAGCTGAAATCTCAGCACCAGCAGCAAGTGTTCTATCGCGACTAACGGCACCTAAACCTGTGCTGTCGGTAAAAGGGGCTATTTCCATCATGTCGGCACCGGTAATAGGGTACTGAGCGGCGATAGCGCGCAATATTTGCATTGACTCGTTGGGTGACAAACCATCAGGCTCAGGTGTGCCGGTTGCAGCGGCATAAATTTCGTCAAGTGCATCAATATCAAAACTTACATAGATTTCATCCACGTTATCCGCTTTTAATTGCTTGATAATTTTTGCAATAATGGCTTCAACACCTTGCTCTTTAACTTCATGCGCCCAATGTTGCTTAACGCCAAAGGTACTTTCCCAATGTGACTTAGGCTTACCGCTTGAGCGAATACCAATTTGAATTAAGTCACGGCGATCGGTTAAGTCATCTAAAATATGCGTGCACCATGAGCCAAAACATAAATCGATACCTAAGCGCTCAACCAGTAAATCAGTATGAGCGTCAAAGTGAATGATAGCTGCACGAATACCTTGCTTTTTCTTCGCTTGTAAATAAGCTTTTGCTAACGGGTAACTGACCGAGTGATCACCACCAATACCGAATATGCCCTTGTTGGGGAATTCAGCATAAAAGTCGTGTAATACATCTTCTGTAATACTTAACGGGCTAACGGGAAACGGGCTATTTTCATCTTGATAAAGTGCTTTTCGACAATTGGCAATCGTTGCGTCATTCAGATACTTATCATGTAACAAATGAGGGATAACGCGTACGTCACCTAAATCAAAGGCTTTTAAATCAGGATATTGTTCCAATAGCGTTGAACGGACAAATAAAGGCCCCCAGTTAGCGCCACGTAAAATGCCGCCGCCACAATCTGAAGCAATGCCGAGAATCACCGCGTTAGTCGATTCTGGCAACGTTTCAACGCTTTGCTGCCATAGTGTCTCTATATTGTCTGATTGGCCAAATAAGGCTTTGTGCAAACGCTCTTTACGCTCTTTGGCGGTGTTAACCGTAAAAACCCCATTACCTGGTGGGCATAAGCATTGGTTGATTTTATTTTTAAATGTTGACCATGAAGTTGTCATGTATATTCTCTTCCTATTAATAGGTATTGAAATTCATTTAAATGAACGCAAACTACCTGGAGTGATAAAAAAAATTGATAAACTGAAGATATTTATGTTTCAGCCCTTAAGTTTTGCTAGAAAGTCGATTATGATGGCGCCGAAAAATTTGCACCATTATAGCTAAAAGTTGTAAAAAGGCACATATATAAAAAGTTTTTGCTTGTCACCTTGCTTATTTACAGATATATCTAATAGTAATTTTAGTCTCAAATTTAATTTTAAGTCTCGGTTTTATTCACATATGCAATTTTTTCTCAATATTTTGCTCGCGCAATATGGAGAAAGTCGGTGCAAATAACTGTGGCGAAACTGACAATAGTCAGCTTAGTAGGAATATAAAATAATATGGCAAAATCTCTGGTAATTGTGGAATCGCCAGCCAAAGCGAAAACCATTAACAAGTACCTCGGTAAAGATTTTATTGTTAAATCGAGTGTAGGTCATGTTCGTGACTTACCGCATAGTAGTACTGGTAAAAAAGTCGCCGCTAAATCACCCGCTGAAGTGCGTAAAATGGCGCCAGCAGCGAAGGCTAAATATAAAGCTAAACGTGATAAGCAAGCACTGGTTAATCGCATGGGTATTGACCCTGAGAATGATTGGGAAGCCAATTATCAAATACTCGAAGGCAAAGAAAAAGTTGTTGCTGAATTAATTAAACTTGCCGGTGCTGCCGACACTATCTATCTCGCAACCGATTTGGATCGCGAGGGAGAAGCGATAGCCTGGCACTTAAAAGAAATTATTGGTGGCGATGAAGATAAGTTCAAACGCGTTGTTTTTAATGAAATAACTGAAAATGCTATCCAACAAGCATTCTCTACGCCTGGTGAATTAAGTATGCCGGGTGTAAATGCTCAACAAGCGCGACGCTTTCTTGATCGTGTTGTTGGCTTTATGGTCAGTCCGCTTTTGTGGAAAAAAGTTGCTCGTGGTTTATCTGCCGGGCGAGTGCAATCCGTCGCGGTAAAATTAGTGGTTGAAAAAGAACGCGAAATTAAAGCCTTTGATCCGAAAGAATTTTGGGAGATTAGTGCTGATACCAAAACTGCTTCAGGGTTAGATTTCCCCTTAGACGTGACTCATGAAAATGGTAAAGCTTTTAAGCCGACTAATGAAGCCGACACGAATAAAGCGTTAGCCACATTAAAGGCATCAGCATATACGGTAAATAAACGCGACGATAAACCCTCAAAAAGCACGCCATCTGCGCCTTTTATTACCTCAACGTTACAACAAGCGGCCAGTACTAAATTAGGCTTTGGTGTCAAACGTACTATGGGCTTAGCTCAACGTTTATATGAAGCCGGTCATATTACTTATATGCGTACCGATTCAACCAACTTGAGTAAAGATGCGGTTGAAATGTGTCGAGGCTATATTGCAAAGAACTTTGGTGAGAATTATCTGCCAGAAAAAGCAAAAATTTACAGCAGTAAATCAGGCGCGCAAGAGGCGCATGAAGCTATTCGTCCATCTAATGTAAAAGTTGAATCTGTTTTTATGGAAGGTATTGAAGCCGATGCAAAAAAACTGTATGACCTGATTTGGCGTCAGTTTGTTGCTTGTCAAATGACCGCAGCACGTTATACGGTTAGTACCATTACTGTTGGTGCGTCAGGTTTTGATTTAAAAGCTAAAGGTCGTGTAATGCAGTTTGACGGTTGGACGAAAGTTCATCCGCAATTATCAAAAGGCGATGACAAGCACTTACCTGATTTATCGGTTGGCGAAATATTAACACTTGAGCAGTTAAACCCTGCCCAGCATTTTACTAAACCGCCAGCGCGTTTTGGTGAAGCATCACTGGTTAAGGAATTAGAAAAACGCTCAATTGGCCGTCCTTCAACCTATGCGTCAATAATTTCAACTATTCAAGATCGGGGTTATGCACGCTTAGATAAAAAACGTTTTTACGCCGAAAAAATGGGCGAAATTGTTACTGACAGTTTGTCTGAAAGTTTTAAAGATCTCATGAACTATGACTTTACCGCCAACATGGAGCAAGAGCTTGATGAAGTGGCTGAAGGTAAGGCGAATTGGAAAGAGGTTCTTAATAGTTTTTACAAGAACTTCACTAAACAGTTAGGCCAAGCTGATATGCCCACCGAAGAAGGTGGCATGCGCAACAACGAGCCGGTGTTAACGGATATTGATTGTCCAACTTGTGGGCGTAAAATGGGTATTCGTACGGCATCAACCGGTGTGTTTTTAGGTTGTTCTGGTTATGCCTTGCCGCCAAAAGAGCGTTGTACAACTACCATGAACTTAACGCCGGGTGAAGAAGCGGTTAGTGTCTTAGCTGAAGATCAAGAAACTGACGCACTACGTGCTATGCACCGTTGTAGTAAATGTAGTACGGCGATGGACAGTTACTTAATTGATGAAACTCGTAAATTGCACGTCTGTGGTAATAATCCTGTTTGTGACGGTCTTGAACTAGAAAAAGGTGAGTTTAAACTTAAAGGCTACGATGGGCCTATTTTAGAGTGTGACCGTTGTAGTGCTGAAATGGAGTTGAAATCAGGCCGTTTCGGTAAGTATTTTGATTGTACTAATAGCGAGTGTAAAAACACCCGTAAGTTATTGGCTAGTGGTGAAGCTGCGCCACCAAAAGAAGACCCAGTACAATTACCTGAATTGGAATGTGAAAAGTCTGAAGCACATTTTGTTTTACGTGATGGTGCGGCAGGTATATTTTTAGCGGCTAATACCTTCCCAAGATCACGCGAAACGCGTGCGCCTAAAGTGGCTGAGTTAGCACGCTTTCGCGATAGAATTTCAGAAAAATTCTATTACCTTGCCGATGCTCCAACACAAGATCCTGAAGGTAACCTAGCTGTTGTACGTTATAGCCGAAAAACTAAGTCACAATATGTGATGACAGAAGTTGAAGGTAAAGCGACCGGTTGGAATGCCAAGTATGTTGATGATAAGTGGGTTGAAGAACTTGCTAAGAAAAAAGTAGTAAAAGCCAAGGCAAAAGCAAAGCCTAAGGCGAAAAAAACAGCATAGATAGATATTTGTCATACAAAAAAGCGCTCATTGAGCGCTTTTTTTATGTTTAGCAATAACGCGCCATTTTGAGTTCAACCAAAAACTAAGTACCAGCGGCCATACTGGCAATGTCACGTGCATGCTCCTAGCAATCAAGGGAAGTACGCCATGCCTTACACTAATGACTTACACATTTTAAGCCATGGTTCTGCGACGCTTATGCCTTCACGACATTAGCCGTCGCTTGCCAGCAAGTTTTCTGGCCATTGGTCAAATAATTTATTTTTTAAGTTTAGGGCAAAAGTACTAAATGAAGGAGCTTGAATATCTTGCTAAGGTGTCCTAGATGATAAATTAATCATGCTGCAAAGGTCATCCGTTTTTTTTAGCCGCTAGGTTTTGACTTAGCTAAATTTCAATGACTTGCTGACCGAAATACCATACTTTTCTAAATTGGCCTTTGTTTTTCGCTGCGATAGCTCTGATATTAGTCACTAAAATATCATCAGAAAGAATAGTTCTACCGACATTGTATATCAGTAATTCTATTGGCTCTGCCACTGCGTAGCGTTTATTTATCTTTCTTTTATATGTTTCAGATGTGTAGTCTCTCACTTGCAAATATGCAGAATTATCAAGATTTGTTTGATGGGCAACCGCTTTAGCAAGGTCTTCGGAGCACGCTTCTGTCAACTCAAAGAAGGTGACTTGGCCATTCATTATGCATTTAATGTCTGGCTTTCCTTCCTCAGGTGATTGCTTTTCAACCGATAGGCAGTTCAATCCCGCTAGCGCTGCAAAGCGTTTAAATATAGCGATCTCGATTTTGCCTTTTTCTGCTTCTGAAGTCATATATTTTAGCGGTGAACCGTTTAGTTTGGCTGCATTTTATAGTATCGCTCTGTAAGTTAAGTGCAATTAAGAGGATTTTAAAAGCTTAGCAACCATATAAAGCTAATCTTATAGCAATCTACACTGGCAATTTTTAAGAATTGTTTTCGCCGAACTCTATGGTATCGATGACTCTTCTTGCTTCAGCTATGGTGCAATCGGTGCGTAGCATTAGCTCTGAGACCGTTATACCCGACTTTTTTTGCGCAATGCTTATCAACATATCAAAAGCTAAGTTTTTGCGTTGTTTGGCTAGGTGTGTGGCCAGCCACTGCCAGCTTGGCTCTGTACTTTGCTCTATGGCATTAATTGTCGCTTCTAATTGTTCAAAGCTGGCTTTCAATTGCCAATTACGAGAACGACCGATCCGGTTGAGTTCGCAACCTTGTTCACGAACTAATGTTTTTAGTGCGTAGGCTTTCATAACCCTGCGTAAAAAAGCGGGCAAGGTAATATAAGGGATTTGATTTTTTGCTGTTTTCATTGGCTAAGAAGCTAAAAATAAAAACCAGCATTGCTGCTGGTCTATTACCTAAGGGATTAAGATTACCACTTTTTCTTCGGCTGAAATAATAAGTCTAAATCATCTTCTTCTGCTTTGGCTTTTTTCGCCGCGTCTTTCGCATTAGTATTTTTCAGTGAAGAAGTAATATCTTCTAATACGTTTTCTATTTCTTCACGTTTGCTCGTGCAATACTCTGTTTGCAGAGGACTATCTGCTATTGTTTGTAGTGCTTTTTCTAAATACTGTCTTGCAGAGCCCAGCATTTCTTTTTGGTAGGCCATCATGCCGCGTTTTTGCAGACTTTCTACGCCGATTTTGAGCTGCATGGCACCTAATCTCTGATCTTCTAGCGTAAAGGTTTGTGCATCTAAATTACCTTTAGTTTGTTCCGACTTTAATGTCATACGTAGTTTTTTTATACATTGTAAAATGGCAACTAAATGTTGCTCGTTGTCAGGTAAAGTAAAAACTTGTTCATTTGCTGATTGGTTGGCGCTATCTTTACTGGCATTAACTCGTGCTTCCATTTCTTGCACACGTTTATTTAATGCTTTGTTTTCAGGCAATATTTTCGCCATTGTTTTAGCAGCATTTAAACTGCGATTATTGAGTATTGCCACTAAGTTAGGATTGTTGGGTAAGTTGGCTAAGCTTAACAGCAACTCTTCTGTTTCATCGATTACAGCTTTTTGTTTTGCTGCCTTAGCGCGCTTTTCTTGTTCTACTTTTTCTTTATGCTGCTGTATTGCATTGACTACCACGACAATGATAATTAAAGCGATAATTAAAGCGATGATAATACCCATGTTTAATTCTCTATTATAAAAATATAAATTACTTATATAGCAGTCTACAAAAATTGTCCGATGAAGCAAAGGATTAAGCGTGTTCTTTTCTGTATTTTCGTGTATTAGCTTGTCTGTTGCCGTTTACGATGATGTTTTAGCGATTAAAATCAGAGCTTAAATCATCAATCAGTGAACTATTTGCCTGGAATATAAAAAATAATATGGAATAAATGTGCATTTAAGTATAAAGTTTTCGTCTAAGAAAACTCTGAATGATAATTATGAAGCTGCAACAACTCCGCTATATCGTCGAAGTACTTAATAATAACTTAAATGTTTCTGCCACCGCCGAAAGTCTTTTTACCTCACAGCCAGGTATAAGCAAACAAGTCAGAATGCTAGAAGATGAACTGGGTATTCAAATTTTTGGTCGCAGCGGCAAACACTTAACCCATGTTACCCCCGCGGGTAATGAAGTTATTAATATAGCGACAGAAATATTGTCTAAAGTTGAAGCCATTAAAGCGGTTGCTCGAGAACATACGCAACCCGATGAGGGCAAGCTCCGTATCGCGACAACACATACCCAAGCACGTTATGCATTGCCACAAGTCATTCAAGGCTTTATGAAGAAATATCCAAAAGTTTCATTGCATATGTATCAAGGCACACCGGCACAGATAAGTGATGCTTCAAGTAAAGGTGATGCAGACTTTGCTATTGCCACTGAGTCTTTGCATTTGTATAACGATTTAGTGATGCTACCTTGTTATCATTGGAATCGTAGTATTATTGTTAAAGCCGATCACCCTTTGGCGAGCAAGCAGAACATCAGCATTGAAGATATTGCTAAATACTCTTTAGTGACCTACGTCTTTGGCTTTACAGGTCGCTCAGAATTGGATGCTGCTTTTAGTCAAGTAGGTGTTGAACCTAAAATTGCTTTTACCGCAACCGATGCTGATGTTATTAAAACCTATGTGCGATTAGGTGTCGGAGTTGGTGTTATTGCTACTATGGCGATGGATCCCAAGCTTGATAATGATTTAGTGACTATTGATGCCAGTCATTTATTTAGCCCAAGTACGACAAAAATTGGCTTTAGACGTGGTACCTTCTTACGAGGTTATATGTTTGACTTTATTGAACGTTTTGCTTCGCACTTGAATCGTGACTTAGTCACTAGAGCTATTTTATTGAAAAACAATGCAGAGATAGATGAAATGTTTGCCAACATTAAGTTGCCGGTGCGTTAACCTCAGATGGTTTCTCATAAAACATAGTAAAGTCATCAGCAAAAAAAACGTATTAAATAATACGTTTTTTTGTTCTTATAGGCTGATGTTAATAAAATAGTAAGATTAACACTCGATAATATTAACCGCTAAACCGCCACGAGATGTTTCTTTATATTTGGTTTTCATATCATTACCGGTTTCCCACATGGTTTTGATCACCTTATCTAGTGAAACCTTCTGCTTACCTGTGCCACGTAAGGCTAAACGTGAGGCGTTAATCGCTTTCACTGACCCCATGGCATTACGTTCAATACAAGGCACTTGTACTAAGCCGCCGACCGGATCACAGGTTAAGCCTAAATTATGTTCCATACCAATTTCTGCGGCATTTTCTACTTGCATGGGTGAGCCACCCATAATCTCAGTTAACGCACCAGCTGCCATTGAACAGGCAACCCCAACTTCTGCTTGGCATCCGCCTTCTGCGCCAGAAATCGTGGCATTAGTTTTATATAAAATACCAATAGCGGCAGCCGTTAATAAGTAACGAATGCATTCTTCTTCACCTACCGGTTTAATAAATTTATTGTAGTAAGATAATACCGCAGGAATGATACCTGCCGCGCCATTGGTTGGCGCTGTTACCACTCGGCTACCTGCGGCGTTTTCTTCATTTACCGCTAAGGCAAACAAATTAACCCAATCCATCGCTGAAAGTGGATCTGAATTCTTTTCAACGGATAGTGAACGATGTAACGCTGGCGCTCTGCGGGTGACTTTCAAGCCACCGGGGAGGATACCTTCAGTGACGATACCGCGTTCAATACTCGCTTGCATCGCATGCCAAATTTCCATTAGCCCCGCGCGAATACTTGCTTCACCTTGTAAGCATTTCTCGTTATCCATCATGATGGTACTGATGCTCAAGCCTTTTTCACTGGCGATTTGTAATAACTCATCGGCGCTAGAAAAACGGTGTGGACGGTCAATGTTGGAATGTAATGACAATGCTTTGTTTTTTTCTTTTTCAAAATCAGTATCTTTCACAATAAAGCCACCACCAATGGAGTAGTAGGTTTCTTCAAAGATAATAGCATCACCATTATAAGCAAAAAATGTCATGGCATTAGCATGTGCGGGTAAGGTCTTACGGCGGTGATAAATAATGGCATTTTCTTTCGGGAAATTGATTAAATGCTGCATATTGAGATTGATTTTTTCGCTGGCAACCACCTCGGCCAAAATCGACTCAATAGAGTCAACAGGGATAGTTTCAGGGCTTTGGCCTGTTAATCCTAAAATAACCGCTTTGCCGGTACCGTGACCAATACCTGTTTGGCCTAACGAGCCAAATAACTCACATTTAACGCGATCTGTTTCCGCTAATTTATCTGCTGCTATGAGGTTTTCAACAAATAACTTTGCAGCTTTCATTGGACCAACGGTATGAGAACTGGAAGGACCAATCCCGATTGAAAACATATCAAATACACTAATCATAAGAAAACCTGAATAAATACTGTTAAATATAAGTGAAAGTAAAATTTTGTTCGGTGATTGTAGCTGAAAGCTTTCAGCATGCAAAACAAAATATTGGTGCAATGAGTATAGCTAAGTTTTTATTGCTAGGCTAAAACGGTGTCATAGCAATTGAAATAAATAATCGCTCATTTTACAGTGGGTTAAATTTCCAATAACTGCGTTGCCTGTATGGCTGCACGGCATGAGTAAATTCATTGATATCGATGCAGGTACTTCTTTTTAGTCTGGAAAAATAAACCGCTCTCTTGACTATTTATTCTCACTTTTACTTAATTCAGCTGCTATTACTATGATTTAGTAACACACTGAGATCATGCAGCATTGCCGCTGTTGCTCCCCAAATATTATAAGTTTGGTAGGGCATAAAGTGAACATTATGTTGCTTGCCTTGATGATAAACGGGCACTTGAATATGGTGCTGACGTTGCAAAAAATGAGATAAGGGTACGTGAAATACCTCTGAAACTTCATTTTCGTCAATTTGATAAATCTTGTTGTCCGCCACCATGGCAACAATTGGTGTTATTTCATAACCCGAAATAGTTTGATAAGGCTTAAGTTGGCCAAGCACATTAATGAAAGTCGATTGTAGGCCTATTTCTTCTTGGGTTTCACGTAGTGCTGTCGCCGTGGTATCGACATCATAAGGCTCTACCTTACCGCCAGGGAAGCTTATTTGCCCTGGGTGATGATTAAGGTGGCTTGCACGTTTAGTTAACAGCACTTCAAGTTGGTTATGGTTGTTAACAATCGGTATTAAAACCGCGGCACTTTTTAGTTGTAGATTAAGGCGGTACTTATGTGTTGAAGCTGGTAAGGCTAGCATCTGAAAGCGCTGGATAAACTCATCTTTTGTCATATATATCTTCAATAATCACGGTCAAAATATAACCTGTGCTGTTAGAGTTCGACGCTATACGAAGTTTAGCTTACTTATCAACATTGAGGTTACTGAGCGTTGGTAAAATTTTATTTACTTTATCGTAAGTTTCTTGATATTCACTGTCTACGTTTGAGTCGGCCACTAAGCCACCGCCAGCCCAACAGTGTATTTGTTGGCTATGGCAAACTAAGGTGCGTATGGTAATACTAGTATCCATATTACCGCAAGCAGACAGATAACCAATAGAGCCACAATAAACACTGCGCTGGTGAGGCTCTAATTCTTCAATAATATCCATCGCCCTAATTTTTGGCGCGCCGGTAATCGAGCCCCCGGGGAAAGACGCGCGCAGCAGATCACTGCCATCGTATTGTGACGATATTTCGCCTTCAACAGTACTGACTAAGTGATGGACCGCCGGAAAGCTTTCAATGGCAAAAAGTGCGGGTACCTTTACCGTACCTGGTTTACATACCCTGCTGATATCGTTGCGCAATAGGTCAACTATCATTAGGTTTTCTGCTCTGTCTTTACTCGCCTGTTGCAATTCGTCGGCATTGGCTTGATCGATTGCGGCATCATTACTACGGGGTCGTGTGCCTTTAATCGGTTTACTTTGTACTTTATTACCGACTAAGCGTAAAAAACGTTCAGGTGAAATACTTAAAATAGCACTATCGTCAAAGCGTAAAAATGCCGAGAAAGGCGCTTTGTTTGCTGTTCTCAATGCGCAATAGGCTTGATATTCACTACCGCTATATTGAGCGCTAAAACGCTGGGCTAAGTTAATTTGATAACAATCGCCTGAAAGTAGGTAGTCATGTACTTGCTGAAATTTCTGCCGATACTGCTCTGGCGGCATATTCGATTGCCATGGCGTGGTTAGGCGAAACATATTTTGCTGCGTTTTTTGTCTCGCTACCTGCTGATTTTTTTGCGTCAGGGCGCGGTTAAAAAACTCGGTAAATTCGACTCTTTTTTCGTCAAGGCATAATAACCAACACTGTTGTAACTTTCGATCAAAAATAAGCGCATGTTGATAAATACCAATCGCCATTTCAGGTATATCGATATCTTTAGTGTTTTGCTGCTTTATCACTTCAAAGCGTTTACCTAAATCATAAGCGAAATAACCTACAGCACCACCTTTAAAAGGTAAATCACACTCAGTTATCTTGATATGATTAAAAGCTGTTTTCTGTTCACGTTTCAAAAGTAGCAAGGGATCTTCAGGACTTTGATATTGCTGGTTATCACAGGTAGTTTTAACTGTTGTGACTTTGCCGATGGTGGTGAGTGTGATACATGGTTGCCAAACCATAATGTCATAACGACTATCAACATGGGTACTTTCGCACGAATCTAGCCACATCGCCCAAGGTTGCTCAGCAAGTGTGGCAAAAAGAGATTGACTATCAAATGCTAGCTCAAGGGTTAGTAATTCAGCTGACAGCGGCTTTAAAGGATTAGTAGGCAACGTTTTCTCACACTATTTAGTAGCAGCGACTATAGCTAAACGACTTCAAGGTGCGCATTGGCGCAGCTAGAACCCGTTTGGCTCACTATGATGTTAATTTTTAGACCATTTGATACTGGTAGGTATTTAACAAGCAAGGTATGATATCGGCAAATTTATAACTTTCAACTATTCTCTCGCCCAATTAATAAAAAAGAGACCGTTATGGCTATTATAAAACAACAAGATTTAATCGAAAGTGTTGCAGACGCGCTGCAATACATTTCTTATTACCATCCCTTAGATTTTATTCAAGCGCTTGAAAAGGCTTATCATAAAGAAGAAAGTCAGGCCGCTAAAGACGCCATTGCGCAAATATTAATTAACTCTCGTATGTCGGCTCATGGTAAACGACCTATTTGTCAAGATACTGGTATTGTTACCTGTTTTGTTAAAGTAGGTATGGCGGTTCAGTGGGATAACACTGATTTAACCGTACAGCAAATGGTTGACGAAGGCACTCGTCGCGCTTATTTAAACCCGGATAATCCATTGCGGGCCTCCATTGTTTCAGACCCGGCCGGTAAACGCATTAATACCAAAGATAATACCCCTGCGGTGGTTCATATTGAAATGGTGCCTGGTGATCAAATCGACGTGATGATAGCGGCGAAGGGCGGTGGTAGTGAAAACAAAGCTAAAATGGCGATGTTAAATCCAAGTGACTCTATCGCAGACTGGGTAGTGAAAACTTTACCGTCGATGGGCGCGGGTTGGTGTCCACCGGGTATGCTAGGTATAGGTATTGGTGGTACCGCTGAAAAAGCCGGCGTATTAGCCAAAGAAAGCTTAATGGAGCCCGTAAATATTCAAGAGTTGCTCGACCGGGGTCCAGCAAACGCTGAAGAAGAATTGCGTTTAGAAATATACGATCGCGTTAACAAATTAGGCATTGGCGCTCAAGGTTTAGGTGGTTTAACGACGGTTGTTGATATTAAAATTATGTCCGTACCGACCCATGCCGCTTCACTGCCGGTGGTGATGATCCCAAATTGTGCGGCGACTCGTCATATACATTTTCATCTTGATGGCTCTGGCCCGGCTGATTTAACGCCACCACGATTAGAAGATTGGCCTGAAATCACATGGGAAGTTGGTGAAAACGTGCGTCGTGTTAATGTCGATGAATTATCAAAAATTGATATTAGTACATGGAAAACCGGTGAAACTGTCTTACTTAGCGGCACTATTTTAACGGGTCGTGATGCGGCGCATAAGCGTATTCAAGAAATGTTAGCGGCCGGAGAAAAACTACCAGTTGATTTCACTAATAAATTTATTTATTACGTTGGCCCTGTTGATGCCATTGGCGATGAAGCAGTCGGTCCTGCAGGCCCTACAACGGCAACACGTATGGATAAATTTACCGAAATGATGCTTTCAGAAACTGGCTTATTAGGTACTATCGGTAAAGCTGAACGTGGCCCTGAAACCGTTGAATGCATTAAAAACCACAAGTCGGTTTACTTAATGGCCGTTGGCGGCGCCGCTTACTTAGTGTCTAAAGCGATTAAGAAAGCCAGAGTTGTCGCATTTGAAGATATGGGTATGGAAGCTATTTACGAATTTGTCGTTGAAGATATGCCGGTCACCGTTGCCGTTGACAGTTTAGGCGAGTCAGCCCATGTCACTGGGCCAGCAATATGGCAAGCCAAAATTGAAGAGCTTGACAGTAAATTAAAAGCCAAGTAGTTTTAAGCTAATTCAAACGCCCATTACGGGCGTTTTTTTTAAGTCAAAATAGCTAAAATAAAGCATAAAACGATACCTAAAATTAAACCTAAAACTAGCTATGAAAATATACCTAGTAACAATAACAACAATCCAAAAAAAGTAGGATGTTATGAAAAACACTCTGATTAATATCGCCGCTGTTACTACACTAGCTTTTTCTGGCTGGTCAGTTGCTGAAAATAATACTGAAGAAAAGCTGCTAGATATATCAGCGCTAACCCAGCTAAATCAAATTCATGATTTTGTCGTTTCCCCTAAAGGCGATAGCTTTATCTATCGATTAAAAAAAGGCATTCGCTCTGATGATAACCACCTCTACTTACAAAACGTAAAGTCAGCGAAGGTTAAACAATTAACTAGCCATAAAAGTGGCGAAAGCAATGTTAAATATGCGCAAGATGGTAACAGTATTTACTTTTTATCTGCACGCAGTGGTCTATCGCAAATATGGCAATTGCCATTAAGTGGCGGTGAAGCGCAGCAAATTTCTAACCTACCGCTCGATATCAGTGGCTTTCAAGTGTCTAACGATGGCCAACATTTTGCTCTAGAACTAACCGTGCTGCCAGGCTGTGCAACGTTACAATGTACGCTTGATGCACAAGCGCTAGATAAAAAACAAAAGCATAATGTCAGAGTGTACGATCAGTTAATGGTTCGTCACTGGGATACTTGGAATACTGCTTATAAATCGCACCTGTTTATTGCCGATAGAGCAGAAAGTGGCGCTTTTACTGATGCCACTGATTTAATGCCATCATGGCAGGGTGATATTGCCGGAGCCTCCCAGGTTAGCATGCACCCTGACGGACAGCGTTTAAGTTTCTCAGCGAAAATTCCTAGCAAAACAGCGGCATGGACAACCAATTTTGATATCTTCGAAGTGGATTTAAAGACCAAAGCATTGGTTAATTTAACCCCTGAAAATACCGCTTGGGATGCCAAGCCAGTTTATTCACCTAATGGCCGCTTTTTAGCTTATAAAGCCATGACAGTACCGGGTTATGAGTCAGACAAGTTTACCGTGATGATTAGAGATAGCCAAACCGGTAAAACTCGCGCTGTGGCAAAACAATGGGATCGCTCGGTTAGCGAATTAGTGTTTGGCGAAGATAATCGCACACTTTTTGTTACCGCTAACGATCTTGGCCAAAAAAGCATTTTTGAGATAAACCCTGAATTTGGTGATGTTCGTCGAGTATTTAATGACGGTACAGCCGGTAAAATTGCCGTGAGTGCTGATAGGATTTTCTTTACCCGTCACGCGCTTGATGCGCCAACTAACATCTTTTCGATTACTCGTGACGGCGATCAATTAACCCAGTTAACCAAGGTTAATGAAACTAAATTAGCCAATATTACCTTAGCTGAATTTGAACAATTTAGTTTCAAAGGTTGGAATGACGAAGCGGTATTTGGCTATTGGTTAAAGCCGGCAAATTATCAAGTTGGCAGTAAATATCCTGTCGCGTTCTTAGTACATGGTGGCCCACAAGGCAGCTTCGGTAATATGTTTCATTATCGTTGGAACGCGCAATTATGGGCGGCTCAAGGTTATGCGGTCGTGATGATCGACTTTCATGGTTCAATTGGTTATGGTCAAGGCTTTACCGACTCGATTGCCCGTGATTGGGGTGGTAAGCCATTAGAGGACTTACAAAAAGGCTTTGCTGACATCACTAAACAAGAACCTTGGATGGATGCAAATAATGCCTGTGCACTTGGCGCGTCTTATGGCGGTTACATGATGAATTGGATCCAAGGTAATTGGTCTGATGGTTTTAAATGTATCGTTAATCATGCCGGTTTATATGATATGCCAAGCTTTTATGGCTCAACGGAAGAACTTTGGTTTCCAGAACACGATTTGGGCGGTCCGGTATGGCAGGGCAGTGAAGACTACAACAAATATAATCCGGCAACTTTAGTGAAAAACTGGCAAACACCGATGTTAGTGATCCAAGGCGAACTGGATTATCGCGTGCCTTATGCACAAAGTTTAGGCGCATTTACCGCCTTGCAGCGCCAAGATATTCCGAGTCGATTAGTGATGTTTCCCGATGAAGATCACCATATTCGCAATCCAGATAACTTAAAAGTGTGGTATCAAGAAGTATTTGACTGGATGAATAAATATACCCAGTAAGGTCAATAACTTTTTAACTTAACCTAATGCGAAATGATGAAACAGTAGTTTACCAGCTAAACTACTGTTTTATTTTTAACAATCGTTACGTTGCTTAGGTTTAAGTAAGCATAAATAAGATTTAACCTTATCAATAAAATATGCTCTAATAACTGTTAATATTTACAGTGTTTGGCAGTGCTATGACTTTTCCGCTTAATTTTCCTTGGTTAACTTTAGATAATTTCCCAACTTTAATTGCTATTGCATTAGTGCTATCAATGAGCTTAGTAATTCTTGTCTTGGTGCTACTTCGCCAGGTTAGCATTAGCCGCGCTGCGTTTTTAGCACAGCAACAACTTTTGCAACAATTGGCCGAAAAAGTAAACCTCAGCTATGAAGTTAATGCGAGTAATCAGCAGCAACTGCAGCAACAATTAAACTTTAATCACCAGCAGTTAGCTAATCAGCAGGCTGAGCTAAAAACCTACTTTGAGCAGCAAATTTCAGATTTTAAATTGAAACTGTTGCGCCAACACGGTGAGCAAGGCGAAAAGCAAGCACAGCAACTGCATGGTCATAGTGAGCAGCTGAAAAAAACCTTATACGAACATCATCTAGCGTTTAGCGATAATCAGCGCAAAGGCAGTGAGCAATTAACCACACAATTGACCGCAACCGCTAAATTTGGCCGTGAAGAAATGGCCAAGTCACTGCATTTATCCAGTGAGCAAATGGCGAAAAGAATTGATGAACTCACGGTTTCAACCGATAACCGCCTGAAAGATATTAGTGGTCAGGTTGAAAAGCGTTTAGCCGATGGCTTTGAAAAAACCACCAAAACCTTTAATGATATATTACAACGTTTAGCGTTAATTGATGATGCACAGAAAAAAATTACTGAGCTGTCCAGTAACGTGGTGAGCTTGCAAGAAGTGCTGTCAGACAAGCGCTCACGTGGCGCTTTTGGCGAAGTGCAGCTTAATGCCTTAATCCGAAATGTTTTGCCTGAACAGCACTTTTCACTGCAACATACCTTGTCAAACGGCAAAATAGCTGACTGTATTTTATTTCTGCCTGAGCCAACGGGTAATGTGGTGGTTGATTCCAAATTTCCATTAGAAAGCTATAAAAAAATGGCCGACAACACGCTCGGCGAATTCGAGCGTAAAGCGGCTGAGCGACAATTTAAACTTGATATTAAAAAACACATTAATGATATCAGTGATAAATACTTAATCGAAAAAGAAACCGCTGATGGCGCTGTGATGTTTATTCCGGCAGAAGCTATTTTTGCGGAAATTCACGCGCATCACAGCGACTTAGTCGATTACGCCAATAAAAAACGCGTTTGGTTAGCCTCGCCAACAACCTTAATGGCTATTTTAACCACCGCACGCTCAGTGTTAAAAGATGAAGCAACGCGTAAGCAAATACATGTTATTCAAGCGCACTTGTCGCATTTATCCGCTGATTTCTCACGCTTTAGAGGCCGTTTTGCTAATTTAGCAAAACACATTGATCAGGCGGCCAGTGATGTGAAACAAATTCATACCTCAGCGGACAAAATTAGCAGTCGTTTTGAGAAAATAGAGCAAGTAGAATTAAAGCCGGAAGAAAAAGATAGTGTCGCCTTGTCAACGGAGTGAATAGCGCAATGATTTACTGCGAAAAGTGAAATTTACTGATCGCGACAACCGTTTAGTATCTTTTCATTAATCATAAAAGTCATACGAAATTGAGCAAAGCCTTGTATCGTGCATTTTTAAAAAATCTGTACGTCGATATTTTATTTTGGAGTTACGCTTGATTGAGTTTTTCAGCGCTTTAAAAACTAGTCTTATTAGCCTAATAGGTTTTTTTATTGTTTTCATGTTAGTTAATCAGTTTCAAGGTTATTGGTTGCTAAAAATTAACCTTATCGAGCAAGTGCTGTATGGCTTGTTTGCTATCACTATTTTGCTATCTAGTTACTTTAATCGCAGTCGACTAACCTTAGCTACGCTAGTTTTGCTATTATTTTATCTCAACGTTATTCAAGTATTACCTTGGCAAAGCTGGGTGTTTTCGCACGGTGATTGGCTGGTGCTTACCGGGGCTGGCATTTTGTCGACCTTAAGTTTAGTCAAAGATCGAGGTTTACTGTCGATTCATGGTTTATATCGATTAGTACTTTTATTATCTATTGGTGTTGCCAGTTATTATTGGTTAGATATTGCTGATGTTTTAACCACTCAGTTGGCCAGTGTTTCGCTACTTGCGCCTTGGTTGCAAACCTTCAGTGTCGAATTTCCGCTTGGGCTTTGCGCCTTAGTGTTAGTGTGGCGTAGTTTGCGTGAAAAAAGCTTAGTAACCATGGCACTGTTGATTAGTTATTGTCTTTGGTTAGGTAATTACTATCAATGGCTAGCTTTGCCTTGGAGCGTACTATCAACGCTAATTTTACTGCATTATTTTTATGTTGTGGTCGTTGACTCCTATTTTTTAGCCTATCGCGATGAGTTAACCACTTTGCCCTCGCGCCGAGCATTGAATCAATTAGCCTTATCATTAGGGCGAAAATATACCCTTGCTATGCTCGATATTGATCACTTTAAAAAGTTTAACGATACTTATGGCCATGATATTGGCGATCAAGTGTTGAAATTGGTGGCGAGTAAGTTGGCGCAAGTTAAAGGCTCAGGTAGAGTGTTTCGTTATGGCGGTGAAGAATTTACCATTGTCTTTGCCGGTAAAAGCGTGGCACAAGCCAAGCCGGCATTAGAGGCGGTACGACAAGCGGTAGCAAATTATAAAATTGTCATTCGCCAAGCCGAGCGTAAAACAAAGCAGGCGCGTGCCGCGAAGAAGAATAGCCAAATGCACACTGTTAGTGTCACTATTTCTATCGGACTCGCGGCTAGAACATCTAAGCTTAATTTTGAACAAAGCTTAAAGCTGGCCGATCAAGCGCTATACCGCGCGAAAAAATCAGGTCGAAATAAAGTCAGTGAATAATGGCGAGCCTAATCAAAGACTAGTCAATCGCGGCGATAGCCAATAGTAGCCGCGATAATATCAGTGTAATTAATAAAAAAGCCCATGCGATATGCATGGGCTTGATACTGTTATTGCTAGCTTATAGCCAGTGTAAAATTTTTGCTCACGGCTAGTTGTAATGTCTTAGTAAACATTAGCCGTTTAGTTTTACATAGTCACTTATACGCTTGACGCTTTAATTCAATATCGCGACATTAACAAATACTACCGTTAATAACAGCGGACAAACAAAGCGCAAATAATTACCCCATATTGGTAACCACTTTCTGCCCTCTTGCAAAGACACGTCGCGTAGCTTGTTACCGCGCTTCCATAACCAACCGACAACAATAAAGTAAAATAGGCAGCTAAGTGGCTGTAAAATAGTAGTAAGTAGACGAATAACCAAGCCAAATAAGCTATCAAAAAATGCGATTAAGGTCATGCTTGCGGTTAGTACAATGGCTGATACAAGCCAAGTAGCTTTCGAGCGGCTAAACTTTTTATCTTCAACAAGGTACGAAACCGGCACTTCAGTTGACGAAATAGTTGAGGTCAGTGCGGCAATAGATAATAACGAGAAAAAGCCAATCGCGACTACCATACCTATGTTACCCATGGAGCTGAATAGCTCCGGCAATATGTTGAAAATAAGTTGCCCCTCACCAATTAACTTATCCCCTTGAAATACTTGCTGTCCGGCCTCTTGTGCGACATACAGCGCTGGAATGATTAATAAACCGGCCATAAAAGCAATACAGGTATCGAGTAAGGTAATCGAAATGGCCAGTTTGCCAATGTCGCGATCTTTTTTCATATAAGAGCCGTAAACCATCATGCCGCCGACACCAATAGAAAGTGAAAAGAATGCTTGTCCCATCGCTGAGATAATAAGTTTCGGGTTAGTCACCTGTGCAAAATCAGGTATTAAATATATTCTTAAACCTTTTTCCGCGCCAGGTTGTTGCAGTATATAAGCAATTAACGCCACTAGCATGATCAATAAAACGGGCATTAAGCGCGCAGACCATTTTTCAATACCGGCGTTCACCCCTTGATGAATAATAGCCGCGCCCAGTAAGATGAAAATAGGTGTAAACATTAAGTTGCGTAAGGTACTTGAGGTAGCAAGCCATTGTGAAAGGTCAAGATAACCGAGTAATTCTGCCAGTGGCGATATTGCATGGGCTAACATCCAGCCTGCCACTATGGTGTAAAAACTTAACATCATAATAGCGCCGCTCAAGCCAATCAGGCCAGCGTATTTACCTAATCTTGGCGCGGTATCGCGACAAGCATCTTCTAAAGCTGAAACCGGGTTTTTTTGCGCTTGGTTGCCGATATACACTTCGGCATACAGCGCAGGCAGGGCAAGTAGTACGGTTACCACTAAGTAAACAAACAAAAAGGCACCACCGCCATTATTTGCCGCTTGGGTTGGAAAACCCCAAATATTACCTAAACCAATTGCTGAACCTGCAGCAGCAAGAACAAAACCAATTCTTGAATGAAACGAATCTCTAACATTACTCATATATTATTTTTATTATTGTTATTAATACTTTGGTCTGAGCTTACCTAGTTAACACTCGTTAGCAAAGTTTTTTTAATGATTTGTTTATTTTTGATTTCATGTTTTTGTCAATTTAGGTCTGTTATTGGCATTGCGATGATGAAAGGCTTGTTTTAAATTTTTTACACCACATATTAACCTTGACGTTTTTTTAATAGCACTGAATTTATAGTTTTATAAAAGCAAATTTGCTATTGCCAAGCGCTACGGTTGTTCAACGAGTTAAATTTTTGTTTCAATGAGCTATTGGCTGAACCAATTTTCCTCGTGGCGAGCATTTAAGCCTGATAAAATTGCTTGGCGAAAACTTATTTATCCTAGCTATGGCCCCTACGAGCACTGAAGGCAAAAGAAAGCCAGTTATTAGCATGGCGTTTGGCATAACGTAACGTACATTAACCCTTAGCATTAACCTTTAATATAAAGAGATACTTACAGATGTCTTCATTTGTTCATCAATTACAAAGTCGATTAAATAAAATCGATTCAAGTGCTATTTTTCAGTGGTCGGTGATCACGGTTATTGTATTATCTGCTTTGTTGATCGGTGTGAAAACCCATGACTTGCCGCCAGAGGCTGTTAGCATATTAAGCTTTTTAGACAGTGCGATTACCGTATTTTTTGTTATCGAACTGACCATACGTTTTATTGCCCTAAAAGAGAAAAAGTCATTCTTTAAAAGTGGTTGGAATATCTTTGATACCGTTATCGTGATTGGCAGTTTAATACCTGCGGGTGGCTCTGGCGTATTGCTTGCTCGTTTGCTGCGTGTTTTCAGAGTATTGCGTTTAGTGTCAATGGTGCCTGAATTACGTTTGCTTATTAATGCCCTCATCAATGCTATACCGCGTATGGGCTACATTGCCTTATTGATGTTTGTTATCTTTTATATCTACGCTGCAGTTGGCAGTATCTTATTTGAAAAAATCAATGAAACTCTGTGGGGTGACGTTTCTATTTCAATGCTTACTTTGTTTCGTGTCGCGACCTTTGAAGATTGGACCGATGTAATGTACGAAACCATGGTGGTGTACCCGATGAGTTGGGTTTATTACTTGACGTTTATTTTCTTAACCGCGTTTATCTTTTTAAACATGATGGTGGGAACTATTTTAGAAGTGATGGGGCAAGAACATGAAAACTTTCGCGCTGAAGCGCATGGCGAAAGTGCCGAAGGTGGTGAGCCAGCCAGCCGAGCTCAAATTGAAAAGCTTGAGATAGAATTACACGAAATTAAAGCCTTACTGATGAAAAAAACCGACACGAGTTGTTGCCATAGCAGAAAAATTGATAACAGTAATTAAGTGGATAATGTCATGGTGTTGTTTGAAGCGATGAATAAAAGTAAAAGCTAGTGGTGACGATTAAATTTTTTAGTCGTTTAGTTGCGGATACAGGCAAATAGCTCTAGCTAGCATATATATATTTTACAGTTTTTCATGAGCTTGTGACATCTCAGAGAATGATAAATTAGCCTTCCTTAGCGTTGTTAGTACAATAGCAAAATGCTATAACTAGCGTTCATATATATTTATACCATTTGACATAATTAACGATCGTCAATTGAGTAAAAAATTATTTTCGTTGGTAGTACAAACAAAATGCGTGTTTTAAGGTGTCATAAATGACTCTAGCCAGTCGAATTTTTTTATTATCTTTAATGTTTTTATGTACTAATTTATGGAGCAGTCTTGCCGTAAGTAGTCAAAAAGTAAGTCAACATTTAGGTAAGAATCTCGGCCAAAAGCTTTCGGCTATCGAGTCCATGAATGATAAAGATCAAGCCTTGATCTTTATCACCACACTCAGTGAAGACACTTCATTATCCACACTCAACAAACTATCTGTTTTAGCTACGTTAAGCAAAATACATCATCAATTAGGTCAACTTGATGATGCTATTACCGTGGCACAAAAAGCACAAAAACTCGCTAATAAATACGACTTTAAAAAGCTTGAAGCTGACGCTTATAAAAGCGTTGGCGTTTATGCTTACTACAAAGGCAATAATATTTTAGCCTTGAGTGCCTATAACCAGGCGCTTAATTATTACCTCAGCCTTAATGAACCAATTGCCCAAGCTAACTTATACAATAATATTGCCTTAGTTCATACGGCAACAGACGAACTTGAAAGTGCACTGCTCAGCTTGCAGAAAGCCGAAAAGATATATCAGAAATTTGGTAGTGAATTTGACAAAGTTGACGTGCAATATAATATTGCCGGTTTTCATTTACGATTAAAACGTTACGATACCGCGATATCAATGCTGCATGACATCATCGAAAAGCGAATAGAAAATTTAGATGAAAAAGGCCTTGCTGAAGCTTATGGTAATTTAGGAACTGCTTATAAATATGCCGGTGATTATCCGCAAGCAGAGCACTACATGACGCTGGCACTTAATTTTCATCGTAAAAATAGTAATGATTATTATACCGCTTCTACCTTGCACAATTTAGCCGAACTCAATAACTACCTCGGCAATATAGATCAAGCGATAATCTATGCAACAGAAAGCATTAGTTTAAGTGTCGCGCAAGGCCACGACAATGCTTATGTTGGGGCATTGTATAGTTTAGCTAAAGCCTATTTCCTGCAAGGTAAATTCGACTTGGCAGCAGATTTTGTTGAGCAATCTAGCGAAATAGCTGAAAAAATGCTTTATAAAGAACAACTAAAATACAACCATTCGCTAACATCACTTATATTTGCTGCCCAAAATAAGACCTTTGAGGCCGTTAAAAGCCAATATAATTTCTTGCAAGCACAGGTTGAATTAGCCAATAGCGAACTTAATTCACAACTGGCCTTACTTGACTCTAAGCAATTAAAGCAACAAGTAGGGCAACTAAAGCAGCAAAAGCGTTTACAAGAGCTAGAAATGGAACGTGCTGATCAAGAACGTAATTTTATTATTATTGTCATTTTTTCTGCCCTTCTTATTGGCTTTTTAATTGCTCGCAGAGAAATCGAGCGACGCTCAAAGCAAGCACTAGAGTCAAAAGTTAAACAAAGAACCAACGAACTTGAATATTTAATGCAAGAATTGCAGAAAGCTAACAATATTAAGAGTCAATTTCTAGCCAATATGAGTCATGAAATTAGAACCCCCTTAACCACGGTTATTGGCCAAGCAGAGGCGATACTCAGTGGCGATGTTGATGATGAGTTTATCCATAAAGAAGTGGGGATTATCCACGGAAATAGCTTACATTTGTTAGAACTTACCAATAATATTCTCGATTTAAGTAAAATTGAAGCGAATAAAATAGAACTTGAAGTACAGACCCAAAACCTGCACGACATTTTTCAAGAACTCGCCAATATGTTTAGCCTACAAGCAACGTCAAAAGGCTTAACGTTTGAAATTATTCATACCTTACCCAGACCTTTTTTAATTGATATTGATGGTTTTCGTGTTAAGCAAATATTGATTAACTTATGTTCAAATGCCATTAAATTCACCCCTAAAGGTCATGTGGAATTAAACATTAGTCAGACTGAAAATAGCTTAATGTTCAAAATTACCGACAGTGGCATCGGCATGAGTAGCTCGCAATTACAAAACTTATTTGAAAGCTTTACCCAAGGTGATAGCAGCATTAGCCGACGTTTTGGTGGCACTGGCCTAGGCTTATGTTTGTCAGATCAATTAGCGAAAATAATGGGCGGCAAAATTGAAGTAGAAAGTGAGCTAAATCAAGGCAGTGTTTTTGCTTTTAGTTTACCCTGTAAAATTAGCACTGTTGAGTTGTGTGGCGAACGTAAAATTTCAGCAAAGGAGGCTGATAGTGACAGCTCATTAGAGCAATTACAGGGCACTATTTTACTTGCTGACGATCACGATGATAATCGGCGACTTATTGCCCGCTTATTAAAATCTTTAGGATTAGATGTGCTAACGGCACGTAATGGTCATGAAGCGGTGATGTTAAATGAACAACACCAACCTGCATTAATATTAATGGATATTCAAATGCCCGAAATGGATGGTATTGAAGCCTTTGAAATATTACGACAAAAAGGCTGTGAAACCCCCATTTACGCCTTGACGGCCAATGCTATGTCACATGAAATAGCGCAATACTTGGCACTGGGTTTTACTGGTCATTTATCTAAACCCATTGAACGAACGATTTTTATTCCCACCATTGCTAAATATTACGGCGATGCAATTTCACAAGAAAAAGCCATTGAAAGTTTTAATAAAGTTGAAATGTCAGATTTAGTACAAGAATTTAAATCTAATTTGGTGTTAGAGCAGCAAGACTTAGTATTGCATATCAATAATAATGATTTTGATAAACTCGCTAAACTCTCGCATCGCATTGCCGGTGCCGCGCAAATGTTTGGCTTCGCTGATTTATCTAAATTTGCGCTGGCGCTAGAAACTGCGATTAAAAAGCAGCAAAGCGCTAGCATTAATGACCTCACACAAAAACTGTTGAACGAGATAGACCATGTACTTTGGTAGCTAACTCGCCAGGGAAAGCGCTGGTGTCATCAACAAGTCTAGATAAGCACGATAATTGGCCTGTTGGAATTATTGATACTGAAAAACGCTATCTAAAGGCGCATTAAAATATTCAGCAATTTTAAAGGCCACCTCTAACGAAGGTGAGTATTTGTCTTTTTCAATCGCGACTATAGTTTGCCTAGACACACCAACCACGTCAGCCAGCATTTGCTGTGTCATTTCATTGTGATCAAAGCGTAAACGACGAATAGTGTTCGTGATAGATTTTGCCACCTTAAAAGCCTCGACGATAATAAAATACTTGGGTGGTAAACTTGGCAATTTCGGCCAATAGGGCACCAAAAATAATAATATTAATGATGACGTATTCATTAGGTAAACCAAGTACAGATTCTAACTCTTGACTCATAACAGGAAAGAGCAAATGCAGTACCGCAGCAATAGAGGTAAAGCTTAAAATGTAATACGCATTTTGACTGCCAATCAGCGATATTTGTTTATCTCGCTCATCTTCATCGTAGTTGGCGTTTTTATTATCAATAATTGCGATAACGATGTGATGCATAATCTCTAACACGATAGTCATGATAACTACACTTAGTAATGCCGCTTGCATGCTACTCGTGGTTAGCGTGTTTTGCTGAGCAGACCAATAAAGCTCGGAAAAATAGTTAAACCAAATATAGATCGTTATCGCCAACGATACCCAAATACTGCGTTCTTTGTATGACATAGTGATTTCTCAAATTAATTAGTTCAGTAATTGTCGATATTGCCATAATATTAGATAACTTGATGTATGAAATATTTGACACCGTGTAATAATATTTTGACTTTAGTTGATGACAATACTTAAGTCAAATATTTTTTACATGGTGTCAATTAAATTGTGCTTACAGTTTAGCCGTTAAGGGAGAGGTTTTAAGTTCGCTGATATAAAGCGAGTGATAAATTAAGCTTAATGACTTTACTGGCAAGGTTTATTCTGCATTTTTTTTCAGGCGGCTTGACCATTAGAGCGAGTGCAAAGGGGGATTTTAGCCCAGGCTTTCTGCAGCAAGCGCAATAAGTTTTTCAATCGTTTTTAAATTACGGCTAGTGGCATTAACTTGTAGTTTTTTCTCAATAGTAGCATGGCTTAATTTAGAGCGACCGTAGCCCTCTTCACAATACAGATAAAGTACCTCGCCAATAATAGCTAAATGCTCATTATCTTTAAGATAGGGCGTTAACAACTCAATTGAATTACTTGGTGTCTGAGATAAAAAGCATAACAATACTTTACTACCGTCAATGGCAACATCAATATGTTCAAAGGGTAAATTTGCTCGGGCGTTTTGTAAAGTATCAGGTGTTAAGACAAATACCGGCACTTGAAACTGATAATGTGCGCAAATTGCGCGCTGTATTTTTTCTGCGTGTTGTGAGCAATTACTTACCTCAGTGCTACTGCTAGTAAATAATACATTGCCACTTTGAATGTAGCTTTGCACATTTTCAAACGATAATTTTTCATAAAGCGCTCGTAAGTCCGCCATTTTTATTACCTTTTGCCCCGCGACATTAATGCCGCGTAGCAATGAAATATAAACCGTCATGTTTTTCCTTGAGTGAGCTCGCAAAGTGGCGCTAGAATTTCAGCTTACCTGTTAAGGTGTCTTTATACATTACCCAATCACCCAGTAAGCTGTACAAAGGATAGGTAAACGTCGCGGGTCTATTTTTTTCAAAGAAAAAATGCCCGAGCCATGCAAAGCCATAACCCAATAAAGGCAATGTCCAAAGTAATAGCCAAGCAGAATTTACTAAGATAAAGGCTAGCATGATGATGATCAAACTAGAGCCAATAAAATGCAGCCTTCTACAGGTAATATTTTGATGTTGGCTTAAATAAAAAGGGTAAAAAGATTTAAAGCTTTTATACTGTTTTACTTGAGAGTTTTTCATAAAAAGGCCTAGTTTATTTTGCTGGTTAGTACTTTTATGCCCATTAAAATCATAGCACCACCGAGCACCCGATCAATCCAATGGCCTAAACGTTGAAATTTTTCATTAACGCTAGGCCGAGAAAGTAAAACCACCACAGTAGAAAACCACAGTAGCTGTAATATCATCATCCAAACACCATAAATAACCAAGTGTAATGTTGGTAAATTAGGTGATAGAACTACGGTAAACAAGGCCACGAAATAAATTGGCGCTTTTGGGTTTAACGCATTACATAAAAAACCTTTCAAAATGGCTTTTAAGTGTGAGTGCTCTTTAATCGACCTTTGTTCGTTCAACTTATTAATATTACTGACCGCTTTAGCGCGTAAACCTTGCACACCTAAGTAGAGTAAATAACAACCACCAATGATTTTTATTGCCCATAAGGCCGTAGTGGAATTTGCGATTACTGCCGCTAAACCCAAGGCCGAGTAGAGAATATGAACCGACAAGCCCAAGGCAATGCCAATACTGACCATAAACCCTGCTTGCTTGCCGTTAGACAATGTTTGCTGCGAGACTAAAACAAAGTCAGGCCCAGGTGATGCTGCCGCCAATAAATGAATGGAAGTTATTAGTAGCAAGCCTTGTATTAAATCCATGAATATTCCCTAAGCAGCTGCTTTAAGCGTATGACCGTAAAAACGTAAAGCGTAAAATAATTAATAATAACATCGCCAACCTAATGTCGAAAATTCAGCACTAAATTAACACTGGTAAAGGTTACCTGCAAATAGTGCCTAAGAAAGTAAATTCTCTTACGATAATACTAAAGTTAAAAATCAGTTTTAATTTACATTAAAAAAGTTAAAAATTAAATTAATGGGTCTGTGTTTATATACTGTTTTCGCGTAAATCTCGCTTTATTGTAGAAAGGCAGATTTAATCTGCCTTTCTACATCGAAATATTCAATGGCTTGATATTAACATATTGAATATATTGATTAAGCTATGTATATTGATTTGAATAAATATTCATTAGTTATATGGTCATACTTGTGGAAAGTGGGATTTAATCTGTCTAATAAGCGGTT
>CAXBNP010000034.1:0-45601 GCA_963977145.1 uncultured Colwellia sp.
GCGTCTATGCAGGCACAGGTTATATGTTCCCGACATAAGCTAAGTACCAGCGTCCATGTCGGCACAGGTTATATGTTCCCGACATAAGCTAAGTACCAGCGTCTATGCAGGCACAGGTTATATGTTCCCGACATAAGCTAAGTACCAGCATCCATGTCGGCAATATCACGGTCACATGGCCGTTCTTAACCATATCGCTAATTGCTGCTGCATTACTCTAATGACTTAAACCCATGTAGCAGCATGACTGCCAGTGCATTAGCGCTGCTATGGAGATCAATGCGAAACAGTGATGAGGTTCCTGACAAGAATCAAATATCTAATCAGGCTAGGTGATAGAGTAGTGCAGGATAATTTCGTTTTGTTTGTACTGGCGATGAAGAAAGTAGTTTCTTACAGACATAAAAAAAGCGCCAAAAGGCGCTTTGCAAAGTGAATGCGTAAGCTAAGTATTTATTACTTGCTTAGTGCTTCACCCAAATGAGGTCGAATATCTTTTAGGATCTCTTTCGCCAAACGTGGGCTACTAGCAACAATGTTACCTGAGTTACTATGGTTATGACCACCAACAAAGTCAGTCACTAAACCACCGGCTTCAATCACCATTAGTTCACCGGCTGCGGTATCCCAAGGTTTTAAGCCAATTTCAAAGTAACCGTCAACGCGGCCGGCAGCAACATACGCTAAATCTAACGCGGCAGAACCAGCGCGACGCATGTCAGATGTTTTACCAAAAAGAGTTTTAAACATTTCTAAATAAGCATTGGTGTGCTGCTTATGCTTATAAGGGAAGCCGGTTGCTAAGATAGAACCTTTAAGTTCTTTTGATTGTTTAACGCGAATACGGAAACCGTTTAATTGAGCACCTTTACCACGACTTGCAGTAAATAGTTCACCACGGATAGGATCGTAGATCACTGATTGATCTAATTTGCCTTTCACTTTTAAAGCGATTGAAACCGCAAAGTGAGGAATACCCTTAACAAAGTTAGATGTGCCATCAAGCGGATCAATAATCCACTGATAATCACTGTCTTTACCTTCAATTAAACCGCACTCTTCACCAATAATAGTGTGGTTAGGGTAAGATTTTTGAATTGTTTCAACAATAGCCAGTTCAGCACTTATATCAACATTAGTAACGATATCGTTAGTACCCTTAGATTCAATTTCAATCTTATCTACTTGTTCAAAAGCGCGCAGAATTACTTTGCCCGCAGCACGCGCAGAGCGCACGGCAATATTTAGCATCGGATGCATTATCGACTACCCTATATGTTGTAAAATGTCATAAACAGCTATGTAAAAGAACGAGGTTAACCTTAAGCGTCATACTGTGATGAACCCCTAAAATTAAGCGCGCGAATTATAGCAAACTAATTATCAATTTGCGACCACCTTATTTAGTATTAAGTCACTGTGCTCACTTCGGCTTATTAAAGCTATAGCTTATGAGAGAAAACTTACTGTCTTTTCTTTGTCTTATAAGCAAAAGAACTAATCCATATTGATAAGCACTAGGTAACTATTATAAACAGGTGATTTTTTCTCAGCACAAGGATAATGTTCTGTGTTAACATTATCGACAATTTTAGCCATCTAGATAGGTAATAATGAGCTAACGATAATAGTTAAGCAAATTATGCCTTCGAATTAAGTAAGTGTAGATAATGTCAGATTCTTTATTAAGTAAAGTTCGTATCGTGCTCGTTAATACCTCAGATTGTCGCAATATCGGTTCAGCCGCTCGGGCGATGAAAACGATGGGATTAACTGATCTCGTTTTAGTTGACCCTATTGAAATGCCCAATGGTCAAGCGCAGGCATTAGCCGCAGGTGCAACGGATGTGCTAACTAATGCTAAAGTAGTGGCAACACTTGAAGAGGCCATTAACGATTGTGGTTTAGTGGTTGGCACAAGTGCTCGCTCGCGCACCTTACCTTGGCCAATGTTAGAACCTCGAGGTTGTGGTGAAAAACTTATCACCGAAGCACAAGAATACCCTGTGGCGTTAGTCTTTGGCCGCGAAAGCAGTGGTTTAACCAATGAAGAGTTGCAGTTATGTCACTTCCACGTGCAAATTCCTGCCAATCCAGAATATAGCTCATTAAATCTTGCTATGGCAGTACAAACATTGAGCTACGAAGTGCGTACCAGTTTCTTACTGCATCAACAACAAGCTTTTTCGGTAAATGATAGTGAGGATTATCCTATAGTTGATGAAACCGAACGCTTTTATCAACATTTTGAAGATGCATTGAAGGCGACAGGATTTATTGTTCCTAGCCATCCAGGTTTGGTCATGACCAAGTTGCGCCGTTTGTTTAATCGCGCACGACCTGATGTAAAAGAATTAAAGATGATGCGGGGGATTTTAGCGTCAGTAGATCGCGCCGCGAAAGCATCCAACACTCAAGAAAATAAAGATTAATCATAGCCGTTGATACGCAGCATCATTTAAGTTTTACCAAAACGAATTAAATAGTTTACGCGAAGTGAACAATTATTTAATTCGTAACGTATTCACAGCGACTAGAAAATCGAGAATTAAGGAACGTGGTATGTTTAGCCGCATGAAAGAAGACATAAATAGTGTATTTGACCGAGACCCGGCAGCACGCAATGTATTTGAAGTGTTAACCAATTACCCCGGCTTGCATGCGGTTTGGTTGCATCGTTTGAGTCACAGTTTATGGAAAAATAACTGGATGTGGCTAGCACGTAGTCTCTCAACATTTTCACGCTGGATGACCGGTATTGAAATTCATCCGGGTGCCACTATAGGTCGTCGATTTTTTATTGACCATGGTATGGGTGTGGTGATTGGTGGTACTGCTGAAATAGGTGACGATGTTACGCTTTACCAAGGTGTTACTTTAGGAGGTACAAGTTGGAAAGCCGGTAAGCGTCATCCGACTTTAATGAATAATGTTGTTATTGGTGCAGGCGCAAAAATTTTAGGCCCCATTACTATTGGTAACCACGGTAAGGTTGGCTGTAACTCAGTCGTGGTGAAAGATTTGCCAGATAACGCCACAGCGGTCGGTATCCCCGGTCGAATTGTTAATCCTAACAAGGATAATGACAGTGCTGAAAATCGCGAAGAAGTCGCAAAAAAATATGGTTTTGACGCCTATGCAGTTGCTACCGACAACCCTGATCCCGTTGCCAAAGCGATAGGTCGTTTACTTGACCATATGCACTTAATGGACAATAAAGTTTCTGATTTATGCAGAGAAGTTAATCAATTGGGTGGTGCTGTTTGCCAGGAAGCGTTACCTGAATTAAGTGTTGGTGAGTTCGATGAAGATGAGAAGGCTGCAGCAAAACGTAGAGAAAGTGCCGCGGAATCTTTTGATCCAACGATTTAGTCAAAGATAGTTTTTTCTCTGCAGGGCAATCACATCGAAATAAAGTGAACTTAATTAGCCAACTAATTAAACAATAGGACCTTACAAATCTTAATGTTTTGCCTTTTGATTGACTAATTTATAAAGCCGCGTAAAATACCTGAGTAAATCACTCGGGTATTTAGTTGACTATTTTATATGGATATGTAAAATTGCGCAGCAAATTGATAGGGGTAGTAAATGAAACTGACGTCTAAAGGCCGATATGCAGTAACAGCGATGCTTGATGTAGCTATTCACGCTATTACAGGACCTGTTCCTTTGGCTGATATTTCTGAACGCCAAGGCATCTCATTATCATACCTAGAGCAACTTTTTTCACGGCTTAGAAAATATGGACTCGTTAACAGTGTTCGTGGTCCAGGTGGCGGTTACCGTTTAGGTAGATGCTCCGCTGAAATCGCGGTTGCTGATGTTATCAACGCTGTTGACGAAAGCATCAATGCCACTAAATGTGGTGGCACAGGCAACTGTCAAGACGGCCAGCAATGCTTAACGCATTATTTATGGACTGATCTAAGCGATAGAATCGAAGATTTTTTAAAAAGCATTTCGCTTGCCGAGCTCGTCGAGCAAAGAAATGTAAAAATAGTGTCACAACGACAAGACGAAGCAAAAGCGAAAGCTCGTAAGTCACCAGCGTTAGAGACATTAATTACCACCCGTAACATAATGAATGACTGGCATTAGCTGGCCGTTCAATTGGAGATTATTAACCAATGAAGCTTCCTATTTATTTTGACTATTCAGCGACAACACCAGTAGATAAGCGTGTAGCTGAAAAAATGATGCAATATATGACCACTGATGGTTTCTTTGGCAATCCTGCATCACGTTCACACAAATTCGGCTGGCAAGCGGAAGAAGCGGTTGATATCGCTCGTAATCAAATTGCTGATTTAATTAATGCTGACCCACGCGAAATTGTTATTACCTCAGGTGCAACAGAGTCGAATAATTTAGCCATTAAAGGCGCTGCTAAATTTTACAGTAAAAAAGGTAAGCACATTATTACCTGTAAAACAGAACATAAAGCGGTGTTAGATACGTGTCGCGAATTAGAGCGTCAAGGCTTTGAGGTTACTTACCTTGATCCTGAAACTAATGGTTTAATTGACTTAAACAAATTAAACGACGCTATGCGTGAAGACACAGTATTAGTCAGTATTATGCATGTAAATAACGAAATTGGTGTTATTCAAGATATTGCTGAAATTGGCGAGATGTGCCGCGCACGTAAAATTATATTTCATGTTGATGCTGCGCAAAGTGCCGGTAAAATCAATATCGATTTGCAACACCTGAAAGTCGACTTGATGTCCTTCTCTGCCCATAAAATTTATGGTCCAAAAGGTATTGGCGCACTTTATGTTAGTCGTAAACCACGTGTTCGTTTAGAAGCTCAAACGCACGGCGGTGGCCATGAACGTGGTATGCGCTCAGGCACGTTAGCGACTCACCAAATTGTGGGTATGGGTGAAGCATTCAGAATAGCAAAAGAAGAGCTGGCACAAGACGAAGCGCACGTAACTAAAATGCGTGACCGTTTATGGGCCGGTTTAAATGATATGGAACAAGTTTTTGTTAATGGCGATTTTGACAAACGTTACCCAGGTAACTTAAATGTCAGTTTCAACTTTGTTGAAGGTGAATCGTTAATTATGGCGTTAAAAGACTTAGCTGTGTCTTCAGGTTCAGCCTGTACCTCTGCAAGTTTAGAACCTTCATACGTGCTTCGAGCTTTAGGGTTAAATGATGAAATGGCGCATAGCTCGATTCGTTTTAGCTTTGGTCGTTTTACTACAGAAGAAGAAATTGACTATGCCATTGACCTGATTAAAAAGGCAATTGGCCATTTACGTGACATGTCACCGCTTTGGGAAATGTTCAAAGACGGTATCGATTTAGACTCAATAGAGTGGGCTGCTCATTAGAGCACTAGGAGAAATATTATGGCTTATAGCGAAAAAGTAATTGATCATTATGAAAATCCACGCAATGTTGGTTCATTAGATAAAAACGACCCACAAGTTGCAACTGGTATGGTTGGCGCACCGGCATGTGGTGACGTGATGAAGTTACAACTTAAAATTTCAGCGGACGGCATTATTGAAGATGCTAAATTTAAAACTTACGGTTGTGGATCTGCGATTGCCTCAAGCTCACTGGTTACAGAATGGGTTAAAGGTAAGTCAATCGATGAAGCAGGTCAGATAAAAAATACTGCCATTGCTGAAGAACTTGCATTACCGCCAGTGAAAATTCACTGTTCAATTCTAGCGGAAGACGCAATTAAAGCGGCAATCGAAGATTACCGTAGTAAGCAAAAAGCTTAAGCTGGAGAAAAAATATGAGTGTAACGATGACACCTGCTGCATCTGACAGGGTAAAATCGTTTATTGTAAACCGAGGCAAGGGCCTTGGTTTACGATTAGGTATTAAAACAACCGGTTGTTCAGGTTTAGCTTATGTACTTGAATTTGTCGATGAGCTAAATGAAGACGACACACTGTTTTCTATCAATGACTGTAATATCATCATTGATGGTAAAAGCTTAGTTTATCTTGATGGTATTGAACTTGATTTCGTTAAAGAAGGTTTGAACGAAGGCTTTAAATTCACCAACCCAAACGCTAAAGGCGAGTGCGGCTGTGGTGAAAGTTTTAATGTTTAGTGAACGTTTAACGTCACTGGAGTTGTTGTGAATTACTTTCAATTATTTGCGTTAGAAATTCAGTTTACTGTTGATTTAACGGAGCTTTCAACAATTTATCAAACATTACAAAAGAAAGTACACCCGGATCGCTTTGCTAACGCTTCAAGTCAAGATAAAATGTTAGCGGTAAAGAAATCAACGCTAGTCAATGACGCATACCAAACACTAAAAAATCCATTAAAACGCGCGCAATATCTATTAGAATTGCGCGGCATTAATATGCCGAGTGAACAGGCATCTTTTGGTGATGTCAGTTTTTTAATGCGTCAAATGGAGTTGCGCGAAATGCTAGCTGAAGTTAAACATGCTGATGATATTGATGCGGCAGTGTTTGACGTTTCACAAGTGTTTGAAAGCGAATTTCAGCTACTGTTTAATCAGCTGCAAGCTCAGCTGGCCGATAACACGGCAGAGTCTAATAGCTTAGCCTGTGACAATTTAAGAAAACTTAAGTTTTATCAAAAGCTTCATGTTGAGCTCGATAAACTAGAAGAATTATTGTTAGATGACTAAGCTGTTAAGAAAATTAAGACGTTAATAGCTGTATTCTTTGTTTTAAAAATCTAGCTATTAATAACAAATCCGTAAAAATATTACCTAACGAGCTTTTACAATGGCACTATTACAAATCGCTGAACCGGGGCAAAGTACAGTTCCTCACGCCCATCGACTTGCCGCTGGCATTGACCTTGGTACGACAAACTCTTTAATTGCTAGTGTAAAAAGTGGCTTAGCTGAAACGATTGTTGATGCTAATGGTGCTGATATTTTACCATCAGTAGTGAGCTATCAAAGCAATGGGATATTGGTTGGGCATGACGCAAAAGCTTTCGCGGTAACTGACCCTGAAAATACTATTGTATCGGCAAAACGGCTAATTGGCCGCTCTAAAATCGATATTACCACCAAATATGCATCACTACCTTACGCTTTTTGTGGTGATGAAAATCACCCCTCAATAATCACTCGCACGGGTAACGTGAATCCCGTACAAGTGTCGGCAGAAATTCTTAAAACCTTAGTCAACCGTGCTGAGTCTTCGTTAGGCGGCGAACTTACCGGTGTGGTTATTACCGTACCAGCCTATTTTGATGACGCACAGCGCCATAGTACTAAAGATGCAGCCAAATTAGCCGGTGTTAATGTCTTACGTTTACTTAATGAACCCACCGCTGCAGCAGTGGCTTATGGTTTAGATAGTGGGCAAGAAGGTGTTGTGGCAGTTTATGATTTAGGTGGAGGTACTTTCGATATTTCAATATTACGCCTAAATAAAGGGGTATTTGAAGTGTTAGCAACCGGTGGCGATTCTGCACTCGGTGGTGACGACTTTGATGGCATACTTGTCGAGCATTTAATCAGTAAAGCCGGTTTAGTGCGTCCTTTATCTACGTCAATGGAGCGACAGTTGACCCAGCAATCGTGTTTGGCGAAAGAGCAATTATCAAAGCATGAAAGTGTTGAAATCTCACTAACACTCGCAGAAGATAGCTCGTGGACGGGTAACTTTACACGCATCGAGTTTGAACAACTAATCGCACCCTTAGTAAAGAAAACCCTACGAGCATGTCGTCGGGCGGTAAAAGACGCTGAGTTAGATATTTCAGATATTATCGAAGTAGTGATGGTAGGTGGTTCAACCCGAGTACCTTTAGTGCGTCAAGAAGTCGAAGGCTTCTTCAAGCGAGAACCGTTAACATCAATTGACCCTGATAAAGTCGTTGCCTTGGGTGCCGCTATTCAAGCTGACATTTTGGCGGGCAATAAGCCTGATAGCGACATGCTGTTGCTTGACGTAATTCCTTTATCATTAGGCTTAGAAACCATGGGTGGTTTAGTTGAAAAAGTTATACCGCGCAATACCACCATTCCCGTAGCTAAAGCGCAAGAATTTACCACTTTTAAAGACGGTCAAACTGCGATGGCTGTGCATGTATTGCAAGGCGAGCGTGAGTTAGTTGATGATTGTCGTTCGTTGGCACGTTTTGAACTTCGTGGTATTCCTGCAATGACTGCCGGTGCGGCCCATATCCGTGTCACCTTTAAAGTAGATGCTGACGGTTTGTTAGAAGTATCGGCGATGGAGAAATCAACCGGTGTTGAGTCGAGTATCACGGTGAAGCCAAGCTTTGGTTTAGCAGCCGATGAAATCACTAACATGCTGAAAGACTCTATGGTAAATGCCGAACAAGATATGCAAGTACGGATGTTGAAAGAGCAGCAAGTCGAAGCGTCACGAGTGATTGAGTCGATTCAGTCGGCGCTTTTCGCCGATAGTACTTTATTAAGTGCAATAGAGGTTAGTGAAATTACTAGCGCAATTTCTGCACTGAAAAACATAAGCCAAACAGGTAATGCCGATGAAGTTGAAGCGGCAATAGATACATTAAATAATAGCACCGCCACATTTGCTGAACGTAGAATGGATTCATCTATCAAAACAGCACTATCTGGCCATTCAGTCGACGAGGTTTAGTTAAATGCCACAAATTATATTTTTACCCAATGAAGAGCTTTGCCCTGATGGCGCAGTAGTTCAAGCCGAGAAAGGTGAGAGCGTGCTCAATGTCGCGCTGAGAAATGATATTAGTGTCGAGCACGCCTGTGAAAAAGTCTGTGCTTGTACCACTTGTCATATGATCATTCGTGAAGGTTTCGACTCGATTGAAGAGGGTGATGAACTTGAAGAAGACATGCTTGATAAAGCGTGGGGCTTAGAGCCTGAGTCACGTTTAGGCTGCCAAGCCTTGGTGGGAGATGAAGATTTAGTGGTGGAAATTCCGAAATATACCGTCAATATGGTGTCTGAAAATCACTAAGCTGTTTTAGCTTCACGTGTTATGAATAAAAGGGTATTAACATGAAAATGTTATTACCCTTTTATTTTGAACACCTGATCAGCTAAAGGATTAACGGGTTCTTTTATATCGAACAAGTAAGCCTAAAATTAACAAGCTATATGAAAAGCTTCCTCCCCCTGATGAGCCTGTGCTTTTTTCTTCCTCGATTGGCTTACTTTCAGTAGAAGCTGTAAACGTTGCTGTTAGGGAAATATCACCGTCTGTTGAAATAGTGCAATCCTTATAGCTTTTTGTTGCAAAATAATAGAAGATTTTTTCGTTAAATTCACTGGTTGCAACGTCAAGATAGCCGTCATTATTATAATCGCCAAAAGCGGTTGCCGTTACGCCATTATCGGGAGCGGTAATTAACTTCGCGTTGGTAAATGTTCCACCAGCTGTGCCATAAATTAAATTTAATTTCGACGGTTGGTAATGTGCCGCCAAAATATCCATATTACCGTCTTTATCAATATCACCAAAAGCAGCACCATATGCCCCTCTGCCGGTATCTACTACTGTTGATATTCCTGCGCGGTAATGGGTAATTGTAGAGTTTGTGATTTCTGCGGCAACCACAGAAATTACACCATTATTTTTGTAGGCATCTAGTGTTATTGCAGCTAGTTCCGATACCACTTCCTCTGCGCTATAACTACCATTGTTGTTAAGATACCATTGGGTCTTTGGGGTTTTAATACTATCAACTAGTACCCACAAGTCTCCCGAGATATTGGCTTGAAATGATGAGATTAAAATATCATTTTGACCATCATCATTTTTATCTAGTACTTTAAAAGCATAAGGCTTGATGCCTGATATTTTAATATCCTCTGAAAGAGTAAAGTGGCCATTACCATCATTTAGATAAATTTTTATCATGGCATTACCATACTCTGCAAGGTATAGGTCTAAATCACCATCATTGTCAGCATCGTATAAGTCTAGCGCTGAAGGGTAATTCAGATCACTGTCAACCTCAGTAGTCTCAAACTGGCCATTTCCTTGGTTAATATTTGCAGATATTGCGCCATTAAATAAATCGACTGTGATGAAATCATCTAAACTATCAAGATTGATATCGCCTGTTTTTATCGTTTTTGCTCCGCCTAATGCTGAGCTTAAATTTTTATAATTAGCATCGATCAATACTTGTTTACCTGAGTCGCATTGTTGCCCCGACCAGCCAGTAAATGACCAACCAGAGTTTGCGGTAGAAACTAATGTACTTATCGCTAAATCATTAGTTAATGTGCAACTTTCTGTACAACTTATTGCTGTTTCCTTAATTTTGACTTCGCCATTTCCTGCAATAGTGATATTGATATTAGTCGCTTGTGTCAGTGGAGAAATTAGCAGTATTGTTGTGGTAATGAGAGCAAGCGTAGCATGACATTTTTTCATATTGTTCACTTGTGTGGTTTAAGATGAACTCTTTATATTATTATTAGAATATAAAGTCATAATGTTGTTATAATGAAGTTGTTAGGTATTTATTTATATATAATAATCAGGTGGTTGCATGGATGTGTTGAACGGTGATAAATTTGAATTAGGGCCGTATATAGTTCTTCCTAAGCATAATAAACTGGTTGTTGATGGGAATGAATGTAAAGTAGAACCTAAAATAATGGCGGTTTTATGTTACTTAATCGCCAACAAAGGAGAGGTTATTAGCAGAGATAAAATTGCTGAAGCATTGTGGCCAAATACCGTTACTGGCTTAGAAGTGGTCACACGAGCTATTTTTGAGTTACGTAAAATATTAAAAGATGATCCTAAAAAGCCAATATATATAGAGACAATTGCTAGAAAGGGCTATTGCTTTATTTATGAAAATTCGAATTTTAACGAAAGCTCATATAACAAGAATAGTGCTAAGCAAAGTGGCAGAAGACCATCAAATCAGCTTATTAAGGCTTTAGTCACTATTGTCTTTATTGTAAGTCTATTTTTCATCTATCAATGGCTAAGTGGTGCGACTACAAAAGCGGTGACCTTGCCACTAAAAATGACCTTTTTAACCGATATAGCTGTTTTTGCTGATTCACCTGCGATATCACCCGATGGTAAATATGTATTGTTTACGCAGAAAACGCATTTTAAAGAAACTAATAATCAATTAATTTTGTTAAATATTGCATCTCAAAAGCAAACAGTTATCAATGATGGTGCATCCTATAAAAGCCCAATATGGTTAGATAAGTCTAAATATTGGTATTATGTCAGATGCGATAAAACCGCGAGTTGTGAGGTCATTAAGCATAATATAGATTCGGGCGAAAAAACAAGCATATATCAAGTGCCGCAGCTAATCTTATCCTTGGTTGTATCCAACAATTCACAGCAATTGTTTTTCTCTTTATTGCTTGATAACTCAATTCAGATTAGGCAAGTAGATTTAAAAAGACCAAATAGTGCCCCGATAATAATTACCCCACCAGAAAAAAGTAATACTCGTCTGCTGTTAGCACACGATGAAAAGTCGCTGTTTATTGCTACTACAGTATCTGATGGATTATCACATTTATATCAATATGATATAGAAAAACAAAATTATCAGTTAGTCAGTGACCAATTTAGTAGATTGTACGGCTTATCATTAAAAGATGATAAAACACTGTGGATAGTTGGTGAATTGCATGGGCAAAAAGGTCTCTGGAGCCTTGGTGTGGCTAGCCAAGAAATAACCACAGTCGCGACATCTCTTCCGGATCATACTCCAATGTTAGTGACTAGCCAGATTAATCTAAATCATCTTATCTATAAAGATATTACTAGAACCATTAATATTGAAAGTCTTGGAGATCTTGGCATCGCTAAAATTTCAAAGGCTAACAGTTCTTTAATTGATCTGAATGCAATTTATTCACCGAACGCAAAAGCTTTGTATTTCGCATCAAATAGAAATGGACTATATGATATTTGGACGTTAAAAGGCGGGGCTGTAACTATGGTGACAAATATTAAGGCCAATATGATTGAAAGGCCCATTATAAGCAGGCAAGAAGATACACTGGCCTTTATTTCTAGAACAAAAAATAACAATGAAATAATTATTTTTGATATCGTTAATAAAAGAGTCAAAAAGAAAGTTTTGCTGTCAAATAAGGTGTTTCTGTTATCTTGGTCAAATGACAAAAAGTTTATATATTTTAGCCTTTTTGAGGCGGGGCAATATAATATTTATAAATTAAATACCCTGAGCTCTAAACAAGAAAAAATACTAATAAATGCCGGAGCCATTGCTCAAGAAAGCCAAGATGGGCAATATTTATATTATGGTGATATGCTCAATGGGCAGTTAATGCGGCGATCTAAATTAGGGCAAGTCGATGTAATGTTTAAATTCCCAGTAAGTGATAGACAGGGAATAATACCCCATCGATTAAAGGTAATTGGCGATAGTTTCTATTATATTGCCAAGCAAGGAAATAAGACGGTTTTAAAGCATTATTCATTTACCGATAAAACCTTGCAGGTTCACCACGAGTTAGCTAATGATATTTATGTCACCGATATTGTTAAAGGTTTAACCGTAGGCGTTATTTACGATCGCTTTAGTAAAATGAACAGTAAACTGATTCAATTATATTAAGTTATTTAAAGTTAAGCTGGGTAAAACAGGAGTCGCTGCTTAACGAGCGCCGTAAATTTACCAAGTTGCATTCAGGCGCTGTTAAAATATTCACCACTCTGTTTTTACGACGGTAAAACAAGGATTTGCAGCTATTCAATTATATTTAATCGCTAATTGGGACCTTGGTATTTTTATTACATAGAAAAATAGACACTTCATTAAAAATTTGTTCTACTGAAAGTAGAAAATCGGATGTTTAAATAGCTTAATGACGGTAGATATATTTTTAAATAATTTGTAGGCATCATAAATTTGTCCAAACTATCTCAATCAGAAACAATAAAAAGTTTAACCATTACTAATCAGTTTGCCACTGATATTTTGTTATTAAATACCCCAAATGAAGTTTGGCAATATTTAGCACAAAATATTGTTGAAAAGCTCGGTTTTGACGATGCGGTTATATACACTTTAGATACCGGTGGGCAGACGTTAAGTCGAATGTCGGGCTTTGAAAAAAGAACATCAACCACTAACGATAAAACTAGTAATGCTCAAATACGAGATACCTCGTCTAATTCGATAGTTATTCCTTTTAATCAAGGTGTTATTGGTAAGGTTGCGGCAACTAAGCAAGCAATAGTAGTTAAAGATACACGAGAATTTGAAAGTTATATTGTTGATGACGTAACGACACTGTCAGAGTTAGCCGTGCCTATTTTGTTTAAAGAACAATTATTAGGTGTTATTGACACTGAGCATGCTCAGGTTAATTTTTACACTGAATATCACCTGAAAACACTCACCGCATTAGCTTCTATAGCCGCAATGAAAATATCTCAAATCATCAGAGTTGATGGCTTGGAAGAGATTATTGAAAATTTAGAATATTCAAATAAAATTCAGGATACGCTATTCGAAATAGCTGAACTTACTTTTACAACGAAAACTATTGGCGAATTTTATCGGCATTTGCATCAATGTATTGCTCGTATAACTTTTGCAAAAAACTTTTTTGTTGCCTTATTGAAAGATGACGGCAAAACCATTGTATTTCCTTATGCTGTAGACGAGCTTGATCAAGATATTATCGATGAGTTTGATCAAGGCAAGATATTTGAAGAAGTGGCTATTGATCCAGAACATTTAAGTATTACAGGTTATACCCTGTCAAAAGATAAACCTTTTTTATTATATGAAAAAGATATTCAAAAAATGCTTGATAACAAAGAGCTTTATATTCTCGGTAGTATACCAAAAGCTTGGTTAGGTGTGCCATTTGGCTCGGGTGATAATAAAGGTATTGTGGTTGTACAAAGTTATAGTACTGATTTTTTATTTCAAGAAAAAGATAAGCAACTTTTATCTTTTGTCGCTAAGCACATCAATAATGCGATTGAAAGAATGGAAGCTAAGCAGCAGCTTCAGTTTTTAGCCTTACATGACCCTTTGACAGGTTTACCGAATAGATCGCTATTTAAAGATAGGATCCAACATGCCTTTTTACATTGTCGGAATAATCGCCACGACAATATAGCTATTCTGTTTATCGACGTTGATAGGTTTAAACAAGTTAATGATTCTTATGGTCATCATGTTGGCGATAAGCTACTTATTGCTATTGTTAAATTAATAACCGCAACGTTAAGAAATACCGATACATTAGCGCGTTTAGGTGGCGATGAATTTGCCATATTACTTGATGGTAAAATTGTTCATGAGACTATTCGTCGGATAACTGAAAATATTATTCGGGCTATGTCAGAGGCTTTCAATATCGATGGCTTAAATATTTTTAGCAGTGTCAGCATTGGTATAGCGACATACAGCGGCACTAGCGAAAGTGCTGAACAATTATTGATTGATGCCGATCATGCTATGTACCAAGCTAAGTTGAAAGGACGTAATCAGTATGTGTTTTTTGAAGCGCTTGCAGAACAAAATAAATTAAGCAATGTTAAAGTTGAGTATGACTTTGAACAGGCAATTAAAAATCAAGAGTTTATCGGCAATTACCAACCGCTAATTAATTTTAAAACTGGTGACGTTATAGGTGCTGAAATTTTGGTGCGTTGGCAGCATCCTAAATTAGGGCTTTTGTACCCAGATTTTTTTATTCCTACTTTAGAAAGGTCAGGACAAATAGTACAACTTGATCTTTATATGCTGAAGTTAGCGGTGAGTAAGCTAAATCTTTGGGCTGATTGGCTACCCGAAAAATTTAAGCTTAATGTCAATGTCTCAACATCAGGTTTTGCGTCAAAAGATTTTATTAGTTATATGCAAGAGCAACATCTGTTAGCTGCCGATATCACCGCGCGACTATGTGTAGAAATTACCGAAGAAAGCTTAATTTTAAACGTTGATGCAGTAAAAAATCATTTAGATATTTTAAAAAGTCTTAATATCCCAGTAGCACTGGATGACTTTGGTACTGGTTATTCGTCGCTAAGTTATTTACATCAATTTTCATTAAATTACTTGAAAATAGATAAAAGCTTTGTTGATGAGTTAAATACTATTAGCAATAAAGTGGTGATATTGGACGCTGTCGTTAATTTAGCTAAGGCGCTGAAGATAAAAACCACAGCAGAAGGTATTGAAACTGCAGAGCAATATCAAAAGCTTAAAGAAATTGGCTGTGATTTAGGACAAGGGTATTATATCGCAAAACCGCTGATTGAAGCTGACTTTAAATGTTTTCTTCTAAATAGCCGTCACTAATCTGCAATGAAGATTAATTTTTAAATCTAATCATTATCAAACTAATAATATTATTTAATAGCAGGTTAGAAAGTATAAATATTAAACCTAACGGCTGAGTATGACGAGTTTTTGCCAGTATAAATGACAAGTTTCTCTTAATTGTCATTGCTGGTTTTTTTAATTATTGTTACTAAGCGTTGGTTGGTAAACCTCAGACTAAATATATACGCTGGAGTATTTGATAGGAATCATTTAAATGGGACTTTTTAAAAAGGTTTTTAATTAGCATTAATAATGTTAGAAAAGAGCTACTGCCTATCCGTAAGCGCACGACTAAGCCTATTTATTGTGCTTATCTTGATACATAGCTTGATCCGCGGCATCAATCAATTGTTCAATCCCGACATGCATGTTTTTATCAAATGACACCATGCCGTGCGCAAAAGATATTTGATAGGGCAAGTCTAGCTGCTTACTGATAAAAATTAAATTTTCAGCAAAACGTGCTATCGCTTGTTGGGCCGTTGCGAGCTCGGTGTCGCTCAGTAAGACAACAAATTCATCACCACCAATTCGTGCACAAATGTCTGAAATCCTGAAAGTGTTTTTTAATTGTTCTGCAAATATTTGCAATACTTGATCGCCAGCCATGTGGCCATAGTTATCGTTGAATAACTTAAAGTTATTGATATCAAAATAAGCTAGATGGCATTCATTTTTTTGTCTCACCGCAATGTCAATGCAGTGTTGACTTAAGCGCTTAAAGCCACGGCGATTTGAAATCTGAGTAAGGTCGTCCAATATCGCTAACTGTAATAGAACAAACTCATCAGTTACTAATGCTGCCATATCAGATAACGAATCAACATCATCAGCACTTAAGCTTCTACTTTTTGTATCTAGAATGCATAAGGTTCCTATATTTTCCCCGCTAGGGGACGTGATAGGGTGGCCAGCATAAAAACGTATATAAGGTGAATTTATCACTAATGGGTTGTCGGCAAAGCGGGGATCTTGCAAGGTGTCTTCTATAATTAAAGTTTTACTGTCGTGAATTGCATGGCCACAAAATGAAAACTCCCTTGGCGTTTCTTTTACCTCTAAGCCAATTGAAGATTTAAACCATTGACGCTCTTTATCTACTAAGCTAACTATGGCAATAGGAACATTGAAGAGTTTTTTCGCTAAGCGGGTGACACGATCAAATCGCTCTTCAGGCTGAGTATCCAATATTCTTAACGAATGTAACGCTGCCAAGCGACATTCTTCATTTTTTGTGGGTTCAGGAGCGAGCATTATCCTGCAGAAAAAATAGTAAACATTAGGTAAGTATAGTGCTTTTTACCAGATTTGAGCTAATATTTGAAAGTTTTCTTGAAAAAAATTAAAAAGCATTAACTTTTGTCGAATTTGATGGCTGATTTCCACCTGAGGATGAGTAGATGAACCTCAGTTGTTATCTGTCTAGCATGCACGTTCAAGCATAAACTAGTGACTTTATTTGTGGTAATTTCAATCAGAGATAGTATTTGTGGTTGGCTGATTATTGTGCAATTATTACTAGTGTGATCAGTTTTAACGCTTTAGGAATTAGAACAATAACAGTCATATAAAAGGAATTTATTTTGAAATATACATTTCGATACTTACGCACACCGTTAACCATTTTAAGTCTATCTTGCTTACTTGTTGCCTGTGGTGGCGACTATAAGTATATAGGTACACCCGAAGCTGCAACGCCAGAGTCGATAGCACCAATAGCAGTAGTTATACCCGTGCCCTCTTTTGAAGACGATGGTGTATTGTCAGCAAATATTCGTTGGACAGCTTATGGCGTACCGCATATTACTGCCAATAGCTTAGAGAGTTTGTCATATGGTGTTGGTTACGCCTTTGCTAAAGACAATATCTGTTTACTTGCTGATCAAATCATCAAATATAACTCACAACGAGCAAAGTATTATGGCCCTGATATGGTGCCGACTTCAGGTGATTCAGAGCATTTAATCAATGATTTTGGTTTGCTAACATTAGGTATTAGGGCTCATGCAGAACAAAATATAATGTCGCTGTCAGCCAATAGCCAAGCGCTATTATCAGGTTATGCTCAAGGCTATAATAAATACCTGATTGATACCGGTGTGGCTAATATCGATGCATCATGTGCCAACATGCCTTGGGTACAACCGATAACGAATGTTGATGTATTAACCTATACTTTAGGTGTTGCTTTATTACCTGGTGCGGCTAATTTTCTTGGGCCAATGTTTTTAGCCGCTCCTCCAGGAGAGAGCTTCGCCCCTTATCCACAAAGTACAAACGCTACTAGTTATATCGTTAATTCAAAGCCTATCGTAAATCTACCAGAAATAAATCCCGATGATATGGGCTCAAATGGTTGGGGTTTAGGCAAAGAAAAAACCGAAAATGGTAAAGGTATGGTGTTGGCTAATCCCCACTTTCCACACACAGGCAATTTACGTTTTTGGCAATTTCATATTACTATTCCTGAACATTTAAATGTCATGGGTAGCTCACTTACCGGTATGCCGGGCGTGGTAAATATTGGTTTTAATGAGAATGTTGCGTGGACCCATACTTTTTCATCGGCAGAACATTTCGTCGTTTACCAATTGTCATTAAACCCAAATGATCCAGCGCAAATGTCACAAGCTATTGACGGAGCAAACCGTTTAATCACGGGTAAAGAGTTGGTCATCGATGTTGCTGTTGGCCCAGGACAAGTGATTAAATTAGCAAAAATGAGTTACTCAACTCATCATGGCCCTATGGTTGTGGTACCGGGTAACTTTGAATGGGGACCTGGGGGTAGTGCCTTTGCAATAAAGGATATTAACTTAGGTAATGTTGATATTATTGACCATTGGTTAGCGATGAATTTAGCGGGTAATATGGCTGAATTTAAGCAAGCTTTTAAAGATTATGACGGTGTGATTTTTAACAATACCATGTCAGCTGATAGTGAAGGTAATGTTTACTATATTGATGATTCGCCAGTACCAAACTTAACCGCTACCGCGATCAATGAAATGACCACCAACCCGTTACTTGTTGGTGCTAAACAAGCGGCAGGTTTTACTATCTTACCTGGGTTTTTATCAGCGTTTGATTTTGAACGTCCTGTTCCTTATGAAAATGCGCCAAAATATTCAGGCACCGATTATGTACAAAACTCCAATGATAGCTTTTGGCTAACAAATAGGAATGCGCCAATCACAGGTGTTTCACCTTTGTATGGACAAGTAGATAATCAACAGACTTTAAGATCACGTATGGCGCATAAATTGCTGGCCGATAGTGCCGGCAGTGATGGTCTTTTTAATGCCGCCGAGTTGGAAGATGCATTATTAAATAATCGCAGTTATTTAGCCGAAGATATACTTTCAACGTTATTATCGATATGCCAAGCGCAAGGAAACACTCCAATCTCTATTGGCGCACAAAATGTCGATATTAGTCTCGGCTGCTCGGCATTGGCACTTTGGGATGGTAGGCTAAATATCAATAGCAGTGCTGCTCATCTATTCCGAGAGTTTGCTTTTTTGTTTGATAAAAATCCGCAATGGCAGCAAAGTTTTTCTGCCGAAGTTGCGGCAACAACACCAAGTGGTTTAATTAATAATGCCACGACGCTTGAGCAGTTTGCTCAAGCTATTCTTAATGTTGAATCGGCTGGTTTAGCTTTAGATGCAACATTGGGGATGGTACAGTTTGTCGAGCGTAGTTTACCTGATGGTAGTGCCACGGGGGTTAAAATTCCTTGGGCAGGTGCGCATAATATTGAAGGTGGCTTTAATGTTTTTAGTCCATTATCGAACAATGACGGTACATTAATGCGCCGACATACTTATGCCGCTCAGAATGCTGATTCGGTGCTAAGCGCAGAAGGGGCTGGCTATCATATTAATAGCGGTAGTAGTTGGATGGCGGTTGTGAGCTTTACTGAACAGGGGCCAGTAGCTAAAGGTTTACTGAGTTATTCACAGTCATCTGAGTATGGTAGCGACCATAGCCTAGATCAAACATTATTATATTCGCAGCAACCTCAACTTAGACCGTTGCGCTTTACCGAAGCAGATATTGAAGCGAATAAAGTGTCAGAAATAACCATCAGTTCGACACAAAAATAACACTTAAAACGTTATAAATAAGCAGCCAGCACTAACTTTAAACGTTATGCTGGCTTTTTATTAGCACTGCTATACTAGGCTATTTAGCGCTACTTTGCGATCGAGGCAAGCTCTTTAGTTAATTGCTCTAAACCTAAATCGGATATCTTACGATTAATCTCTGCCTGCTTGCTGCTAATTAATGATATACCTTCAACCACCATATCGTATGCTAGCCATTGTTGCGATTGTGTATCCTTGCGCATTTGAAAGGTAATGTTGATATCTGGCTTACCGTTATCAATAATTTTCACATCTACAGAGGCTGATTTTGCGTCCGCTTTTAGCCTAGATTCAGGTTCAAATAGTACTTTTTGATTAGTGTATTGTGTTAAAGCATTAGCGTAGGTACGAACCAAATAAGCGCGCATTGCAGTAACAAAATTTACTCTCTGCTCTTTTGTCGTGTTTCTTAAGTGTTTACCTAGAATTTTAAAGGCCGCATATTGGTAATCTACTGACGGCATTAATTCTTCTTCAACAATATCTCGCATCAGCTCAGGGAACTTTTTTAAAGCGTTTTGATTATTAGCAATTTTAGTAAATAGCTTATTACCTGTTACTTCTATTACTTGATAGGGAGAAACCGATGGTGTAGCCTCGGCTGCGATACTGTTTTGTGCAAAACTTGCCAGTAACACAAACAGTACTAAGAGCTTTTTCATGATGTTCCTTGAGAGATATAGTTAAATTAAAGTGCATTAGAATTGTCGGCATTATACATACCGACCGCTCGGTCTGTAAATAGCATTTAAGCTTAAGATAGAAGATAAAGTGTTAAGAATTGTTATCTTGGTGCAGCGTTAATTTCTAATTAACTTTTTAATTGTCGCATGTAACGGCAAAGCTCTTTGATGACTTTGTCAAACAACTCTTTGTTTAATGAGCTTTTACTTAAACTTGAAGAACCATGAAATGTTGAGACAATAAAATAGGCCACTTGACTAAAATCAAGCTCTGGTCGTAATTGGCGGCTTACACGCGATAAGTTTGTGGCAATTAATAAATTTAATTGTTGTTGCATCGCCAGTATTCTAATTCGAAAACCTTCATCTACGCCAGACATCTCTTGACATAAGTTATTTAAAGGGCAACCGCAAACCAGTTCGTCGCAACTGATGTTCTTAGACATAGCGCTAAAAAACTCGCACAAACCCTCGATAGGATCATCGGCTTCTACAGGAGGTTGCCAAAGCGCAATAAAAGCTGGTGCATAAACTTCTTCAAATACCGCGTAGCCAAGTTCCATTTTATTGGCAAAATGATGATATAGCGCGCCTTTCGATATTTCACAGCGTGCCAAAATACAAGATAAGCTAGTGGCAGTGAAACCATTTTTATGGATTTCATCGGCGCTTACTTCTAATATTTTTTGACGAGTTTGCTCTGCATCTCTCATGGGCTAACCTTAAAACACCAACAACATAATAGCGCTAGTTTAACCGACCGATAGGTCGGTTGCAAAGATAAAATATGAAAAATGTATTGGCATTATTACCTGCAAAACTTAGCTATTAAAAATTAAAGCGCCTGTAGTTTGATTAATTGCCCTATGGGATCATCTAACGATGCTGGCGGCATAGTGAACCATTGCGGGCCATTTTTGGTCAGGTAAATACAGTCTTCAAGTCGCACACCAAACTCACCTTGAATATAAATGCCCGGCTCATTAGAAAAGCACATGCCAGGTTTTAATACGGCAGTTTCACCATGAACAAAGTTGACGCTTTCATGTCCTTCCATACCAATACCGTGACCGGTTCGGTGCGATAACCCAGGTAATTTGTAGCCAGGACCAAAACCTTTGCTTTTATAAAATTCACGTACAGCATCGTCAACTAAACCGGCTTGTTGGCCAATTTTTGCTTGTTCAAAAGCAATTTCTTGACCTTGCCTTACGGTTTGCCAAACATCACGTTGGCGCTTGCTTGGTTCGCCGAAAACAAAAGTGCGACTGATATCCGATTGATAACCGTGAACATTACAACCGCAATCCATTAATACAACTGAGCCCTCAGTTAATGTTTGCTTTTGTTTGGTGCCATGTGGATAGGCACTGGCTTGGTTAAATAGCGCCATACTCCATGCACCTTTACCGCCCAATTGTCCTTGCGCTGTGTGCATTATAGCTTTTACATCACTTTGACTCATGCCGGCTTGTAGCTTCGAAAAAACATCTGCATAGGCAAATAACGTGACTTCGTTTGCTTTGTGCATTAACTCAAGCTCGTGCTGGCTTTTGTACATACGACAGCCACGAGTTACTGGTTCGGCACTAACATGTTGCATGCTAGGGAGTTGCGTCATAACGCCACTCATAACGAAATATCGTACCGAATTTTCAAAGGCCACTTTTCCTTTGGTCAGTCCTGCATCTTTCAATATTTGCTTGATTAATACAAACGGACTTTCGTGCTCTTGCCAAACACGAATGTCATCACCAATGGCTAAACTTTCGCGCACGCTTGGCTCTTCAAAAAAAGGGCAAACTACTGAAACCTTGCCGTCACGCGGAATAATAACCGCGGTTAAGCGCTCACTGCGCCACCATTGTATGCCTGAGAAATAATCCATTGCCGCACCTGGCTCAAGGATTAAGGCTGAAATATCAAGTTGTGTCATTAGTTTTTGGGCTTGAGCAATACGTTCGAGTCGCTCGACCTTACTAATGCCGGTAACTGTATCAGTAATCGATTTAAGTATAGATGCTGAATTTCTATTATCATTAAGCGGAACATTTTTCGTAGCACCGAAGGCAGATGAAGAGAGTGTTTGCCCAGCAATTGCTATAGTGGCAACACTTGCACCACCGGCTTTTAAAAAGGTTCTTTTACTAATGTTCATGGATATTCCTATTTAACATTCAATGGTAGCTTCTGCTGTGCAGAGCTCTGAAAGGCATTTCTTAAGCTACTTTAGTCAACCTGCTTGTGATAACTCACGCTAGCGTTTTTTTTCTCGGTGAGCAAGTTGTTACCGACTAAAAGCTATTTTCATGGGGTGTATGAAGGGTAACAAAGTTGTTGAGCTGGGAAAGCTTATGCTTATAAGATAGATATTTTGTTCAACAACCGCTGTTTAACTTAAAAAATGGCTACATTGGCGAGTTGCTTTTGTAGATTTTTTTTACACGTGTTATCAATAGCACTACGTTAAAAAATGAGAGTTTTAGATGAAGATTAAGCTAAGTGAGTTTACGGTTAAATTATGCCAAGTCGCTATGATGTTAACCTCAACCATCACCTTACATACCCAAGCCAATGCAGACCGAGTTACTGGACAAACTCATGCCACTCGCTCTGAAGTTATCGCGGCTAATGGCATGGTGGCAACCAGTCAGCCTTTAGCTACTCAAATCGGTTTACAGGTTTTAAAAGATGGTGGTAATGCCATTGATGCCGCCATAGCGGCAAATGCAGCGCTTGGCCTAATGGAGCCCACGGGTAACGGTATTGGTGGCGATTTATTTGCTATTATTTGGCACGCTGACAGTCAAAAGCTTTATGGCCTTAATGCCAGTGGTCGGTCGCCTCAATCACTGACTATCGAAAAACTTAAAACTGAATTAACCGCGTTGAAGCGTGAAAATATTCCGCCCTACGGTATGCTACCCATTTCAGTGCCAGGTACTGTCGATGGCTGGTTTGAAATGCATGATAAGTTTGGCAAGATGGCGATGAAAAATATTTTACAACCGGCCATCAGCTATGCCAATACGGGTTTTCCTGTTAGCGAGTTAATTGCTTATTATTGGCATCGCAGCGTACCGCGTTTATCAGTACAACCAGGTAGTTTCAAATCAACTTTTACCATTGACGGCAAAGCACCGCGTAAAGGGCAAATATTTAAAAATCCTGAGTTAGCTAATACCTTATCTTTGCTGGCAGAGCAAGGTCGAGAAGCATTTTATCAAGGTGAAATAGCTGAAAAAATAGATACGTTTATGAAAGCTAATGGCGGTTATATTTCTCGTGCAGATTTAGCTAACCATAGTTCAACCTGGGTCGAGCCGGTTTCAACTAATTATCGTGGTTACGATGTTTTTGAATTGCCACCTAACGGTCAAGGTATTGCAGCCTTACAAATGTTGAATATTTTAGAGCCTTATAACTTATCAGAGATGGGGTTTTTGTCAGAAAAAACACTACATGTTATGACCGAAGCGAAGAAACTAGCCTTTGAAGACCGAGCTAAATTTTACGCAGATCCCGACTTTTTTGATGTGCCTTTAGCGGGATTAATTGATAAAAAGTATGCTATGGAACGCCAAAAGCTTATCGGTGAACGCGCTGCTAAACGCGTGGATGCCGGTAATCCTGCTATGTATCAAGGTGATACTATTTATTTAACTACGGCAGATAAAGACGGTAACATGGTATCGCTTATCCAAAGTAACTATCGTGGCATGGGCTCAGGCGTTGTGGTGCCAGGCTTAGGTTTTGTTTTTCAAGACCGAGGTCAATTATTTTCTATGGATGAAAGCCATGCCAACACCTATAAACCCAATAAACGTCCTTTTCATACCATTATCCCGGCCTTTGTGATGAAAGATAATAAGCCATTTATTAGTTTTGGCTTAATGGGCGGTGCGATGCAACCGCAAGGGCATGTGCAAATAGTGACTAATATTATTGATTTTGGTATGAACCTACAAGAAGCTGGCGACGCAACTCGCTGGCAGCACTATGGCTCAACTGAACCGACTGAAGCTAATGGCAACACCTTAATTGATGGTGGTCAATTGGTTATAGAGTCTGACATTCCTTACCAAACTGTGCGTGGCCTGATGCAGCGCGGGCACAAAGTTGGTTTTGATGTCGGTGGATACGGTGGTTATCAAGCCATTATGTGGGACGATAAAGAAAAAGTGTATTATGGCGCCTCTGAATCGAGAAAAGACGGCCAAGCAGCGGGTTACTAGGTTTATCAGGTAATCGCGAAATTTTAGCAGGACTATTGCCGTATTCCTAAAGCTATTTTTCCTTAAGTGATTGAGGGAAAATAGCTTATTTTAAAACAAAAGCTTAAATAAAAAATAGCAGCAGAAATAGCGTAATGACACCGAATTAACCTATGGCAAAACCTAATAAAAAAGGTCCAATAAAAACCGTCGATATTTTTTGTCTTGGCTGCAATACTTTGTTATTTAAATATCGCAAGGGCGGTAAAGGGGCATTGTTAAAGAGTTTTAAAGAACGCATTAGCCTAGATTATACGGTCGAGCCTTGCATTTGCCCTAAATGTCATAAAAAATTTGCTCGAGAAGCTCTGATCCGTGGTTTGCCAGCCTATAAATTTATTGGCGGTAAGGTGTGGTTTAAGTAATGGTAAGTGCCCAATCAACAAGCACTAAAATTAGCTATACTTGTTTAGAGTCATTACATTGCCAGTGCTATTAAAAGGCACTTACAAGGATTAATATCAAGGCCAATAAAAAATACTTATAGCTTGCTTTGGAGAAACTAACATTGGACTGAAACCATTGTCTTAACGGCGCCACTAACAATATAGGTGACAAAAGTATACCTCTAAGTAATGATAATACTCCGACAGCACCTGCTAAAGCACCAAAGTCTATAACCTTTGTTTGATAAAATTGAACTGCTTGTAACACCACCACAAGCGCCATAAAGCCTTTAATTAGCTTGTTACTACGTTTGATTTTAAGCGCTTGCTCTGTCATTGAATTGCTATCCTTTGTAATAATAATCGCCGAATTAACGGGCTAAGGTTTAGTGCCTACAGTGTTAACTTTTACTTCATTGTTAAGCTGAGCATTTTTAGTTGCAGCAGTACAGCCTATAAGAGCACAGAGCGACAAAATAATAGCTATATTTAAATTTAACACTTGAGATTATATGCATATTAAAGAGCTCGGCGATAATGTCGATATTATCGCTAATTTTTATTTCTGGGCAGGAATGCAATACCAGTATGAGTTAAGTAGATATTATCGTTTAAACACTCGCTAAGTAAAATTATTTTTAACATCAATAGCAATTTTTCTATCAGAAGTTTAAAGCCATCACCGTTCGTTTTAGCAGCACTGATGGCGATTGGCTGACCTATAAATTTATTGCTGTTAGGTATAGTTTAAGTCGCTAGAGAGATAAATCAGTAACAAGCAAACATTAAGCTGGTTATTGTTGAGTTCAGTTAAATCAAACCGTCACAAGCTATCGGCGAAAGCTGACATCAGCATCATTGATTTTAGCGGCGGTTTCTTTTGGAAATGGCTGTTGTTAAATGGCCGTAGAGCTAAGTTTAGTAAATTAAAATCTATATATTACAACATAATAGGTGGCACTGTTTACCCTGTACTGACAAAGCGTACCTTAAGCAAACCTGTTGTAAAGTTTTAATCTGAAAATAAATTAACAAGGTAAAATGAAGTCATTACGCATTTTTAACAGGGAGTTGTCTGAATACTTTACACTTTAGTATTTATCAAACAATAGTTAATGTTTAAGTTGTTGATTTAAAGTTGTAAAGTATTGATGGCATAAATTGTGCTTAACTCTATTGTAAATGTATTTTTGATAACTATAAAAAATGGAAGTTTGTACATGATATTTAATAACAAAAAAAAATTAGCTGGCATCGTATTTGGTATATTCGCGATGTTATCAACTTCAGCCAGTGCGCATTTGATTTACTTCGGTTACAGTGATAACGGCGACGGTACTGTCGATTATTTTGGTCAACATTATCACTCTATGACACAAGGTACTGGTAGCGGTTTAACTTTTACTGATACCACTAATTCAGCTATTGTTTTTACTGGCTTGTGGAATGACACACTAGCGAGTAAGTCGGTCAATGATCTGTCAGGCATTTTGACACAAGGTTGGGATTTAAGTACTTCATCTAGCTACAATGATACAAACGCATTCAACTGGTTAATCGCTCGAAATGTTTCGCTAGCTAATGGAGTGTTTCAAGTATCTGCAACCAACCCTACGGCCGTTGATGCTCCTTGGTCAGTCTTACCAGCGGTTGGTATATCCGGTGTAACCTCGGTACCTGAGCCAACTAGTTTAGCTATTTTTGCTCTAGCTTTAACTGGCTTTGCTGCTCGTCGCGTTAAAAAATAAAATCAATGTTAATATTGGTATAAAAGCATCACTCTGTGGTGCTTTTTTATTTCTTACGCACTCAAAAGTAGAGTTTGTTGCCATAATAGCTTAACGGCTAATTACAGTAGTACTCGTATTATTGGTACAATTTAGTCGCAATTTTGACGTTATTAATACACTGTTTAGCGATTAAGAAAGCTATGCGTTATCGTAGCAGTTAAACGGTGATGAATTTGCATGTTCTATCGTTTGATTTTAACGGGGAGTGGCGACATTTTTCTTGTCAGTAGATGCTATTGTAATCAGGGTAATGATTAGCGTTACCTAACTATTTAATATGAAATTTCAGTGCTAATATCAGTTACAGTTAGTCAGTTATTTTATGGCTAACTATTGCATAAAATAAGTGAACTCAAATTAAATAACCCACTATATTAAATGAGTTAAATAATTTGAGTGACTTAAAATTATTTTAAATAAACTCGTGTCTTTACGCTTCTTTAGGTAAGACTTTTATCGGTTTATAATAACTAGCTTCAAGCTCATCATTGATACAGGTTAGTAAATAATTATTCATTTCTGTTGTCGTAATTTCATCTTCTGAAGCATCATTTTTACATTGTGCTAACAGGCTCATGACATATTCAGGCGACGCTTCCATTAATTCTGGTTCATCTTCATGGCCAAATGCACCGTTTGAAGTTAATGCGAGTACAGCTAGCGCTAAAATAAATTTTTTCATGGTTAATCTCTTTAACGTATATTTCATTACATATCCCAATAGTCACTTAATGAATTAAGTTGGCTATCAAGAAATCTTTTTTCATTCAATGAATCTAGTCTTTGTCTGACTTGATATTTTTGTTGCGCTGTTTTTCTCATTGCTTTTTTATTGCTGGAACCATAGGCAATTTCAAAACCAGCAATTCCAGTATCAAAATTTGAATCTTCATCAATATCAGTGTCTGCATATGTATCAATGTTCATTACTTTACCTTATAAAAAAATCATATTTGGATTTTCCACTAGATAATGTTCCTATATTTCAAAATAGAAAAGTGAAATATTTTGCGGTTATTAATCAAAAAAATTTATCAACTTTATTCGCTAGTCAAAAGCCGCTATGAAAATAGTATGCTGATAAAAAAACCTATGAGATAATGGTGGTAAAGTAAGAATAAATCTTTGTTTTTTAATTGCTTATGGTTTTATTTTAATGTGAGGTATGCCGCGTGCTAATACCGCGCTGTAATGAAAACTTAGCTACTGCTCTGCCAACGCTAAGCTGGAATTATTTTTACTCGACATTAAAAGCTATTTTTTGGCCATTTCTAGTGGATTACTCCCTGTAAAAATTGCGCTGATAACTGCTATATTCGACTTTAAAAAATGACTTGTTTGCTGTTAAGTTTATTCGTCAGATATTATTCAGGGGGGATTTTAGCTTGGTTACGTTGGTAAGCTAAGGCTTGCAACTGCTTCGATTGTTGATGCAAGCTATTACGCACTAACGCTTCTCGATCTTCTTCGCGAATATGATGGTAAATAACCTTGTGTTGTTTTTCGCTGTCGATTAATTCACTGCTGACGATCTCGCCAATACAATATAAAGCACTGTTTTCGTCTGGAAAAAATAACTTTAATTCAATAAAGTCACCTGTGCTAAATATATTTGTGTTATTGCTATTAAATATAATACCGCCACCGCCAAATTTAAGCGCTTGAAAGCGAGTATTTTCATTATCTTGCTGGCCCAGAATGTAACCGACTAATAAGTCCATTTTTTGCGCTTGATGGTTGAGGTATTCCATCAGTTGACTCGCAACACCCGCAACGGTTTGTAGTGGGCGTAGGGCATTTTGATCTAACGTATTTATTTCTGATGCAATTTTAAATGGTGCCGGCATGCTGTCGATAAACTGCGGGTAATTAGGCAATTGAGCTTGCTCGATGACACTAGCGTTGATATTGAAGCTATAGTTGATGGAAAAAAACTCATCAAACTGGGCTAGTTTTAGCTTATTGTCAGCGCTTGTCATAAATAAATCACCTTTTAATATTGTTAGGTTTTAACGTTAGTTTTATCGCTATTATGGGTGCTAGCGAGAAACACGTTCACTGCACATTCGCACATCTCGTCAATTTGGTTTTCTTGTGCATATATGCCGTCAATAACTAAACGTGCGATACCATGCAAAGTAGCCCAAGTCACTTGCGCCAATCGCAAGCTGTTTTCGTTTTTAATGATAATACCTTGTTCTTGCCATAGCTTGGTCATTTCAACTTGGTAGTTAAAGTTTTCGTAGGCAATCTTTTTTAAGGCTGCCGTACTATTGTTTTCTTTCCATATAAGGCGGCCGAACATCAACTCATAGAGCGAGGGGTTATTGGTTGCAAAACCAATGTAGGCATGGACAAAGTTGCGATATTTCTCTTCATGAGACAGTTTTTTTTCAGAGAAAATTTCACTAGCATGTTGATGCCATTGCCCAAAACCTTGCTCAGCTATGGCACACAACAAGTCATTTTTGTCAGTAAAATGGTGATAGGCGGCGGTACGGGAAACACCAATTCGCTCAGCGAGTTTGCGTAACGATAAGCCTTCAATACCGTTTTCTGTCACCATATCACTTGCCGTGCTGACTAGGGTTTGTCGTAAATCGCCATGATGATACTTTACTTTGCTCACCATTAGATAAACAACTGAGTGTTAGTTATTATCATTATCAAAGGACCTTCCTTGAAGGGAACGCTACATTGGCAAATATCAGTCCAGCAACTAATGACATAAAAATTAAAAATGTCTGTGAGCCAATGTCGGTGGCATTTAACATAACTTGCCCCGATACGGCATTGCTTAAGCCAATATAGACCTTACTCCCTGGCACCAAGACAACAAGGCCCATCAACTTCACAATACTGGAAGGTAGGTTCATAATACGCGAAAAAATACTGCTATAGATGCCAAGGGCAAATGCGCCAACAAAAGCGCCAAGCGCAACACCTAAATACTCAGCGCCCACTATACTGGCACCAAAGGCAACATAACCAGACAGTATGCCCCAAGGAGCGTCTTTTTTTCGGCACTTGAACAAGATGACTAAGCTAATAGATAACGTAGTAACAGCGGCCCATGAAGTCCAATTAGGGGTACTAGGGGGTTGGATAAAGGCAACTTCTCCCCACATCATTTTCCCTAAGGCAATACCGAGAACACCACCAAAGTAAATTTTAAACAAAATCATCAGGGCATCCATTAATCTGGCGGTGCCTGACATTAAATTTCGCGCCGCTAGCTCTGATAATGCCAAGTTTAGTGCCAAACCAGGAATAAAAGCGATGATGCTCGACAAAACCACCAGTGGGATATTAATACTGGGATCAATTAACGCAATCGCCGTGGCTAAAATAGCGGTGGTCATGGCTGAAATTGGCTCTAACATGTCGGTAACACGACGAGAGCGTTCAGCCCAAAAGGTAAATAAGCAAACCACCAAACCGAGCAAGGTTGACCAAAAAACGTCATTCCAGCTGGTGTGCATTAGCATGGCAAACGCGCCACTGGAAGCGCCAAAAGCAAGAAAAGTTAAAAAGCGACCATAAGGATTAGGCTTGTTGGCGATTTCATCTAAGCGCTCTATAGCCTCTGCTAATGTACGTTGGCCAGAAGTGAGTTCGTCAACTAATTCGTCGGCACGTGCTAATGAGCCTAAATCAAGATCGCCCGGCGCAACACGCAAAATATGGTTGTAGTCTTGATGCTCGTCATCTTCAGATAAAACGAAAGTTAACGAAGTCGGGGTAATAACAAAAGAGCCATAAACATCTAATCTATTCGAAACATCAGTTAAATGCGCTTCTAATCGATAAGCCGGCGTACCAAATTTATGTAAGGCTTTGCCTAAACGAATTATAAATCGACGTTTATCGATAAAACTATCAGTATTTGCCATGGCAATAATGTTCGTAGTGAAAATAATTTTATATGGTAAATGATTAATTTTAAAATGAAAGCACAGATGTCAGATCTTAATGAATTTGTTGTTTAAAAAGTAAATTTCACTAGTGAGGCGTTTGCAGATAGAGTAAATCTCGGTATGATGATGCAATAAGCAAGATGACTGCTACTAGTAAATTCAACCGTCGCACCTTAAATTGTGCTGATAGGATAATAAGCCAGATGACTTTATTGATTATTTTATTTTTTTTATTTGCTGCGGTAGCGCTAATGGTGATTTTAGGCGAGCGTTTCGGCAAACCTATAGAAGCAGAGCAACAACAAAAATATTCCAAAATATTATGGATAGTGGTTTTTATCGCTATTATTGCCGCTATTATTCGCCAAATGATGTAACGATACCTCTTTTCAACTTAGTCTTTAGGCTGAACGTAAGTGCTTAGGTTTTTGTGCTTGCGTCGATAGCAAAGTTGTTTTGATTGAGCACATCGCCTTCCTGACTATAGTTGCGTTCGTAAACCTTAATACCTCCTTGCTTTGATTGTAAAATTAGTGCCGTAGAGCGTGTGCCATAGTCCGGCGAAACGATAAAGATACTGCTCAGTAGTGATTCTAGTTCTGCACTGATGCCGGTTACCGGCAAATATTGAGTTTGCGCAAGTTCGCGATTGGTCATTACCGCAAAAAGCTCAGTCATATCTATCTCCTTAGAGGTTATTAACTCTTCTAAGGTTTTTATGCCTAAAGCCATTTTTGGCCAAATATCATCTAAGGCGCCATTACAAACACTATGAAACCCAGGTTCGAGTTTGAGCACTTTCTTATTAACACTATCAAATGCCTGTAAATTAGTTAATGGACCAAATACTAAATTAAAGTCGTTGTATTGGTGCGACGCTTGCGACAAATATTGTTGTGTTTTTATTGCGTCATCTTGCAAAGCCCGCACAACCAAATCGCCGCGCGATCGTTTGCTCTGAGCAAAACTTTCTGGTCGACGAAAGTTGGTTAACGCGGAAAAACACCCTTCAGAGTTTAGTCCTAACCAACTGCCTCCAGCTTGTAGATCTTTCCCTGCGAGTATATTTTGCTGCGACCACCAGTGCATGTTCTGCGTAGGTCTTTGGTGAAATTCATCACGATTAGCACAAATAATAACGGGGTAGTCTGGGTGTTGTTCAAGCGCAATAAACAAAATACACATAAAAACTGTTTTCCTAAAAAGCAAGGCCGGCTGATCTTTCGAGATTGTTTTTGCAGCGAATTGCTGGGTATTTATACCAGGTAAAGCCTTTGTCATGAGGTTATTCCACATAAAAAGACCATAAAGACTTTATGCTCCTGCAAAGTCACCTTACTCCACATCCATGTGGGGTAACACTGTAAAAATGCCCAACAAACGTTGTTCGAAGGATTCGGCTAAAAGTATTCTGCTCTTTGCTGTCTGCACGGATGTCGGTATTTTGCGAGAGCAGGATGCGGTAGCTGTGAGTCGTGTTTGTTTAGAATGACTAGACTGCACAACACTCGCCGAGACTTAAATACTTTTATCTCGAATAAAATTTAACCGCGAAAGAGCAATAGACCCTAATATAAAATCTTATAACTAAGAATATCTGGTACTTTAACTTAATCGCTTCATAGGATATGGTTTGTAGCATAAAACTTGCACATATCATTAACTTATTTTTCAAGGAAAAGGTAGTAAAGCTGATGTTAGCACTTCCAGTCATTGATTTAAAAAACAAAGTATCAGCACAAGAATGGCAGCTCAGAGTCGATTTAGCGGCCTGTTATCGCCTTATTGCGCTGCATGGTTGGGATGATTTAATTTATACCCATGTCTCAGTACGCATACCCGGTACAGCGCATGTACTTATTAATGCCTTTGGTTTGCGATTTGATGAAATTACCGCGTCTAACTTAGTTAAAATCGATATGGCGGGTAATATTGTTGATGTTAATAGCCCGTTTGAATTTAATCCAGCAGGATTTACCATTCATAGTGCAATCCATGAAGTGCGTCATGATGACATTTGTGCTTTGCATGTGCACTCTAATGAAGCGATTGCCGTAGCGTCACTACAAGAAGGGCTGCTGCCAATTAGCCAATATTCCATGTTCGCTTTAGCCTCAATAAGTTATCACGACTATGAAGGTTTAGCGGTTAATGAAGATGAAAAGCTGCGTTTGCAACAAGACCTTGGTGATAGCAATTTTATGTTATTGCGTAATCATGGCGCATTAACGATGGGAAAAACCATTGGTGATGCGTTTATGCATATGTATGACTTGATACGTGCTTGTCAAATACAAGTACAAGCACTGTCGATGGGCAAGCCAGTTATTTTACTTGAGCAAAGTATTGTTGATGGCATTAAAGCGCAGGCAGACATAGTACATACCGGCTTAACGGGTGGACAAAAAGCTTGGCCGGCGATGTTACGCCGCGTCTATAAAATTGACCCAAGCTTCGCATTGTAACGCTGAGTTATATTGATGGAATTATTTTTAACCCTGTATTTAAAAAGCCTGTAAGAGAGCCAAATGAAAGTAACCCATGTAGAAATTTTTGATATTGAATGTCCAAAACGTCCAGGTTGGAATCCGGTCTTTATTCGTGTCCATACCGACGAAGGTATCACTGGCGTTGGCGAGGCTGGACTTGCTTATGATTGGGGGCACAGTGCGGCAGCAGCCATGCTAAAAGAAATCAGTGAAGCAATATTAATTGGCTTTAATCCATTTAATACTGAATTATTGTGGTCTCGAATGTTGCGAGAAAGTTTTTGGGGCTTAGGTGGCGGGCCGGTACTTTATTCAGCAATGAGCGCTATAGATACCGCGTTATGGGATATAAAAGGCAAAGCGCTTGGCTTGCCGGTTTATCAATTATTAGGCGGCAAAACTAATGATAAGCTGCGCACTTATGCCAGCCAATTGCAGTTTGATTGGGATGATAAAATCAATAAACTTATCGAGCCTGCACAATATGCGGAAGCCGCGTTAAAAGCGGTGGCACAAGGTTATGATGCGGTTAAAGTTGACCCCATTGTTTATAATCACGATGGCAGTTCGTCATTTGATCGCACGAAATTATTTACCCCAAAACAAATGCGCTTATTTGGAAATCGCCTGCGCGCGATTCGTGATGCGGTGGGTGAAGATGTCGATATTATTTTTGAATCACATTCATTGATGGGCGCCGCGTCGGCGATTCAAATGGGGCGAGTTGTCGAAGAGATTGGCTGTATGTTCTACGAAGAACCGGTGAATTATCTTAATTCGGCCGTACATAAAAAAGTTGCTGACAATGTCAATGTGCCTATTGCCGGCGGCGAGCGCTTGTATCATCGTTGGGATGCTCGACCTTACTTTGAAGATCAAAGTATTGATGTTTTGCAGCCGGATATTGGCTTATGTGGCGGTTTTACCGAAGCGAAGAAGGTTTGTGACTATGCCGATGTTTACGATATTCGTATTCAAGCCCATGTTTGTGGCGGCCCGATAGCAACAGCGGCGTCATTACATCTTGAAACGGCTATTCCAAATTTTTTAATTCATGAACATCATACTTATGCCATTAAGGACTGGAACCGAGAGTTATGTTTACAGGACCCACAGCCAGTGAATGGTTTCTTTGAAGTATCGGAAACACCGGGTATTGGTATTGAGCTTAATGATGAAGTGGTTAAACGCTCACCTAATGTTACGGTAAAGGCCTTGAAATAATTTCAGTATTTGTCATGGCAGGTTAATGATACTAAAGTATTTTTAACTAATCAGTGTTTCAATCAGTATAAAAAGGTAGCTTGTGCTACCTTTTTTATGAGCAATTTACTGTGTATCGGTAGGGTTTTAATCGCTATTGATCAACTGGGTATTAAATATAATCAATCGGCAACGCAGTCGTATATTTAATTTCTTCCATAGCAAAGCTAGAGCTAATATCTGCAAAACTTGCCCGGGCAATTAAGCGTTGATAAAAACTGTCATATGCTTTCATGTCCGGCACCACAACACGAAGTAAATAATCCACCTCGCCGCTCATACGATAGAACTCTAAAATTTCTGGAAAGTCTATCGCGACTTTTCTAAATTCACTAAGCCAGTTTGGATTGTGCTGATTGGTTTTAATGGTAACGAATACCGTCAAACCAACATTAAGTTGCTCAGGATCCGCAAGGGCTACCCGACCTTTAATAATGCCAGACTTCTCCATCGCTTGAATACGTCGCCAGCATGGCGTTGTTGACAGGCCAACTTTGCTGGCAACATCACTAACCGAGGCGGTACAGTCATGTTGTAATATGTTCAGTATTCTTTTGTCGAATGCATCCATAAGCGCTAAAACGAAATAGTTTTACCTAAATAGTAATTAATAGGGAATTATTTTGCGACAAAGGGCAGGGTATTGCGAGTAATATTTTAACTGAGCAGTTAACAAAGCCGTTGTTTAGTCAAATTTATAAAATCGCTGGGCATTACTAAAGCATAATTGCTGTAATTGCTCCGTATTATATGAAGGGTCAGTATCGGCATGTTCAGTCCTGTGCTGTCCAGTATTAGCAAGCCAAGTGTTTTGGTAACTCGCACGGAACAAACATAGCGGAAAATTACTGGCCAGCATAACGCGGGCGATACCAAAGCTTTCGATACATTGCTTGATAATTACATGCTGCCAACTTGCCGAGTAATCTCTAGCTACCATTTCAAAGCCAGAGCATTTGATAAAAACATTTTCAAAATTAGCCAAGCGTTTAAGGTTTTGTAACCAGTACCGATGTTGTTCACCTCCTAACGCAGGCCAGCCGGCGTGGTTTATGCAAAGCATTAAGCTTGGTGTTATTGCTAATATTGCCAGCAAGCAGTCGACAGCTTGAGCATTTGCCAAGGGCATTTGCAACTCAAAGCTGAGCTTGTTTGCCGCCAAGGTTGCTAGATTATCTTGGCTGTTTTTATCGTTAAGAATGGCTAACGCATCTTCATCCAATATGTAGCGAATGCCCACCAGGCTTCGAAAGCGGCTTAAATTTTTTAGTTGCTGAACAAATATTGTTTTCGGCAAGGTAATATCGAGCAGTGCTATACTGCGAAAGGGCAAGTTGCAGGTGTTTTCCAACCAAGCAATTTCACGCCACGGCTGCTGATTATCAAAGCCCGCTTCAATATGAACAAAACCTGCCAATGTTAATGGCGAGGTTAGCATTAGCTCATGTTCAGAAAAATTTTTCGCTATCAGCTGCTTATCAGGCCAAAACGGCGGGCTTTCTGACCTTAACCATGGGTAGTTACCTTTGTTAAAATCAAATAAATGCAGATGTGGGTCGATTATATTCATGGATATTTACATCATTGTTTTAATCGTGATTAGCACTATTGTGCGGTATAGCCGCCATCGATGACTTGTAAACTGCCGGTAATGAATTTGGCTTTATCTGAACCAAGAAAGTACACCAGTTCGGCAACTTCTTCCGCTTGTCCTAGTCGACCTAAAGGTTGCAGTGCTGCTTCTTCTGCGTGCACGTTAGCCTTGTTAGCACCAGATTTTTCACAATAGTTATTAATCGCTTGATGATAAAGCGGAGTTTCTATGGTGCCTGGGCAAACGGCATTGGCGCGAATATTAAATTGGGCGTAATCAAGCGCCGTAGTTTTCGCCATCGAGGCAAGTGCGGCTTTACTGAGGTTATAGGCAAATGAGTTATGCTTGGCAATAAGCGCTTGATCGGAAGACATTAAAATTATCGCACCGTTTTGTTGAGCCTTCATTGCTGGCAACACAGCTTTAACAGCGGCGTAAGCGCCTTTAACATTAATGTTAAATACCCGTTCTAAGTCCGCTTCACTGGTGTTTTCAATGGAACCAGAAAAATGTATCCCAGCATTAGAAACGAGCACGTCGATGGTACCTTGTTTGGCAATATCAGCAATTATCTGACTAACGTCGTTGACGTTAGTTATATCACAAGGGCAAAAGTCACCAAAAGTTGATTCGGTAATATCGAGATTAAACACCTGATATTCTTGCGCTAAAAATAACTTAACAATACTTAAGCCAATGCCAGAACTGCCACCGGTAACAACGCAAACTTTTTTCATAGTACTAATACATTAATGATTTTGTTAAATAGTATCGTTTACTCGGGCTAATACCAAGTCTATTAATAGCGAATGTATTGAACACTTGCTAAATTTAAAGGCATATCGCGTAGCTGATTTAATCAATGGTTTTAATATCAAGTGAATAAGTTGGATAAAAGTGTCGATTGCGCTTAAATTTAAACAATTATCAGTGAATAACTAAGTGAACCTATCCGGTCTGTTGTGAAAGTTATGATTAGTTACATATTTTGGCGATTAACTTTAGTTAAAGCTGTTGATTGAAAATGATAACTAGCAAATGATGCAACTGCAGCCATTACGTTATTGAGGTGTTCAAATTGAAGAATTTGAAAGAAAAATTAAAAGTTTATTACATCATGAGTGTTTTTAGTGTGTTATTTGCCTTATTAGGTTTTAGCTATAACGCATGGCGCATGGAAGTTAGTGAAGAAAATAATAATGTTCGTACGGCGGCATTTGAAGTGCTGTCACATCTTGGCGAATTAGAGCATATAATTTTATCGGCACATTATGATCATGACATTATTGAAGGTAACCCAAGAAAAGGCTGGGTTAAAGTCGGCTTAGTCGTTGATTTAAGCGCTTTAATTGCGCCAAATGTCGAAGATAAGGCGGTAATGATTAAGGCAACTTGGGCAGATTCTTGGCATTTAATGCGCACCGAAGAGATCGTTGTTACTAAGCTAGTAGCTGAAATTGACGATACCCGTATGGCGATAAAAATGGTCTTAAAGGCAATGAGTTAGTGCCGATCAAAAGCACTGCTGTGCTTTTGATCGTACAAGGTTTTTTTGTGCCCATATTGGTTATTGGCTATAGGTTATTTAGCCAATTCAACCAAGACTGCAGTATACATTTTTAAATTTAAAACAAACTGCTCCATAGTAATAAACTCATGCTCTGAATGTCCGGTGTATTCGGTATTTGGCATCGACGGGCCAAAACTAACCGCATTAGGAAATAAACGCGAGTTTGTTCCGCCGCCAATAGCAATAGGCTTTGCATCTTTAATGCCGGTGAAATGGCTAAATACCGCTAATAAAGTATCAACATGTGGCGCATCTTTTTGCACAAAAGGGTCGCCAATATAATGTTCCAATTCAATAACGTTAGCATCAAATTTGTTATTCCAGTTCTGCACGGTTTGATGAATTTCATCGCTCAGTTGCTGTTTACTTTTGCCAGTCGGGCGGCGTAAGTTAATGTTCAATTCTATGCTTTTATCATGCTGTTTAATTACGGTAGGAGAGAAAGTCATTGCGCCCATAAAATCATCTTTATAAGCGATGTTACCAAACATTTTTCCTTCTAATCCTAGGCCGATATTATCATTGATAAAGTTAACCAAGGTACCTGGACCATTACTTTCCCAACGGGTGCTAGACAATAAATCAGCCAAATAAGGGATAGCATTTACGCCATCTTCAGGTTTTGAAGAGTGCGCGGATTTTCCTAAAGCATTAACGGTTAACGTGCTGCCTTTTAGTTCCAGATCAAAACTGACACCTTGGTAACTGCGTGCTTTGCGCATTAATCTTTGTAGCAGTACTATATTGGCATTTTCAATGGTGGCACTAGCATCTTCAGGGATTTGACTGCCAAAGAAACCACCGCTAAATTCACTGACATACGGTAAAATGGTGGGTTTTTCCTGCTTGTTAAAAACTAATTTAACCGTGCCATAGCCTTTTTCTGCGGTAACTACAGGGTATTCGGCGTCAATGGTGATATTGGTTTGTGGTAACTCGTGAGTTTTGATATAAGCCTTTAATGGCTCCCAATCAGACTCTTCGGCCATGTAAATGTACAACTCAATACGTTTGTTGAGTGCTATGCTTTTATCTTTAATCGCTTTCATGGCATACAAGGCGGTCGAAATAGGGCCTTTATCATCTTCAGTGCCACGACCAATTAATCGCCCTGGCTCTGTGGTGATATCAAGTTCAAAAGGAGATTTCGCCCATTTCTTAGGATTAACCGGTTGTACGTCACCGTGCGTAATGATACCAACACGCTGTTTTTGAGTGCCTAATCCAATCACCACAACATAGCCATCATCTTTATAATCGAGTCCAAGTGCTCGTGCTTGTTTTTTTAATTCGGCTTTGAAAGCAGTATGGGCAGGATTATCATTAATAGAAACCCCCTCTTTGGCTACGGTATTGTGCTTAACGAGTGCACGTAGGCTATCGACCATAGCATTTTGATACGTTGCTACCGCATAGTCAGCGGTTGCGCGGGCAGCATAACTGACTTGTGTCGTGTTCGCGTTAACCAATGGACTTATGGTTAAGAGTATAAGTGAAGTCGTTATGATTGTTGTAGATAAAAGCGTAAGTTTTTTAAGCAAAGGGTGCTCCAGTGAATAGCGATTAATAAATTTTCAGGGTCATATTAACGTAAGTTAAATTGATGTGATAGCCGCCCGTTGCAGCTTACAGGTATCGCCTTTGGTTTTTTACTTTTATATGACAAAAAAATAACGTTCCTTATCACTACATGTAATTGGCTTGCTGTTAGCCTGCTTTATTTCAAGGTAAGGTAATTGCATCAATGTTAGTACCATAACGCTATTATAAATTGGGTGTTGGACTGAACTGGACTGAAGGTTTAGAGCGTATTCTGTTCATTTTATTACATTAATTTAGCGGCACAAAATCCTGCCGATATTTTAATGTTTTATGAAATTAATCCCCCAGCTTAGTATTGATGTTATCGTGTCAGCATCGGTTGGCGCTTTGTTTTATTATAAAGCGACATTGTCGACTAACCACACGTCTACGCCGATATTTATGACCACAGCGGTAACAATATTAGGACACTTTTCGTTGGTATTTATGCTAAGTGCAGGCGCTGAGGTGTTAAATAGCATTGGTATTATCTTAGTTGCTGGTATGGCTATGGGCACGTTTTTTTGCTTATTTTTGCTTAGCAAAAAGTCGTCGTATTAATAATGGTATGAACTTGCTATTAATGCCAAGAGTGTTGAGTCAGTAGCCAATAATATAGCCCAATATGTGCTGCTAAAAAGTCATTGTAAATACCTAACTAGCATTGAACTCAGGCTTAACTAAGCCTAGTTCTGGTGACTTGGTAAGTTAGGTAATATACTTAAAATTATTCAATAAATAAAAAGGGAAACAACATGTTTAGTCATATCATGATTGGTGCAAACGACGTAAAAGCATCAAAAGTATTTTACGATGCTATTTTAAGTGAACTTGGCCATAAGCCGGGTGTAATGGATGAGAAAGGCCGCTGTTTCTATTTCACAGATACTGGCGTTTTAGCACTAACCAAGCCGATTAACGGTGAGGAAGCAAGCCATGGCAATGGCTGTACTATTGGTTTTGCTGCGACAACGCCAGCGCAAGCTGATGCATGGCAAGCCGCAGGTGTGGCTAACGGTGGTGTTGCTTGTGAAGACGCTCCAGGTGTTCGAGAAGGCACCATAGGTAAACTTTACCTTGCCTATTTACGTGATCCTTCAGGCAATAAAATTTGTGCCCTGCACCGCATAACTTAAAAATTAGCATGGTAAAGTATGCTCATTAGAGATTTTGTAGTAAAAAAGACGCTTTTAGCGTCTTTTTCTTCTAAATAATCAGGGATGTTTGAAAGTATTCGCCAATCATTTGCCATACTGCTGCAGCGGTAAATAAATTGTCCGTGCTTACTTTATCAAACCGCTAAGCAAACTATGGCTAATATGATCTTACTCTGGCTTTGGTAAGTCTTGGTCTGTTAACCAGTCATCTAAGTTGCTTTTACCAAAAGTAATAGCCATTTTGAGTTACCCAACAATACTTGGCTTATTAAGTTCTTTGGTTAATCCGACTATAAAATAGCGGGCAGTCCTTTTAGTGACGTTATAAACGCCACAAAGATGCCTTTGTACGCTGGCGTTGAACTGACTCTAGGAATAGTTTGCTGTGAAAAGAAATTTAACTAATTTTTGATTAAGTGACCGTTTTAGTTACGTAACTTGTAACATCGATTGCAGTAGCTAAATCGCTATCCAATCTTACTTAATAGCAGTGACCAGTGAAAATGTTAATTCTAGGTGAAAAATCATTAAAAATTAACCGTAATTATCAAAGTACAAGTAGTATTTAATCTATGTTATCAATTACTATAAAGTTAAATATATCAATGAATTGGATTTTTTAATTGTTATGTATGGCCATGTTTTTAGCTTGAGCTTTAATTTTATGAGCTGGTAAGCTATGGGTGAAAATACCGACTTCGGTGCGGTTTTCTACTTCAGCAGACAAAGCTTAAAAAGCAATTTACTTGAAATTTTACGCTTTTCGACCTAAGTTTATAGTTAACTCAGTCCTCCCAACAGCTGTGAGGGTAAGGTGCACGGAAGAAAGGTTGTGTTAAACTTCTATGCTCTATTCTCTTGTTATTTGCGACTTGCAACTTAACTTGGAATACGATTATGAAAGATATTTCCATATACTCAGGCCCCGTTCTATGGGATGGGGCAACTGCAGAAAAAGGTTTGATTGAATCAGGGCTAGATAAAGAACGTAGCGTCAAAATTGTTGCTAGTGCTGAAAAGCTGTTTAGCGAGTTTAAAACGGCCAAATTAACCACAGAGCAATGGCTAGTACTCAGTGATACACTACGTCGAAATATGATCCATGAAGCTGTGGATATAGTGAAAACGTTTGAGCGTCATGTACCTAAAGTTGAAGAAGGTACTGAAACTGAAATAACTGATAAAACAAACCCCGAAGTAAAATCTCAAACCGTATCATTGCTAAATGAAAGCAAGGCTCATCGCGAGGCTCTTGCTGAGCTAATCGCTCGCCCACGAGCCAGTTCAACTTATGGTGCTATCCAAGATCAGAATTTAGGTATTGCTGCGCGATTGGCTTTGGTTGATGCCCAATTAGGCCGAGGACTGGGTGAATATCTTAATGCCGTTGATAGCGGATTTCTTGCGGCATATAGGGAATTAACACCATGGTTAGCTGAGATAACCTTTAAAAAAATGGCAGAAGCTCACCTTGAAATTAACGCACGTCCTGCTGATTTAGCGCGATATCTGGCAAGGCACGCCATGTTGTCTGATGAATCGGTCGAGGAGCGAGTACAAGCATCTAATAGCGGCTTAAAGGCCCTAGCATTAAGGGGGATAATCCCTGATCTTTTTACAGATATACTTGCACAAACACATGGCGCCGAAAATAAAGATATTAAAGCCAAGGAGGAGATGCCAGCAGCTGGTGTTTCATCAAGCTTGTATAATAAAACCAGAGCAAGTAAGGGCAATGAACATCCTACTACGTATTCAGCAGGTACAAGCCCAACAGTTAATGACGATGATGATGGAGATGACCCTAGAGACACTCCACCACCAATTGTACACGGTGAGGAAATTGACAAATGGGCATGGTATGGCTGGAGTGTTACGGAATTTGATGAAATTATTGCACCACGCGATGAAGATGTAATGTATGTCCGTAGGTCATCCAACGGGCATACTGTTTGGACCAATGGCGAAGGTGATCATCCGTTTATGATTGAGTTTCAGCATGGTGACAATAAGTTCGATACACTTAAGCCACAAAAGCAGGAAATTTGGCGCAACTGGGTAAATAAGAAATGGGATCCAATAAGTAAACAATATTGGCCTCCCTACAATTCGAAAGCATATGACATTAAACCAGGTGCCCAAACTCGAATAGTTAATTTTATGGTTTTCACTAATCAAAGTGATTTCAGTCAAGATCTACAAGAAAAATTTGGCAGCGTGATTGATAAGATCCGAGATGCTCTTAAAAGTTCAGATAACGAAGATAAGCTGGAAGAAAAAATTCAAGAAAAAATTAAAGATCTTCTAGACGGTGTCAGTGTATTTGGTATTTCTCTTGATGGTTTGGTCAAAGAGATAGGTAAATTAGTCGCCTCAATGATTTTTGACATTGCTAACTTTCTGCTCGACCACATTCTAGAAAAGAAAGATCGCTGGAGCATTTCAGCGGTTCATTCCACTCTGTACGCTGGTACTATCACGTCGTGGGTCGGTTGGCGCGTGATTGCAAAGGAAAACGGGGGACATGTAGCCAACCCATCGACTGCGTTAACGGGTAATTTGAAGGCGGATCACCAGTGGGATAGTCTCAAGCAAAAAGAATTAGTAAAACAACTAAAAGAAGGCTTTGGTAAAAACACGCCTATTTTATATCAGTGGATTGGAGAATCGCAGATCCCAGCACCACCAACTAAGCGTTTACCCCAAGTTTGCAAGGAAGGGGGCGACGGTAGGGTATGGAGTAAAGGTAATGAAGGTGCCCATGTGTTTTTGCGCCTAAAAGGCAAGGACGCACTTTATGCGCTAGGTTTACGTACTGAAGTCAGATGGAATTTTATGGCAAGTTAAAAATTGCCGATTTTATGCATTTACAGCATAGTGGCCGGCTCTAATATTCATACAGTAGATTATTGAGAGTTAGCCATATAAAACCTGAACACCATTCGGGTTCAGAGTTGTTGATAATATATAGTTGCTGCACTAATGACTTTGTTTATGGTGATTTTCATGGGTAATTGATTTGACTTTCAGACAGTATGGCGAAAGCAAGTTTATGGAATTGCGTAAATTGTATTTATTTAGGTGATAACTAAACTACAGACATAAAAAAACCGCAATTAAGCGGTTTTTTTATCATAAACGGTGCTCTGTCTATCGCCAAATCTAAAAGTTACTAGGTATAACTAATGGATCAAAAAGGGCTTTATTTGGTGGAGCGGGGGGGAATCGAACCCCCGTCCGAAAAGCCTACATCCTCGGTACTACATGCTTAGTCGATTTTTTATTTAACCACTTGGACGCCAATCGACAGGCTTCCTCATGGTGAGCTTAATACTATTTCGCGGTTCAGCCTTAAGCGTGCTTCCCTCGCTATCCTATTTGGGGTGACCATCGATCCTCTAAACAATAGGAGAATTTTTGAGGCGATGGCTAGCCTAAGCGGCTAGTGCGAACGTTTCGTCGTTTGCAATTATAGTTTTGCGGCTTTTTACCAGGCAAACCGCCCCTGGGCATGCACCTCGGGTTTCATGAATCTCGTCGAATCCTAGATCCGCCCCAAAGTTTAACTCTTTTTCTATAAGCTTTATTAGCCTATATGGTGCATTGTACAACGCTTCGTTGTAATAGACAACGTGGTATTTTAACCAATTATCTGTCTAAGTTTCTATTTTTCATTAAACGGCCTTTATCGACTGCCCACTCGCGGTCTTTAATGTCAGCGCGTTTATCGTGATCTTTTTTACCTTTACCCAAATGAAACTCTAATTTAACCCAACAAGCTTTCCAATACATTGCCGTAGCAATTAATGAGTAACCATCGCGCTCTACAGCGGCAGTAATTTTTTCTAGCTCTCTGCGGTTTAAGAGTAATTTACGATCACGATTAGGCTCACAAACCACATGGCTAGAGGCAGCATTAAGCGGCATAATTTCAGCGCCAAGTAAATAAGCTTCACCGTCTTTAATATGTACGTAGCAGTCAGATATATTTACTTTACCACTGCGTATACTTTTAATTTCCCAGCCCTGTAAGCTCATACCACCTTCAAACTTATCGGTTAGGGTATAGTTATGACGTGCTTTTTTATTCAGTGCAATAGTATTGCTGGTTGATTTCTTTTTCTTTGCCATTATATTTCCATTCTGTTTACTACCAAAAATAGCAATCGCCAACATTATACGGAGAATTGTTGTTATTTAAATGGCTTATTTATCATTTTTCACTTTAATGCGTTTTTTAAAGACTTTTGCTATGATAGCGCCCTTGAGAATTGGAGGGTGAATGCCAAACATAAGTCGTAGTGCACTCGTGATGCACAGTGTAGAAGATATGTATCATTTAATTAATGATGTGCTTGCCTACCCAGAATTTTTGCCAGAATGTAGTGACAGTAAAATAATAGCGCAAGACGATCATGCTATGACGGCGGCGATATTAGTTTCTAAAGGTGGGCTGAAAAAATGGTTTACTACGGAGAATATTCTGATCAGTAACCAAGAAATCAAAATGAACTTAGTTGATGGGCCTTTTAAACAACTGGTTGGTGGCTGGCAATTAAAAGCATTATCTGATGATGCCTGTAAAATTGAGCTAACGTTAGACTATGAGTTTTCCAATAAAATGTTTGATTTGGCATTTGGTCGAGTATTTAATAATTTAGCTAATAATATGGTGCAGGCATTTACCCAGCGTGCAAAAGCAGTCTACGGTTAACTTTATTAATGCAGAATTAAAAGAGTTTATAATAACATGAGCGAAAAGGTTATGAGCGAAGAAGACAGTGTGCAAGCGCAACTGGTTATTGAGGTGGTTTATGGCACACCGACACGACAAGAAATTATTAACTGTATTATAGATATTAATTCTACGGTAGAGCAGGCAATATTAACTTCTGGTATTGTCGAAGTGTTTCCTGAAATAGACTTAGCGATTAATAATGTTGGTATTTGGAATCGCGCGGCCAAGTTAACAGACATAGTAAAAGATCTAGACCGTATTGAAGTTTATCGTCCACTGCTTGCTGATCCTAAAGAAGTACGTAAACGCAGAGCTGAAAAAGCGAAAGAAGAAGGTCGTGCTGACAAAGTTACAGGTGGTCGGGTTGACCCGCGCAGAAGCAAAGCTGGCGAAGCTTAATTAATTTATTATATTAAAGATAAAGTTTAGCGACAACGGGTAATATAAAAGCATGTCATAAGATAAGACATGCTTTATGTTCAGGATGAGCGGTATGACGCGATCACATGGATGTGAAAGAGCGACGATGTTCAGGATGAACGGTCAGTTTTATGTTCCCGACTAAAACTTAGTACCTACTTCCGTATAGGCAATGACGCGATCACATGGTCGTTCCTAGCCATCCCTGACTTCACGACATTAATACTTGCTGTATGTCGATGTGAAAGAGCGACGATGTTCAGGATGAACGGTCAGTTTTATGTTCCCGACTA
>CAXBNP010000035.1:0-44046 GCA_963977145.1 uncultured Colwellia sp.
ACCTCCACTTTTATGTCAACCATCATCAGTAATAGCGGACGTTAGGAGTATATTTATCTCTCTATTTCTGCCCGAAAGAGCCATAGAGGTATGAAATTAATTTAGCTGTAATGGTGAGGGAATTGAGTTTATTTTATGCGAAGACACTTCAATATTATCTGGATATTAGAAAAACCAAAAAGTAATAAAAATATTTTTGTATTTCTACTACCGAATTTTGTAAACTTCAATACGCTAAATACAAATAATTAACTTCAAATGTTAGCTCCTTTCACTGTTTAATTGATAACATTGAGCTAATACCCCTTGTTGAATATCCATATGTAACCGATGCATGAGCTGCGAACTAAATCAGAATGGAACTAATGAGTAATATATTAATTGTTGAAGATGACGATCATATCCGAGAAATGCTACTTTATATCCTAGAAAAAGAGAAATATGCTGTAATAGGTGTTGCGAGTGCAGAAGCTGCATTATCTCATTGTATGCAAGAAAAACCTGATTTAATCCTCCTTGATATTGAACTCCCTGGAATCAATGGCTATCAATTTTGTGAACGTTTACAACGAAATCACGCTAATGAGATGCCGTTGATTATTATGTTAACCGATCAAATAGATGTCAGCGATATAGAAAAAGGTCTGGCAAGTTTTGCTGATGACTATATTGCTAAACCATTTAATCCTCGCCTTCTTGTCGCTAGGATTAAAGCGAATTTGAGGCGTCTGTCTGGATTGCCTGAGCCGATAACTACTGAACGACTTTCATACTTTGGCGTTACTATTGATGTACCCACTCGGCACGTTACTTTAGATGGTGAACATATACAGCTTCAGAAAATGGAATTTGATATTCTGTATTTATTAATGTCATCACCTAATCGTGTATTTTCGCGAGATGGTATTATCTCTCACAGCAAAGGAGACAATTACTACATAGCGGATCGTGCCATTGATAACCAAATCTATAAGTTGCGAAAAAAACTCGGCGAGGCCGGGAAACACTTAGAGACAGTATCGGGGATCGGTTACCGCTTCTCTGCTTCGGTTACTTAGTAGGCTAGTTCTTTACTTACTTACTTAACCTAACTTTTTCCAACAAATACAGCTTGAATAGCAGTATGTAATTCGCTGAATGCGATGGGCTTGGATATGACATCGTTAATTATCGCTAGCTCTTGCTCACTCTTAACTAGCTCAGGTGTTGCAGTGATAATAATAACGGGTTGTTCGGTAGATATGGCTTGTAGCTTGTTGGCAAATTGTATGCCTGTCATTTGTGGCATATTTAAATCAGAGACCACCAAATCAAATTTTTCAGGCTCATCACGATAGCTAGCTAATGCTTTATTACAATCACTAAAGGCTGTGACTTGATAACCCAGTCCCGATAACCTCCTTTTGACTAAAGTCAGCACTGACTTATCATCATCAAGTAGCAGTATGCGCTTATTTTGTGTTAGTTGAGTACATCTAGTGCCTTCTCCAGCTTGCTGCTCAATAGTATCAGCCTTAGGCCACCAGACATTAAAACAGCTACCTTGGTTCAACTCACTCGTAACATCAATATGTCCAGAATAACCTTCAACAATGTTATAACATAAAGATAACCCCAGCCCAGTGCCGCCAAGCTGTTTTCTGGTAGTAAAATAGGGTTCAAAAATTTGTTGCTGTTGTTGTTGACTCATGCCACAACCGCTGTCTTTTATCGTCAGACAATAGCCAGTTTGCTCAAGATGTCGCTGCTCGTAGATATCTATGACCAGTTGCCCAGACTCTGTTGCCATCGCTTGCAGGGCATTCGTACAGAGATTCAATAATACTTGATATATTTTTGTTGGATCAGCAACAATTGCATAACGCGTAAGATTATCGAATTGTTTTATTACCGTGATATTATCCCCAATTGTCGGTGCGATAGATAACAACAATTCATTTACTTCGTCTTTTAGATCGATTAGTTCTTCTTGATCTGAAAATTTCTGTTGCCGACCTATAGCTCTTATTTGCTGCGTTAATCGTTTAGCTCGATATGAAGCGTCTAACACTCGATCAAGTGCAAATTGAATATCTTCTTTTTGGGCTTCTGTTTTTGCTAGTTCCGCGTAGCCAATAATTGAAGTGAGTATATTGTTAAAGTCATGACCAATTCCGCTGGCTAAGGTGCCTACAGCTTCAAGTTTTTGTTTTTGATACAACTGTTTTTCTAGATCACTTTGCTGTTGCAGTAAGACAACACCACGACGAAAAATGGTTAATAACGTTAATAACAACAAAAGTAATATATAGGCATAGGCATCTGCGTTTTGATAACTGCTATCTGTTCCCACCAAAGGCCCGCTCACTTGATTAACTAATGTTTTGATCGGTTTCATGCTTTCTGTCCGCCAATAATCAAGGGCAAAAACGTCAATCAACAGCAGAACAACAATAAATTGAACCCGGCGAATATTGGCGGAATCAAAGGGTTTTTGTACATCTACTGTAACAAGCATGCGCCGGAGAGTGCCTAAAATAGCGAGAAATAACATGGAGGTGATTAAAGATATGCCTGAATGTGTTAACCAATGGGTTTCATTATAGATGTCTAAACCGGGAAGCATTATTGCAATTGCAAGCCCAGACACTATGGCTGTCAGTATAGAATCAGGTACCCCACCCAGACCAAATAGCTTGGACTGTCCTAGTGGCCACCAACTAAGAAAGTCTAATCCCCAATACATCACACCCAAAAAATTGACTGACTGAACTAAAGTGACCATAGCAACAAGGTAAAAAATGCTAGTGAGCACATAACGTATTTTAAAGTCCGGAAGTTTTATTAATTTCATTCAATAGCTCAGAAAACTCATTGCAGGCAGCATACGCTAATTTTAAGTGAAGAAAAAATGACAATTAAAAAATATTCGGGTGAACTCGGGTTTATATACTTTTCTGCATCTTCTAACTGCCATGATCTTTGTGTTCACGATTCAATCATGACCAGCTTTGATTTAATTTTTTAATTTTACTAGCAAATAGGATGTACTGTGAAAAACTCAATGATGAACAAAACTTGCCAGACGAAAGGTATTAGCTCAAAAATCGCCATAGCTTGTGGTTCACTTTTACTGGCGTTTACGACAATGGCCAACGAGCCGACATATATCTTGGATAAGAACTCAAAGATGCAAGTTATAAGCTCGATTATTAATGAACTGGAACAGGGCTATATTTTTCCTATAAAGGCAATAAAAGTAGGGCAAAAATTGCGTAGCCGCCAACAAAAAAATGAATATCAAGACATTAACGATGCTAATGAGTTTGCTAAAACACTAACTGAACATTTACAACTGGCAACCGGTGATAAACATCTGCAGGTTGAGTTCAGTGACGAAATCATTCCAGTAAGTAATGATACAAAAGCACAAGAGGCTAAAGCAGCATTTGAAATGAAAATGTGGCGTGCGCATAACTTTGGCATCGAAAAAATTGAACGAATAAAATTCAATATCGGTTATTTGAAATTAACAGCATTTGGCCCGGTGAAAGAAGTAGGACCGTTGCTTGCCTCTGCGATGAACCTACTTAATAACACCGATAGTTTGATAATTGATCTTAGAGGTAATTTCGGCGGTAACGAACAAACGGTGCAGTTGCTTGCCAGTTATTTATTAAACCAACGTACTCATTTACTCGATATGGTTAAGCGCGAAGGCAATCGCACAGAGCAACATTGGAGCAGTGATTATGTTGAAGGACAGCGTTTTGGCGAAGAAAAAGAGGTATACATTCTAATCGATAAAAACAGTTTTTCAGCTGCAGAGGATTTCAGCTATACGATGAAAAATCTCGACCGTGCCACTTTGATCGGTGAAAATAGCGGAGGAGCAGCGAACTCTGGCGACACGGTGAGACTTAATGAGCATTTCAATCTATTTTTACCTACGGCTCGAGGCATCAGTCCAATAACTCAAACAAACTGGGAAGGTACCGGCGTAACCCCTGATATTAAAGTATTAGGTGAAGATGCGCTTAAAAAGGCACAGATAGTAATATTAACTAAATTGATGGCTAGTGAACAAGATCCACGACGAATTGAGCGAATGCAAGCTCGAATTGCAGAACTTTAATATGTTAGCAAAATACCTGAGCCAATTTGGCAAGTTACATCGGTTAATAGCTAACGAATAAATGATAGTTTGAACTTGATTAACTTTTAAGGATAATAACGTCCATACCTTAATATTCTTATTAACCCTTTTCGGGTAGTGTGAGGTCTAAGCTTTGGCTGTGAAGTGCCATCGTTAATTTGGCCAACTGATTAGAGGTTTCTATGGCGTATATGGACGCCATTATAACTAATAAATTGATGTCCGCTATATAATCGGAAAGTTGACGGTTGATATTTTTATAGGTCTTATGATGATGTGTGGTGGATTTTACATGCTGCTCAACGCTATAACTGTCACTTCTAGTTTTGGTCTGGGAATGCGCATGTATGGTTTTTCTGCAATTAGGTGGAAATTATAACATCACTAACGGCATGATTATGATCCCGTTCATTTTTGGTGTCGGTATCATTTTCTATAACAGTCGAAATATATTAGGCTGGATGTTATCAATAGGCTCAATTTTTGGATTGATTTTTGGCGCTATATCACCAATCAGATTCAGTTTCAAAACCATGACATCTTTCGATTTTATCGTTATATTGGTTTTGGCGATGAGTGGTTTAGGGCTATTGCTACACTCTTGAAGGCTCTAGATAAAAGATTACCAGCACAGTAGTCTTTGACTTCATTGGTGAGAATGGCTGAGTGATGTTAACCGCATTAAAAAGTGAATGTCTTCTATGATTAGAAATGCTCGCTTATATGAGCTATGGTAGTTTTAGACGTGAAAGTGCACTAAAAGTATTGGAAATTTAAATGACTTGTGGGTAAAAGGTCTTTACCTGAAATCATGATGATTATTACAGGAGCTAAGCAGTTATGGATTGGTTGATTGAACAAGAAGATATCCCTCAACGCCCGTCATTATCGCCATGGAAAGTGGTGATTGTTGATGATGACCCGGAAGTGCATAAGATAACGCAGTTATCATTATCAGATTTTAAGTTCGAAGGAAAAGAAATTAAATTTGTTAATTTGTATTCAGGTGGCGAAGCCAAGCAATACTTTTTAGAGAACAATGATGTCGCTTTAGTACTATTAGATGTTGTTATGGAATCAGACGACGCCGGTTTAAAGGTGGCTGATTTTTTACGCAAAGAATTGCAAAACAGCTATACACGTATCGTGCTAAGAACCGGGCAACCAGGCTCCGCACCGGAGCATAGTATTTTTCAAAATTATGATATTGACGGTTATATTGCAAAAACAAATATGACGATAAATGTACTAAAACAAAGTATGTACATTGCTTTAAGATCGTATCGTGATTTACTCCGCATTCAAAATTATCAAAAAGGCTTAGAAGGCGTGGTTTCAGCCATCACAAACCTGAACCAAATTGATGATGTGATGACTTTGTCTAATGGTATTTTAACGCAAATATCGACTATATTTAATATGGATCATGCGCAATTCTTAGTCACGGGTCTACAAGGTTATACGAAAGGAATTTCTACAACGGGTAAATGGGATATTGTCCTTGAATCTTATGAAGAACGGTCTATTAACACAGAAAAAATTGAATATATGGCTTTTAAATCTATATCTGAGCAGATATTGCTGTCAAAACATAATATAACCGAAGCAAGCATTTATGGTTTTTATTACACCTCAAATAAACAGACCGAAAGTGCCTTTATTCTAAAGACTGAGCAACCATTATCAAATTCGGCAATAAAATTGCTCGAATTATATGCAACCAATGTCGTGATCACCATGGAAAATCTGATATTTACGCAATAGGGTGGCCAAACTTTTTGCTTGAGCAACATAACAATAGCAGCTAATTTAGTTTTTTCTTCGATAAAGCAAAGTTAGCATAAATTGTGGTTGTTACTCCGCTAATAAGCGCAAGCATGGCTAAGCCAAACATGGAGTTTTTTTGCGCCTCAAAAGCCAAAAGATATAAACCTAAAAAAACCAACACTAATCCAACGATAACAAAAATTTTTGGATGTGAAACAATGAGTCCAGATGATTTGGCACTTGGCAATTTTTTAGATTGCGTATGAGCTGAAGCTTTTCGTTTGTGCTTATTTGACGGCATTACCAATTCCTTAGGTCACCTGTTTAACAGGTAAAAGATAGTTGATTAAAATTAGCAACGAGTGAGTAAAATCACCTGTTTTTCTTTCTTGTTAAAGCTTTTGATAAGTAGCTAATAGGCTAGACTTTACAGAGTCAGAACTATCAACACCAGTATTAATTTTTTGCCATCATAATTGATCATTTCATCTGTACCGGAAGTAGCCGTTATTACTCTTGGTTTTACGCATAAATATTAGCTATAGCAAGGCGCAACAAAGCATTCATCTTGTATTTGCCTGTCCTGTTGTCTGCGGCCTTGGTATCGTACTTTATTTAGCACGCAAAAAAGCTAAACATTGCGTGTTGTTGCCTCGAAAAATAACTCTTTCGGCTTTTAACCCTAACTGATATTGATACATGGGATCATAGTATTCACTGAGCAAGGGTTTTAACCAATCAAGGTGATAGTGTTGTTGGCCATCTTTCTGCTGAGCTAGGGCATCAGTCTGTATTTGCTTTAATTGGCCATAACGCTCTGTACCAAGACGTTTTCTTACTTTGAATAAGCCTTGCCCTAGATATTCGCTGAAGGCGATAAAGCCTTGTTCAACACCATAAATGGCTTGATATTGGGCGGTCATTTTTATGATGTATTCTTGATATATCTGTTCAAGTCGGTAGTCTAAACTTTCTTCAATCACCACGACTGGCGCTAGTGACATGGCTTGTCGTAAACTTTCGGGTAAATGAACACTACCAATTAACCGGCCTTCATCTTCTAAGAGTAAGGTTTGAGTTAACGGGTAGTTACCTTTGATATATTGCTCAGCGAGCTTATTTTCAAAGTTTATTTGACTTGATTGTGCGCTAACGAAGCCGCCAAAACTTGAACCCCGGTGACCCGCAGCCGCTTCTAAATCTAAACTGTTAGAAAAATTGGCCAAAAAGGGCGTTTTGCCACTACCGGTATTACCGGCCAAAATAGTCATAGGGTGCAGTGAGAGTAGCGCCAGCTCGTTCAGTAAAAACTGTCGAAGTGCTTTATAGCCACCTATAAGTAGAGGATAGTTAACACCAGATTCTTCTAACCAGCGCTGTACCGTTTGTGATCGCAAGCCACCACGAAAGCAATATAAGTAACCTTGTGGATTTGCTCGCGCAAATGCTTGCCATTGTGCTAATAGCTTTGCTTTACTCTGTCCAGAAACTAACGAATTACCGAGAGTAATTGCCGCTGCTTGGCCATTGTTTTTATAACAAAGACCTACTGCGGCTCGTTCATCATTAGTCATCAGTGGCAAATTAGTCGACTGATTAAAGGCACCCTTTTCAAATTCAATTGGCGAGCGCACATCCATTAAAGGGGTTTCATGGCGAATAATAGCGCGAAAGTCAGCACTGTTGGCTCGTTCTGTTTGCGCAGTATTTATGGTCATTAAAACACCTTCACTGTGGGTGAAGTTGCCGCCACTAATTCGCCAATAGACTGCAGGTTAAGACCGTTATTTTGACATAAGGCTTCAAAAGCCTGCTTGCCTTCTGGTTTTACTGCCACCAGCAACCCACCACTGGTTTGAGGATCACACAACAGTGCTTTTTGCCTCAGGCTTAATAGCCCTACATGCTCCCCATAGCTATCAAAGTTTCGGTCACAGCCACCGGGTATACAGCCTTGGTCGATGTAATCATTCACGAAGTCAAGACAAGGAACTTGCGAGAAATCGATAACAGCAGCAACACCACTGCCTTGACACATTTCCAAAAGATGGCCTAAAAGCGCAAATCCGGTGACATCGGTCATTGCTGTAACCGTATCCAGTGCGGCAAATTTTTGCCCAATAGCATTTAAGCTTTTCATTACTTGTGGCGCTATTTGCGCGTGTTCGGTTAACAACTTTCCTTGTTTTTCTGCGGTAGTCATAATGCCTATACCTAATGGCTTCGTTAAATACAAAAGATCGCCAATCCCTGCGGTATTATTGCGCTTAATGTCGGTGTTATTAATTAGGCCAGTAACCGCTAAGCCAAAAATAGGCTCAGGTGCGTCGATCGAATGGCCGCCGGCTAATGGGATCCCAGCCTCAGCACAAATAGCTCGTGCGCCATCAAGTACTTGTTGGGCAATTTCTGGCGCTAATATATTGACGGGCCAACCTAAAATAGCTATCGCCATGATTGGCTTTCCACCCATGGCATAAATATCGCTAATAGCATTACAGGCCGCTATTTTACCGAAGTCTGTTGGATCATCGACAATAGGCATAAAGAAATCAGTGGTTGATATTACCGCTTGATCATTACCTATATCGAAAACTGCCGCATCATCCTTACTGCTATTACCGACTAATAGTGCCTTGTGCTCGGGCAAAACGAGTGATGATTTGAGCATTACATCAAGTACCGCAGGTGAAATTTTACAGCCACAGCCGGCGCCGTGTGAGTATTGAGTCAAGCGAATTGGAGTCATAGATATTCTAATAAAAAGTAAGCTATTGACTAATTTACAGTAATAGCGCACATGTTACACGGATGGATTAAGATAATAGTGTTGATGTGAATGCAACTTTAAAAATATGAAGATGATATGCGAAGGTTTATTTAACATCGCGCGCTATTAAATAGCTTTTAACGCGAGCTTGTTACAGCTAATTTTGGCGTAACTTATCAAAGACAGTGCATTGGAGTGGCCTAATTCGCGTGAAACTGACGATGATTTTAGTGATTTTTTATATAATGTTGACACAAAAAATACTTTTGCTAAAGTGAGTAACATTAAATATTGATTATATTGACAATTATATTTTTCGGTCTACAGTCATTACCATCGAAAATAGACAAGTTAGCGCGCTATTTTAGAAAGTATTATCAATGTGGGATAGCTCCCCGCATAATTTTAAAAATTCATCTGAGGGTTGAAGGTGAATTAAAGCAAACGAATAAAGTAACACCGTAAGCAGTGTCAGTGATAAGCGTTTTATCGGTGAGCATTACTGCGCAATGCTTTAAACAAGTACGGATATATAAAGGTGAAAAAGGAGACAAATTAGCTATGAACTTACCTAAGCAGCTTGATGTCATTATGATTTATCAAGAAAAAGATATTGTTGAATCCGCAATTCAACAAATTATGGAACTAAAGCTAAAATTTAAAGCCTATGAGTATAATCCAAAAAAACTCCATGAAATAGCACAAATGAAGCCTAAGGTTTTGTTGTTATCCTCAAACAATATCAAAAATACCATTCAATTTTATATAGATTATTTAGAAGATTATGGCCAAAACATTGCCCATCATAGTGCGGTTTTACTTATTAATAATCGTGAAACTTTTCGTGCCTATTTAGCCTGTGAAAATGGTTTATTCGACAATTACGCTATTATTAACCCTTTAAACGAACCCTTTCGTTTAAAGCTAGTGTTACTACAAGAATTGAAATTAATAGAAAGTCACAGTAATGAGGGTTTAGAACAACTTATTTCTGATGGTGAAGATGAGTTAGCGTCATGTATAGAACATGGTTTGGCCCTGAAAAAATCTTTCCAAACGGAAGTAAGCAAATGTGAAGAAAATATTTCATTAGCGGCTACGCAAGCCCTAGGCAGTAAAGATGCGACAACAATTTTGCAAAATATTGTCGGTCTATCTTTAGAGGAAATGAATGAAAACGTATCCGCGAGTATACAAAATATTTTAGAACAATTACTTGAATTAAAAGCAAATAATAAAGCGATACAACAAGGTGTAGAGCAGTTCCATACACCGACCAAGAAAACCACCGTTGGTATTAATACTGAGCTATTAATTTCTGATGATGCCAATGAGCAACATCAGAGTACGCGCTATAAAGTATTAATTGCAGAGCCCACCAATATGTTTGCTAAAGTTATTGATAAAATATTTTCTGAAACGGTATTTAAATATCTCTTAGTCAATGACGGTAAAATAGTGTTAGACGAAATTAAGGACTTCGAGCCTGATGTTGTGCTATTGGCCTATGACTTACCATCATTTGACGGTATTGAAATTACACAAATTATTCGTGATGAGGGTAATAATGTGCCGATTGTAGCTTATGTTCTGCCAAAGGATACCGGTGTGATTAAACGTTGGACGCCATTAGGGTTAAGTAGTTATTTAATAAAACCGTCAAAGAAAAGTGCGATTTTACAAAATATAATGAAAGCCTTAAAAACCAACAATGAGCAGCTCAGCCACCATAACGTTAAAGAGAATAACAGTATTGAATGGCTACCTAAGTACGCGGTGGGCAACAAGGAAATTGATGAGCAACATAAAGTACTCTTCATCATGATCAATGATTTTTATCATCAAGAAAGCAAAGATGAGGCCATTATATTATTTCATAACGTATACTCTTACATTGATTTACAATTTGAATCGGAAGAAAACTTATTAAGGCAAATAAATTACCCTGAAACTGAACAACATATCAAGGAACATTTTGAGCTAAGAGAAAAGCTTGATGAACTAGCAATGAAACTTAATAACTATGATTTTGATATACAGCATAAAATAGCCATGTTTATATATTCATGGTTAACTGCACATATTTTAAAATCAGATATGGGCTATAGGGCGTATGCTTTATCAATAGAAGAAGAAAGCTTTAGCGAGTAAGGCTAGGTTTTGTTAATGGTTAATGATGGCTATATCGGGGTAATGTTGCTAAATAACCGGTCAATTATTGGCGCTATTTTGTGTTACAACAAGTATTAACTTAGGTTACGCGGAAGGTAAAATTGTGCTAATAGCATTGATTTAGCTTACTTATAAAGTGCGCCTTCCTTGGCGCTTTTATGCCGCTGGCGGATGCTCCTTATAGGTGTAGTTTTCCTACTCATCATTTTTTTGAGTAGGAATTACTTTTACTCCAATTCAGTTAATATTAGTTAACTACTCAAGTAAAACTGAACGTTGCCATATAGTTGATTTTTCTTGCTCAGTGACGCTATATGCGAGCTTACTACCATCAAAATTAATACTAAAACGAGACGGGTTATGCTGATTAAGTTGCCATAGTGTCGATTTACTATTTGTCGCCAAATTGAGTTTAACGATTGCCTTATTTTCCCAAGAATATAAGTCGTCACCGCGTAGTTGCCATTTATTCCAATCGGTAATTTTGAAATTGGCTCTAACTTTAACTTCTGAAAGGTCGTTTAAATCAAGCTCAAACAAGCCATCTTGGCTATATTTGCTTAATAGTAGGCTGTTTTTTGCCTTAACATAACTGGCACTATAGCCACCATTTTTCGTTATTTGCTTAGTTTTTGCTGAACTTAAATCGATTTGCCAGAGTTGCCAGTCACCACTTTGATCGCTACTCACTATCACTTGCTGGCTATTGATAATTTCAACATAGTGCATGCGCTCTAAGTTAGTTGTTATCTTTTGCCACTGACGCGTTGCCATTGAATAGTGAAATAGTTTTGAATTTATAGTGGTAAAAATTGCACTGTCATCACGGGTCCACTTTAGGTTGCCAAAGTGCTTAATCGCTGTTGGAAAGTTTAAATTTGAGGTCTTGCCTAGCTGATCCAAGTGCTTAATATTTACTTTGCCACTGTCAGTCGAAAAGTAGACTAATGCATTGGATGTATTGGCATAAATAGGTAAAAAGTTGCTATGGGTTGAGTGGGTTAAAGCTTCTTCATGCGGGCCACTATGTTCTGACTTTTGGTAAATATTTCGGGTTCTGTCGAATTTCACATAGGATAAAAGCGATAAAGCGGGAGAGTATGTACCCTGTGTTATGTTCTCTTCCTGAACGATGTATTTACCATCAGCATTTGCTAAATTATAGGCAAGCACGCCTTTATCTTCACTAATTAACAATATTTTCTCGTTAAACCAGCTGATAGCACTAACGTCATAATAAGACTGATATCTAGCAATGCTCATAGGACTGGCTATATCAATAACTTTCAGCATTGCCGCACCATCTTGCTGATACTCGAGTATTGCCATTTGCTTCCCACTTGGCGAGAGCGAGAAAAGGTAGTCGCCTCTGGTATTGCCCGAAGGGTCTGCATGGGTTAGTTGTTGGATGCGGCCGGTATCCAATTGCAAACTTCGGATCGCGTATGGCTGAGATACACTATCTCGAAAGTTGAAATATAGTTTTCTTGATTCATTATTGAACGCTAAATGTGTTACGGCTCTTTTAGCACAATTGGCAATTTTTTCTGACTGTTGAGTGGCGATAACAAACTTAATGATTTGACAATTTCTGGTGGCTAAATTGTCAAATCGTGTGGCGAATATGGTATCTGCATCAGTAAATATTGCATAGGTATAATAGTAGCTATCGTTAGTCAGTTGCGTTGCTGATAGCCCAGGAACCTGCAGCCAAAGCTGGACATTATTATTTTCAATATTTTTATGTAAAAAAACCGCTTGGCCATTTTCAAAGAGTTGTGGCTTAAAGGCACTGCCTTTTATGGTTGTTACGGGAGTTGCTGCTGAAACATTAAATTGATCAGGGTTATTAGATGTTTCCGTATAGTTCAGGTATATAAACAGTGTGAAGACAATAAAGACCAGGGCAGCGAAATAAAGTAATAAATGAATCGGGCTTTTGTTAGTTTGCTTTGGTTGATTAGCGATATTGCTGTTAACAAGTAGCGAATTTTCTTGTTGGTCAATTATCGCGTTGAATTGGTAGCCTACCTTGCTTATGGTGACAATATACTGTGGATCTTTTACATCAACTTCAATTGCTTTTCTCAGTTCACCTACCGCACGGTTTATCGCGGCATTGCTGACAATACGTCCCTGCCATACTTTTTCAATAAGCTCGTCGCGTGAAATTGCCCGTTGCGCATTACGACAGAAAAAACAAAGTAAGGAGAATATTTTCGGTTCAATTTCAATTGATTGATGGTTTTTTGTTAGCGTGCAGTTCTTTTCGTTGACCATAAAAGAAGCAAAGTAAAATATCATTTATCAGTGTTAACCTTTGTTTTTATTGTCATTATAAAACCATTACTATTTCATTATCTGGCCATTATTGCTCTTTTTTATGATTTTCACCAAGCTTATTTCGAAATAATCCATAAGGGCAATTTATGAATAACGTACAGCAATCAACAACGCAAACATTTTTATTTATCCTGTTATTACTTTTATCTATTAGTGCATGTAGTGGCGGCGGAGACGGTGACGGTGTTCCACCAGAGCCACCGCCGCCGCCACCACCATTACTAACACAATGTGAACAAACCCCTATTACTGCTGATCAAACATGTACACTAATTGATGGGAGGGGGTTTATCAGTTACGTACCGACGACTTCAAGCGAATATGCAGGTATAGCAATATTTTTACATGGCGCACCAGGCGATCCAAACAAAGTGTCTAGTATTTTTGGGGCAAAAGCGATAGCAGACCAATTTAACCTGATCAGTATAACGCCACAAGGTAATGGCTCTGATTATGAGTGGAATAGCTCTAATAACAGTTTGGCTGTCACGCCTGATATAGATTTTTTAACTAATATTATTGATTATGTTCAAGGATCATATACATTTACTGATAGTAAAGTGTACATATTTGGCTATTCTGCCGGGGGTTTTATGGCTTATAAGTTAGCCTGCCAAATTCCCGACCGCCTAACCGCTATCATTTCTCTTGCTGGCCAGTATAGAGGGGACTTTGAAAATTGCGCTACAGCAACCCCTATGACTATCCATCACATGCACAGTCAATCAGACCAAGACGTACCCTTTAATGGCCGTGAAAATGGCAATATTGCCTCGGTAACCGATACCATGGAATTTTGGCAGCAAAAAAATGGCTGTGGTACTGAAAAAACGCTACTGGTTCAAGATGGCGTAACGGCGTCGAGTGCAAAAACGGATACAGAAATATACACCAGCTGTGTGAAATCTATTGGGTTATCAAAACTTAGTTTAGTGAGTCATGAAGATGAGTATATCGCTGAAAAACTGTTAGCGACCTACGAATACTTAATGAACTAATTTTCATTGATATAGGTCAGCAACTCAGTCTGTTGCAGGCCTTACTTTGAGCTCCTAAGTCAGGGGGACGTTGTTTATAAATTTTAAATGGTGTGGTGGTAAGTCGTGTATCCATTATCTATATCTTTGATAGTCATTAAATTTTATTTATAAAGTATTAACCTCATAATATTCCATGTCATGGTATATTTTTCGGCTTAATTAGATCGGTTATTTGCTAGCTTAGATAAAAGACAATTTTGACATTTTAATCGCCTAAAAATTGCCTTACACTCTAACCATCTGACACTAAAAAATATTGTGCTATGGCTGCCGACCGATTTATTCCCTATAGAAAGCAAGACATTATTGAAATGTGTCTGCGAGAACTCAAGCTTGATGATTCAGCAATATCATTTCGACAGTTTTGTGACTTGTTGTCGAACACTTTACATGTTGAATACCATCAAACGCTGGAGTCGTTAAAAAATGACTACGCGCCATTTGACCCTAATGCTGACACTAAGCAGCTTGAACCCTATACGCTTGAACAAAAAGTACAATGTCAGGCTAGTTTTGCAGAGAATTTTGCCAGTGTTTTAAATGCCGCTAATTTTGAAAAAATTACTGAACAAGATCTACAAGATGCGTTAACCGAAGAGTCACTTTTTAAAGTGAGGTTAGCAGTTGAATTTGATGATTTTGAACAAGTGGTTTTTTATCGTCGAGGTGAGTCGCAACTCACCGAAACAATTACCTCGTTATTTGGTCTGCGTAAACAAAGCCTTAGTTTCACCAACTATGATCGAGTTGCGATATTTATTACCTTTAAAGACCAAGCACACTTTGACAGCAAGCATAAAACGCTGTTTGGCTTTGAGCCCGGTTCAACCATCATTAAACTTTTCCAAAACGTTCCTAAAGCGGATTTAGAAATGTTGTTTCCTAATAGCGAAGTACGTATGCGCCGTATTGATAAGGCTTTTATTGGTGCTTCAGCAGTGGTTGGTGGCGCGGTGGTGTTGGTGACTAAGCTCGGTGCATCACTGGTGCTATTAGCGGGCTTGCTGGCATTTTGGTTTGGTTGGCGCGCAGATTCGGTTGAAATGACCCAGCAACATGTTATTTCCTTTGCTATTGGTCTAGGGGTGTTTGGTGGCTTCATTTTTAAAGAATGGAGTAAATTTAAAAATAGAAAAATAAAGTTTATGAAAGCGTTATCTGACAATCTGTATTTCAAAAACCTTGATAATAATGCTGGCGTTTTTCATACCCTCATTGATGCAGCAGAAGAAGAAGACTTTAAAGAGGTGGTATTAGCCTATAGTTTTTTACTTAATAGCCAAACAGGGCTAAGTGCCCAAGCGCTGGATGCGCAGATAGAGCATTGGTTTAAAGCAAACTATCAATGCGAGTTGGATTTTGAAATTTCAGATGCACTGGCTAAGCTCGAACGTATGCAGTTAATTGTCCTTAAAAATGATGCTTATCATGCAATTACTTTGGAAAAAGCGAAACAAGTATTAGATAGTCATTGGGATAATATTTTTAACTACGCTTAACATGTATCATTGATGAAATTTCGTCATTATAAAACCATTACCGTTTCATTACCTGCTCGTTATTGCTCTTTTTTATGATTTTCTAGAAGCTAAGGCTGAAAATTTATCTCAGAGCAATTTATGAAAAATGTAATAAAATCAATGTCTCAAATACTTCTAATCAAGCTGTTGTTGATGCTAACGATTAGCGCATGTAGTGGTGGTAAAAATGTTGATCTGGGCATCGCAAAAGGCGATCCAATAAAAGAGTTTTTGCCCTTGTGTGCTCAAGCCCCAACCGATACCGAGCAAACTTGCGCAATCATTAATGAGCGAGAAGTTATGACTTATGCGCCCACGAGCCAAAATCAATATGCAGGTATCGCTATATTTTTACATGGCGCGCCAGGCAGCCCAGAAAAAGTATCAAATATTTTTGGTGCCAAGATGATCGCGGAAAAATTTAATCTTGTTAGTATTGCGCCAAAAGGAAATGGTTGGCTTTATGAATGGAATAGCACTAACGATAATAGTGTTGATACCCGTGACGTAGATCACTTGCTAGCCGTTATTGATGACGTGCAAAGCAAATACACATTTAGTGATAGTAAAGTGTATATATTTGGTTATTCTGCCGGTGGTTTTATGGCGTATAAATTAGCCTGCCAAATACCTGATCGATTAACCGCTATGATTTCGCTAGCTGGTCAGTATCGAGGCGATTTTGACCATTGCGCTACATCCTCACCGATGGCTATTCATCACCTGCACAGTGAAACTGATCTCGACGTACCATATAATGGTCGCTCAAATGGCAATATTGCCTCAGTAACGCAAACTATTGAATTTTGGCAACAAAAAAATGCTTGTGGTACTGAAAAAACGCTATTGATTCAAGCGGGCGTAACCGAGTCCAGTACGAAGACTGAATCTGAAATATATACCCGATGTGTAAAGTCGATAGGATTATCAAGGTTAAATTTAGTTAGTCATGAAGATAATTATCGTGCAGAAAAACTATTAGCGACCTACGAATATTTACTGTAGGAATTAGCTTGATTGCTATAAAGACTAACGATAAATATGCCTGCCATCTTGATGGGCAGGCACTGAAGACTTTTTAGCTAAGCTACATCAATTCCCACACTTCCCAGCTTTCAAAGTGATATTTTTCGGCGAGCTGCAAGGCTAACGCTTGATGCTTTGCTGCCAATACTGGCTTTTTAGTACTAGTATAATAAACGCTCATTTGTTTGTGCCAGCTAGGAAAACTTTCGCCCTCAGCTTTGACACTATTTAAAACCTCAAATGCTTTTGCATGTTTTTTGGTTTTGTTAAAACCATTCGCCAGTTGAATGCTCACTAAAGTACTTGATTCTGGAAATTCCGCGTGTATTGCTGCTAAAACCTCGTCAACTTGCGCTATTTGTTTAGACCAAAACAAATACTTTGCAAACTGATAACTATGTAACCATTCAATTTGAAAGCCAGCCCATTGCTCTTTTTTAGCCTTAAAGTGCGCCAATACCTGTTTATAATCGCCGATAGCTAACATTTCGCCACCGTCTATGGCGTAATTAGGCATTAAAAATTGTAAGCCGTCGTAAAGTGCTGGTATCGCGGTAGTAAAATGATTTTCATTTGGGTAATGCTTATATTGCCACTTTAATGATTTAGCGGCTGAGCTTTCAAATACCTTGATGACTTCATCTACGCCCATCCCTTCTTCATTGGCTAGTGATATAAAAACCGGTGCGCTAAGTTTATTTTCCTTCAGCAGTGGTGTTAACTTTTGCGGTAGACTATTTTCATCAAACCAAGCACTGGGGCTCATAGCTAGAAAGGCATTAAATGGCGTATCTTGCTGCATCATACTGTAGAGCGTAAACAAACCGCCCATTGAATAACCCGAAAGCGCTTTTTGGCTATTGGTACGATATTTCTGGTCAATTAGCGGGAGCAATTCTTGACTTAGGTACGCTTGCATTTTATTGGCATCACCAAAAGCGTCGTCTTTGCCATCCGACCACGAAGTGGTTTTTAAATAGTCGTCACCCCCTTGGTTGGCAAAACCTATAACGATCATTGGCGGTATTTTACCCATTCTACTGAGGTTTTTGACTAGCGCGGCGACATGTTGAAATTGAAAGTCAGCATCAATGATATAAAGACTAGGGTATCGGCGCTTATTCATAGAATAACGCTCAGGTAGCGAAACCATATAGCGTCTTTTTTCAGCAAATACCCTTGATGAGTGTTGGAACTCGTATCCGCTAACTAAGGCTTTACCAGTGTCGTTAGCTTGAACGTTGTAACTAGTTAAACTAAAGGCCGTCAATGCCGAGAGTAATAGGAATATTTTGTTTATTGTCATAACAGTACCTGTTGCATATTTAATAAGATAATAAAGCTTTAAATAGCCGCATCAACTTGATGCAGTGTTGGGAAATCGTGTTATCTAACAGAGACAACAGCACGAATAACATTTCGCGTGGATTTTATTCCACGAAAAACATAGTGATTGAATTAGTGTGAGAAAATTTACAGTTGCTTAACGGTAAATATTGCTAAGATCTCTTCTAATAGTGTTGGCGGCACCGGCGGTAATCTTCTACTGCCTGTCGCCAAGGCTGATGAGCTAAGCGCCAGTATTGAAATTAATAGTGTAAATTTAAATTCTTCATTTTTCTTCCTTAATAAATAAACTTTTGAATGGCCTATTACCCATTACAGTATCAATGAAATCCTTCTATAGGCAAGTGAATTATAATAGTTTATTTGTGTTATGTTTTGAGTGGCATTCGAGTTTATGTAGAACGTTTTACGTGGATTTTTTCCACGCAAAACGTAGCGTTTAGCTTGGTATAAGTAAACTTATTTCTGCTTAGGTGTAAAAATTTCTATGATTTCTTCCATCAATGTTGATGGCTTTGGTGGTTCTTTCTTACCACCGGTAGCTAATGCCGCTGAACTAATTAGAAGTATAGAAATGATCAAAGTTAATTTTAAAGTTTTCATTTTTATTCCTTAATAAAGTATTGAGTGGATTAATATCCATCTACATTATCAAGGAAAATGGCTTGTAGTTACATCGTAATTTAGTGGATTATATTCCACGCTTGTTGTGGGTAAGGCAAATCAAACTTAGCTTTGTATGGAGATTTAACGGTTAAGCATTGATTTTATAGTTAGATTTAACGATAAAGTTGACGATGAAAAATAAGGTTACAGCAGATAATAAATGTATAAATTCAGAGTACAGGTTGTAGACAAATAAAGATTCTAATGGCGTTAAATGCCGGATAAGATATTCTGCAATCATAGCAACAACCACCAAAATATTTATCATAGCGATTGAATATAAAGGCAGGTCGACGGGGGTTTGTGTGATCGGTTGGGAGACAATATTTCTTATTAAGGTCAGCGCTTGAAGTTGTTTAAATAACGGCACCCGTAAAAATATTAGGTGTCGGGTAATAATATTGAGCATCAGCATGGCGATGTAAGAGTGTATTCTTGGCGCGCTATAATTGGTTAGATACCAATATACCTCGCATGTTATACAGATAACTATAGTCGGTAAGATCACCCGTCGAATAAGTGAGTCGTACCAAAAACTCTTAATTAACCAAAGTGATAACAGATAGATTAATGGCTTTATATATAGGTATGTACTGAAAAAAAATACAACTTCTTCAAAAAAGCGCTCAAGCAGGAAAATTATCGCGATACTAACTATGTTAGCTTTACTGATATTAAATAGTATTAAAACCAGTAAAAATATAATGAAAAGTCGATCAAAATATTGCGCATAGCCAAAGCTTAACAGTGCAAAAGCGAGGAATACAATGGCTAATAAACTGGTAACGGCACGGTCAAAATATTGCCGAAATATCATGTATTACATGCCAAAAAACTTCATTACCTGTACTTTAAATGATAGCTGACTAGATTCAGATACAGACTTTCTACAGGCGATCCACCAAGCATTAACGACTTCTAGACTGAGAGAATCGATGGTTTTTGGGTGTTCGTTTTCAATGGCAACCACTGTTTCTCGACTGATACCTATTTTGCTCGCGAGTAACTTTTGCGTGAAGCCTGCTTCTTTTCTTAAGCTTTTTAATTCTATTCCGGAAAAATGTGTCATATGGATTTGTCCAAAAATAATACAGTTAACTGTATTTTAGAAATTTATTGCGGTTAGGGCAATAACTTAACACATTTTTGTGTAATTAATTATCAAAAGCAAACAGGCTAAACACTAACGCAAGCGCAAAGTTATAGCTGACATTGTGATATGATAATTATATTGCTACAGATTACCCGTTTATTTGGAATTTTTACGTGACTTTACTGTTTATTTATTTAGCTGTTGCCGTTGGCGTGTCATTTTTGTGTTCAGTACTCGAGGCGGTTTTATTATCAGTAACCCCTAGCTTTGTTGGGCAAATACAAACCAACAAGCCTAAGTCGGGTGCGGTGTTGTCGAAAGTAAAAACCCGCTTAGATGAGTCGCTTTCTAGTATTCTAATTTTAAATACCTTTGCTCATACCATCGGCGCTGCCGGTGTTGGGGCACAAGCCATCAGTATATTTGGTGAAAAATGGGAAACCATTATCGCCATATTGCTGACCTTAGTTATTTTATTTTTTTCAGAAATCATCCCTAAAACTTTAGGGGCGACTTTTTGGCGCAGCTTAGCAATACCGTCTGCTTACGTTATTGTCTGGTTGGTGAAAATAGTGTATCCACTGGTTTGGCTCTCAACGCGTTTAACCCAGCGCTTCAAACAGGGCAAAACCAATGAAATCACCCGAGAAGAAATTATAGCGTTAGCGTCATTAGGTCATAAAGACGGCAGTCTTTTTTCGCAAGAAAATGAATATTTGTCCAATATATTTAATTTGCGTGAATTACGTACGGGAGATGTATTTACTCCGCGCACTGTCGTGCACATGCTACATCAAGACATAACAGTAACCGCAGCGTTAAACCATGAACAAACTCGCCAGTTTACCCGTATACCGGTTTATGGCAGCACCATTGATGATATTAAAGGTAAAGTGATCAAAGGCGATTTGTATGAAGCTGAACGCAGTGGTCACGGCGATGAACCTGTGATCAATTTTATTATTCCCTTAACGCCAGTTTCTGAAAAACTACCAGTTCAACAGTTGTTAGACATGTTTATAAAAAATCATATGCACATATATTCAGTTGAAGATGAATATGGTCAAACCTCTGGTATTGTGACCTTGGAAGACGCTATTGAAACTTTACTGGGTCGTGAAATTGTCGATGAAAGCGACACAGTTACCGATATGCAAGCCTTGGCTCGTGACAAATATCGCGAGCGATTACGTGGATTAAAGCAAAGTGATGGTGACCAAACAGATTAAGCTTAGTGATTGTTAGCGGCGACAAAAACTGAATGTTTCGGAGACTTAGTCGGCTAAATTTGTAAAGAAAGCCTCTGTTGAGGCTTTTTTATTGCCGGTAAATAAACCGAAAGAACTGCTTACATTTTAATTCTATAAGTCAGTGGTAGCCAATGTGTAAAACGTTAGAATAGAAAAGTCATTTAAATAAGGAAAGTTATGAAAAAGATACTAATAGTTAAGTTTGCTGTGATGGCAATTATCTTACTTGCGCCATGGCTGCAAGCTAATGCGGCTAGTGTGCAAGACTATGATGCGGTATTAGCCAAGTACATTGAAACCACAGGACCCGGCGTTGCGGTTATTGTCACTAAAAATGGCAAAACACTTTATCAGCAAGCACGAGGTATGGCGAATATTGAGCTACAAGTGGCCTTAACAACGAATACTGTTTTTCGCTTAGGCTCGATCACTAAACAGTTTACTGGTGCCGCGATAATGATGTTGGTAGAGCAGGGCAAGTTGTCGCTTAACGACGATCTACACAAGTATATTCCAGACTTTCCAACCGAAGGTAATAAGGTGACCATTAAGCATTTATTAACCCATACCTCAGGCATTGCCAATTACACCGAAGATAAAAATATTTGGTTAAAAGAGTTGAAAACGCCAACCACATTAGATGAGATGATTAAGCGTTTTGCTGAGCATCCCATGGCGTTAAAAGCCGGCGAAGCTAATCGTTATTCCAATACCGCTTATGTCTTGTTAGGAAAAATTATTGAAGTAGCGAGTAGCAAGTCTTACCCCGACTTTATTGAGCAAGATATTTTTGCCAAGTTGGGTATGAAGAATAGTCGTTACGGAGGTTTACAAATTATTCCTAACCGAGCAAGTGGTTATTCGGCTGGCGACAATGGCTACATTAATGCGGGTTACATCGATATGATGTGGCCACATGCCGCAGGTTCACTGCTTTCTACCGTAGGTGATTTAAATATTTGGTTTAAAGCCTTAAAAAATGGCGAGTTGATTTCGCCAGAAAATTACCAGTTGATGACTACATCGGTGCAGTTAAATGATGGCAGTATGTCAGACTATGGCTTTGGCTTAGGCATGTTCAAGTTCAATAAATATGATGCTATAGGGCACGGTGGTGGTATTCATGGTTTTGTCACTCATGCATTTTATATTCCTGACGCAGACCTTTATGTGGCGGTATTAAATAATTTTGATGAAGGCAGTCCGGGTGACATCGCTCGTATGTTAGCTGCCGTAGCGCTGGATATTCCCGTACCTAAGTTTACATCGGTATCTTTAAGCAACAGTCAATTAAAGCCGATGATGGGTAAATATAAACTAACGTCTGGTGATGTTAGGCATATCTTTATGGAAGATAATAAGATTTATTCTATCCGTGGCGAAGGCCATAAGTTTGAAATTTTTCCGATGTCAGATAATAGTTTTTATTACGAAAGAAGCTTAAGTTATTTTACCATCGATAAAAATGCTCAAGGCCAGCAAGTGATGAACTTCTATGACAATTTATCAACAACACCGCAGGTGGCTGTTAAACAATAGTATTTTTTAAATTCCATTAAGGCTGAGGCCTTCGCTGATAGAAAAGCTTTGGTCTATTAAACACATCATCTAACGGTTTAATCCGGCGTAAACCCTTAGGTGATGATGCAGTTGAGCCAATTTACTAACTATTTCTTAGCTGCTACCAGTTGCTGCTGATATTGTGCAAGAAACTTAGCATGACGCTTTTTATGCCAAGTTAGCATGGTATCAGCAATATTGACCGCCGCTTGTTGATGTTTTACAGCCAGTGGGTAATTAGCCACGCTTGCGTATACTTTTGCCAAGTTGTGATGACTATAAGCGTCTTGCGGATAGCGTTTAAGTCTGGCTTCAAATACCGCTAACGCTGCTTTTTCAGAGCTTTCAAGCAAATAAAACCCTAAACGGTCAATAGAGCTTTTCGCGGATACTTCAAAACCATATTTTTGTTTCGAGAGCGTATCATAGTGCGCAATAATGGCTTGCACGCCTTGCTGAGCTATGGCTGATTCTGGCGCTAAGCCCTGATGAATATCATTAAATATTTTCTCTATGCCCGTAATAGTGGCTAATGGCGGCAGTGACATAAAGTAATGGTCGCTGAAGTGTTTGTAGTGCCAATCAAGCTGTTTTGGCGCCACGGTTGTTAATAGCTTTTTTAATTGTGCATATTCAGCTACTTGGTGTTGTTCTTTAATAGTAGTGCCATGACTAAAAAGCAAAAAGCGCGGCTTATCGGAAAGCTTTTCGAGTTTCGCTGCTGCGCTGGATAATATCGCGGCGCTGTCATTTTTTAGCTCTGGGCTAGTGGCAATATAGGCATTGGCCATATTGGGTTTATTGATAAGCGCAGACAGTACTAAGGTGGCATTGTTTCTAAAACCACTCATGATCCTAAAGCCATTGGTACGATATTGCTTATCAACGGCGGTAAATAATTGTTGCTCGAAAAAGTCTAATAATGGCGTAGTTTTTCCGCTAATATCAAACAGCATGCCAACCCTATTGCCTGGCACTGGCGTGACGATAATGGTTTGCAACCATGGCCATTCACCATTATGGCTCATCCATTCATGCATACCATCAAGGTAGCTATTGGCGTTATGGTGAAAATCGAACATCATAATATAGGATTTATCGGGGTTATTAGCATAGCCAGCAGGTAAAGTGATGTTGAATTTTAGCGGCTCTGAAAACTTAGCGTGGCTTATTTCAAGTACTTCAAGTGTGCTATTTGCTTGGCTAATTTGACTGCTAACCAATAAACATAACAATATTATCCCTGCTAATACTCTCATATATTTTCCTTAATAATTAACACTTTAATTATTAGCAGTTTGCGCTAAATTAATTATGTTGGCAATAGTCTCACTAGCGGTAATAATTTACTGGCGCAGTGAGCCAAAAGCAAAGTTGCGACGTAATAGTCTATATACATTGATAGTTTATTGAGAAAAAACACATGAAAATAATCACCTTGGTTTTCACACTGCTAGTCATGACTGGCTGTAGCACGGTATATCCGAACAAAGATATTACCGGGCAAATATTTCCAACCGTTACTGGCCAATCTTTAGAAGAAGTAGCCGTGACCATTCCCAGCGATTTTGATGATGACTTTACTTTACTGTTAATCGGTTATGTACAAAATTCACAGTTTGATATTGATCGTTGGTTAATTGGCTTGGATATGACCGAAACTCAAGTCAATGTTTATGAGATACCCACCATTGCGGGCTTATTTCCACAAATGTTCAGTACCTTTATTGATAACGGCATGAGAAAGGGTATTCCAAAACCCTTGTGGCAAGGGGTGGTTACTGTATATAAAGACGGTGAGACAGTACAAGCCTTTACCGGTAATGAAAATTCTGCCAATGCCCGTGTGGTGTTGTTAGATAAAAACGGTAAAGTTTTGTATTTTTATGATCAAGGCTTTGCGGTTGATGCCCTAAACAAATTAAGAGCGAGCTTAGGCATTCAACGCTAATACCCATTTCATTAATTAGCTGAACTACTTTATAGGTAGGAAAAATGGCCAAATACAAGGTATTTGTTTTAATAACTAGTTGTTCTAATTTTTAAATAAATAACCCAGTAGTTGGTTATTTTAACCCGTATAAATGATCAGATAATGAGTGAGATTGGTATAATGTCAAAGCAAAATTTTAAGACAGTAATCGAGCGGTTTAATACCGTATTAAAAACCCATGCGAATAACATTATCCGCTTGGGTTATTTATATAAACCTAGAGCATTTATTTAACCGCTGCTGCTAATATTTCTCGACTTTGCGTTAAGGTAATGGCTTGGTGCTCACCTAACTTGACCATATTATGTGCGCTTAGGCGGGCAATTATTTTATCAATAGCGCCGGCTTTGTCGTCGCCATGTTCAGTTAATTGCGTAGCAACACTTAAACTATGGTAAAACGCTTCAATGGCTGCAATGGTGCGTTCTGCTATATCATCGCCGGCGCTTAAGGCAAAAACATTCCTACCTAACTGCGCTAACTTATCTTTTTTAACCGCCAATTGATTACGTAATAATGACGGTTGCACAATCGCCAGTGAACGCGCGTGATCAACACCGTAGAGTGCAGTTAATTCATGGCCAATCATATGGGTTGCCCAGTCATGTGGAACGCCGGCACCAATTAAACCGTTCAGCGCTTGATTTGCTGTCCACATTAAATTTTCACGCCATTGCAGCGTTTCATGTTGGTTGTATTGCTTTGCTAAGGTCAGTAAGTTTTTAAGTAATGCTTCTGCGTAACCGTCTTGCACCATAGCACCAGTTTCCATCGTAAGGTATTGCTCACAGATATGTACCCAAGCATCGACCAAGCCATTAATTAATTGCCGCTCTGGCAATGTTTTCATAGCATCGGCGTCAAGCACAGCAAATTTTGGTTGTACGGCTGGCGCGAAGAATGGCAGTTTATCTTGCGTTGCTGCACGGGTAATTACCGAGGCGGCATTAGACTCTGAGCCTGTCGCAGGTAAGGTAAGTACCGCGCCAATAGCAATGGCTTGTTTTACGGTATGCTTGCCTAAAAGAATATCCCAACCTTCGCCGTCATAGCAGGCTGCTGCGGCTACATATTTAGCGCCGTCGATCACTGAACCACCACCAACAGCTAAGATAAAATCAACTTTTTCTGCTTTGACTATGGCAACGGCCTTATCTAAATTTTCCATGGTAGGATTAGGCTCAACGCCTGAAAATTCTAACCAGGTATGCTTGCTTAGGGCATTTTGTACTTGCTGGTAAACGCCGTTTTTTTTGATTGAGCCACCACCATACATCACCAAAACTTTGCTGGTACTGGGAATAGCGCCGCTGATACTAGCAATCTTACCTTGGCCAAAATGGATATGAGTTGGATTTACGTATGAAAATTCCATGGGAATCCTTATGTAGTCGTGTTGAATAAAAGTACAATAACTTTGATGTGTTGCATATTACTGTATGGATTCCGTGTAATATAGCCACATTTATCGATATTCATTGCCTATTCGTGTATGATTGTCAGATCGTAATTTTTTAAAGCTAAGTATGAAATATGGAAACGTTAGCGACATTAATGCAATCTTATGCCGATTTGAAATCCTTGAACGCGTTAAACGGCGCTTATCGAACCCTGATCCCTGGCGTAAAATTTTATCGTGCTAGCACCAGCAGTACGCGTCAACCTTTGCTATATCAGTCAGGCATTATTGTTATGGGACAAGGGCGAAAAAACATTCATATTGCGGATCATTGTGTGCAATATGGCCCAGGTGATTACGTGGTGCTGGGGGTACCTATGCCATTAGAGTGTGAAGCGTTTGCCGAGCATGGTTTAGCTATTTTAGGGCTAGCGATAGACGTTGATTCACATACTTTACATAAATTAGTTAGCCAACTTGATGAACAGCGCCAAGCGGCTAGAAGTGAGAATAACTTTCTCGATTTTGGCGTTAAATCAAATAGTTTAGATGCGGACTTTAACAGTGCGGTTATGCGCTTACTTAAGGTTTTACATGCTGATTCAGAGGCTATGATCTTAGGCTCGGCAATTGTTGAGGAGATCGTTTATCGCGCACTCGTTGGCGATGATGGCCATATATTATTTGATTTAGCGCGCCATGACGGCCATTACGCGAGAATTGCGCGGGTACTTGATACTTTGCACAAAGCCTATGCCGAGGTGATTTCGGTAGAGCAATTAGCTGACCAAGCACATATGAGTGTTTCTGGATTTCATCGCGCGTTTCGACAAGTTACTAGCGAAACACCCTTGCAATATTTAAAGAAAATACGCTTAAACAAGGCGAAGGACCTCATCGTAGTTGAAGGTAAGCAAGCAACAGAAGCCGCAATGTTAGTAGGTTATGCTAGTGCTTCACAATTTAGTCGCGAATTTAAACGCCACTTTAATGCTACACCGAAAGCGATAGGAATTTGATCGCTTCATAGTCGCTTTGATTACTCGATGTCAATAACCATAAATTTTCTTTGTCATTTAATAAGCGCTTCCTTCGTCGTAACGCTAGCATTTATTTACCACCAGCAATATCGATAAAAGCGCCTGTTACGTAGGATGCTTGCTCTGATAAAAGCCAAGCGATAGCATTGGCCACTTCATTAGCTGTGCCGCCGCGTTGTAATGGAATTTGTGGGCTTAAACGTTTTATGCGGTTTGGCTCACCACCATCTGCGTGCATGTCTGTGTTAATAAACCCGGGTCGCACGGCGTTTACGCGAATATTGCGTTCAGCTAACTCCAGTGATAATCCTGTCGTTAATGTATCTATCGCGCCTTTTGAGGCCGCATAATCAATATATTCTCCAGGCGCGCCAGTTCGTGATGCGGCAGAAGAGACATTAACAATTGCTCCACCGTTTGGCATTTGCCGAATAGCCTCTCGACAGCAAAGAAAGCAGCTAGTGACATTGGTTGTTAGTACTTGGTTAAAGCGTTGTACTGATAAGTCAGCTAAGGTTGATTGGGTAAATAAAATACCGGCATTGTTAACAAGATGCGTTACCGTGCCATATTTTTGTGCAACAGCAGCAAACATGTTTAAAACATCTGCTTCAATCGCAACATTCGCGGCACAGGAAAATGCCTGCCCACCCGCTTGTAAAATAGTATCGACCACATGCTCGGCGCTTTCAGCCCTGCTGCGATAATTAACGCATACAGCATAACCTTGCGTTGCTAAAAGAATAGCCGTGGCGGCACCTATACCTCGCCCTGCACCGGTAACAATAACAACTTTTTTCATAACTAGCCCTTTAGCGTTTAATCGCTATTAGGTTAAGGGAGTTGTCATTTATTTACTAGTGTTTTGCGTTTGCCGTAAGATGCCTATTTATAGATAAAGGTCACTTTGTCCATTTCAGCAACTACGCCTTGTTGTGCAGAAATAAAGGTCACTTTTTGAGTTTTGGCAATGGCGTTACTGAGCATAATTTCAACATCGCCTTCCAGCACGGTTTTATTTTTTTGAAAAGAGGCATGGCTAGATTTTGTCGATAGGTTGCCATTGGCGAAGGCAATTCGGACATTGCCACTGTAAGTATGAAACTTACTGTCTTTTGATATAGTTTGATTTTTGGCGGTGATTTCCATTTCATTTGCCGATATAAAGCCTGATAAAATACCAGATAAAACAAAGGTTAATAGCGGTAATTTTTTAAATAATTTCATCTTAATTCCCTACCTAGATTAATTAAATACTGCTTTAGCTTAATTTTTAGCTTACTAACACCATACTAAATTTTCAGCGTTTTGGCATGGTTAATTTGCAATCATGACAATAAATTCATATGACGAAAAGGCATTTGTCGCAGTGTTATCGGTATGTTTTTAGCAAACTAAGCGGCTTAATGGACTTTTGTTAGTCAAAATGGTGTGATTTATTGTAATAAAAGCATTTTTTAATGATTGAACTGACCTTGTTTAAGGTAACAAATAACTTGTTCTATCACAGTATCATTTCGCATCATAAAGACATGGGTGGTTGGAATTTCAATATGATCATTCATACCATCGATTTTAGTACTTTCAACTGATACTTTACCGTCATCAGTATCGGGAATAAGCGACGATAGTAGTAAGTTAATACTTTGGGTGCCAGCGATAATACCGACATCAAAGTTGGCTTTACCTAATTGGTTAGGCACACTTAGTGCACCAGTACCTAACTGCATACCTGCATCACCATTAACGAGGTGAAAGCCCGGCAAATGGCCAATTTTATCGACAATTTCAGTGCCCTTATTTGGTGGCCCAAGCATTACCACTTTATTGAGGTTTTTGATGCTATGGTTACTGAGAAACTGCCGAACTAAAATGCCACCCATGGAATGAGTTACAAAGCTCACAGGCATGCCATGGCATTGCTTCAATGCATCTGAAATGGTTTCTTCAGCGAGTTGTTCAATCGGAAAAGCACGCGAGGGATAGTCGATGTTTAACACCTTGTAACCCTGTTCAGTTAAGCGCTGGGCCATTTTGTCCATTGAGTGTGCTGAACGTGCTAAACCGTGCAATAAAATCACACATTCTTGCTTAGTATTGTTGGTGTTATTCATTGTTGATCCCTGCCAATTTCAAGCCTTATAATATGCTTTTCGGTACGACACGACGCAATTTCACTTTCAGTTGTTTCATTAACTCGACTTCACCATCAGGGTTCCAATCTAGGGTAATTAGCCAAGCATTTTCTGGCTGCATTTCCTCTAACATACCTTGTTTGATTTCTTGGGCAATTTTTATTGATGGAATAATCACAAAATTTTCAGTGTTAAGGTTAGCGCTACGTGGGTCAACATTATAGGTACCAACCACCGCGGTGTGATCATCTATCACCATCGACTTAGCATGTAAGCCAAAAATGGGGGGCTGAGTTAACTGCTTTTGCATGACTTCAGACATGACTTTTTGACGAATTTTTGCATCAGGTTTGAATTCAAAGATCTTAACACCGGTTTTTAGTAATGCTTGGCGATCGCGCTGATAACCACTAAATGCTTCTAAGTTGTCGTTGGAAGCAAGGCTATTGGTCAAAATACTGATTGCCACGCCGCTATCGACTAGATTTTTTAGAATTTTTCGCGTGGCAGCCGTGGTAATTAAATAAGGTGTTTGAATCAGCACTGACTTTTTGGCGCTTTGCAATAAAGCGACTAACTTCTCAGTGGCTAAACCACCACCGGCTAAAAATTTATTGGCATTATTTTTACCTGGCTGATCAGAAATATATTCAACATTTTCTAGCCATTGGAGTTGTTGCTGCTGTTGTATTGCTGCTATGGCCTTTGGCATATCGTTAATTTTAGTTCTGACTGAGGCGGCATAATTTAGCGGATTACAGGCATATTGATGTAAAGGCTGAAAGTTAGGGATATAACCTTCGGGTAATTTTTCTTTTACTAAATCCTTGATATCAACGCTGAGCTTGCTTTGCCAAAACTGCTCGAATGATGCTTGCACTTTTGTCGTAATACCGCCAATGAGCAGTACATCTCGATCACGGAAATTATATTGATGATCATAACCAAAATATTCATCGGCAACATTACGTCCGCCTGTGATGGAAATTTTGCCATCCACGGTAAAAGTTTTGTTGTGCATACGTTGATTTAATTGATGAAAGTTGGTGGTCAAGCTGACGATTTTATCAAATAAATTTTTACCAATATTAGCCACTGGGTTGTATATTTTTATTGCGATGTTTTTGTGTGCCGCTAAACTTTGTAGCTCGTCGCCGCTGGCATCTACCATAATGTCATCAACTAAAATACGTACCCGAACTCCACGCTCTGCTGCTTTGACTAAATAATCAATGGCGATCAAACCTATGTTATCTGTGGAGAAAATAAAATATTGTACATCAATAGTTTGCTCGGCGTGCTCGGTTAGCCAAGCTCGCGATAACATGGCTTCTATGCCTTGTTCAAGAATATATACCCCGGTTTTATCGCGCATATTATGCGCCACGGGCGTTAGGTATTCAGATAATAATTTATTGTTATTTGCTGGAATAGCGGCGCAATAATCTGTTGTTGAGGTAGCAATTCTCTCGCTTTGTCCACCGCAAGATAAAACGCCAATACCGAATGCTAACGTCAGCAATATTCTGTTAATGAATGTTTTTTTCCATTTGAGAAAATGTAAATACGACAATGATAAATCCCTATAAAACGCTATTGATGCGCTAAGTTTTTGAAAGTGGGTAAATTCCCATGGTCATATCGCTAATAGTAACTCAATATGCTGACGGTTTTCTAATGTTATGGCGTATATTTTTTATTTTCTGGTCATGCGCTATTGCTTGAATATGATTAACCTTGGAATTTGTTAGCGCAAAGAAATAGTAGCTTAGACAAGTAATACCTAACAAAATTTTAAAAGACAAAAATGAAAATTAATTCAATGGCTATAACTAAGGTTTACAGCTAGCAGGTCAGTACTAGCAATAATTAAATTACTTGTGAAATGTTGCTACAAAGCGGTGATGGTAAGGTTAGTGAGTGCGAAAATTGAATACTTTCTCTGAGCGATAGATGCTCAAGTCTCAGATGTAAAGCTAAAGCCCAGTATTATTTGCTTAATGCTGGGCTTTATAAATTTACTACAATACCAATTCCACTGAAATAGGGCAGTGGTCGCTCAGTGTTTGACTGAGTTCACGGGTATATTTCGCGTCGAATACCAGCTGGCTAAATGAGTTTTCAACATAGCGAGCTTTTGCTTTAGGGTCAAAAATAATGTGGTCGATATAATCTTTGTAATATCCACCCCAACATTGCGACTCGGCATTAATGGTAGGTGCCCAAAGTGCTTCTGCGCCTGTGTCATCAATAGTTTGCCATAAGCCTTGTACTTCACTGTAATTTAATGAAATGTCTTTAACAAAGCGACGATTAAAGTCACCTAGCAATATAAACGGAACTCCTTCAGTGGCGCGCGCATCAATCCAGGCTTCGAGCGGTTTTGCTTGCTTAGCAAGTTCAGCACAAGCAATTTTTGCATATTGTTCTTTTTCATTACTACTTGGCATTTTAGTAATGCTGGTTTGATCAAGGGCTTTATCAAAACAGCCAGATTTCATATGCACAGCCAATAAGCGAATACTTTTACCATCTTTTGTTAGGGTAACATCCATCCCCCGGCGCGCAAGGCCTTGGTCAAGTTCACGATATTCTATTGCTGTAGCTTTATAGCCGCTGCTTTTTCTTACCGCTACGCCAACACGTTGTACCCAGTCTTTTGTGGTGAAGAAGTAATCATACTCATCACCAAAAACTTTTTTTGCCCATTTTGCACTTTCAACTTCTTGCAAGGCAATAACGTCGGCATCTAATTCTCGAGCATAACGTGCTAATTTTTGGTAATCGGCGTCTTTGCGCTGGTTGTATTCATGAGAGCCAAGCCAAGCAATATTCCAAGAAGCTACTTTTAAAGTTTCAGCAAAGGTTGCCGTGCTTAAAAACGTTAGTGCGATGGTAAGCAGGCTAATTAATTTTGTCATTAGATTATTCTAGATTATTCATTGGGCCGCTATAGTAACCGTTGGCATAACAAATTCAAGTAAAGTGTTAAGCTGTGCATAATTATCCTTTTTGTCGTGCTAATCATTTTTTTGCCAAGATAAAGAAATTTAGCCATGCTTTATCTTAAGAGCTTTGGAGCCGTTATAAATATGAAAAAATTTTTGTTAGCTGATTTTAAGGTGACTTTATTGTGGGCACTGTCCGGCGTTGTTATTGGTATTATCGCTTTTGGCTATAACTACACTTTTATTTCTGCCTCGTTACCCGGTTACAAAATATTCACCGCACCTGCTCGCTTTGCATTAAGCTTTTTTAGTGAAGAAACTGCATTTTGGCCAAAAATGACGATATTCTTAGTCGGCCAATATATTGGTTATCTTTTAGTGGTTGTCGCTATCAGAAGACTATTTTCTTTATTTAACAGTGAGTAATTCACTTTAATCTCAAGACTCATTTACATCGATTTCAGTATTATTCTAAATAATTTTATTTTATTTAACCCCATTGACCTCATTACATCGTTCTACTTATAAGTCAGGTATTGGCCACTGGCTTGGCGTGTGATCACAGCTCTTTTATTTAGATGACTTTACTAACGACCTATTGAGGAACGACGATGAAAAAAATAATGACGATAACTGCGCTTGCTAGTACAACAACCTTTGGTTTATTTGCCTTTATGGCGTACTTGGTTAATAACGAGCAAGTTATACCCTTCAAAGCTCTTCCTGAGGTGATTGTTGAATTTACACAGTTGCCAGAGGAAAAGCCGGTAATTGAAATAGTACGATTTAAAAATGATCCTCCTCCTGCGCCCCAACCTATGCCAAGAACTTTTGAAGCTGCAGTAGAATCTAGTGTTATAGGAGGTTATCATTATGACAACCCAGATATTAAGATCTCTGGTGGTGGAACTAGTCTAATTATAGGCAATAATACTCGCGATAATGATGCACGTCCGGTGGTACGCATTAATCCTAAATATCCAATCGCCGCGGCGCGTGATGGTATTGAAGGTTGGGTAAAGTTACGTTTTGATATTAATGCCTTAGGCGGTGTAACCAATGTAGAAGTTATTGACGCAGAACCTAAGCGGGTATTTAATCAAGCCGCTAAACAGGCGTTGAGAAAGTGGAAATACCGAGCAAAATCAGCAGCAGGCAATACGGTGACACAACATGGTTTAACCGTACAGTTAGAGTTCAATATGGATCAACAAAGTTAGGATAATAATTTGCAGTTACCCTCAATGATTAAAGGTTGGTATAACCCAACTACCAGTCCCGAAAGGTTACTGACAAACTATATGGCAACCGGTAAAAACAAATATTTGTCTTTGCTGGTTGCGCAATTTAATTTGTCGCTATACCACTACTTATTGAGCCAATCGAATAAAGAGTTGGCAGAAGATGTGGTACAAACTACATGGCTAAAAGTGATCAACATTAAAGCTGATACGACTCGGCAAACTAACGTTAAAAGCTGGTTGTTTACGATTGCTCGTAATAGCTTAATTGACGAATTTCGTCGTCAGCAAAAATGGCAATGTCAGTTGCTGGATGAAAATAAAATGCTGACAGTAAACCTTGAAAAGTCGATACAGGCATCAGACAGGTTAACGCAATTTAATTCAGCACTGGCACAATTACCGTTTTTGCAAAGAGAGGCGTTTATTTTTCAACAAGAAGGTTTTTCAGTAATGGAAATATCAGTCTTAACCAACGACAGCTTTGAAACCATTAAAAGTCGTTTGCGTTATGCCCGTACGAATTTAAGTCATTTGTTAGGATCATCATCATGAGTGCCGATAAATTTGATAATGAGCTCTCAAGCCTTTATCAACAAAGAAAGCAAAAAATTCAGCCGCCGGTATTTGCTGCCGCAATTGCAGCTAAACCGAGTAAAATACAGCGTTCACCATGGCATATCTTGGCTTTACTGTTAACGGGAGGAATCGCTTCGTTCGCTATTATGGCAGTGGTCACTCACTTTGCTAAGCCGCCAGTGCATGGGAATAGCGCCCAGTATAAACAACATTCAGTACGCGTAGTGGAATTGACCGATATTGCCACGCCAGAGAACGTTTTACCGCCGGTTACGCCACCTTTACCTCCCAAACCAGAAAGTTTACCTCCTAAATATTCAGAAAATAGTAGCGTAAGCCGAGAGGGACTTACCCTCACTAAAGCTAAATTATCGGTAAATAAAACGTTAAGTCATACGGTTAATGTGCCAACGATTAAGCAAGCTTCTATCGCTATAGTGCCTATTCATCGTGTCATGCCTGAATATCCTAAATCAGCACTTTACGCGCGTAAATCTGGCACGGTAAAACTGCAATACCGTATTTCTGATGAAGGTAAAGTTATAGATATCACTGGACTGACTCAGCACGGTAATCGCTTATTAGAGCGTTCGGCAAAGCAAGCCTTAACGCAATGGCGCTACCCAGCGGCAAGTGGTGGTAAAGCATTACTGGAAATAGAATTTGAATTTAATTTGGTGCAATAACTAATGTTTATTGTCGTTTAAATGGCGGTAGATTTTAGCAATTTAATACTAGTAATTTATCAATGAGGATGGCGTTGCGCCCATTCCGAAGGCAGCGCTATGAAGAGCTCAATGTTAGCATAGATTAAATCATATTTTTGCGGTCACTCAGGGCAAATTTAAGGCGCAGGTTGTCTTAGAGCTCATTACTACCCGATAACAAACTATTACCAAACTGATTTTTTGGAATAGTTTGTCATAGCATTTAAAGCTTGTTGTTAGGTTTTAAATTGCGCAACTAAATTTTGTAGATCATTTGCTAAACTTGCCAATTCTTGGCTTGCCATTAACGTTTGTTTTGCACCTTCAGCTGTTTCATCAACAACACCACTTATATTAACAATATTTTTATTTATTTCTTCTGCCACATTGCTTTGTTCCGATGCTGCTCCGGCTATTTGTATATTCATCTCACTGATAGTAGTTACTGAGTTGGTTATCTCATTTAAAGACACCAGAGCACTTTCTGCTTGTATTACACTTTGCGAACTTTTATCTTTACTCTGTTGCATTGCGTCAACAACGTTTTTTGATCCCTGTTGCAATTTTTCAATCATAGATTGAATTTCTTGTGTCGACTCTTGGGTGCGACTTGCTAAGGTACGCACTTCGTCCGCAACAACGGCAAAGCCGCGACCTTGCTCTCCAGCCCTTGCTGCCTCTATAGCGGCGTTTAGTGCTAGTAAATTAGTTTGCTCGGCAATGCTTCTAATCACAACCAAGACTGTGCCAATATTTACACTGTTGCTTTCAAGTTCTTGCATCAAGTGTGATGATGTTTCAATTTCCTTCGCCAACACATCTATCGATGTAACTGTTTTTTCTACAACAGCTTTGCCATTAACCGCTTCTTGGTCAGCTTTTTGAGCTGCTTTAGAAGCTTTAGTGGCATTATTCGCGACGTCCAGCACGGTTGCAGTCATTTGGTTCATTGCTGTCGCAACCATCTCAGTTTCAGCTTGTTGCGCTTTAACACCATTATTGGTTAAATTAGTGATAGTGGACATTTCTTCAGCTGAAGCGGCAAGCTGCTCTGTCGCTTTACCAACCTGTAAGACCATTTTTCGAACTTTTTCAGCAAAACGATTGAAAGCTTCGCCCAGTAACGATATTTCATTACGGCCATCGGCTTCAAGCCTTTTGCTCAGGTCTCCATCGCCTTCGGCTATTTCGTTCATAGCTTCAACCGCGATGGTAATGGGGTTAACAATAGTACGGCCTATAAATATCGCAATAAAAATCCCACCAATCAGCGAGAGACCACCTAGTATCAATGTACTGTTTTGGGTGTTTTTAATAGCATTCACATGCTCACTTCTGTCCATCGCGATAACCAGTACGCCTATTGGCTGACCTGAAAAATCAGTAATGCTCTTCCCAAAAACGGCATAAGGGGTATGAGATATTTCTATTCTCTCAAGGACATTTTGGTTTTGAAAGGCCTTTAGTAGCAGTTCATTATCAAGAACTGTTGACTGGATTGTCGAGCCAAAAACCTCAAATTTACTGTCTCTTTTTACGTAGAGTCCGATATCAACTTGATATTTATCTTTGAATTGTTCAAAAAATGCTTGTCCAAATGACATACCAAATTCAACTGAACCAATATGTGAACCTTGATGGTAAACGGGACTTATCCCACGAATACCAATACCTGCAACACCTTTCTCTAAGCCCTTTACGGGCGTTTTATTCTGATTTGTGGCTAAAATTGTTTTTCTAAAGCTTGATAAGTCGTCGCCAAATTTTTCCCTTTTATGAGCGCGAAGAAATGAAGTTGCCGGTGGAAGATGAAATTGAAACTGCCGAACCGCATACTGTTTTTTTAGTCCCTCAAATAAAGGTACCACTTGTTCAGCTAGCTTATCACGTTGCGATTCAGCCATTGCTTTACTCATTTCGGGATTAGAGGCGACTATATAACTCATAGCCTGGGCAATACGTCCTTCAGACTCGATCTCTGCTGATGCACTTTTATAAAGGTTTTCTAACTTTTTCTGCTCAGCATCATAAACAAGTTCAGAAATATTATAATTGACAACAGGGATGATCAACCCAAGTATCAAAATAATGACTGCGCTAAAGCCAATTATTATTCGCGTGGATATTTTGACATTTTTAAACATTTATCACCTCTATATTTAGGACCCATTTTGCAATTATCTTGTAGACTAGTAGTTTTCAGTTAAATGCTATTTATCAGACGCATAGATGAGGGCATAAGTAATTTCGTTATGCACAATTTTAGATTGTAGGACATTTTAATGTAATCAACCAAGTTAGCCCTTGACTAGGAGTGAATTATGGCTATTTTGCTCTTAACTGGTACTGTCTAGCGAGCCAATGGAACCTACATAAAAAGTATAATGGGTTATTTCTTTTTTAATATATGAGCTTAAATATTAGCGCTTCAATGACAAGATTTAACAGCAAAAATAATACTAGGCTTTAGATGCATTAACTTTGCTATAAAACCATTTGACGATCTCTCGCCAGGCTATTCTTGCTATTTATTACTGCTAGGCAATAGACACTGATATCATGAAATGTTTTTATTGTCCCAGCTAGGAAGTTGAAAGGCGATGAGCTTTTTCGATACTATTTGATGAACCCGCTTGTTCAACATTACTAATCTTTTTCACTCGAGGTTGTGCGTTTTTGATTAGCGTGTGCCGTTTTTAAATAATCTCTTTCTGAGATAGCAGCGACAGGTTAATCATGGTTATTGACCACCAGTAAATGATGAGTTTATGTTTAATAAATTAACGCTATAACAACCACGAGTCTGTCATCCAACTTGATGGAAGTGACAGTGGTATTCACTATTTCTTCAATTTTCATAAAGTAATACCTAGGCTGATTTGCTAAAAATAAGTTAATAACATAATGTTTTTCAAACGATTATACCCAGTGTTATTAAGAGTAAAATGAATGATAATTAATAACGCTATCCCTTATCGATTATGAAAATAATAATGACTAAGCATGCATTACTGAGTCTGCAGCTTAAATCTCTTATTATCGTAACCAACCCTTGATAGCAAAAATATAAAGACTTAGAGCCATACCTGCAGCAACACCGAAGGAAACCTGAGACAAGGTTGCTGACCATGGAGTATCGAGCAAATTCATGCCAAGTAACCCGCCTGCTGTCGCTGGAATTAAGGCTAACGCTGTGAGTAATGCCAATAGACGCATTACCCGATTCATCTGGAATGAAGAGACGTTTAAGCGCAAATCCACCAATGCTTGTAGTGATTCTCGTAAATCCTCAATAGCTTCATAGAGATCTTCAGTATCGTCGGTCAGTAGGATAAATAATTCTCTATCGCCTGCATCTGAACCTGCAATGGTCAGGTTGCCATTGGACAAGTCGCGTAAAACGCTTTTCAAATGCTGAATACTGCGACGTACCCGAAGAATATCCGCTCTGAGTTCGAAGGTTCGCGCCAGAAATTGTTCGTCTTTTAGTATGGGTAGCTCCGCTTCTATTCTCAATAATGATGATTCTAGTGACTCATGGACATCGTTATAGGCTTGAACAATTTCACCGATCAGTGCCGCCATTACTTTGATCATTCTTGGGGTTTTGCCAGTAAGATTGGCCAGACGTTTTTCCACTCGGCTTTCTAAATCGGTTTTTTCTTTACTGAGCACGACAATATTATTAGCGGTACCAACCAATAACACGGGTACGCGTCGCAGTTTGCCATCAGCCTGTATGGCGAGCGGGTAGCGTACGAAAAAGGTTGAAAAACGCTCAAGTCTATCTAAGCGAGGTACAGTCGATTGAAAAAGTCCATGTACTGCTTTTTCTGGCACACCTAGTGCTGTAGATATTGGCGTAAGAAGCTGTTCGGTGATACCGCTGATAAACAGCCAGTCTGGGTTTTCTGTACCAATTCTAGTGAGTGCTTCCTGCCAGGTAATATTTTTAAACCCTGTGCCTGAAGGTTGCAATGCTAGTACAGCTAATTCACTGACGTTTGCCGTAGTTTGATCATTTAAGCTTTGTTGAGTCGATGAGAGTGCAAGACCTGAACGCGTGCCCAGTAATGCCAATCGGCCCAATTTAATTAGTCTGAATACTGGCGAGTTTCTTAAAATATCAGGCACAATGGGTAGCAAGGAAACAAATGCCGTGATAATGATCAGCGCATCGAGTATGCGCCAGCGGTTAAAGACAAACTGACGCTTGTTGGTCGCGCAAATACAAGCGACGAGATATTCAATGAGAAAGAGTATCACGATGACATATTCAATAACGAACAACCAGCTTTCACCGGCCGGCGAGAGCTGAAATAAAGACGGCGCCACCATTAAAAATAACGACAACAGTGCTAAAAATCCCAGCACAGCGTCGTTCATCATTTTATCAATGCAGTGAAACATAAATTTACCCTAATGCAATTATTCTCAATAAAAAATTCAGACCAATTGAATTAACGACGTCGCGCTAAATGGTGAAAACATTAATTCAATTGGTGTAGCATCAGAGTAACACTTTACCCTTGATAATCATTACAAAATCTACGCTGACTTTTAAGGCGTTCGGTTAAACATAATAGCAAATATATTAAGTTTTTTCGCACTCATAAACTTATCTGAATGGGTATAATTAACGGCTATGTTTGGCGCTAATCGTTAAGGTCAGCAAAGCGATTGCAATCGCTAAAAAATAATAGGGCATACCTGCTTGCCAACTGATTGCGCTATTTACGCCAAAAAAGTCGACATATAGTGCCGCTTGAAATGGACCTACATACCAAATTACCGGGTAGAGCCCCTCAAACATGCGCTTGGTGTTAGCGAACGTGCCACAAAAATAGGCTAGTGCTACGGTAAAAGAAATCGCTATGCACAATTGCATCAATAATAACCACTCGGCCATGACAGCAAAACGTAGCACGCCGCCGACACTTGCCAAGAGTAATAATATCCAAGCGGAAAAATAACTCGCCAAGCATGACGATTTTATAGACCTTCTGCTGTAGGACATTAATTCCAAGGTATTGGCTTGTTTGTCTAATTGACCCAGTTGCGAAATAACTAAGACACACCATAACCATGAAATAGGTAAGACTATGCTAATCAGTAATTCCTTACTAATGAACAGCTGGATAATATTTAAGGTTAATAAGCCAATAAACCAATAAATTGAATGGCCTTTGAGCAGTAACTTGAGTTCTAGGCGAAGCAAACGTGTAAAACCGTAGTGTCGAGTGATTAAGGCAAAAAATTTATCTAGTTGGTTAACTTTTTTAGTGGCTAATAATTTACTTAACCAGGAAGGTTGTTGATCTTCTGGTACTGAGTTCTGGCTAAAACGATCGAAAAACAGCACCGCTAAGGCGAAACAACATAAGGAAATAAAAAGCAAAGGTAACGCTCCCCAAAGGTGCAGCATTGTCGGTTCTACCCCTTGCCAAATAAAGCTTTCTACAAGATTTTCATTATTAACGGCGCTGATGCCTATATTTGTTGTTTCTTGACTCAACGGGAAGCGTGCTGCGACTTCGGCATCTAAATTATCAAGCAGGGCACCTACTCCAGAGATACTTTCGACGCTTTGGACAATGGAACCAATCCATAAGAAAAAATAAACCATATTACCTAAGCCGCCTTTTAGCCATTTATTTGTTTCAAACATGATGGCGATTGATGAAATCGCTAATAGCATAGGCAGTACAAAAACTAATTGTGGCCATAACAAGGCCCAAAGATCTATTTGATAACTCTCACCATAATAAAGCTGAATCAGTATGCTGCTCAATAACATCACGATGACGATGGTAATTAAAATAACGACATTAGTGCACCATTTTGCGATCAAATATGTCAGTTTGCTAACAGAGGTGGCTGCGATAAGCTCGCTAGTCATTGATTGTCGGTCAAGCTCAATGGCATTTTTAACCAAATAAAAGCAGATAATCGGTAAAAATAAAACATTTAGCATCGCCAAACATATACCTATCCAAGCGCTGTTATAAATACCACGATAACCATTAATCACTAAGGTTTGATAATGGGCGTCGGGCGCAGGAAAAAACAATAAGGTTAATACCGACATGGCCAACAAGGTAACGACAAAACTTTGTTGGCGAGTTCGTTGTTTAAAGTCAGCGATAATACACTGCCATACTTGTTGCATTAACTGACCCTCATGGTGTTAGTTTGAAGGCGCAGGTCACGCGTAAAATAAAGGTAAGCATCTTCTAGTGATGACACTCTGGAAATCGCATGCTCATCAGGGCAATAATCAGCAACAATATTTAACTCAAGTTTGTTGCCTTTTCGCACACTATGGCTAACCAGATAGTCATGCTGAATTTGTTTTAGTTCACTGACATTAGTGGTGAGTTGCCAGCATTTATTCGCGACTTTATCTTGTAATGTCCTTGGTGATGCTAATTCAATTAATTGCCCAGAGCGCATAATAGCTATACGGTCTGCAATTGATTCAACATCGGCAACGATGTGAGTAGAGAATATGATACAGCGATCAACGGCTAATTCGGTGAGTAGCTGGCGAAAATTAGCACGCTCTTGTGGGTCTAAGCCGACAGTCGGTTCATCAATAATAAGTAACTTGGGATCATTCAGTAATGCTTGGGCAATACCGATACGTTGTTTCATGCCACCAGAATAACCTTTAAGTGCCATGTGTGCTGCGTGTGTTAAATTAAGTTTATTGAGTAAGTCGTCAATTCTTTGCTTAGCTATCGCGTCATCTAAGCCTTTTAAGCCGGCGATGTATTGTAAAAATTCAATACCGGATAGTTGTTCATAAACGCCAAAATATTGCGGCAAATAACCTAACTCGTTGCGTAGTACTTGTGGCGATTTAATAATATCTTGCCCTTGCCATAATATCTTTCCTTGGCTTGGTTTCGTGATTGTTGCAAGAATTCGCATCAAGCTAGATTTGCCGGCACCATTAGGTCCTAATAAACCTAAAATGCCGGGCTGCACTTGTAACGATAGTGCTTTAATGGCCAACTTTGACTTTTTTCCACTTTGGTATTGATGACTAAGTTCCTGAATATCCAATAACATTATATTTCTCTTCCAGATTAAGATGTTAAGTGGTTTGCAAATAACGCACCAAGAATAATTCGTTTAAATACAGAAGCTTAGGTTTTTATGATGATAAGGCCATTAGAGCTAGTGCGAAATTTAACTAATTATTGGCGAAATAAATAAAGCTTATCAAGGGGATAGTGCTGGTATTACAGAGCAAGCAAGTTCGCGGGGATATTTATCTAGGTGCTAGGCCGACACATATGCGAGACGCGTATTTGATAAAAAAGCATCTGTTAAAGATGCTTTTTTATTGATTAATTGCCGCTAGCTGTTTAGCGTTTTATGCGGTATTTGCCGTTGCGTAACATATGAATAGTCCAGATAAAGCCTGAAAGCGCTAACCATAAGGTGACAAAAGCAAATAATATCATTTGCAGTGTATTAAAGTTACCGGCGCTACCATAATCCATAAAATGCAACATAAAGAAGAAATCAGCAAAGCGTTTGTCACTATTACTGTGGCCGACCAAACGACCAGAGCCTTGTTCAATGTAAACACTGGTTTCTAAATCATCAGCAAAGTTAATTTGCCAACTGGGGTTTTTCTGACTAGGAAAATCTGCAATTGGCGGAGTAATTAATGTCACAGCGTTAACCGTACCGGGGCCGCTATAACTTGCTTGAGCGATAGCTGTCGCGAGTTTTTCATCAACTAAAGTTAGCTCACCGGTTATAGCACTAACCAGATGATAACTACTAGAAAAATTAGGATATAAAGCTTTTTTTTGCGTCAATAAATAATAGCGCTGCGAGAGGATATTGACTGAGTTGAGTTCAATTGTCTCTGGATAAGATTTAAGTACGCTTTCAACTGGCTGTAGGTCTTTATTTGCTATTGCAGACGACTGCGTCATTTGACGGTGGGCGTTACCGCGGGCTTTTTCGTGATCTATGACGTTAAAGGCGAAGCCACTAATTACCCAAATAAGCAGTTGTAAGCCAATGAGTAATGAGGCCCATTTGTGAATCTTTCTTGTCCAAACCATCATGACTTATCTCCGGCAGGTAACTTACTCTTTTGTCGCGTTATTTGAGTGTTGTTATGACGATTTTTTCGTTGCAGTATCATCGGCTTGATCACTTTAAAATAGGTCAATACTAAACCACTAAACGCGGCCAGAAGGGCTAATAAAGCAAGGCAAAACAATAACCAATTACTAACATCTTGCTCGTCACCATACTCCATAATATGAAAACGAAACATCCAATCAAATAAACGCCAAAAGTTGTGGCGCTTAGTCACCACTTTACCGCTATATGCGGCAATATAAAGTGCGGGCGCGCCAAGATTGTCAAAATCAATACGCCATGCGGGTAAATGTCGTGCACTTAACTCAAAAGGAGGATTAGTGGTAATTAACTCAACATTAATTACTTTGCCATCACCCGCATAAAAATGTTTCGCCAGCGCTAGTGCTCGGTCACTATTTAGTGGCGATAATAGCTCTCCGTTTGCCGCATCGACTATAACCTGCTGCTTAGAAAAATTAAAACGATACACTTCACGGTCAAGTAATACACCAACACTTAAGTTTATCGCGCTAGGGTATTGTTGAAATAGTGCTTGTGATGAATAAGTTAAATTTTCAGGCTTTATTTTACTTTGATGATTAATGATCAGACTATCACCATGAATATAGTCAATATCAAAAAAGACCATATAAGCGCCAGTGACTGACCAAATAACAAATTGGCTGCCAATAAATAACATCAGCCACTTATGTAGCTTATGGCTGAGGTTAAACAGCTTTATCGGTCTTTTTCTTTTTGTTCTAACGTTTATCGTTTTAATTGTGACGATCTCCACAACAAATATACTGCTGGCAGCACAAGTAGGGTTAATACAATGGCGCTGACCATACCACCGACCATAGGTGCGGCAATGCGACTCATGACTTCTGACCCTGTTCCTTCACCATATAATATCGGTAAAAGTCCAATAATAACAGTGGCTACTGTCATCATGACCGGGCGGACACGCATGCCAGCACCTTGTAAAATCGCCTCTACTAAGGCATTTACGGTGAATTTTTTATTGTCCTTTTTGTGTTGCTCAATGGCCTCATTAAAAGCCTGATTTAAGTACACTAGCATGATGACACCTATTTCAACGGCGACCCCAGCTAAGGCGATGAAACCAACGCCAACAGCAACAGAGAAATTAAAACCTTCAAGGTACATTAACCAAATACCGCCGATCATAGCTAACGGCAG
>CAXBNP010000036.1:0-43513 GCA_963977145.1 uncultured Colwellia sp.
AGAGATGATTTGCCTGTAAACATATTCCATAGCCTTATTATTATTTTAATATCTATCTATAGTTATAACAGTATGGCAAAAGAATAAAAAATGGATTCGATAAACGGAAAGTTTTTTCAGTTAAATAGCAGTTGGCGCTATTGATACGCTATAAATTGAAAAATAAAAAACCAGCGCTAAGCTGGTTTTTTTTATACACGAAAATGAGTTTTTCGCTTAGTGGTGATGACCACCGGCGCCGTGGGCATGACCATGTTCAATTTCTTCAGCGGTTGCTTCACGTACATCAGCAACTTCTAAATCAAAAGTCAGTACTTTACCCGCTAGTGGTGGATTAATATCAACGGTAACCATAAATTTACCGGCTTTAACCACAGTCACTTGACGTTGACCTCCATCAGTATTAACAACCGCGGTCATGCCTGTTTTCCATTTAGCACTTGGCGTAGGTAAACCCTGCATATGTTTTACGGGTACACGCTGAATAGCATCCTCTTTACGCTCACCATAAGCGTCTTCAGGCTGCAAAGTCACTGAAAACTTATCACCAGTTTCTTTGCCTGTTAACGCGTTTTCTACGCCAACTAACATATTTTTGTAACCGTGAAGATAGGCTAATGGCTCACCAGCATGAGAGTTTTCTATTTCAACACCCGTTTCATCTTTGAGTACGTAGTGAAACTGAACAACGGTTTTATCAGTAATTTTCATTTTATTTCCAAACAGGTATAAGCATTAAGTTGCCAGTTATTACTGACAAAAGTTTCTGCGTGAGTCTTTGCGCGAGAGTTTAGCAAAATAGTGCTAGCAATTGAATTAAGAATTGTGCTCTTAGTGTCAATTAACGCAAGTATTAAGCAATAATTAAATCAAGCGTTAAGCCCACAGTAATAAAACCAAGACACTAACAATAATCAACAACATGCCCAAGTATTCTACCGGGGATATTTTCTCTTTAAAAATACGATAAGTAATAAATAGGGTAATAAAAAACTCCACTTGCCCAAGTGCTTTTACATAAGCGGCATTTTGAAAGCTCGCAGCGGTGAACCAACCGATTGACCCGATAACACTGGTGATGCCGACAAATAAACACAGTCGCCACTGGCTAACCATAACAAAAAATTGCCGCTTATCTTGACAATAAATATAAATAAAGAAAATTATCGACTGCACAGTGATCATAAAAGTTAAGGTAACCGCCGCGCTTAATAATAAATCACTATTGAGTGCTAAGCTCGATTGGCGAATGAGCAAGGTTGTTATGGCTAAACTCAAGCCAGATACTAAACCAAAACCCGCCCCCGGATTTTGCAGCAAATCTTTAAAAGTAAATTTTACTTTAGACACTAACAGCACGCCAACCACACCAATAATCACTGAAATCCAACCGATAAATGTTAAGCTAGCCGAAAATAATAAAGCTCCAAATACCGCCACTTGAATAGCTTCGGTTTTTGCCAAGCTCGTCGCCACGGCAAAGTTATGATATTTAAAAGCAGCCATTAAACACAGCGTACCCATAATTTGCATAACACAAGCGATTACCGCGTAATGTAAAAATTGTTGATTTAATGAGGGCATTGTCAAGCTGCGGTAATCTAATAGCCACCATAAATACAACCAAGCAAACGGCAATGCATAAATATATCTTACACCGATTGTCGCCATAGCATTGAGATGCTGGGTGAGTTGTTTTTGCCCTGCCGTGCGAATGGCTTACGTTAAAGCTGCTAGCAGGGTGAAATAAATCCAAATGTCCAGATATGTTCCAGATAGCAATTCTTTTGTGACCGATATTGTATGATTTCCCTTTTTGAAAAACTATAAATGAAAGCGTATATTCACTATCGCGTTATTTAATGCCAGCATGAATAACCGCTTACACGCTATCCGCTAATTATCATTAGCAGTACATGCAATGCCCTGATACATTAGCGCTGACATTGACATCAACAGGAACTTTTAATGCATTTTTTATGGATACTTTTATTGCTACCCTTTATGAGCTTTTCACAAGTTATAGACAGTGATAAACATGGCTTTAAAATTAAGATAGAAAGCCAAGTAAATGTGGACAAAGCAACGGCATATCAGCAGTTCATTAATATTGGACAGTGGTGGAGCGCAGATCACACTTGGTTTGGAAAGTCTGAAAAACTTTTAATAGACGCTAAGCTTGGCGGCTGTTTTTGTGAAATAGCTGGCGATAAACAAGCGCTGCATATGACCATTTCTTACGTAGATGCGAATAACGAAATTAGAATGATTGGCGGTCTTGGGCCATTACAAATGATGGGCATAACGGGCGGTATGGCGTGGAAGTTCGACGCTATAGATGCCACACACACTAAATAACCTTACATTATCAAGTAACAGGGTACGTTAAGGGTGGTTTGACTAAACTTGCCCCTTTTGTAGATAAAGTGCAGCAACTGCAAGTAGCACGTTTAACCAATTTGCTTAATACCGGCAATGTTGAAATTAAAACGGCAGAATAATAACTGGTCAAACCTGTTGAGCTTTGACCTGTAACAAGGTAGGTTAGTGACTACGAAATTGTCCTAGTTTTTTTTATGCTCAAATTACACTACTTAACGGGTTATATTCAAAATATCTATCTGGCCGAGTACGCTGATAAGCTGTTATTGCTTGACGGTTGTTGTCGAGCAGATATCCCTGTTATTGAAGACTTTATCACCAAGACACTGCAACGTTCGATGTCTGATCTTGCCTTAATTGTCGTCACGCATATGCACCCAGATCATGCCGGCGCTGCCCAAGCACTGCGAAAAAAGTATGCTTGTAAAATAGCGGCGGCAAATGTTGCTGGACAATGGTATTCAGGCATTGACGGAAAATTAATGCACTTAACGGATATGTTACTAACCTTGTGGGTTGCAGGTCGGCATAAAAAAGCAAAAAAGTTTATCTACTACTCAAGTACCTTAGTGCCTGATTACTATCTGGTTGATCAGGACGTTTTACCCGGTTTTGAAGATTGGCAGGTGTATTTTACCCAAGGCCATACTGACCGAGATATATCTCTACATCATCGAGCCAGCGAGCAAATTTATGTCGCTGACTTAATGGTTAAAGTACGAGGTAAATTTATTCCACCCTACCCTGTTTTTTACCCCAAGCGCTATGTTAAGTCGCTGAGAAAAGTAAAGGCATTGAATGTGGAGTCGATACTTTTAGCCCATGGCGCAAAAGTTCAATTAACGGAACAGCAATGGCAACAGTTGATAGCGCTTGCGCCAACTAAACCTGTTACCCACTGGCGCTCCGTTAAAACAAAACTCAAACGGGTGCTATTGAATCGCTAATATTTTTAGCTTTGGTAAATCCAAGCTAGAAATGATTTTGAATCATTTACATTAGTAAATGAAATTAGTTTTGTGCCGTTTTTATCAGTCACTGCAACATTATTTTTGTTAACAGAAATTGATTGAACTGGCGATGCGATCGAATAGATCGTACCTTGATATGTATAAGACATAATAAACTCTTTTAATGTGCGTCTAAACGCATGAACAAAAGCTATATTATTGTGTAGTTGTTGTTTTTATATTTGAAAAATAAAAAATATTTACGAAAAAAACTCGAAAATCAGACAATAATTTAAGCTTAATAAATTAAGTGATGACTAACTGTGAAAGGGAAAGGCATAACACGATTTTTTAAACAATCGGCTAAATAAACTAGATAGGAATAATTAACAAGCAGACTATATCTTTAACAATACCTAAAGTAAATATTTATTTAAATTATTATTTCTCAGTATAACTTTTTAGCGGCCAAAATGAGCTAGCCTCAACATCAATTTGTGCTAAACCTGATAACTTCCTATGTAAATACTAATACCTAAAGGCAATAAGATAACTTACCCGAATATCTGTCGGGTGGAGCAACCTAAGCACCCTTTAAGTATTAGTAACAACACTGTTTTAGCCGCCCATCTTCTTATTAAAATTGACCTTCTAGCTTTTTAATTTCAATGCCGAAATAATTGCCAGTCCCTCACCATTACAGAAGTTTACTGCTTCATCTAAATCTTCTAAAGTGATACCAAGTTCTTCCATAACATGCTGACCAACAAAAGATTTTTTTGAATACATGCCTGGATGAGAATTTAATAAAGCCAGTCGAGTACAGATATAAAGTAATGACACAACATCACTTTTATCTTCGTTATATGCTTGATGGTATTGTTCAATAGGAGCAATAATACTTTGTGGCAGTTGCCATAAGTTTAATAGTTCTGCACTACAGTCGGCATAGGTAAAACCAAAAACCTCTTGCTGTCTTTGCCACGGGGTTTCATTTTTATCATAACCTTGACAATACTGGGCTTTCTTTGGCTCTGATTGCATAACGACTAATTCGCCAATGTTATGTAGTAAGCCTGAAACGAATAAGCCCTTAGCGTTTTTAATACCTTTTTTCTGCGCTAAATATTTACACAATAAGGCACAATCAACACTAATCTCCCAAAACCTATCCATATCAATAATGCTGGTATCAATAGTTGAAAAAGCCGAAGTTACGCCATAGGTATTAATTAAATTGTGTACTTCATCGGTACCAAGAATAGCTATTGCTCTTGAAATAGTGTCTATTTCACGCGGAAAATTAAATAATGCACTATTTGCAACCTTGAGGAGTTTAGATGATAACGCTGGATCTAGGGCTATAATATTAGCAATATCGACTAAAGTTGACTGTTCGTCATCCATCAGTTCTTTTAAGCGTAAGTAAACATCAGGTAAAACACAGAGTTTTTCTGCTTTTTCTGCATATTGCAGCGCTGTCGTTAGCATTTCATGCTCCTATTAAGGCAATTTAACATCACAAAATAAACTGTTCATCTCTCAAGCTTAATGTACTTATAAAATCTAGTTAAAACAATACATCTTGCTATCTAGATCTAGCATTTACTGTTTTTCGGCGATGGACTTGTAATCAAGTCTGCATTTTTATGCTTTCTTGGTTAGCAATTCGAAGTGATATTTTTAGACATAATCTGGCTAGAAAAGTAAAAATAGCAATAAAAGTAAAAGGACAAACCATTGTTTGATGAATTTTTAAACACTTTACATGTATAAAGATACCATGTACGGTAATTTTTAGTCTAAATGATGCTCTTAACTGTCGGGCAATTGAATTCACAAGCCACAACACAAGTTAATAAATTAACCAATAGGCGCCGAATAACTTCACGACTTGAGGATAAGGGATATATGACACAACTAAAAATAAGGACTTTTTTGAGAACTACTTACCCGCTTTTTTTGTGCTTTATTTCCCTCCTTACATCCGCAGAAGACAAGCTTGTATTTGCAACTCATACTAAACCCCCTTTGAGTTTATATTTCAAAGAAGTCATTCAAAAGGCTCTGAGTCCTTATTCCATTGAAATAGAAGTCATTGAAATGCCCGGGAGTAGGGTTATTTCACTAGTAAATAGTGGCCAAGTAGACGGGGATCTTTGTCGCGTTTTAAATTTTAAAAACGTTTCAGATAGCAATACGTCAAACTACCTATTAGTCAATGAACCTATCGCTTTAACTGAAATTGTAATGATCACATTGGCACATATAGCTGCCCCCCACCCCATGAACTGGGATACCATTAATCAAGGTAAAGTCGCATTTTTGCGCGGTTCAAAAACCATAAGAAAACAGCTCAATTCAGAAAGTCGTGTTGCAGTTTCCTCCAGCAAACAGGTATTAGAAATGGTAGCGAATAAACGCGTAGACTCTGCGGTGATGTTTGCATCCGTTGCAAAAAACTTGCTAAAGCAATATCCAGAATTAAAAGATAACTTAGTAATACAAAGACCGGCAGTCATGTCATTTCAGCTCTTTACCTATCTCAATAAAAAACACGCTCAGTTACTCCCTAAGCTTGAATTTTCGCTAAAGCAGCTTAAAAAAAATGGTTTTTTAGCACATGCCGCAAACAAATATCAGATAATCCCCGCAAACACTTTAACGCAATCAACGCTTGGCCAACTACCAGAAATCAGCTCCGATAAAGTCATACAGCTCAATAAATAAAAATAGTCCTTGATTGAGCAATCAGCTGAACAGTGCGGTAAAAACACTATATTGATTGAGCTGTAAGACAGACTCAGGACTGGCTTAACTTGCGCTATGACCAGCTAACAACCTCATTAAAACAAAGTAGGTTAACCTTGCAGATTTACGGCAAGAACAACGCTATCAAAACCTGCTCTACTTTTTTTATTTCATTTCCTTGCAGACTAACTGCCCAGATAACGATAACACTCGGCTAATTCACTCACACCAAGGCCGCTGTGTTTCGTTACTTCTATTTGTACATCAATGCGCTTTTTTAAGGCATCAACATGGCTTATTACCCCAATCATTTTGCCACTGGCGTTTAATGAATCAAGTGCTGTCAGTGCTATTTCTAGCGTATCGTTATCTAACGTACCAAAACCTTCATCAAGAAATAGCGAGTCGATACTGGTTTTTGCACTGACCAAATCAGATAACGCCAGTGCTAAGGCTAAGCTGACTAAAAAGCTTTCACCACCTGATAAGGTTTTGGTATCACGGACACTATCTGCTTGCCAAGTATCAAGTACTTCTAGTGCTAAACTGTCTGATTGTTGGCGTTGCAATTGATAACGGCCATGCAAACGATTAAGTTGCTGGTTGGCTAAATACACTAAATGAGAAAGTGTTAGCCCTTGGGCGAAGCGTCTAAATTTAGCGCCATCAGCAGCGCCAATTAAACCATTAAGATGAGAAAGATCGTCCAGTTCACTTTGTTGCTTAGCTATTTCTGCTAGTAATGATTGCTGTTCATTACGTTGCTGCTGGTCTTGCTCAAGTTGTTGGCTTAATTGCCCTTGGCGAATTTGCAGTTGCTTCAAAGCTTGCTGGCAAAGAGATGCTTTATTATCAAAGTCATCAACCGCTAAGTTATCCGCTATTTCAACACCCTGAGTAAACAATAAAGCCTTCATCCGTTCATCGTGATTACCCACAGCGAGTTCGGCCGGCTCAATAGCATCAACAAGTTGCTTAGTCTGCGTTTGCAACGCGATTTTTTCTTCTGCAAACTGCAATAGTTGTTGCTGCACTTGTTGCAATTGTGCATTGGCTTGTTGTGTTTGTTGCTCGATAGTTAACTTAATTGCCTTGAAGTTATTACGCTGCTCTTGGGTTAATAACGCCGCGATAAAATCCGCTTCATTGTCGAAATTGCTATCCGCTAATTGCCGCTGCCAAACTTGCTCAGCAGCTTGCTGTTGTGGCATCAAACGATCTATAGCGTCTACATTGCCATTGAGTTTACCGGCAAAATTTTGCTGTATATTTTTCTGCTCGTTAACCGCATTTTGCAGCTTAATTAGCACTTGCTCTTGCGCTAGTTGCTGTTGCTTTAATTGTTGACGCACTTGCTGTGTGTTTTGCTCACCGAACAGTATTTTCCGCTCGGCTTGAGCACCATGATACTGTTTCTCTATTAGTGTTAACTCTGATTTAATGGCTTGTTCCGATTCGCTGAGTTGTTCCATTTTACTTTGCATTACGGCAAGTTGCTGTTGCACTTGTTGGAGTTGTTCATTGTCGGTCGCCACGGCATTTAGCGCGGTTTGATAAGCACGACTTTGCTGCTCAAGGTCACTTATCCAGCCTTGCTGCAATTGCGCCGTAGTATTAAACTCGTTAAGGGTAATAGGATTTTCTATCGGACTAGAATCAGCATGGGTTTGACTAAAAACAGCAAAGCATTGTGGCATGACCAGCTGACACTCCTGCACCAACAACTTTAACTTCTGCCATTCTTGCAATATTTGCTCAAGTTTATGGCTAAGGCTTTGCTGATGTTGCAAAATTTGTTGTTGCAGCTGACTTAACTGCACCGCTTTGTTTTGGCGCTGGTTAGATAAATTTAAACATTGTTTTTCTAGCCCCGAAACTAATTCAACCTGTTGCTGCTGGTGCTGTTTTAATTGCTGCAATTGTTTATTAGCATTATTTAGCTGTTCAAAATGTTGTCGCCGCGTTTGAATATCGCTATTTATGTGCTCAAATGCCGATAGTTCTACGTCTATTTTTAATAACACTCGTTGCGCTAACCATTGCTGTGCAAGATATTGCTGCTCTTGTTGCTTTGCGGTTTGATTTTGGCTTACTAAGCTCAGTTTTTCTTTTAGCCGGTCTTGCTCTGACGATAAGGTTTTACCTTGCTGCTCAAGTTGTTCTAATTCAATATTGAGTTGCTTTAAGCGCTGCTGATGTTCGCTTTCAATGGCATGATGGTCACTTAGGGCCTGGTAATCAGCAATGGCAGGATGTTGCTCTGAGCCACATAACGGGCAGGCTTCATCGGCTTTCAAATTGGCTCTATGCGCACTTAGTGACATAATCGTTTTTTGTTGCTCAACAATGAGCTGTACGTCATTCAACTCAGCTTTTTGATTTTTATACTGTGCACGCAAAGGTGTTAGTTGCGCGGCTAAACTTGCTAATTGTTGATTGTCAGCTTTAAGTGTTTTATCAATATCCTGTAATTCAATGACTAAGGTCTGATAACGCTGAGCATTAAGCAGTGCTTGTGCTTGCTCATCAATAGTCGACTGCAACTCATGCAAATGCTGGCTGAGCGCCTGCTCATTCTGACAATGGTGTTGCTGTAACAACTGACTTACATCATTTTCTTTTGTAGCAAGCGTTACTTGTTGGTGCTTAAACTCAACTTCAAGATCAACTAATTGCTGTTGCTCTTTGGTCAGTTCATTAGCCAACAACTCCGCTTGCTGTTGCATAACTGAACTTTGCTCTATCAACTCAAAACTCTGCAGCTTTTCACTAACCATTTGAGCGATAATATTGCGCCACAACGGTAGGTGTTCAGGTAAGGTAACTAAGTGTTCTTGTTGCTCAATAATGGCTTTTGCCTGGCTGATTTTATCTTGCTGTAATTGCAATTGTGCGGATAACTGGGCTTTTTGCGCTGTTGTATGAATTAACGCCTCGCTTGCCGCATTTACGCGAGCGCTTTGCTGGCTTTTTTGCTCAGTTAGCTGTGCAAGCTTGCTATCAAGTGGCAGTACCTGCTCGACAATTAACTGCTCAGTTTCATGCTGCTGAGCAACAAATTTTTCATGTGATAACAAGAAATCAGCTAATGATTGCTCAGTATTATCTACCTCGACTTTACTATTTTTAACCTTTGCCTCAAGCAGTTTAGCTTGCGCGTTAAGTTCAATAAGCTGCTGATTTAAATAGCTTAGCTGTTGGTACCCGGGCCGTAAATTTTCTGCAGGCTCCGACAAGGCTAACGCTTGCAATTGCTTGGCATTTTCATCAAACGCTTGTTGTGCTGATACTTGTTGCTGCACCGCGAGCTGCTTTTGTTTATTAGCGTTTTGTACATTCATCAGCCAACTACGCACGTGTTGCCAATGTGCTAGCTGTGCTTCAAAGGGTTGCTGGTGCGCACTAACCTTGCTTAACTCGACATTAATTTGCTGTTGTTGCTCAGCGTTTAATAATTGCATGCCCGTGCTTTTAGCGTGCAATAACTTTAATTCGTTGCTGGCGTCTTTATGTTGCTCAAACACCGCTTTAGAAATATCACCATAAATTTCACTGCCGGTCAGCTCTTCTAATAAATCCGCACGTTCATTGGCAGGGGCATTTAAAAAAGCCGCAAATTCGCCTTGCGATAGCATCATCGATTTTCTAAAACGAGAAAAATCTAAGCCGGTTAAGCGCGCTATTTCCGCGCGAATGTCGGAAACTTTCGTCGCGATAACTTCGGCCTCCCCAAGCGCTACTTCATGGTCAGCACCTAGTGGTTCTCTAGCCGTTATCTTTGCTAATTCAGCGGTCGGCTTTTGCAAATTGCCATCAATACTATTTTTTGCTCGGCGTTGACTCCAAAAGGCTCGATAGGCTTGACCTTTAACCTCAAATTCAACTTCTGCTAAGCAACTGCTGGTATGGCGAGTCATTAACTGGTTTTGCTTATCTGAAATAGTTAAGCGCGGCGTTTGATGATATAGCGCCAAACACATGGCATCGAGTATGGTGGTCTTACCCGCGCCCGTTGGACCAACTATGGCGAAAAGCGCACTGGTGTCAAACGGTGATTGGGTAAAATCAATTTTCCAGTGACCTTTTAATGAATTTATATTTTCAAAGCGTAACGACAATATTTTCATGATTTTTGCTCCGCCTTAATCTGTGCGCCGCTGTTTTCTTCGCTAGCGTCCTCAAACGAATGTTTTGCTGAACGGGCAAGTTGTGTTTGCTCCGCAATAGTAAGGTATAAATTATTTAAGCGGATTTTTCGTTGTTGTTGCTCGTCACTTTGCCACTGCTCTAGCGCTATGCGCGCTTCAAATACTTGTTGAACACTTAATTCACTTAACGTAACTTTTTTCTCATGACTTGGCATTTGTTGCCGCGACTTTTTACTGCGTCTGACTAATAACACCTCAACAGGTAAGGTTTTTACTATTTGTTCAATCCGTGCGCTTAAATCTTGTAAGTATTCTGCACTTTCAATTTCAATATCGAGCCAAATTTTTTCCGAACTTTGATGACTATTATTTTTCAAAGCTTGATTTTTTAAGTCAATATTTTTAGCGTCACTAACTTTCGCTTCGACAATTGCCGACTTAGTAATTTTCGACTCGACAACGCCAATAATATCCGCGGATAAACTTTCTAAATGCGTTTTTACCATCGCCAAAGGTTGAAAACAGGGCACGGGGCATAGTTCGACATGGCTCAGTTCGCCATTTTTAAATTCGACAATCACTATGCTCTTTTGGGTTTTAGCTTCATCAAAACTTAACGCTATCGGTGAGCCGCTATAACGAATATGCTCGCTCTTAGTGACTTTTTGTGGCCGATGGATATGACCTAAAGCGATATAATCCGCGGCCGGAAACTCACTGGCAGGAAAGGCTTCTAGCGTGCCAATATAGATATCGCGCACAGAATCACTTGTTGATGCGCCAATGGTAGTTAAATGTCCAGTCGCAATGATCGGTAAACGTGCTCCTTCAGCTTGCTTAAGCTGCGATAATGCTTTTGCTTGTGTAAATAAAGTTTGGTAATGGCCGCTAATGGCCTGCTGTAGAGAGCGTTGTTTTTCACTGGCGGATTGCCCAGCATAACTTTTGACAATATCGCGCGGTCGAATAAACGGAATAGCACAGATCACCGCCTGTTGCTCGGTTTTAAGACTGCTAAGCACAAACACTTGCTCGGCCATGTTGTCGCTGACCGCAGAAATAACCCGAGTGGATAATTGTTGTAATAAATTTTGTGACTCACTGAGCATGGCAACCGAGTCATGATTACCCGCAAGTACCACTAATTGACAACGCGTTTGCTGCAACTTAGCGATAAAATCAAAATACATTTCACGGGCATAACTCGGCGGTGTACCGGTATCAAAAATATCACCAGCCACGATAATCGCGTCAATCTGCTGGCTTTGAGACTGCTCGACTAACCAATTTAAAAATTGTTGATGTTCACGCGCTCGACTTTTGCCATAAAAATGTTGGCCTAAGTGCCAGTCAGAAGTGTGAATAATTCGCATAAGTTAGGTGTACGCCAAAGTCATAAAAACCAAAGCAAATATTCTACCGACTCTGCGACAAGCTTACTACTAACCAAGAAAGAAACCTGGATAAATGTCGGTAATTAACTGAAAGCTAAATATTCGAGCTAAATTTAGCCTGAACTATAGATAACGAATATTTAGTCTTTCGATTACACCAATAACCTGATAGGTAAATAAAAACGACGCCAAGATCAAAGTCATTGTCTAGGTTATCAAGGTTGCATTTTATTTCATTATCAAGATAAAACGTTTATCAATCGTATGCTAATTAACGACGTTTTAACGCTAAAAACAGGTAAAAGTCAATTTGGCAAAAGTGTAGTTTATCCAGAATTGAGCTGGGTTATTAAATTCTTCAACTATACTTATCAACAGCGTCAAGATGGTCTTGCTCGAGATTATTACAACAAGTAAAATATACATAGCAGAGGAAAAAACTCATGGAAAATCAGATTGTTTGGGTTGATATTCCCGTTATAGATTTAACTCGTGCTATTGAGTTTTACAGTGCACTACTTAACGGTGAGGTTAAAAAAGAAGAATTTGAGCATTTTACCGTTGGCATATTACCCCATGCCACCACTAATGTTTCAGGCTGTTTAGTCCCGTCTGCGCCTGAACAAATATTTACCTCTGGGCCACTGATTTACTTTAATGTTAATGACCGACTTGACGATGCCATCAAACAATCAGAAATGCATGGCGGCCGGCTGGTTGAAGATAAAATATCGATGGGAGGCCATGGTTTTCGCGCCATTATTCATGACTCAGAAGGCAACCGCATTGCGCTGCATAGCAATACGCCATAGCGCAAAATGTACCGATAGACTGATGTGAATAATACCCTACATGACCTGCACGGTTACATAAACGGCGTTAGCTAAAAATAGACTATTGTTTAGCGATAAATTTTTCATGTGCTTGACGAACCTTATTCACCAAAGCTATTGGGGTTTGTTTACTTAACGCCATACAGATAGGGGCATAATGTTGTGCCGGAATGATGGATAACGCGGTAACTATTGAATTATCCAACTCTTGGGTGGTTAACGTGTGCTCCATCGAACTTGCTAAGTCCGCTAACAAGTCGACTCTACCCGCAAAAAACATTTTGGTTGCAATTGCATCACTTGAATTAATTTGCAAATTCACACCATCAACAAATCCTAGATTTAACATATATTGATGCAGGAAAGTGTCACGGGTAACACTGATAGTATATTTTTTTATGTCTTGCTGTGAGTTAACCACTATATCCATTCTGTTAGTCAGTTTATAAATTTTATGTGGTTCCAGCGAACTAATTGGACAAAACCAATAAAACAATTTTTCGCGCTTTGGCGTTCTTAAAATAGAATAGATCAAAACATTAGCTCGGGTAGTTGCAAGCTTAAATGCTCTCGTCCATGGATAGACTTTAATGGAATAATCAACGCCCGTAGCCGACAAAACCTCTTTGACTTTGTCAGTTGACTTACCGACAACATTACCGTTTTTATCGAGATAATTATAGGGGTACCAGCTTTCTGTAACCACCTGAATTTTATCTTTAGCATAAGCTACATTAACCATGCAACTTGAAATAATAAAAACAAAAAAACAAAAATTACCCACAGTGACATTACTCGATAGCTTTGAATAAACAGTTAATGACTAGGGAATACTATAAAGGTGTTGCCAATTAATGTCGACATCTGCAATCTAAACAAATAATCCACTATGGCATCCATGTTAATTACCAGTAGTAAGGGCCCCTGATTACCGCATTTATGGCTAATAACACCCGCTTTATTAACTAAACAGATCCTTGGTTAGCGTTTGCTACCAAGATTTACCACAACGTTAAATACTAATAAAGCCTCCCTACCAGTAAATTAAGTGAAAAAAACAACTAAAACCTCTGATGCCGGCGATGTTAATAAAACGTAGTTTATTGATATCAATATACAGTCGTTAGTATGGCGGTTCTTATATAAAGTAGCCTTATATAAAACAATAAAGGCTAAAAGAGATATCTCCCCTAGCCTCATCGCTTAATGTCCATTAAAGAAACAATAAAAAATAGCCTGATATAAAGCTAAAAGTCTCGAATCTCTACCGTATTACTATTAAACTCAAATTTATTGATTTTACCACATTCAGCGAAATGATTACTCGAGGTATATGGCGTACCAGCTTGATTGATATCGCCTTCCCAACCTTGGCCGTTTTTAACATAGGCTTTCACTTCAAAGCTATTGTTAACCGCTTTACTGCAATCCATATCTACATCTAACATCCAGTAGTGTTGCCCCCAAATATTTAATGGCTCTTCACCATAACCGTCATTAGCGACCGTGCGTTTAGTGCCCCAAGTTGATGGCCAAGTATTGGTGGTCCAATCAAGTGCAGTTCCTTGTGCGCTGCTGCTTTGACCTGCTTCGCTGCCATACCAATCTAAGTAACTTTCATTGTTTTTCCATGGTGTTGTTGTCGCACTTTTTAAATTGTTATGGCTAATAGGCATTGCACAAGCAAAATTTGATATTTGACAATTTCTACCCAAGTTATTATTGGCATAGTTATGATCTATACCACCGCGAATAAACATGTCTTGACCACTTTGTGTTTGCGCTTTAATAAATATCACCGTGCGTTCTAATGGCCCAGGAGTTACAACAACACCATCAATTTTTGCCGCTTGATGGATTGCAAAAGCGTCCCATGCGCCAACATTAGCATTAATATTTCCACTGCTATTTACGGTGATGGTTTCGCCGCTACATGATTTTGCATCAGCCGATAATTGCCCCTTTAAAACGTTACAATAAACCCCAGCACTCATGTCAGTATTGAGTGTGGCATTTAAATTATAATCTTCTTTATTAATCGCAACAAAACCAGTATTTCCTCGACCAAAAGCTATCTGGTTATTGCCGTTATCCCACCAGTTTGTTGTGCTCCAGTTACCTGCGGTATTATTTCTAAAGTCAACACCACCGGCGATATATGACCATCGATGTTCACACTGCCAATTACTGCCAAAGCATTCTACATTACCATTATTGTGCACTGGAATACTTGGAGCGCCAGCATCGGTATCGCCATGAAAGTTATAACTCGACATTACTTTTGGGTATCCGTACGGGTAAGCCAGCATAAAGACATTGGCTAAGTCATATAAGCGACCATCAGCAAAAGTAATAACATTACCTCCACCACCGTGCCCCCGTTGATTGTCGTGGTTATCGACAAAAACTACCGCAGAACTACTGGGTAAAAACCCCCAAGCTTCACCAAAACTGCTCAGTGAAGCAAGCTGGCCATTTTTAAAAACATTACCTAGCTGAGTAGTGTATTTAAACTCGGTAACTAAACCCGTACTTTGATATTCACTGGCAGTAATCGCTTCTCCGCCTTGATCAATGACTTCTTGAAAGACCAATGGTGTACCATTAACTTTTGATAATACGCCCTGAATATCACCTAATGCCATATGTTTGGAAGCATCAAAACGAAACCCGGCAACACCAATATTTTGTAAATCATTTAAATAACCTGCTAGCGTTTCTTGCACATAAGGCGAACTCGTATTGAGATCAGCAAGGCTAACTAACTCACAATTTTGAACTTGCCAACGGTTGTTATAATCGTTAATAGCACAGGTAGTATGAAAATCTTGCGGGCCAAAATTAGGGAAGTTTTTGTTACCGTAACTACTACCTGCAGTGCCTGTGCCACTGCCTGCCGCCATATGGTTTAATACCGCGTCGACATATATTTCAACGCCTACCGCCTTACAACGATTAACCATATCGATAAACTGGCCGCGGTTGCCACCACGACTTTCGAGTTGATAGCTCACGGGTTGATAGCGAGTCCACCATTGCCCGCCTTGAATATGTTCATTGGGCGGCGATACTTGTACTGCCGCATAACCTTTAGGACCTAAATAGTCTTCACATTCTTGTGCAACATCTTGCCAATTCCATTCAAATAAATGCACAAAGGTTGTTGGTTGTGCTGCCGCTTGAATTTGATAGCTTATGCCTAATACTAAACTGCTCGCTAATAGGGATTTTATTATTTTAGACTTCATTTTTATTTCATTCCTAATGTAAGGTTAATGTAAAGTTAATGTTAATTTTTGCTCATTAAATCGCCAACTCAGGTTGCATTAAATTCTCGCAAAGATATATATCAAACAAAATGAATACGTATTCAGGAAAATACTTATAGGGTTTTTACTAGCAGGATAACTATACATAGATAAGGAAAATTATTATTCACCATGGAGGGTTATTAGCCCCCTGTGTCAGGATAGTTGTCGCCTCAATAAATTTTATAAATAAACAGAAAGTAGCAACCTTAAGCAGTTGAACTGCCAAGAGTATTCAAGTCAACTTAAAGAAGTGATATTAAACGAGTTCAACCAAAGTGGCTTGTAAGTTAGCAAGTTTGCAACGCAAGCCGGCATAACCATCTCAACCCTGTATAGTTGGCAAAAGTAATTAAATATCTCAGGTTTAAGCGTGACAAAAGTAAGTTCATCAGATAAGCAGTCAAGTGAGGGGAGATTTTCAGTTTTATTGGCAACTGCCACACTATCGAAAGTTGAGTTAAGTGAGTAACAAACAAAAAAACAAGCTAAACTAGATTTAAAGTTTAGTATAAATTTATGTAGTTATTGATGAAAAAATTAATTTTTCTATGTTGTATTTGTCTGCTCAGTTTAACTTTGCATGCTAAAGAAATATTGACCATAGTTCGTGGGGATGGGAACTACTTTCCTTTTGAGTACATGGACAATGGCAAGCTAGCCGGAATACATATCGATTTGATTCATACGGTAGCCGATCAATTGGGGGTAACCGTAAAGTTTGAAAGCCTTCCCTGGAGTCGAGCATTGTTTTACTTTAAATTAGGCAAGTATGATGCGATGTCACATGTCTCGACTACAGGAGAAAGAGAAACATTCGCTTACTTCCTAGCAGGAAACATCATCTCTAGTTTTAAAACGTATCCTATTGTGCTATCTCGTCGAAAAAGCGAAATAGCATTTGATGGAAACCTCACCAGCTTAACCGGCTATACGATCGCTGTTGGTAAAGATTATAAATATGGTGAACCATTTGATACTGCAAATTTTTTATCCAAATATGAAATATCAACACCTAGCCAAGCAGTCTTGAGCAAGCTACTCGACTTAGAGAGAGTAGATGTCATTCTCGGCTCAAGAGGAAATCTTTTTCAGGTGTACTCCGAACATGAGATAAATGAACTTTATCATGTTTTTGAACAGCCAGTGGGAACTGACAATAGCTATTTGGCATTCTCAAAAGTTCGAAATAAACTCGTTATGGCGAAAAAATTTGCCGTTGCCATCAGTAATTATAAGTCCAGTCAAGCATATCAGGCGTTATTACAAAATTATAAAAAACAAAGAGATTAGTCATAATTAATAATCCAGGGACTGAAGAATTAACATAGAAGTTAGCAGGACACTCATATTTATTTATCATGTCGATATTTTTAGTTAACGTTTTTACACTTTTGCTTTTAGAGCCGTTTGTGAAGTTAAAATTTACAATCGTTATAGTGTAGAGTGAGTGTCCGTATTAATTTACGTATTAATTTATTCCAAAATATGCAAAATATATTCCTAGCTGCGTATTACTGAGAAGTCTCAGTAATACGCAAATACAGCAATAAACATAAGTATAATTAACTGATAATAAAGGGTTATATGCTGTTTTGACTTGCTGTAATTAGGATACTTCTCAGTAATTACAACCAAAAGTAAGAAGGTTTATATAAATATGTATTTAACAGGTTGAATACATGATGTTTTCTGTTAAATTGTTAAATTGTTAAACTTTAAAGTGGCCGTTATTACTGAGACGTCTACATAATAAGCTGTTAAATAGCTTAATCCAGCAGTAGAGGTAACATGTCTAGTATTATAACAATCACAAGGAAGGTTCTCTTTGGGGATTGTGATCCTGAAGGTATTGTATACACACCTAGATTTTCATATTTTGCAGTAGAAGCTGTGCATGAAGCACTTAATGTTTGGTTAAAAGGGCCTGGATTAAGAACCCTTATGGGCTTTAATATTCTGCCTCCGGCAAGAGCTTTTTCTTTAGAGTTTTTGTGCCCAGTTACGTGGGATGATGAACTTTCTATACAAGTAACAGTAGATTCAATTGGTGAACACTCATTTTCATTTTTAATTAAGGGATTTATTGCAAAAGATATATTGGCATTTAAAGCCAACCTAACACATGTTTGCATATCACCGGATACAAAAAAAATTGTAAGGGTACCTGACAAATTGAGAGAGTTATTACAAAACTAGTTATTTAGTACAGCTACTTAACAAGAAATTCAACAGGACTAAAAACAGCGGGCTGTTCGCTTCGCTCCATTTTAGCCCACTATTTTTAGCCCGTTAATTGGGCGTTATAAGCCATGGATAGTGTATGAGTCATAATAAGGTTATCTTTTTTACTGTTGATATCATAACTAGAAGTTTAGCGGTTTTAACTTTATTGAAAGCTTTTCCTTATCTGTTCCAAGTAATACTCTTTGGCAATTGGGACTTTTTAATTTGGTTTTATCCGGTTGCTTGGTTAGCCTTATTGTTATTATCTGTTCACCCTAATTTTATAGTGAATAAAGTCACGTTTCCAAAAATGACATTATGTTTATTAGCAAGGGTTCCCGCACTCACTATTTCAATTATTGGTGTCTGGTTCTTTTTTAAGTCAGCGGGTTAGAGTAAGCTGGCTTATAACAAGCTGTTAAACAAGGATAAAATGCTCCTTTGTCGCTTATTTTAGCCAACAGTTTTTTGCCTCTTAATGAGGCGTTAGGGCTCCTCAAAATGGCAAGTGCTAGAAGTCTTAGGGAATTTGCAAAAAATAGCTTAACTCCATTTATGCAAGAAAATGAATTTGAACTTATAAAAGGTCTTTCTTATATAAAATATGCACCTGATGATATGATTTACTTTGTTGATTGCCATGCAAGTCGCTGGGGCAATGTTAGGTTTGATGTCGGGGTTTATGTGCCCGAATTAGATTATGGTGAAAGAAACGACCTCCTTTGGCCAAAAGCTATGCGCTCTTTAGTGGGAGGCAATCTGCACAGTGAAAAACCGATGTTGAAATATATTGAAAACTGTTGGGATTTCGAAAAATCACCTGAGAAAACTATTCAACAAGTACAAGATGCAATTGTAAGTTTTGCGTTCCCACTTTTTCGTAAAATTACCAATCGTAATAAAATGATTCATTCAATTGATATAGACTGGTGGAAATGGGAAAAAGATGAAGAACTAGTTAATAGGATTTTATCACGAAGTCCTAACGAGTCGTTAAAGCAGGACAAAAAATAGTTGGTTTTTGCTCCTGCGTCGCTTATTTTAACCGACTATTTTTTGCCTCTTAAAGTGGCGTTAGCTTACTCAGGAAGTCCAATGCATCGCATTTTAGTTTTAACCTTATTCATTATTTTTTCTTGCGCCGTAACAGCTGATACGGATGTTGATAATCAAAATGTAAAAAGAGCTGTGCTCGACTATATAGAGTCACAACATAAAGTCGAACCGGATTTAATGAAAAGAGGCTTAGATAAAAAGTTAGCGAAAAGAACTTACTGGGAATCTAAAGATGGCTCAGAGATCATAATGGAAACCGATTTTGAAACTATGGTGTGGGTGGCTGAAAACTACAATAAAGATGGTAATAAATTCCCGACATCTCCTAAAGTTGATATCAACATACTCGATATTGATAATCGAGTTGCATCGGTAAAATTAACAGTGGATGATTGGATTGATTACATGCACTTATATAAAAATGAAAATAACGAGTGGAAAATAATTAACGTTTTGTGGCAATACCATGATACGAAAAAGCATTCGAGTAAACCGTAAGCTATAAGTCATTAAGCAGGACAAAAAACAGCGGGCTGTTCGCTCCGCTCCATTTTAGCCCACTATTTGGGCGTTATTTAGTTAATCTCACATGGAAGTATCATGATTAAAGTATTATTACTCTCAATTTCATTATTTTCTTTTGCTTTATCAGCAGAAAGCACAGTTCTAATTGAAAATGTCACTATCATTTCACCTCATTTTCAAGCTCCAAAAGTGAATATGAATGTATTGATAGATGATGGACGAATTACCAAAATCACCCAAACAAAGATTACATCTTATGACTTAAAAATAAATGGAAAAGGTAAATTTTTAACCCCAGGCCTTATGGATAGCCATGCGCATGTTTCGTCAATTCCTGGTATGGGGTTTGGTGTCGAACCAGTCGCTATTAAACATCCAAAACTCGTAAAATCTTACTTTGAACAACAACCAAGAAGCTTTTTATATTATGGGGTCACACAAATACTTGATCCGAACCCGGGAGTAAGTTTCAATTATTTTACTTCGGCTCCCAATCACCCAGATTATTTTCGCTGTGAGGTCTTAACATCAAAAAATACCTTTCCATATGTAGAAAAAACAGATGTTCTATCTAGATCAATGTTTACTTATTTAATTGATGAGAATGCTCAAGAAGGCGAAAACAATTCCGTAGAAAGTTTAATTAGTAAAATTACAAATTCAGGTGCTTCATGTATAAAGCTTTATTTTGAAGATGGCTATGGTAACGCGAGTCAATGGCAAACACTTTCAACTGAAACACTGAAACGAATTAAAATATCTGCGGAAAAATATAATTTGCTTATAGTCGCCCATGCTAATGCCTTAGATATGCAGCAATTAGCACTTGCTGCAGGTGTTGATGTTATCGGTCATGGTATGTGGAATTGGGGACAATATAGTCGCGAACAAAATATCTCTAAAGAAATATCTAAAACTCTGGATATAATAATTAATGACGAATTAGGTTATATGCCAACACAAAGAGTGATTGCTGGCTTAGGTGAGGTAATGCTCCCTACTATTGCTAACGCTCTTGAATTTTCATCCATTACGCCCAAGTCACTTATAGATTGGTATAAAACCCCTGAAGCACAGTGGTTTAAAGAGGAACTTCGAATTGGCTTTGATGGAATGCCTGATAAGTCAATCTCAGATGCATTTTTATATGGACGGATTGGAAAAGGTAATAAAGTCATTAAATATCTAAGAGCTTCTAACCATCCTATTTTATTGGCATCTGATTTTCCAGGAAGCCCTAGTTTTGCTAATCAACCTGGACTGACAACCTACCAAGAAATGAAAGCTATGGTTAACGCAGGATTATCGCTTGAAGAAGTATTGGCAGCTGCAACGATTAACAATGCTAAACAATTCAGAATTGATAACGATTACGGCACTGTAGAAGTTGGAAAAATTGCTAACCTCCTGCTACTTAAAAATAATCCTTTAAAGTCAGTAGAATCATGGAATAGTATCGAAACGATTATTTTGCATGGCAACACGATAGCTAGAGAAGACTTGGTGGTCAATAAATAGCTAAAAAGTTGTTAAACATGGATAAAATACCGTTGGCTTTTGCTCTTTCGTCGCATATTATAGCCAACTGTTTTTTGCCTATTTACAGGGCGCTATGTACCTAAAAGGATCCGGTAAATGTCGAAGTCTGTAGCAATAGCAATTGACGATGAATTTTCGAAAGTTAAGTTTCTCGAAAATAGGACTCCTGAAACAACTGATGAAGAAGCAAAAGATGCTTTCGCATTATTATCAGCATACAGAGATGGAGGAATTTACATTGCTCACTATGCTGGTTTTAGTGAGTGGGAAAGGCACCTTAATGGTGACGAATTCGTTCAGGTTTTAGGTGGTGAGACTTCATTAATTTTATTCAGTAATAATCAAGAACAGCGAAACAGGTTATCATCTGGTCAAATACTGGTCATTCCAAAAGGTGTTTGGCATCGTTTTGAATCAGCAAATGGCGTGAAAGTAATGACTATTACTCCACAACCAACAGAACATTGCATCGAGCGCCCAAGCGGCATATAACAAGCGCTTCAAACGGGAAAAATACCGTTGGCTTTTGCTCCTTCGTCGCTTATTTGAGCCCATTATTTTTTGCCCCTTAAATGGGCGCAATATCATCAGGAAGGTTTATGAAATTTATTATCGCATTGGTGTTATCTTTATTTGTTGCTAACACTAGCGCACAAAACGTAAATGAGATTAAGGATGTAAACTCTGCAATGACTAAAAACAATAAAATTAATTATATTGAGATTCCTGCTAAAAATATTGAAGCCACTAAGATTTTCTTTAGTGCTGTGTTCGGTTGGTCTTTTGTCGATTACGGGCCTGATTATTGTAGCTTTACTGCTCAGGGAGTCGACGGAGGTTTTTTTAAATCTGATTTAGTTGTATCCACTAAAACTGGTAGTCCGCTTATTGTGCTGTACAGTCATTCACTTGAGAAAATTCAAGCTGAAATTGAGCAAGCAAAGGGCAAAATAATTAAGCCTATATTCTCATTTCCTGGCGGAAGAAGGTTTCACTTTAGCGATCCAAATGGCAACGAATTTGCCGTTTGGTCAGAGTGATTACATAACAAGCCAAATAAGACGGGACTGCTAACAGTTTGCTCGGTTCCGCTTCGCTACACATTTTAGCAAACTTTTATCAGCCCTTTATTGGGCCGTTATATGGCTATTTGGCTATGGAGTAAATAATCCGCAATATGTTAAAAATACTACTCTTCATTTCACTTTTCCTTGCTACAGGATGTGTTCAAAATAATATGGATTTAAATAAAAATTCAGAGGTACAAATAGAATCAGAAGTTTACCAAGCTTTTCAAGAATTAGTCGTCGCAGCCCGATCACTAAATGTTGATACTTACTTGGCGTTTTTTGATAAGAAAAAATTTACTTCATTAAACGCTAATGGCAGTGTATTCCATAATTTAAGTGACTTTGAAAATTTTTACCGTCAACAGATACCTGCTCTTGAAAAATATAATTCACTTGAATTTATAAATGTAAAAATCACAGTATTAAATCGTTCTACTGCTATTTTGGTTAATGAATATATTGCTGAAGTAGTTTTAAAATCAGGTGATATAGTATCGGCAGGAGGGGCTGGAACGCAAGTTTGGTCGAAAGCATCTGGGTCATGGAAACTAGTTAATGTGTCGGGAAGTGTCAAAGCTAATGGTTAAGTGTGTATCGCCGTACAAGCCAATTAAGCGGGGGGGAAGAACCCTATTATCTCAATTAGACCATGTCACTCCACACTATCATTTCATAATGAAATATAATCTTACTCAGAGTGAGGAACTAAAGTACAAATATTATCCCAGTCCAGGCCGAACTCCTTTTCAGCAAAGATTAAAGTTAAAGTGATAAAGCTGTTCATTTTGCTTATGAACAGCTTTATCAGCACATAGCCATAAAACCTAACCCATTAATTTTAAATGCTTAATTTTACAGTTGAGATAGCCCCTCGTCAGTAACTCTAAATTTATATAATCGCACTTTTGAGAGAAAGTTCTCCGCATCGTTATAATAGTTGCGTGTCACCGTATCCATGTTGTGAAATTCACTGCCGGTATTGTGGAAGTTAACTAGCACTTGCTCTGCATCTACTTCGACAATCGCAACGCCGTATTCCCACATGCGAGAAAACACCATGTTATCACTGATATCGTCACGCTTAGTGGCGCTGCGCACCAGTGGATCAAAGTAAAACGGTAAATCACTTAAAGCCTCTGGTACATCACCCAATTGTGAAAATATTTGCTGCATACCATTTTCTAAAAATGAACCAAAAGTGCCTGACGAGACTGATGAAGTCGTAAAGTTAAATGACTTTTTACCGCTCACATTATTGGCTTTATGTTCGGTCACATAGCTGCTGTGCACGTCGCCACCTAAACTAATAACCCCAAACTGACTGAGCACATTGTCAACAAATGACGATTTATACTGCGGAAATCCATCCCATTGATCGGCTTCTAAATAAAAGCGTTGTTTCAGTGCGCTTGGAATAGCAGCAGAATCTAACACCCCTTCTAGCAAACTTAAACCACTATCAGCACGACTTGCTGACAAGTCAAAAATCAGTGGTGAGAATGATACTGAGCTACCTAGCATCTGCCAGGTACTCGTTGAGGTAGCAAAGGTTTGCCCAAGCCAAGCAGTTTGCGCGGCATCAAAGCCGCCTTGTACTGATGTGTCCTGCAAGCTGGCAAGATATTCAAGATAACCAGCATAAATATCGTAAGTGTCTTTAATCACAAAGTAACGGCTACCAATATAGTCAAACAATGAGGTTTTACCCATAGTATAAAAAGCTAAACCTTGTGCAACACCGCTTTCTGGTAACGCCGGTAGCATTTGGATGGGATGTTCTACAGGTAAGCTGGCTTGTGCACGGGTTAATACTTGATTTAAATAACTGGTGGTTAAGTTGCCTTGCACTGCCGCCGCTGCGCGTTGTTGTGCCTGCGTTAAGGCATCGGCTTGCGTTAGCTCAAGGCGCGCTAAAAGCTCTTGTTGATAAAGGCCAGTAAACACCTCTAAAAACGTGGCTTTGTAAGGCGAAAACATCGCATCATCAATATTCACATAAGGCGACATTTGGCTAATAACGCCGTCAACTTGTGCTTGCACCATGCCAGTGGCTAACAAAAAGCCCGTTAAGGTTGCTTGGTCGATAGCGATGGTTGCGGGGAAAGCGTCTTCCGGCACAATATGATCGGGTCGATTAGTACGAAAATCTGTCATGGCTAAATGTAGATGTTGGCCAAATTGAAAATCACGATAAATACGGGTATTAGGAAAAAGATGTTCATCGCTGATCCCTATGGCGCCTGCAGCCAATGCAGCTTGAGTATGCGGTTGCTCGTGATCAATGGGCATATATTCAAAATAGGCTATTTCAGAGTTTTTCTTGCGCTGGGTTTGTTGCTCATCAACCGCGCCATCAAGATATGTTGCACGGTCACCCCAGCTGTCATCAGAAAACTCGTGATCATCCCAGATAGCGATCATCGGAAAACGTTCATGTACCCGTTGCAATAATTCATCGGTGCGATAGGTTTTATATAGCTGGCGGTAGTTATCTAAACTGTTCGCCGCTTGGCTTTTGTTGTCACCGACTCCTAAGGTTAATGCCCCGGCTTGGTCGGTAAACTCAATACTGCGCGCACCACCGGTTGATTGAAATAATGCGTCGCCAGTGGTTTCATAAATATAATCACCTAAGTGCACAACAAAATCTAAATCGTCGTTATCCAATAGAGAAAGGTAGTTATTAAAATAACGACCGATATAGTCCTGACAAGATACATAAGCAAACTTTACTTTGCTATCACTGTCTACTGCCGCGGCGGTTTTGGTTCTACCCGTGCGACTAGCATAGTTTTTACCTGCGTTTTGATAAATAAAGCGATAGTAATAGTGTTGACCGGCATTAAGTTCGGTAACCCGAATCTTTAAACAGTGATCTGCAGTAGCTAATGCGTCAAAAACCTCTTCCACCACTAACTGGCTAAAGGACTCGTCATTCGCTACTTGCAGTATTATAGATGTGTCAGCGCCAGAGCCATCGTCAACACGGGTCCATAAAATAACCGAGTCGGCTTTAGGGTCGCCAGAAACCACTGATTGCGGAAAATATTCGCTACCATCGAAAATATTAGCTTCGACTGGCTCTGGCGTAACCACTGCCGTTTTTTTATCTGCGCCACCACAGCCGATTAAACTTGAGGTCACGACAACGCTAGCACTTACCGCAAGGGTTTTGATAAATTTTCGACGGGTATAAATCATATTAAGATCCTTCCTATTCATTAGGTCGTTATTGTTATTATTCTGGATAGCCAGTTATTTTTTTTATGCTTTGGTAAATTGGTTTTAATTGCTGATACATTTTGCGATAAACCTGCAAATACAATTTATTATAAAGCGCAACATTTACCTGATTTGGGTAAAAACTTTGCTCAATGCGGGTCATGGCTGCAGTAGCTTGTTGATAATTGTCAAAGTAGCCTATACCGACTGCGGCATTTATGGCTGCCCCCAACCCTGAGGTTTCAAAGGTATGTGGTCGATGCGCCGGTAAATTAAAAATATCAGCCGTTAGTTGCAACGCGGCATCTGATTGCGAGCCTCCACCTGAGACAATTAAACGCGTGATTTTACATTTTTGTCGCTGCTCTAAGGTTTCTTTACCTTCTCTGAGTGCATACGCTAAACCTTCTAAAATCGAGCGATAAATATGGGCGCGGGTATGGACATCACCAAAACCGATAATTGCCCCTTTGGCTTCAAGATTTTTTAAACCTGGTGACCAATAAGGTTGTAACATCAGCCCCATAGAGCCAGGCGGTACTTGCGCAACTAGTTGATCAAATAAACTTTCGGCGCTAACCCCTAAGGTTTTGGCTTTATCAATTTCATTTTGACCAAATTCTTGCTTAAACCAATTCACCATCCAAAAACCACGATAAATCATCACTTCACTGTTAAAGTTATCGGGAATGGCGGAAGGATAAGGTGGAATGAAGGCTTGTGGCTCAACATAATTCACGTTATTGGTATTAATGGTTGCCGTGGTGCCATAACTTAAGCTGGCAGTATCAGGGCTAATACAGCCAGCACCTAACACCTCACAAGCTTTGTCAGACGCAGAGGCAATTAAGCTGGTGCCTATTTTTAAACCGGTATGCGTGGCCGCCTCTGCGGTGATCTCACCTAATTTTTCGCCCGGTTTAACTAAGCTGGGCAGCATTGAGGGTTTAACGGGTAAAGCATGCCATTTCCAATCCCAGGCTTTCGCCCAATTTTGTTTTCTATAATCAAAGGGTAAATAGCCAACAATACTGCCCACCGAGTCTTTGAACTGCCCCGTTAAGCGATGAGTTAAGAAACCAGACAGTAATAAGAACTTATCCGTATTTTTCCAGACCTCTGGCTCATGTTGTTCAAGCCAATTCGCTTGCGATTTTCGGCGAAAATAGTCGACAACTTTGCCTTGACCTATCAGGGTAAATGCAATGCGCCAATACCAAGGCATGGCTTTATTATCTTGGCATAAGCGTTGGTCAAGCCAAAGAATAGCCGGCCGTAAAGCTTGGCCGTTTTTGTCTAAGTTAATGACAGTGCCACGCTGTGTGGTTACCGTCACAGCAGTCACCCTCTGACGATAACCCTTTTCAACAACCTCACTTTGCTGCCAAAGCTGCTGGCAACACTGGCCTAACATTTGCCAAAAATAATCGGCATTTTGCTCAGCCCAACCCGGTTTTTTAGAAAAATACGCTTCAAGTTCAATACGACTTTTAGCTAGTAAATTACCTTTTAGATCAAACAGTAAGGCACGAACACTCTGGGTGCCGTTATCTATGGTTAAGAGCAAGTCACTGCTTTGGTTTTTCGTGTTTTTTATCTCGCTACTTTCGATCATATCTTTACTCATATTGGCGAAGTTTCACCCTGCGGCAAACTATACGAACTTTGCCACAAGGCTAAATATCGACTAATTTCTTGTTGCCACTTTGCTTCGCTCCACGATAAATAGGGCAAACAGAGGGCTTTAATTTGAGGTAACAGGTCACGTGCCCCGTCTGGCAATACGTTGCCCAATCGCGTGCGGCGCAATAATAAATCATCAAGATGTTGCACTTGTTCAAACCTCACCGACCAAACTAACTCGGCCCACAAGTGCCTACTATAGCGTATTGGCTGACAATCGCTTTTATCACTGGCATGGATAAATGCAGCACTAAACTCACCATAGCAAGCCAGTATTTGCTGTTGAATATCATCACCTTTAACTTTAACTGATAATGTTTCAGCGCCTGCGTATTGCGACAAAATGGGCTGCTGACTCGCGATCTTGAGCGCGTTAGTTAACACTAATTGCTTTGCTTTATCTCCGAGCGTTAAGTGCTGACAAACCATTGTCAGCAATTGCTGTGCAATCAACCTAAAGGTAGTTAGTTTACCGCCAGTAACCGTGAACACCCCTTGATTTTGTGCAATATGGTGATCACGTTTTTCTTTCGATGGCGCTAATGAAGCATCAGTTGTAGTGACCGGGCGAACCCCTGCAAAGGTAGAAATAATATCGTCTTTGCTGATCTGCGCGTTTGGGAATTGTTGTGCTATCGTCGCTAATAAATAATCAAACTCTGACTGACTTATTTTAGCCTCTAGGGCCATATCGTCATGATGTTCAACATCGGTAGTGCCCACTATAGTGACATTTTGCCATGGGTATATTTGTACTGGTCGCTTATCTTGAGCGTGTTGAACAGCAATAACACTGGCAACCGGTAAGCGCCAATTGGCTAATACTAAGTGGCTACCGCGTAATGGCCGCATATTTAGCTGTGGTTTTTTACTGATGTTAGCTGGCTTGTCCTGATTGACGTTTAACAAGTTTGACCAAGCGCCACACGCATTGACCACCACTTTGGCATTAAGCACTAGTGGTTGCTCTTGGCCTTCAAGTAAAACGGTTAATTGATTGCCTGCCGCCTTGATATCAAGTGTGGCTACTTGGGCATAATTGAGTGCTTGGCCACCAAGTTGCAATGACTCTTGAATCAAACGTTGCACGAGTCTAGCGTCTTCGGTTAGGGCATCAAAAAACTGCGTTCCACCGAGTAAATTATCTTCAGCGATTTTTGGTGCCAAGGCCAAATAAGCAGATTTCGGCCAAAATTTATGTTGTTTTTCACCGGCGATAAAGTCATAACAAGACAATAAGCGATTGAATAACCAAGGACCTGGAAAGGCTTTTTTATAATGACTTAGCACAAAACTTTGTTTAGTCACTAAAGGCTGCCCTTCTTTTAATAGCCGCTGGCGCTCAACAACTGACTCTCGGGTTAATGCCACTTGCCCTTGCGCCATATAACGTAAACCACCATGGACCATTTTAGAGGAGCGACTTGAACTACCCCAAGCGAAATCTTTTTGCTCTAACAACAAAACCTTTAGCCCCATTTGACAGGCTAGTTTTAAGATACCCGCACCGGTAATACCGCCGCCAATAATCACCATATCCCATGCAGTGGCATCATTAATATCGGCGATACGTTCTGTACGGGTCATCAAAATATTGCTGCTGAGCTTAGCTATAGTCAATGTAAGATCATCGATATTTTCATTGCTATTAACGTCTCTTTTAAGCGTTTCATTAAGTTTATTCTCTTGGCTCATATCGGTAATTACTCGCATTAAAACTCAACGGGATGCAAACGGGCCATCTCAGCACCTTGGTTAGCCGCTATTGCAATAACGTGCCGGGATTTAATTGCTGCTTAGCATCAAAATGCTCAGCAAGGTTTACCAATACTTTCATACCCAATTCACCTTTTTCTACCGACAAATACGGCGCATGATCTTTGCCAACACCATGTTGATGGCTAATCGTACCGCCATTGTTAACTATGGTCAGACTTGCCTGATGCTTGAGCTTTTTCCAGCGCGCAAGTGTTGTAGAATAACTGTTGGCATTTCGATAAACATAGGTGGTGTATAAACTACAACCTTGACTGTAAACATGGGAAAGATGGGTAAACACATGTACTTTTTCATTTTCCGCTTTTAAACCATCACGCATTGTGGCCTCAATTTTTGCCATTAAGTGATCAACATTGCTCCAGTCAGTTGCCGTTTCAAAGGTGTCAACCACATAACCTTGTTGCCACAAAGCCTCGCGCAAATAAGGCGAACGAAAGCGACTCGCTTGCCATTTCTTACCTAACACCTCACCAGTACTGACGCCGTTGAATTTTTTTACCACGCGATTTAATTGCTTTTTACTCGCTGCAATTTGTTGTTTAGTGCCTGTTAATCCAAAGGTCAGCATACATTTTTCGTCGGCACAGCCGCGCAACGACAAATAGCGCTCTAACCATTTTATCGCGCTTTCGTGACCGGCAAGCTTTAATTGCGTTTGCGTTTCAACCGCGTTACTCACTCGCAGCATAGACAAGGCAATGCGCTGCTGAACGGCGGCTTGACAAAATTGACTTGCCGATTGCCAGTTTTTAAAGAAAATAACCGAGAACTTCTCGACATCAGCGACTTTACTCACTCGCACTTTTATTTCCGTTAAAATACCAAAGCGCCCTTCCGAGCCTAGCAATAACTCACGTAAATCAGGCCCTGCTGAAGAGGCTGGAAATGTCGGAACATCAAGCGAGCCGGCAAACGTTTCCATATTGCCACCGGCGAATAATTGTTCTATTCGGCCATAGCGCAATGACTGCTGACCACTTGAGCGACTTGCAACCCAGCCACCTAACGTTGACAGTTCAAACGATTGCGGAAAATGCCCTAAAGTATAGCCCAGGGCTAATAACTGCGCTTCCACCATTGGGCCCGGAGTGCCGGCACCAAAAGTGGCAATTTGACTTTGTTCATCTAAATGCAGTAATTGGTTCATCCGGCCCATATTAACCGTTAGAACGGGTCGCTGAGATGGTTTCACATTGATATGCCCAGCGACACTTGTACCACCACCGTAAGGAATTAATTCAACGTTTTTTTCTTTCGCATAGGAGAGAATATCTTTGACATCTTGTTTATTTTCTGGGAAACATACGCCATCAGGAAAACAGTTGATTTCACCGCTATGCATGGCTAACCAATCAGGCAATGATTGCCCTTTAGCATGGCGCACGCGTTGTTCAGCATCGACAGAGACTAATGGGTGCTCGGGTAAACGCGACTCCGGTACTGCCTTAATCACCTCAGCTAAACCAATATCGTTGAGACGATGCCCTGCCCCGACTGCCTTGCTTAAAAATTCTCCTGCCGACTGCGGTAAATCCATTGAGGTGCTTTCATCACCCCAGCCATTCCAACGTCTCATTTTACAGCCCTTTATTATTTTATTACGCATTATAATAAAGCAAGTGTATAGTGATGAAATGTCCTAAAAAGACAGTCAAGGTGACATATGTGGACAAAACCATGGGCAACAGACAGCAATGAGCAATTTCAATCATTTATCAGGCAACGACAAGCTAGCACAAAAGCAAGAAAATGCTAACCTAGATGACAACCTTGGCCAAGCATCTGTAGCGGCTATAAAGCAATACTTGCAATTAGCCGCCGAGCAAAAATTGGATATTGACGCTATTTGCCAAACTATCGGCTTAGATAAAAAGCTATTATCTGATAACAGTCAGCACATTAGCGGTCAACTTTTTCAACAACTTATCGCAGCACTACTTGCACAGTCTAGCGATGAGTTATTCGGTTTACACACCGCAAAACATGTACAACCAGGCTCTTATAGTGTTTTGGGCTATATCTCGATGAACTGTGCAAACCTTGGGCAAGTTATCAGCAAAATTCAGCCTTTTGAAAAGTTAGTTGGCGATATGGGTGTTACCACCTTTTCGCCATTAGGTGAGCAAGTAAAAATTAGTTGGCATTGTCAATTCACCGACCCAAACGTTAAGCGCCATATGGTCGACAACTGCCTTGCTTCTTGGCTAACCTTTGCCCGTTACTTAGTTAGCCATGACAGTAACCCGAGTGAACTACGCTTAAGTCGACAGCAACCATCACTGAGTCAACAACAAGAATATCAAGCAGTATTTAACTGCTTAGTGCGCTATGGACAAAGTGAAAATGCCATTATATTTGATAAAGCCTTATTGTCGCTGCCGTTAAATAAAGGTGATCAAAAATTACTGTCCACCCTTGAAAGCCACGCGCAGTCACTAGTTTATAATCTAACAACAGAAGTAGATCTCGCGACGCAGTTAAGAATAGAGCTAGAAAAATCGCTAAAAACCGGTGCTTTCCATCAGCAAGATATGGCAGAGAAGTTCGGTATAAGCGCAAAAACATTACAACGTCGCTTAGCGGCATTAGGCTTGAATTTTCAAAGTTTGCTTGATGAAACTCGGTTAGCCATGGCGAAAAAACATTTAGCTCAGAGTGTCTTAAACTTAAATCAAATCAGTAGCGAGTTAGGTTTTACCGAACCCAGATCATTCTATCGCTGGTTTAATAAACTCACCCAACAAACCCCCGGTGACTATAGAAAAAATATTTTAGTTAATTAGCACTGACCTGTAATATATTTTTATTTTTGCAATCTCCCTCAAGCTCAGCTGGTTTAAAATCAATATCCCCTGCCAATAAAAGTAAAACACCTTAGACTAAAAGTAAATAAAACTTGACATAATAAATATCCTTGTCTATATTTAGCAATGTAAAGCAAGCATGACTTTTAGTCAGGTAAAGCAGACATTGGAGTAACATGATGACAGACAGCAACAAGGAAATAGCAAGTAAAGCAGCATCGTTTCAGCAGAAAAATCGCAGTAATACCACAAGACTGGGATTTTGGACTGCCATTTGGCTATTAAGCATGGCACTAAGTAATTTTGGTCCGCGATTTATTTGGGATTTCAACACCGCCATAACGACTATAATGGTACTGCTCAATTTAGCCTTAGGTTTAAAAATGATCTTGAGCAATATTGACCATATAAAAGGCTTAGATGAATTGCAGCAACGCATTCAACTTAACGCCATGGCCGTAACTTTAGGGCTTAGTATTGTGGTTGGCTTAACTTATTCAAATTTGGATGTTTTAAAGCTAATAAATTTTCACGCAGAAATATCTCATTTAGTTATTTTTATTGGCGTGACCTACCTAATCGCCACTTTTATTGGCAATAGAAAATTCCAATGAAAAATAAACTCAAAGTACTGCGCGCGGAAAGAGACTGGACCCAAGCACAACTTGCAGAGGCATTAGAGGTTTCTCGCCAAACGATCAATGCTATCGAAAAAGGTAAGTTTGACCCTAGTTTACCGCTCGCTTTTAAAGCCGCTAGATTATTCAAACTCAGCATTGAAGAAATCTTTCACGATGAAGCCTAAGCGATAGCTAATAAACATCTTTAAAGTTCTATCGTAAAAAGTGCTTAGTAAGCACAAAATCATTAAAACCTAATCCATTGATTAGGTTTTTTTATTGTTAGCTTAGTAATTTCTGTTTAGTTTTGCTAAAAGCTCTATAATCCCCAATATTGAATATAGTAATAAGGAAAACCCGTGAATACCAAAATATACCAACACGTACATGCTTTGGCTAAAGATTTAATGCAAGCTTCAGTCAGAAAGAACCAAGCTAACTTCGATGAATATTACCGTGAATTACAGCAAGTATGTGACGATAATGAAGATAGTGATAAAGACCATCCGGTACAATGGGAAACCCTAGCTGACTTTACAGATGATTTAGCATTAGCGATTACTATTTACGAAAAAGCCTTAGTTAAGGCGCAAGCGATTAATTCCAAAGATTTTCTCTCATCTATCGCCTTTGCCATCGCCTCACTACAAGTAGAGTTAGGTGATAAAAAAAGCGCTATTGCACATTTAGAAAATGCGAAGATCAACAGTAATAAAATCGCTGATAAAGACTTAAAGGCTGAAATTAGTGAGTTATTAGAAGCATTACAAAGTGCTTAACATTAGGCGAGAGAGCATTGTTAAAGTAACTTAAGTTTCATCAGAAAAATTAATTATTTAACAAATAAAGTAATAACTTAAAATTTTCAATATCTTAACTAACCTGTAATTTTAGGTATAGTTAAGATATTTAGTAAAACATCGCTGCTTGGAAATAATTACATTTAAATGCTAGTCGACGACTAGAACTTATAACCAATATTCAAGGTAAATTCAGCTTTTACATCCTCTTTGGTTCTCTTACTGTCGCGCTTGCCAATATCATCAAAAGTGTCAGATAGTCCCTCACCACGAGTAAAACCAAAGCCCGTTCCTATGACAAATCCAGGATTAGAAAAACCATTAAAATGATAATCATAAGTCGCAAAGACAAAGCCATTTTCACTTTCCCATGCTTCCATACCGGCAACTACGCCATAGGCATGTTTTGAATTTTCACTAAACGTAGTTTGAAAACCTGCGGCATAACCTATATAGCCTAATGCAGCATAATATTTAGTGAACTCGGTTTTATAGCCGAGCTGAGCGCCTAAAATACTACCGTATTCATGACCTAAGCCAACAGAGGTTTCAAATTCGCCTGCAGAACTGAATAAAGATACTAGCGATAATGCAAGAATAATCTTTTTCATCAAAATCCTTTTAGTACTTATTTTATAATTAATTGAGCAAGTTAGCAGTCCATAGGCAGGTATTCAACTTTTTTACAGCATCTTTTTAAGCCGTTTATATAGCAAGCTACACTTACTTATCAGTCAAACGAAATTAACAAAATTTACTTTTAAAATAAAGTTAATAGAAAGCAGTCCATCGTTTTTATAACTACAATAAAAAACCCGTTATAGTAAAATATTTTACTTAAACGGGCTTTTTATTTATTGCTTAGAGGTTTGTTAGCGCCAAACGCCATCACGCCTTCTAATTAATGCATAACAGCTATTAAGCTAGCATTTTCCCTAAACCGTCTGTTAGTATTTTTTTCGCTTGTTGACCTTGTTCAGTATCCAAGTAGCTTTGTGCCGTCGAAATAAAGTTGCTGATCATTTCCGGCTTTAAACCTAAAGCGTCGAACTGCTTTTTAACATCATTAATCGATTTCAATGAATCACTGTATTCTGACGCTTTATCAAGTAACCCCCCAAAACCTTCGCTTGAGCCTGAATTAAGTTTGCTAAGATCCGGCATTTGCGCCACCAAGCCATCTACACCGGGTATCGACTTAGCAAGTTGGCTAAACTGCTGTGTTGAAACATTATTTTTTACATAGTTAAAAATAGCGCCCATACCGCCTGATGCTTGCTCTGTATTAACCTCTAATGAGCTCGTTAGCATATCAACTAAACCGTCAGTGCTAGCCGTTTTCACTGGTGCTGGCTCAACACTTTGCTCTGTGTTATCACTTAAGCCGACCAAACTTTTCAAGCTTTCAAACCAGCTTTTTTCTTGTGCAATAGCAGAGGTACTTAACGTTGAAATGGTTAGTAGTATCAGCAGTTTTTTCATTAGAGGTATCCGTTATTTTTAAATCATTATTGTTGAATTAAAATAAGTGTACAACATTTTACATAACCGTATGTAGGGCTTTTTCAATACCGTTTATAAAAGAGATTAAATCAGCACTTAAAACCCATGCATTTAGGTGTATAATATCGAGTAATGTCAGTCAGCAAAACTAAGTCAATGATGAGTCAAGAAAAAGAACAGTTGAACAACCCCTTACACGGATTAAAGCTAGACATCTTACTAGATGAATTAGTAACGCATTATGGCTTTGATATTTTAGCTGAGTACACGCGAATTAATTGCTTTAAAAGCAACCCAAGTATTGTTTCAAGCCTAAAGTTTTTGCGTAAAACCGAATGGGCAAGAGAAAAACTTGAACGTTTTTATCTCTATGATTTTAAAAACCTACCTGAGCCCGGTGAAGATGAGTTCGAAATACCTCCGCGCAAACGAGTTATACCTTTACATATCAAGAGCAAAAAACCAAAAGTATTAGTTCGCGGTGAGGCGATTATACCGTTAACTAAAGAAAGTTTTAAAGAGACACATCGTGCTAAGCCCGAACATAAAAAAGCATATAAGCCCGAGCATAAACGCGAAAGCAGCGGTGCTAAAGTCAATGATAGAGCAAACTATAAAGGTGGCGAGAGCAAATCAAACAATAACTCAAATGACAACAAGCCATTTGACCCTTATGCTGATGCTCCTAGATAGTTAATTTATGTCTATTTAATGACTGAGTAACCACTGTTAGCGCTATCCATGTTCAGTTTTTGATAAGCCCCTCTACTGAAGCTCTGGTGCAAGACAGTAAATTTAAGCTCTACGCTATGTTAGCAAGCTAGTGATTTTATCGGTTAAGAGAGTAAGTTAGCATAAGGTGTTCAAGACTTAATATATTTCTGAAAATCATGCAATAATTACTTCTAGCTCCACCATTGCATATATCAAAGAATGACTTTTACCCCCGATTTAAAAATAGAAAAAGCGCTTAATACTCAGGGTATTAAGCGCTTTTATATTCATTCTAAAAGCTATTGGTCATCAACTAAAAATTAATAGTCCAAGAATCAATAATACCGGTATCGCCATTGGCATTGTCATACACTTCTAATCGCCAATTACCATTTCTCTCAACACCTGTTGCGTTAATTGAGTAGCTTTGGAAAATATCATCAGCTGATCCGCCAGTATGGTTGTGTAAAACAGCACTTGCACCACTAGGGGCAATAAGTGTTACTTTTAGGTCACCAATGTAGGTATGTTTAATATCAACATCAATAGTAATAGCACCTGAGTCACCACTACCGGTAACATCAATTGAACTTACGGCCGTGCGTTTGTTTCTGATGTTAACATTCGTACCATTAGTGTAAGAGCCGCCACCTGGAGGTGTCACCACTTCATCAGTGTAACTACCTACTAAGCTAACACCACTAAAGGCTGAGTAGCCATTAAGTAAAACATAATAGGTGCCGTTATTACTCGTGCCAGCACAACTTTCATTATTACCGCCTAAGTACGGACGACAATCATACGTTGAAGTTGTAGGCATTGAGCCAAACTTAACATACATATCAGCATCACCAGTGCCACCACTCATATTGAAACTAATGTTTGTCGCGCCAGCTGGAACAGCCATGCTAAAGCCTAATTGTGCGCTTTGAGCGCCAGAAAGACCCGATTGAGCTACACCATTCACTAGTACACCATCTTCTGGTGGCGGCGGTGGCGGTGGAGTGACAACATTACAACCGTCAGCCGTTAACGCATCATACATAGCTTTTGCTTGAACCAAGCCGTAACCATAACTATTATCTCGGTTTGCGGTGCCTAAGTCTTGAGCGGTAACATTCATTACATTACGAATTTCTTCACCAGTACAGCTAGGAAAGTGACTCCACACTAAAGCGGCAACACCCGCAACATGAGGTGTTGCCATTGAAGTGCCATCCCATGTAGCATAGCCATTATTTAGTACTGTTGAGGTAATAGCTACCCCAGGCGCAGCGATTTCAACTTGAGCGTTTTTTTGCGAAAATGACGCTACATTCTTATTCGAATCAATTGCCGCTACTGACATTACAGAGTCATATGATGCAGGGTATGACAAGGACGTATTACCACCATTACCTGCTGCTGCGATGTTAATTAATCCAGCATTTTTTGCTGCGACAAACGCGCTTTCTTCTGTCGCACTTGACGCCCCGCCGCCAAGACTCATGCTAATAATATTAGCGCCGGCATCCTGACATTGCTCTACGGCTCTAACCATATCTGAACCGTAACCCCAACTACCGGCGTTATTGAATACCTTTATTATATGTAAATCTAATAAGCCACTTGGATTAACGCCCGTTACACCAACACCATTACCACCTAAGCCGGCAATAGTTCCAGCAACATGTGTACCATGCGCATGGCCCGGTTGCCACCAGTTGCCGGTATCATTTCCTAGGCCATCATTATTGTCACCCGTAATACCTGCGTTTGTATATGGCAGTAGATCTTCGTGATTACCTTCATAACCGGTATCAGTAATACAAACTTTCATATTACCTGTGGCAGCATCACTGACCTGATTTGCTTGCACCATATTAATACCGTACGGAGTTGATTCAGCAGAAGGTGTAATTGCACTCGCGTTTAAACCATCAAAAGTACGAGTAACCGTTTCAATTAAATACCTTTTAGGATCCACTTCGACATATTCAACAGCTGGATCTTTTCTAAGTGATATTAATTGATTTGACGTTAAGATAGCGGCTGCAGCGTTTGAGCGCTTCATATGCATAATCATCTCAGCGCCATGCTTTTGTAAGCTTTGCGCATTTTTTTCACGCAAGGTTTCTCTGTTACTCTCAGAAGGACTATTGTAAAAAGCAGAATATGCACTATCTTCTTTAAACTTAATGATATAACGTACTTTTTCTTCCGCTTTTACAGACTGCAATTTTTCAGCATCAAAGACAGGGCTTGCTTGGGCCGTTGCCATTGATAATGCTAAAACGCTTGCTATAGATGCGGCGAGTATATTCTTTTTCCCTAATTTCTCATGTGTCATTTTATTATCTCTTATCATTATTATTTTAATGGTATACATATGAATGGTATACATGAAACGCTGAGCTAAATACTTATCAACCTGTTACGGATAGCTGACTAGCTAGACACTGATAGTAAAGTCTAATTTTTGATTTTGTCAAAAGCGTTACTTTCAAAAATTAACAAACACCAATAAGGAATAAAAATATAGATTTTAAGAATTTAAATTCACACAATTAAATACAAAAGACAATAAAAACAATGCACAAGCTATTATAATAAATGAGTAAGAACACAGTAAAAATACAGTGAAAATAATTGACTTTTGCATGAAATTAAGTTTTCCTGTCGTTTTTTTAGCAAATAAAGTCGTAAAATTATTTAAAATAATGTCAGAAAATATATCTTTTAAGGTTAATTTTACAAATATATAAAGTTTTTAATAGCGACAGGCGTTTTTTACCTAGTTACTTTAGCTGTTTCAATTAAGCATAGAATTATGCTTAATTCGGGGTATAAACGATTTCAATAATCCCATATAAGGTGATTTTCAATAATTTAAGAAACTATCTTGCTATTTTTAAATCATCAAAGCTTTAAGTATGCCGTGCCTCACGAAAAATAGCTTACTAATAGTGGTATGAGTACCGATTGGCGGTTTTTAATTTTAGCGTAGTCGAAATACCTGCATCCATGCCGGCAATACTGAGCATAGGGAAGAGGCCTGAAAAGTCGTAATATTGGCGATATATTATATTATCTGGCGTTCAGTATATTAATTATATCAATGGCTACAACAACTTAATTACCTAGCGCTGTAGCTTTGATAAATTGATTAAACTATTAACCCAACCTTGAATTAAGGCAGTTCAGTAATTTAGTTATAACTTAAAGCGTGCTACTGATTCAGTTAACGAATCAGCTAATTTAGTCACTTCATCACTTCGGTCCGATAAGTCTTGTGATTCTGCCGCATTGTGTGTTGCCGCTTCGGCCGCTTCATTCATTGTGACTTCAATATCTTGACTAAAAACCAGTTGTTCATTTGAAGCGACACTAATACTTTTACTCATTTCATCAATGGTATGTAGTGCACTTTCAATTTGCTTAATAGCATTACTCAACTCATGACTTTGTGACTCACATTCTGCCGCCTGTGTTTGCCCTTGAGAAATAGCCACTTCCGCTGTTTGGGTTTCTTTTTGCAGCGAATTAATCATTTTTTGAATTTCAGCTGTTGACGCCTGTGTACGAGAAGCTAATGACCTTACTTCATCAGCAACAACGGCAAAGCCTCGACCATGTTCACCCGCCCTTGCCGCTTCAATTGCTGCATTTAAGGCTAATAAATTAGTTTGCTCAGCAATGCTACCAATGGTATCTAAAATACCTCCTATGCTATCACTATGCTTACTCAACCTTGTCATCACTTCAACAGACTCACTTAAGCCTTTGGACAAAGAAACAATACGGTTGCTGTTATCATCGGCAATTGTTCGTACTTCATAACTGTGCTTTGACGCCTCTGAAACATTGTGGGCAGTCTGATCTGCTTCTTCAGTAACATTGGATGAACTGATAAACATTTTTTCGGCTATTTGTTTCGCCGCGGTCACCCGTTTAATTTGTGCCCGGGTAGATTCTGCAATTCTATGACATTGCTCACTGGTGACATTTGCTGACTCATCCAGTGAATAAGCATCTTTACTGATATCTTTCAGTAAAGATGTTAAATCATCACTAAGTTTGTTGATGTTATTAAATAAGTCACCAAATTCATCTTCGTTTCTAATCGTTAACCTGCGCGTCAAATCGCCCTGGGCAATCAAAGCTAACGACTTGTTCGCATGCGCTAAAGGTTTTAACATGGCCCGCGTTGTTGCCACAGCAATAAATGTAGCTAAAACAACAAAGATAATCGCCATATATATAGCAAGATCTTCACTGGTTGCTACTTTATCTTTAGTGGTTAATTGCAATTCATCAAAGCGCGCTTCAGCCAGAGAAAGCAATAAGGTTAGTTGCTGATAAGTGGCATTAAAGCTAACGACTGAACTGTCATAAGCTGTATTGGCATTAATAGAGTCTGCAATAGCCTGTTGTTTCTCTGCATATAATTCTCCAGGCTCTACCAATAAATTATTTAAAACTGCAAACTGAACAGTAAAGTCGTCCAGTAAAGACTTATCATCAATGCCCTCAAACAGTCGTAGCATGAAATCAAAGTTATTTTTTGCATTGGCAACTAAAAAGCTAACGTCTTCTTTATGCTGAGTTAACACATCAAGCTCGGTAACTTGTTTTAAACCAGACATGGTACTTTTTAAGGTAAACAACATATCATCAATACGAGTGCCATTTCCGATAATGTCTGCTAATAGTTGGCCATTATTAGGTAACTCAATTAATTCAAGATCAAGCATGTCGTTACTGGCCTGATCGCGACTTTCAGAAAATAATTGATAGTTATTGACAAATGTTTCATTGGCCGCTGCAACATTTTTCTTAGCTAAGTAGAATTGCTTACTTTGCGCTACGTAGGATTGGTATTGCGTATATGCCTGATTCAAGGCCTGTAACATGTTAGCCTGATCGGTAACTTTACTGCGTAACACGGTCACTGCCGATTGAAACTCTTGATTTAAATTCTCATATGCTTGCTCACTTTCAACCAAGGATGCTGTGTCTTGGTGAGTAAAACCAAGCGCGCCTACTTTTATCATATTAAGTAATTTTATTTGTAAGGCATTGCTTTGCTTTTGCACGGGAACCGCTAAGAGCTCAACATTGCTATTAGCTCTACTGATCTGCGTTAGTGAATTATAAGAAAAGATGCTACCGGCAACTAATAAAATCCCTATGGTGCTAAAGCCCATTATTATTTTTTGTTTTATTGTTAGTGATAGGTTGAACATAAATAGCCCTTCAATGAATAAATCTCCCGCGCTTACGCAATTAGCTTGCAATCACTTAGATTGATATATAATTATAAATAGCTAAGTGTAAATGTAAATGTAAATCTAGTCAGCCGCTAAGCTGATTAAATGTAAACCTAATTAAATATCACTCGCTTATAATTTATCAGTATGGTTGTAAAGTCTAACGTTATGCACTTTTTACTTTAATCATAAAGTATCGAACCAAAGTAACAAGCTTACGACATAACTGCCAGCTTTGTTGATTTTTATATTTATGCAGCCAATTCAAGGGAAACAATCACATTGAACAGCTAAGCACTATTTCCAAGGTTAGTTAACTTTCTCAGGGTATTTATTTGCGCTATGGCGTGCTAAAAAACACCAATATAAATAATATTTATTTTCATTATTTACCACATGAATATGGCTAAAGGTTGAATAATACACAAACTGTCATCTATTATCAGTTCAACTGGTCGAACGTCCGATCAGTAAAATATACATAATAAAAATACGACGTAATAAAAATAACGATACAAAATAACTATAAAAAGTCATTGGGGAAAATATGAATACAATTAAAAGTGTCGCTGCTATAGCAGCGCTTGGCCTATCGCTGTGCTCAACTGCCGCATTCAGCAAAGAATACAAAATAGTACTTGTGCATGGCCTTCAACCACAACAACTGATATCTGATGGTGATGTCACTGCAGACGGTCAAAACTACTGGCAAGGCTACTGGAACAATATCAGTGACGCGCGCATTGACTGGCCCTCATATGAAAGAGTTGAGGGAAAAATTGCCACTGACTATCTTTGGCCTAAGTTAAAATCATTCTCGGAAAGCAATTTTTGTGATCCAGGCTGTATATTTGTTACTCACTCTACCGGTGACTTAGTGACTCGCTATATTATTGAAAATCAGGAAACATGGTTAGAGAATGCCGGACTAGCGCCACTTAATATCGTCGCTACCTTTGACATTGCTGGTGCTGGTGGCGGTAGTGAACTTGCCGATTTAGCGGTAAGTGTTGCGCAAGGCACTGAAACTTGGACTTTCATTATCGAAGCCGCTTTAGAAGCTTGGCTAGGTGGTGACTTAAGTGATGAAATGGGCGTACTGCATGACTTAAAAGTCAATAATGCTAGGCAACTTGCACCACTACCCGATGCCCGTATTCCGCGTTTACGTTTTGTCGGTGATGCTAGCGAATACTTAGGTGTTACTAGCCCATTTATTCAAGGTAATGATGACGGTGTAGTTGGTAGTCACTCTTCATGTGGTGCTAATCGCCAAGCTCGTTTTGGCAGTTGTAGCACACAAGTAGCATTCAACGGTAAAATCTCTAATCAAAGTAATGCCGTTTCGGGTTTCATGCCTTATCACTACCCAATGTTAATGGGTGTTGACTATAGTCATGGCTCATTGCTTGAGCCATCACAGGAAGGTAAAGTAACAGCGGCAAGTAGTCAGCAGAGCATGTTATCAGGTGAAAATATTCGTTTTGATACATACACCAAAACAACCGGCTGGTGGTTATGGAAAAGCAAATATCTTTATGTAGAAAACTCAGCATCTGACAGCATGTCAACGCTAATTTATGACGCTATGCCTAACTAAGCTAAGGTAAGTAAAGCACGAGGGGTTGTTTATCTTTCAATATTCTCAACGAAAGTTAAACGGCTCCGATATAAGGCAAGTTAAGAGTTAATAAATCCGTTATGAAAAATAAATCCTTATTAAAACGAATAGCGGCAATGGCCATAGTTGTGGTCGCTGTTTGGCTTTTTTGGCCTTCAATGCCAGAACAGGTGATTATGGTCAATAAATCAACAATAAGTACAGCAAAAGAAAAACCCACACGCTTAGCACAGAAAGCGCTTGGGGGGGAAACTACTGAGCTAGCCGTTATACCCGAGAAAATAACCTCAAACGACTCAGCAACCTTAGTTGCCCAAGCTTATGCGGCCGAATTAAACTTCCCGACTTACTCACAGCCATTATCTAGTAATGATTTTGACCGATTACAACCCAATTTTTTCAATCCGCAGTCGATTCCCGTTGACGACACAGGTACCACGATATCGGCAGAACTATCCAAATATCGTTACACATACCCTGAGCCAGTTTTTGCCACCCTGTCGGGGGAGAATATTGCCTTTGCAGAGCTGGTACTTGTCGACCTTGATAGTGGTAAGTCACTATTAACGCGTAAGTTTGAACAAGATGAAAATAGCTGGACAGTACAATTTGACGGTGAACGTAACTTTCCAACGCAACTGCAAGCCACGGTAAAAGCACAAGTTAATGGTAAAAACATTAGCATTGCTTTGGCGCTAAAATATGTTGATTCAGTCGCAACATTAGAAGGATTCGATCCCGCATTTAATCAAGACGCAGATATGGTGCTAAAAGCTAACCTGACTACAAGAGATAAAGGCCTGTATCGTGTGCGCGCTAACTTGTTTGATGCTAACCAGCAACCTATTGCACATTTGGTGAGTAAAGAAAAACTTAGCCAAGGTAGTAGCAGTATCGAATTAAAGGCCCACCAAAGCGTATTACAAGGTCGACAAGGCCCGTTTTATTTATCGACCTTCTCTATTGAGCTAATGTCTCCCGCTCCCGGCACACCTAAAAGATACGGCGATAGTGCTATTAACCAATTTGAAATAAAAAACTTTGCCTTATCGAGCTTAAGCGACGTACCTTATAAACCTTCCAAGCAGGAACAACAAAGACTACAGTTATTACAGAACATGGCGCAAGGAAGATAAAAATTGAAGAATCTGTGTCAGGCCTTAATAATAGATAAAAACAAGCTTGCCAGAAAAAGCGTCGTTTAAATTAAAGCTGATAAACTTAGTTTTTTTCATTGTTTTCAAAAGTAAATTTATTGTTCCAAACTGTTTATAAAAGCTTAGTGTAGTGGCATAGTTAATTTGGCCACCTAACTGGAGGTGTTATTATACACCTC
>CAXBNP010000037.1:0-42269 GCA_963977145.1 uncultured Colwellia sp.
GGTAGTGTGGGAGTTCCCATGTGAGAGTAGGACATTGCTAGGCTTCTATTTAGAATACCCAGCTTAGGCTGGGTTTTCGACCCTGTGGAGGGGTTCCCGAGTGGCCAAAGGGATCAGACTGTAAATCTGACGGCTCAGCCTTCGGTGGTTCGAATCCACCTCCCTCCACCATCATTCTAAAACTCGTAACGCAAGTTACGGGTTTTTTTTCACTTAAATTTCCCATCTATTTTTTTATTTCCTCAATCATCCGTTTATCATTTTTTTTGCTGCTTGTTACACTGCTAGGTGTTACATATTAGATACAATTATCATGCCCTTCAGTATTGTTGTATGACGATAAAAGGAGGAAAATCAGTATATAAGTAAGCCTATTGTTAACTATAAATAATATAATAAGCATTAATATATTGCTTAATCTATATTCTGTAGTGGCAATTAACAGGCTAGATGTATTGAATGGCATGATTAATTGCTTCATTACTTAAGTCACACTGCTGTCAACATCGATAACGTCATATATATTTTTTTGCATGCGACATTATAAAGTTGATACTGGAATGCCCTGCGAGATTTTTTTAAATTTATATGCCGTGATAGATTTTGACAAGTTTACGACTAGGACCTAGGGTAAATAAGGCACAGTTAACGATAATTAACATTTTCTGTAACTAACACCTATCGGATATGGGTTTAGCCAGTTAGCTCTAGCACTATAATGTTGTGTATCTAGATCTTTTTATTCTCACCACGAACTCAATAATTTTGAGCCTTTGGTAAAGCAGTGATCTAGATAAAATTTATCAATAGAGAATTAAGGAAGGCCATCATGAAAGAAATACTAATTATAGAAGATGATAACTTGGTGTCTCTTACGTTAAAAAGCCAACTAGAAAGTAAAGGTTTTGCAGTTACTCAGGTTTTTAATGGTTCAGCAGCATTACGTAAAGTTATCAATACCTCTCCTGATCTTATTTTATTAGACATTGGTCTTCCTGACATTAATGGCTTCGACGTATGTCAGCAACTAAGAGAATTTTATCAGCGACCTATTATTTTTATTACTAGTCATGAAGATTCCTCGGTAGAAATAAAGTGTTTTGAGGTTGGTGGCGATGATTTTGTTTTAAAAACGGCGCCCTTTGAAGTCTTGTTTCAAAGAATAAAACGTTTAGGTGTTAGGCCAACGAATTACCAAACAGACGATGTGTTGGTCTTTGGTGAGCTTGAATTTGTACCTGCTTGTGCGGATTGCTTTTACCAAAAAAAGCCGTTGAGATTAACACAGGAAGAGTATGAATTGTTTTACTTTATTGCTACTAAGCATAACAGTATTGTCTCAAGGCAAGTAATATTAAAAGTGCTGAAAGGAGCTGATTATGATGGCGTCGACCGCTCGATCGACATCAAAGTTGCACGAATTAGAAATAAACTCAAGGCCGTTGGCCTGCCTGCCAATGTTATTCAATCTGTACGGTCAAAAGGCTATCAGGTTTGTTTTGCAATAATTTCTGAGCCGGTAATCAATGGTTAAATTATCCTAGCTATCGTTAATGAATTACCAGTGCGGTATTTAAGGATAGCTAATTTAATTAATGAAGATTGTTCAGCTCAGCTTAAGTGAAATAGTGATTCATTTTCTTAGCCGCTAAAATAAGGCTGACAGAAGTTGTTTAGAATTAGCACTATCATTGCACTGAAGCCGTCTATACTGTATTCTGCACCGCCGTTTGACATTGGCTCAAACCCCCAGCAAGAAGAGTACATTCTATGAGTTTTACCGATTTAGGTTTATCTGCCCCAATTCAAAAAGCCATTGCAGAAAAAGGTTATGATACACCATCACCTATTCAAGCTCAGGCGATACCTGCAGTACTAGCTGGTAAAGATGTTATGGCCGCGGCGCAGACGGGCACAGGTAAAACAGCAGGCTTTACCTTACCTATTCTTGAACTGTTATCGAAAGGCGATAAAGTACGGCCAAACCAGGCAAGAACATTGATTATTACACCAACGCGTGAACTCGCTGCGCAAATTGCTGAAAATGTTGAAATGTATGGTAAGCATTTACCGTTAAAATCAGCGGTAGTATTCGGTGGTGTTAAAATTAACCCGCAAATGCTGCGCCTACGCCAAGGTGTCGATATTCTTGTTGCCACTCCTGGGCGTTTACTCGATTTGTACAATCAGAATGCTGTACGCTTTAATCAATTAGAAATATTAGTGCTTGATGAAGCTGACAGAATGTTGGATATGGGCTTTCTTCGTGATATCAAGAAAATTTTATCATTGCTACCCAAAACTCGCCAAACGCTACTTTTCTCTGCGACATTTTCTCCCGATATTCGCGAACTTGCCAAAGGAATCGTTAAAGATCCAGTTGAAATTTCAATCAGTCCAAAAAATACCACGGCTGAAACTGTTGAGCAATTGATTTACTCGGTTGATAAAAACAGGAAAGCAGCGCTACTGACCCACTTAATTAAAGAAAATGACTGGCAACAAGTTATCGTGTTTATGAAAACTAAGCATGGTGCAAATAAATTAACTAAGCAGCTAGATGCCGCTGGTATTCAAGCTGCTGCCATTCATGGTAACAAAAGCCAAGGCGCAAGAACCAAAGCGTTAGCACAATTTAAAGAAGGTAAAATTAGCGTACTAGTAGCAACAGATATCGCTGCCCGTGGTATTGATATTGATCAACTACCCCAAGTGGTTAACTTTGAATTACCCAATGTACCAGAAGACTATGTTCACCGTATTGGCCGAACTGGCCGAGCAGGTTCTAGTGGTCATGCCGTTTCTTTAGTCTGTGCTGATGAGTTTGATCTACTTAGTGATGTAGAGCATGTTATACAAACACATTTGCCAAGAGAAATTGTCGTCGGTTTCGAACCTGTCCATGCCTTGCCAGAATCGCGTAAGTTACGAGCTTTAAAAGCTCAAAAGCCAAGAAAATTTAAATCTGAAAGTATTGAGCATAAAGACGGTCAGCGTTCTGGCGATAATGCGCGTGGCCACAAACCTACTGGAAAAAACAGACGTCATATCGGTAATAGCTCAGCGAGTAATCCTTATGGCAATAGCGATGGTAATAATGGCGGACGTCGCCGTATTAATCCTAATCCAAGCAAGTAGTGTGCTGAGCGACGGAGAAATGATATTTGAACTATGCTGTCTATCTGATTTACCAAGCGAGATTAATCAATACTCGCTTGGTATTGAATAAATTAGACTTGTTGTTCTTATACTTGTGCTAGTAATTTATCTAGATTGTTAGCAAATGCTTGGCGGTCACTTTGGCTAATAGGCGGCGCGCCACCTGTTTCAATGCCGCTCGAACGCAAGGTATCCATAAAATCACGCATATTGAGTCGTTGGCGAATATTACTTTCAGTGTAGAGCTCACCTCTAGGATTAAGTGCTAAACCGCCTTTTTCGACAACTTCAGCTGCTAAGGGTATATCTGCCGTTATCACCAAATCATTTGGTTCGATTCGTTTGACGATTTCGTCGTCTGCAACATCAAAACCAGCACTAACCTGCACAAAATTGATCACTTTCGACGGTGGTATTTTGAGATAATGATTCGCAAGTAAGGTGGTCGGTGTTTGTGTGCGCTCTGCGGCTCGAAATAATATCTCTTTAATGACTACTGGACACGAGTCGGCATCAACCCAAATTTTCATACTTTACCTTTAAATTTCAACTATGATCTAACGGGTGCTAATGTACATTTAAACCCTGCATATTGTAATAGCAATTTGTAAATTAAGTGACCTACTGGGTATAGCCACTATTGAAAGCTAATTTTACTGATAAATAGGAAGCACCATGAATCAACCGCAGCGCGATATAACCTTAAGATTTCTAGCAGAACCACAAGATGTTAACTTTGGCGGTAAGGTGCATGGTGGTGCGGTAATGAAATGGATAGATTTAGCGGCTTATGCCTGTGCAGCAGGCTGGAGTGGTCGTTATTGTGTTACGGCATATGCAGGTGGGATTCGGTTTGTTGAGCCTATTCACGTTGGCAGCTTAGTGGAGGTCGAGGCGAAAGTTATCTATACCGGCAAGACTTCTATGCACATAGCGGTAGAAGTTAATGCTTGTGATCCCAAGACCTTGAATCGTCGGCTTACCACCCATTGTATTGTGATTATGGTTGCTGTCAGTCAAAAGGGACAGTCTGAACGGATTCCAGAATGGATACCAAAGACAACAGCAGATAAAAAGCAGCATGAAAGCGCAAAAAAATTAATGGAAATGCGTAAACAAATCGGCGAAGAGATGCAAATTTTTGTAGAATAGCCATCGTATTTAAAATAGTTTTTATTAGGAAGTTATGTGTTAGAGCCAGAAAAAATAAAACAAATATTACAAATGGATGACGCGCAACGGGCCGCTTACTTTGTCAATGAAGTCGTCAGTCAAAATGAGTTATGGATTTTGACTGACGAACATGGCTGTGTGATGCTCAACACCGAAGAAGAAGACTGCGTCCCGGTTTGGCCTAACAAAGAATTCGCCCAAGCTTGGGCTACTGATGAGTGGCAAGCCTGTCAAGCCGAAGCCATTTCATTAAACAAATGGTTCAGTCGTTGGAGTACCGGTTTAGCGGACGATGAACTCGCTATTGTGGTTTTTCCAAGCCAAGATGAGCAAGGGCTAGTGTATTATCCAGATGAGCTTGAGCATGAACTTAAGCAAAAACAACATTCGATTAAGAAGCGATAGATAATCATGAGTTTTTCATCCTTAGCATTAGATAAGTCACTGACTGATGCTGTTAAAGCCTTAGGCTATGAGCAACCAACGCCAATTCAACAACAAGCCATTCCTGCTATTTTAGCTAATAGAGATATTATGGCAGGAGCACAAACAGGTACCGGAAAAACTGCCGCGTTTGCGTTACCTATATTGCAGCGATTAAGTGAAAATATTCCCGCAGCAAGACCGATTAGAGCGTTAGTATTAACTCCAACACGTGAACTTGCACAGCAAGTCTATAAAAGCTTTGTTAGCTACGCTGAGAACACCGAACTTAACATAGCTGTAGCATACGGTGGCGTCAGTATTAAGCCGCAAATTGAAGCGATAGAAAAGGGAGCTGACGTATTAATAGCCACACCTGGACGATTGCTAGATCATATTGTTAACGGCAGCGTATTGTTAATTCACCTTGAAACTATCGTGTTTGATGAAGCGGATCGCATGTTGGATATGGGCTTTAAGGATGAAATTGACCGTATTTTAAATCGTTTACCACCCAAACGTCAGACCTTACTATTTTCAGCCACTTTTGATGATGCGATCTTTAAACTCAGTAAAACCTTACTTAATGATCCTGAGCTTATTGAAGTAGGCGAACGTAATACCGCGGCAACAAAAGTAGAGCAAATTGTTTATACCGTAGATAGCGATCGCAAACGCGAGCTGACGTCATTTTTAATTGGTTCTAAAAATTGGCAACAAGTGCTAATTTTTACCCGCACAAAACAGGGCGCAGATGAACTGGCGAAAGAAATGTCTAAAGACGGTATTAAAACCCAATCTATCCATGGTGATAAATCACAAGGTGCGCGCGATAAAGCCTTAGCGGAATTTAAAGCGGGTAAAACTAGAGCGTTGGTGGCAACAGACGTTGCAGCACGAGGTATCGACATTAGTGATTTACGTTATGTAATTAACTATGAATTACCCTATATTGCTGAAGATTATATTCACCGTATTGGTCGCACAGGCCGAGCGGGTAATGACGGTTTAGCCATTTCTTTAATGAGCCCTTCAGAAGCATGGCTGTTGGAAGCGGTAGAAAAAGTATTAGATACACGCTTAATGCAACAATGGCTGCCAGGTTATGAACCCGATTTGACCAAAACCGATGCACCAGCACGAAAAAACACCTTAGGGCAGCAAAAAAAACACGGTCGAAAAAAAGCTTTTGGTGATAAAAATAAAGCTAAGCCTAATCAGCAACGTCGACGTTAAAAGCAAAGTTGTCTTAGTGAAAATACTATGCCGAACCGAACCGATTCGGCATAGCTATTACTTGTCGATACTTAACCCGCTAAAGGCTAAATAAATAAGCCACCAGTTCGTTGTATTCAGCAAAGAAATTATTGCGGTCTAGCGACTTACTATCAATTAAATACTTACCGTTTACTACCATGGCTGGCACGCTGGTGAGCTGACGGTTTTCTGATAACTTATCTTGTATTTTTTTCTCTGCTTTTGCCTGACTGATCACCGAAAAACTTTTCATGCCTTGATCAAATTTTTTGCCTTCACCACCACTTAAAACAAAAATATTACGCAGGTCTTTTTCATTCGTTATTGTTGCTCTATCTGTTTGTAGATACTTAAAAATCGCCGCGGAAAATTGATTATCAAGCCCGGTCTTTTCGGCAATTATTAGTGCTTTAGCGAGCATAAACTGTATTTCTTGTGAGGTATGGCCCATAAAGTCAACATGGACTTTATTAAACTTGGCTCGTTCCGGCATCACTTTTTTAAAACCTTCAAGATAAGGTTCGTAGGCACGACATGTTGGGCAATAGTAAGAGAAGTATTCAGTTAACTCAGGTGTAGAAGTTTTCTTTTCTGCCACTACCTTATAGTGCTGCCCTTCTTCAAACTTTGCTGAAAAACTATTAAAACTTATACTGAGTAAAAGGCTTACAGCGAGTGTAGAAACTAATTTTATTACTTTTGTCATACTTGTCCTTATCGATTATTTTCAGCAAAAGTTATGTGGCTACTTTGCCTAGATAATCTATAAAATAATTAATAATCTGATGTGTAGACATATTTTTCAAGGAAATGTTCCATGCTAAATAAAAAAACAATGCCAATCCCCTGTTATTGCTAGCTAATTGAATAATTATTTGCTCTTATAGTATGCTATTTAACAAGCTAAACTGAAGTTAGCTCTCAATAGATGAGACCAGCAGACAAGGAAAAACAATGCGAAGTGATGAAATAGATTATCAAATTATCGGCCAGTCAATGCAGTTGGTTGAAGTGACATTAGATCAGGGCGAAACCGTAGTCGCTGAAGCGGGAGCGATGAATTATATGGAAGATGGTATCGCCTTTGAAACTAAAATGGGCGATGGTTCAGACGCCAACCAAGGCCTAATGGGCAAGCTATTTTCTGCCGGTAAGCGCATGTTGACCGGAGAGTCGCTCTTTATGACCCACTTTTCCAACCAACATCCACAACGGCGCAAAGTTGCTTTTGCCGCTCCTTACCCTGGTTCCATTATTAGCATTGACTTGGCAGAAATTGGTGGTGCTGTTACTTGTCAAAAAGACGCATTTTTATGTGCAGCGTTAGGGACAAAAATTGATATTACCCTTAATAAGCGTTTAGGCAGTGGCTTTTTTGGCGGTGAAGGTTTTATTTTAGAGCGTTTGGAGGGTGATGGTTTAGCCTTTTTACATGCCGGTGGCACGATTATCGAAAAAGAGTTAAATGGTGATATTTTGCGAGTAGATACCGGTTGTTTAGTTGGCTTTAGTGATGGTATTGATTACGATATTGAGCTGACGAAAGGTTTGAAAAGTATGCTCTTTGGTGGCGAAGGTTTGTTTATTGCCACGTTGTCGGGTCATGGTAAAGTGTGGTTGCAGAGTTTACCTTTCTCGCGTTTAGCCGACCGCATTATTGCCCATGCACCAATCCATGGTGGAAAAAATCAGGGCGAGTAGTCGCAATAGTATAAAAATACTTAATGTCATTAATGCTTTGTTAATGACATTATTGGTTAGCTAGTTGCTGAAATTATCAAAAAGTCGTCGCTTATGAAATTATTTATTATTACGCTCATTTTGCTATTATTTACCGGTAGTAATGCTTTCGCGAGTGAGGGCATAGCAAGCGCAATATCGCTGACCGATCACTGGGTAGGTTATACGGCTATTGCTATTTTTGTTATTGCGTACCTCTTGGTGATTTTCGAAGAACAGGTGCAAATGCGAAAATCAAAGCCAATGTTGTTGGCTGCTGGGGTTATTTGGCTATTAATTGCAATGGTTTACCAGCAAATGGGCGATCATCATTCCGCAAAAATTGCCATTAGGCATAATTTCCTCGAATACGCCGAACTGTTTTTCTTTCTGTTAGTTGCAATGACCTATATCAATTCCATGCTTGAGCGCGGGGTTTTCGATGCCTTACGCGACAAACTGATTATTAGAGGTTATAGCTATCGTACGCTATTTTGGTTAACCGGCCTGCTGGCATTCTTTATTTCTCCGGTTGCGGATAACTTAACAACCGCATTGATTATGTGTGCGGTTATCCTAGCCGTTGGCAAGGGCCAGCCAAAGTTTATTGGTATGGGCTGTGTCAATATTGTCATTGCCGCAAATGCTGGCGGCGCATTTAGTCCGTTTGGCGATATTACGACCCTGATGGTGTGGCAACAAGGGATTGTCGAATTTACTGATTTTTTTAAGTTGTTTTTACCCTCGTTGGTTAATTATTTAGTCCCCGCATTTATCATGCAATTTTTCTTACCGTCAGGCAAACCAGCCGAAATTTCAACCGAACCAGAGCAAGTTAAATATGGCGGCTTAGTTATTGTTGGATTATTTCTACTAACGATAATCACTGCGGTTAGTTTTCATAATTTTCTTCATATCCCTCCGGTATTTGGCATGATGACCGGACTGGCATATTTGAAGTTATATGCTTATTACTTACGGGTATTTGCCAATACCCATATCGACAAGTCTGATTCCCCGACTAGTCATGATGTTGAGGATGATTTTGATATTTTTGATAAAATTGCCAAAGCGGAATGGGATACCTTATTCTTTTTCTATGGCGTAATTTTAGCAGTAGGTGGCTTGGGGTTTATTGGCTATTTGAGCTTAACATCAAGCTTTATTTATGGCGAGTTAGGCCCTACAACCGCTAATATCATCATAGGTTTACTCTCGGCAATAGTAGATAATATACCGGTAATGTTTGCGGTGCTATCAATGCAGCCGGATATGAGTCAACTGCAGTGGCTGCTGGTGACATTAACGACCGGCGTAGGGGGTAGTTTGCTTTCTATTGGTTCGGCTGCTGGTGTGGCGTTAATGGGCCAAGCACGAGGGAAATATACCTTCTTTACCCACCTTAAATGGACGCCAGTGATCGCTTTAGGTTACTTCGCTAGCATTGGTGTGCATTTCTGGATTAATGGTTAGCGTTGTAAATACTGAGGCTATATCAAGCAGGACTATTAGTTTTTGCCTGATATAGTATTGCAGTAACTTGGGGCTAGGTTAAGCGCCAAACTTGGGCTGATTTGATTTTTCGTTTACGTGCATTGTCGTCATACGCGATATCGTCGATACTTTGCCTGATATCTTCGTTAACCGTGGCCCATAAATAATAGCTATGTTCAGTAATGCCGCCAACAATGTCTGAACAGTTAACTTGGCTGACTTTATTGTGCAGTTGTAACGGTCTGGCGCTGCCATTGTGACCTAATCTATCCGTATTTCCTTTGGTGTAATCAGAAATATACATCGCTAAATCACCCTTGTTGTAATAAACAGTTACTTGCTTTGCTAAGCGATGCAAATTAACCATAGGGCGTTCATTTTCAAAAATATTATCATCAACATCAGGGGCACACATAAATATATGTTGAAATAACTGCGGAAAATGCTTTTGATTATTGAGTTTATCTAATGAGACTAGCGCATGTTGTAAAACATAATTACCCATTGAGTGACACAGTAAATGCAATTGTTGGCCACATTCTTTTATGGTCGGATCGTTATGCTTAGGTCTGAGCGTCATGAGAAAGTCGCGCAACTTAAGAAAGCCTCTCGCTACTGCTACACTTGAGTCTCTGGCGTCGTTACGGTCAGACAAATAGGCTTTGTTTTTTATCATTTCGCCATTCGAAGGCCATGAAAAAAGAAAGACACTGGTATCTTTTAATTTATTATTATTTTCAGAATGACGATTTAGCATGAGCTCTAACGCCATAGCTGAAGCAACCGCTTCAAACCAATCAACATTAAAACCATGAATAAAAACCACCAGATCGCGTTTTGTTTCCATTTGTTGTTTCAGTTCATGGAAAGCTGTTGTCGAAGCCAGAACTGCATTCGAAGTATTGCTAGCGTCTTCGGGTTCTTGAAAAGCAGAGATAAGGTGCTTTTTACGTAATTTTTTCTCTAGGTAGCAGGCTAAGCTTTCACCATTACCGGCGCGATCATTAACTTTATCATTAAGGTAGTCTGTTACTTTATTGGCACTAACTTCTACGGTAATACGACCAAAACGTAAATTATTCGCTCGATCTGCACTGAAGTCTTGTCCGTAACTGTCAGGCGACCAGCGTTCTCCTAAGTGATTTCTGTTGGTGGCATAATAAAGTGTTAGCGTGAGCATATGAACATCCTGTAAAATTAAACCTAACTACGACAATTGTAGCTGAGTTTCGCTTGCTAACAAGCCAGGCTAATTTTTAACGGGATGATATACGTTGCAAAATTTTGGCTATTAAGCTCGCTTGCCCTTGCTTGAGTGCAGCATCATCATAATTACTGTTTAATATTTTAATGCGCATAGAGTAAGTTGCGCCATGACCCCAGGGCCACCAAATAAGTGCAAGTGCGGGGGTTTCTTCGCTCGCGGGCCGAGTAAAAATGAGTTGCTGCTTGCTAAGATTTACTAATTCACCCAGTTCATCTTTAACTGCTTTAGGCGCTTTTTTAATGTTTTTCTTATGCCACTCTTCAGTAAATAGCGCACGTAAAACAGTTAAAAGCCGGTCTTTTTTTTCCCATGAAAATTCAGTCAGTAAAGCCGATTGTTTCTCTTCCCAGCGCCAGGTAAGTTCATCACCTAATGGGCTTGTTATCGTGCTGAATATAGTGTCTTGTTGCTGATTATATGACACAAAAATTCCTTTAATTTACATGAGTTAAGTAATATTTAATACCGTCATATTAACACTTTATTGCGGTTTGTTAAGATTTGTCGATAACATTATTAAAGTTAAATTTATCAATGCAATTCTTGCAAACACATGACTTTCCAGACAACTCTGTTGACACGCGGCGTAATAATTCGGCTTTGATATCGCTACTAACACACCAGCAAGGTGCATTGCCTTCGACCGCACACAAATTATTTTTCTGACATAAAGGGCATTGGCTTGTATCAATAGCGAGCATTATCAGGCTTTCTTTAAGTTAATTTTATAATGCTCGAAAATAGCATAACTTCACTGCCAGTAAAATAACATTAACGTTATACTGATAAACCAGTCACATGACTAACGGTTAAAGCGCTATTAAGGAGCATTAAAAATGATCAAACCTAAGTACCTATTAGCTATTGACCAAGGAACGACCAGCAGTCGGGCAATCATTTTTAACGCAAACGGTGAGCTTATTGCTAGTGCATCTGAAGCATTCGGCCAAATTTATCCTGCTGATGGTTGGGTAGAGCACGATCCAGAAATTATTTGGCAAACCACATTAGCAACCTGTCGAGAAGTACTAGCCAGCAGTGTTTTAGCTGCTAGTGACATTGCTGCCATCGGCATTACCAATCAACGTGAAACCACCATTGTTTGGGATAAAAGTACCGGTGAAGCCATTTATAATGCGATTGTTTGGCAAGATCGGCGCACAGCTAAGCGTTGTGAACAACTTAAGCAAAATGCTGAAATCGCCGGTAAGGTAAAAGCTAAAACAGGACTACTACTCGATCCATACTTTTCTGCCAGTAAAATTGCATGGATATTAGATAATGTCGCTGGCGCGCGGGCAAAAGCCGAAGCCGGGCAGCTTTGTTTTGGCACCGTTGATAGCTATTTGCTTTGGCAATTAACTGGCGGCAAATCATTTGCCACTGACGCCACCAATGCCTCGCGTACCTTGCTGTTTAATATTGTCGATAATTGCTGGGATGAAGAGCTACTGGCGCTATTTAATATTCCGCAAGCTATGCTGCCTGAGGTAAAAAACAGTGCCGATAATTTCGGCTTTACTGAGAGTCAGTACTTTGGTGAAGCTATCGCGATTAATGCCATGATAGGGGATCAACAAGCAGCGTTAGTCGGTCAGGCTTGTGTTGAAAAAGGCATGATGAAAAGTACGTATGGCACCGGTTGTTTTGTCATGGTCAATACTGGCGCAGAGATATTATATTCTCAACATAAAATGTTAAGTACAATCGCCTACCGTTTAGCTAATAAAACCACCTATGCCCTTGAAGGTAGTATTTTTATGGCTGGAGCCACTATGCAATGGCTGCGTGATGGCTTGCAATTGATTAGTGATGTTGGCGAAAGTCAAAGCATAGCGCAATCAATGCAGGGGCAAAATCAAGTTTATCTAGTACCTGCATTTACTGGGCTTGGCGCGCCACATTGGCAACCTGATGCACGTGGTGCCATTATCGGCTTAACGCGTGACTCAGGCATTAAAGAAATTGTTAGCGCTGCCTTAGCGTCAGTGGGTTATCAGAGTAAAGATTTATTAAATGCGCTGGAGCAAGATGGTATTAAAACCACGCAGCTACGGGTTGATGGTGGCATGGTCGTTAATGATTGGTTGTTGCAGTTTCTGGCCGACATTTTAGATCTGGTGATTGAGCGTCCCAAAATCACTGAAACTACGGCCTTAGGCGCTGCACTTTTAGCGGGCTTACAGCATGGTATGTTTGTCAGTCTTGAACAAGCGGCACAAACTTGGCAAGTACAAGCAAAGTTTACTCCCAAGATGTCAGCAGACAGCCGAAACCGTTATTATCAGGGCTGGTTAGCGGCATTACAGCGAGTTATGGACTAGTAATATTATTTTTACTGTATAAATAAACAGTTTTAAGTGCTAGGCTATCGCAAAGTTCAACAGCCTTTGTTTTACAGATAAGCATTTATTTTGAAACTATATATCGCCGAAAAACCCAGTCTAGGTCGGGCAATAGCGGCCGCATTGCCGAAACCGCAAAAAAATCATCAAGGCTATATCGCACTTGCCAATGGGGACATGGTGAGTTGGTGCATTGGTCACATTCTTGAACAAGCTAATCCAGAAGATTACGACCCCGCGTTTAAAAAGTGGCAAATGGCTCATTTACCTATTGTGCCAGCGCTGTGGCAATTAAAGCCAAAAGCCCAAACTCGCAGCCAATTGACCGTGTTAAGAAAATTAGTAAAGCAAGCGGATGAAATTATTCATGCCGGTGACCCTGACCGTGAAGGGCAACTGCTGGTTGATGAAGTGATAGAGTTTTTAAAAGTATCAGCGCAGAAGAAAAAAAATATTAAGCGTTTATTGATCAGTGACCTAAATTTACCTGCAGTACAAAGATCGCTTGCAAACATGCAAAGTAATCAATTGTATATGCCATTATCTATTTCTGCTTTAGCGCGTTCTCGGGCTGATTGGCTCTACGGCATCAACTTAACACGCGCTTATACGTTACAAGGTCAAAAAGCCGGTTTTAACAGTGTGCTATCTGTTGGCCGAGTGCAAACGCCGCTGTTAGGGTTAGTGGTGCGACGGCAACAAGAAATTGATAATTTTGTCGCGAAAGATTTTTATGATGTTCATGCACACTTGCAAAGTAATAGTCAGGAAGCTTTCATTGCTAAATGGCAGCCAAGCACAGCATGTCAACCACACATGGATGAAGAAGGGCGTGTGCTTAATCGTGCATTAGCCGAAAATGTTGTCCGTCGTATTGAAAATCAAGCCGCTAAGGTTAACTCGGTTGAAGAACAACAGAAAAAGCAAGCGGCGCCTTTACCTTATAATTTATCGGCATTACAAATTGATGCAGCAAAAATTTATGCTCTGAATGCCAAATTAGTGTTGGATGTTTGTCAGGCGTTGTACGAAAAGCACAAGTTGATCACTTATCCTCGCTCAGATTGTCGCTATTTACCAAAAGAGCATCACGCACAGGCGAAAGCTATTATTGCCATGCTAGCCAGCGCAGATGAAAACTACGCTAAGTTTGCACAAGGCGCTGATAGCTCGCTAAAAAGTAAAACTTGGAATAGCGCAAAAGTAACCGCGCACCATGCCATTATTCCAACTGAAAAATCAGCCAATAAGTTATCGTTAAACCCTTTTGAAAAAAATATTTATTTTCTTATTGTTCGGCAATATTTAGCGCAGTTCTATCCAGCATACCAATACCATCAATCTCGGGTAGAAGTACTGATCGCCGGCGGTAAGTTTTTAGCCAATGCAAAAACCCCGATTGCGCAAGGTTGGAAAATATTATTTCAGCGCGGGAAAACTAAACCGGATCACACAGCACAAGACAACGACGACAAGCTCACTAATCAGCTGTTGCCTAAGTTGATCGCTGGCGAGCAGATACTATGTAGCCAGGGTGAATTAATCACTCGCACAACACAAGCACCTAAACCATTTACTGATGCTAGCTTACTAAGTGCTATGACAGGTATTGCGCGCTATGTTAATGATAATGAGATAAAAAAGCTCTTAAGAGAAACTGACGGTTTAGGCACAGAAGCAACCCGGGCCGGCATTATAGATTTATTATTTAAGCGTGGCTATTTAGAGCGCAAAGGCAAAAATATTCATGCGACCGTGGTGGGCACATCGTTAATTAATGCTTTACCAATGGCTGCTACCATGCCCGATATGACCGCACATTGGGAAGCAATACTGACTAATATTAGTGAGAAAAAAAGCCGTTATGAAGATTTAATTAGCCCCTTAACAGGCACGATAACTCAAATGGTTAAGCAGTCAGAGCAACAAAATTTTGCCGAGTTACCCAAAGTGCCATTTAAGCGGAAATCAAAAGCCAAAAAATATCCAACGCGAAAAAAATCAGCGGCGAATTAAATTTGTCTTATTAGTGGTGAAAAAGCACGGTAAATTTAGCTGCTACTCATGAGTTATCGTCGTTCACGAGTAGCCAATATTAGCGATTACGATAAAATAGTTTTTGGGCTGGCGATAAACACTTTAAAAGGCAAAGGCGCTGCTAAGGCACTATCATCAATGACTAAATAATTAAAACCTGATTGCTCGAAAAATGCGCTTAATTGCTCATGACTTAATGCATCTTCGGCTAAATTTATGGCTTGATAATAGGCACTGTTTTCCGCTGTTTCACAATCTTGCACATCAACAAACAAGTGCATTGGCATGCTAAGTGCCGAAATTGATTGCACCTTGCTGTAATGTTGGGCAATTTCTTTTAGTAAAAACTTAGCAACACCTTGTTTACGGTAGGCGGGTAAAACGCTAATCGCTTCAATTAATATATGATCTTTGGCTTTAGCATCCACTTTTGCTTGTAATTTTTCCACTAAATCTGCAGCGACATTTTGTTTTTTAAAAAATAAGTTTAACGGCACTTCCCAGTCAGTAGCGTCTTGCTGGCTGAGTAATTCATAGCTTTCATCAGCACCACGATGTTTATTCATGGTTATTATTTCAATTTCGGCTTTCGCAATAACTTGCTGCTGGTCATTTTTGACATTAATCTCTTGGATTAACTGCCATTCGAAAGCACTTTTGATTTCTGGTTGATTAAATTCTATCGTTAAGTTCATGATATTTCAGTGCGCTGGTTATAAGTGATTACTCAACCGTAACAGGCGCCTGCCTTATGTTTGTCGACGTAGTAAATGCTGAATCCACTACTGCTTTAATTAATATCGCGCTTTATATCATTAGTTAGCTGCCCATGCCAGAAATTGTTCTCTTTTTAAGCGCTTATGCCGATGAGCTAATGGTTCAAAAAGTAATCACGGTAATAATGAATAAATAGTGGATTATTGCGCTCACTTTCTCGCCAAGTGGTCATGGCGTCTCGGTATTCGGTTGTTGGCTTAATTTCTTGTAAAATGGTATTGATCTGGCGGATGATTTTTTCCCCCCATGCATTTTTCGGGCAAGCAACAGAGCCAGTGCTATAAGGGGCAATATTAACTATTGGGTAGGCAACTAATTGTCCTGTAGCAAGCGGATTATTCTGTAAGTAATGTTGCACTTCAAAAGGGTAGGCAATACTGATATCAACTCTATCTAGTTCAATCAATTTAAATAACCGAGTAAGGTCAACATTTTCTATCGGGACAAAGTTTTTAGTTTGACTATGTTTTTTAAAAATATTATCAATGGCGTTACCGTAAGAGCGGTTTTTTACTTGACCAAATATTAACCCGTCTTGTTGTAAAAGCTTTGCTAAATCTATCTGGCCATTGTTTAAAAAAGGCGCGATGCTTTCTGGTTGTGCAATAACTCTATTGTTGGGATTTAGTATCGCGGCATTTGAAAAAAGCATGTGTTTTTTACGTTCAGCGGTGATGTAAAGTGCGGGATGACAAGTATTTTTACCTGCTTGAATATCTAAAATTGCCCTCGCTAAGGTAGTGATTGGCATTTCATGTTGATACTCAGGCATGCGCTCAATAATTAACTGCAAAGCTTTTTGTACAAAGCCTTGGCCCTTATGCTCGCCATAATTGAACGTACCGGGTGGGCGATGGTAGGTTTGCCACAAAATGGTGTCATTTGCCGAGACCGCAAAAGACAGCATCAGGAGGATGACTAAAGAATAATTGAAAAACCTTGTGTACATTGCTTACTACACCACCGCTAGAAATAACCTGATAACAATATACCCAGAAATATGACGCTTAATCAAACTATTGTGCAATAAATAGCCAGTTCACAATGCCTATAAAGGTGATTTTGGTAAAATCCATAGTCTATTATTAGCTTTGGGATATAGCAGTTTTTAACTGTAACAGCTTGATATTAATAGAATAAAAGCATGTCTACTTAAAAAGTTAACAAATTTAATTAGTGCTTTTATTGGCAAAATAGCTAATACTCATTAGCGATCCTGTCATTAACCATTACGCTACAATGAACTGAAATATATAAATAATATGCTGAAATTTTTCATTTTTATTCTGCTGTTCATCACACTGTGTATAGCATCGTTTTCTACTGCTGTGCTGGCTCAAACTCAAGATAAGCCCGCCAGTTTATCTTTTGATTTAGGCGAAAATAATGGTTGGGCTCCTTACCGAACAGGAAAAACCCAAGAGCAAGCCGGTATATTAGCTGAGCTAACAATACTGTTACAGTTATACACTGATATCGAATTTGAGGCAGTTAACTGGCCAGCTAAACGCTCAGAATTTGCCTTGAAAAACGGCATCGTTGATTTTGATTTTATTTGTACTTCATGGTTTGGCGAAGGCAATTATGGTAGCCAATTTGTTATTAGTGAACCGTTATTTGAGATAAGGGAGTATGTTGTAACGCTCAAGCATAATAAACAGCTATTTCCAAACTTAGACAGTATTCACGCTCAAGCTATTGGCACTATTGCCGGCTATTTTTATTTTGATGATAATGAATTTATCCGCGCAGATTTTCGCGATGAAAATAACTTAATGCAAGCGCTAAAATATCATCGTGTTAAAGCGGTGATCCTTGAACATGAAACCGCTAAACATTGGGCAAAAGTTCATGATATTGAAATTGCTTTAGCTACACCGCACACCAGAGGCAAACTATTGATACGGTTAAATAAAGCAAAAAAATCACTGATGCCAGCCATTAATCTTGCCATTAAAAAAATTAAACAGACGGGTCAATTACAAATGTTGCTTGATAAATACGGTGTTGAAGCAAAAATATTTTAAACGGTATCCTTATCAGGGCAAGCCAAGTTATTTTACCGGTATTCTTACCTTTCTCGTGTTTAATGTCAGTGACAAAGCGCTCAATGCTGAGCATTGCCATCTTGCTATCAACACTGTTAGTCTTACCCGTAGTAGCACAATAAAAAACTAAAACTCCTAGGCAACTATTACTGCGGCCTTATTAACTATCCAAAGAACACTTTTCTGCGGCAATCAGCTTTTTTTAAGCTCTGTCTGGTAAGTCATAAGCATGTCATGCTGACATTACTTATTGCGGTAAACATCGTCAGTTTTGTCGCTATTTTTCACGCTAGGGTAAATTTGTACATAAATACCAAATTGTCCTAAACTTTAGTTTAGAACTCGTAAAGAGCAACATATATGAAAGACTTTCATGGTATTAGTCTAAAGAACTTATTGGAAAATGCACCAGTCGGGGTCATTATTTATAGCTGGGATAGTTCAATTATCTACGCAAATCCAGCTGCCTTAAACCTGTTTAACCTCTCGTATGAGCAAATGATTGGCAAAGATGCTTTCGACTCACAATGGCACTTTTTGGATGACGCAGGAAAAAAGCTACTTATTGAGGACTATCCGGTTAATAAAGTAAAGCGCACCCAAAAGCCCGTGACAAATGAGATCTTAGGTGTGGTCGATAGTACTCAAGAAGAGCCTCGCTGGCAGATGATAAATGCCTATACGGAAGGTGAGCTTGCTAGCGATAATCTAACCATCATTGTTACTTTTAATGATATCTCGAATTTCAAACGATTGTTCTTTTTCTCCGACATCGTAGAGAACACCCAAGACATTGTCATTGTCTGTGAAGCGAGTGATATCAAGTACCCAACGGGGCCAAAAATAGTTTACGTAAACAAAGCCTTTGAAACCTTAACTGGCTATAAAAAGGAAGAGGTCTTAGGCGAAACCCCGCGTATTCTGCAAGGTGATTTGACTGATGATGCGGCAAAATTACGCATTCAGTCAGCATTGATAAATAACCAAGCGATAACAGAAACACTATTAAATTATGATATTAATGGCCGGCCCTATTGGATTGAAATGAATATCATCCCGTTAAAAAACAAATACGGCGAAGTCACGCATTTTGGCGCTATTGAACGAGATGTTTCAGAGCGGAAGTTTCATCTGGAACAATTACAAAACCGTAATCAAGATTTAAAGGCGTTAAAACGTGAGCTTGAACAGCTGGTGCAAGACCGGACAATTGAGCTACAAAAAGCCAAAGAAAAGTTAGAAAAAATTGCTTTTTTTGACCCCTTAACCAATATCCCTAATCGACGTTTTTTTATCGACCAAGTCCATAGATTAATCAAGTCCTGCAACAGGAGAAAATTATCGATTGCTTTTGGTTTACTTGATATCGACGACTTTAAATTAGTCAATGATACCTACGGCCATGACGTTGGCGATTTAATTTTAATCGAGTTAGCAAGTTATATAAGGGGCTTTTTTAGGGCTGATGAAGAGTATTGTCGCTATGGCGGAGAAGAGTTTGCTTTTGCGGTGGTCATTGAAAAAGCGTCGGACCTAGACAGCTTAACCGCTAGATTAATTACTGGTGTGCAAAGCCTGAATCTAGCTGTTGGCGACAATGATTTATCGATTACCGCTAGTGTTGGCTTTAAGCTATGTCACCCCAGCAAGGGTGTCGACTTTGAAAAAGAGCTAAAGCAAGCCGATATTGCGCTATACCAGTCGAAACAGAATGGCAAAAATAGAGTAACGATTATTAAATAGCTAGATGATTGCTAACCGGTGTTTATTCGCTAATTCATCGCTTGGTAAGCGGGGGACAATTTAAGTGATTACTCTGCATAGCTTGAGCGGCCGCTAACTTCCAAATAACGGCTTATGCCATTAAAATCTAGCGTGGGGTTTTATCATCAACAAATCAGTTACGCTTTTAATGGCGATAAGTTAAAGTAGCACTGCAGCCAGTAAACAAAAAAGTATAGATAATAAAAACAATGCGTTATAAATTTAAAGAGTTTGAGTTTGACAGTGTGAGTTTAGTGCTGACGAAAAATGCTGAGGATCTGGCGATACGACACAACGAAGCCAAAGTGTTAGCGCAATTGCTAGAGCATGCAAATAGCGTGTTAAGCAAAGACGATATTTTAGCCCACGTTTGGCAAAACAAAGTGGTGTCGGAACAAGCCATTTTTCAAAACATAAGTCACTTGCGCAGTCTTTTCGGTGCCGCGGCGATTAAAACCTATCCCAAGCGAGGTTATCAGTGGCAGCTTGAAACCCAAACTATGGATCATCAAGGTGCTGTTAGTGCACCGTCAACCGTAGAACAAGCAAGCATTACGGTTCTAGTGCAAAAAAAAACCTTGTTGAAAAATTATCTCCTGATGAGCCTAGCTATAATTATAGCGGCGATTTATTTGCCCGATGGACAAGGGGGGGAGAATACCGACTCAGTAATTAAAATAGCCTATATTGCGTTTACTGATGATCAGCAAAATAGCGGCGCTATAACGCTGGAGGATAATGCAAAATTTGATTTTACCGCCTTAACTCATTTGACTAAAACCGCTTTTGAAGTGGCTGCCGAGCTGGAATATCCACGCTTAGCCAATGAACATCCTTTGGTATTAACCGGTGAAATTCGTTCTCATGAGCAACTAACCTATGTGGACTTTTTATTAAAAGGCCCTGAGGGTGATTGGCAAGGACAACTTTCTGCTGGCTCGCAAGCCGAAGTTATCAAGCAATTACAACAGCATTTACAGCAAAGCTTTATCTATGGTTTATTAAATCAACTGCATGCACCAGCGCTTAAGCAAGCTAAGCTATCTATTGCTCATCAACAAGCGCCAAACGATTTAATTAATCTCGGTCAGTTAATCGAGAGCTATATAACCGTGGACGAACTCGAAAAAGCCATGGTAATGGCAGATAAATTGCTTAATCTTGCTGTAGAGCAGCAAAACCCTCAACAAGTAGGTAATGCACTGTTATATCAAAGTGAAATACTCACCCGTAAAGAACTTTATGATTTAAGTGCAACCAAGCTAAATTTAGCCGTTGAACAATTTGAAAAAATCGATGATTTAAAGCGCCAAGCCGATACCTGGTTTGCGCAATCTTGGCTAGATCATCAACAAAATGACTATCCTGCAATTAAGGCACATTTGCTCAAGTCAGCGCAAATTGCCGTTAGTGTACAAGATATCGCGCGTGAACTAGAGGCCATTACCTATTTATCAATTATGGCGAATAAGCATCATCAAGAAAATGATCGGTATCTGTATTTACGTCAAGCTGAAAATAGCATGAGAGCTTATCAATTACCGCTTTATCAATTTGCCAAAATACCTTTTCATTATGCTATTTTTGCGAATAATCCATCGGACAAAGAACCTTATTATAAACAGGTACTGGAATTTACTGCCTTAACACCACAACATTGGGTTGCACAAGTTAGCCGTTTAAGGCTATTGGAGCATTACATTCAGCAAGAGCGATTAGCCGAAGCCCAAGTACTTGTTGATAGTGCCACTGCCGACAATCATAAAAATTCTTATTTGAAAACCATATTGGCGCTAGCGAAAAAGCAAGAGAGTGCCTTTAATAATTATGCTCAGCGTACCTTTGAACAAGCGCAGCTTGCGGGCGACAAACTGTTAAGTTTAGATGTAGCGCTATTACTATGTAGTGAGCCCGACACACAAACTAACTTCGATTTTTATTCGCAATACATTGCAGAGCACGCGACTCCTTATTGGCGGCAGTATAACAATGAGCGTTTGCTAGCACTGAATCTTTAACGGTTAAGTGCTAGTGGCTACTGTGCGCTTGCAACTTATTTATCCCAAGTGGCGTAAAGGCAGCGGAAATGATGCCTTCACGCATTTTGGCTACTGGCTAAACTGACCGTTAGCGCTTTTGCAGTGCTAACCAATTAAGTGACCAGTTATTATCCTTCGACTTTAACGTTAGGAGGTTTTTACCTTTTTTAAGCGCTATGGTGATACCTTGCTGTGTTTGCCATTCATGTAAATCACCGGTGCTAGCAACAAGATTCCCGCCAACTTTTTTATTGTTAATATAGCTATCAAAACCTTGGGTATCACGCGTGGCACTGACACGATACTCAAGTTGATATAAACCCGCGGTTAGCACCTCGATTTGATAGCTAATAACCGCACTATCTGCGATGCCGTCTTCTCCGGTCAAAACACTGCCACCGCGCTCATCAGAACTAAAAGATATGATGCTATCGCTAAATTCAGTTGCCCATTCAGCTTCAACCTTACCCGGTATTTTCACCCAGCCGACTTGTGTCGAAACCGGCTCGCTATAATGACTTTGCATATGTTGCCTAACCGCGACTACGGTGTAATCATATATATAGGGGCCAACGTTGCTATCGGTAAAGTTAGATTGGCTTAAGTTACTTGCCAGTAGTTTAAACATGCCGCCTGAAATGGCATTGCGATAAACCCGATAGCTATCAACATCACTTTCGTTACTTTTATCCCAAGTGAGCTGCACTGAGTCATTATCTTGTTGTAGTTTGACATTGCTTACTGGCGCTGGAAATTTAGGTATTAGCATGCGGCGCTTATGTTCTTGCTGCTGGGCAAAGGTCAACTTAGCTAAGAACTCACTACTGGCTGTAGAGAGTTTTTCCGTATGACCATCAAGTGCTAGTCTAAAGCCATCGACACCCCCAGCAAAGGTTTCATCTATACGGCTTCTATACACCAGTGGCGAATGACTCCAGTGCCAACTGCTACCTCGCGTAGCGTGATATTGACAATCATCACTGACATAGGCTGAGCCGTCAGTTGGGGTGTTGTTGTAATTGCCAATAGAGCAATCGGCCAGCATCTCTCGGATATTACTCACCATATCGTGCAAACCAAAAGGATTGGGCTTATACATACCCACTATGCTGGCATAAGCGGCATGATCGGCACAATCCGCGATCGCACCAGTCCAATTGTAATAGCTGGTATTACTATCGCGTTGTAAAATATTTTCACCACTGAGATCACTGGTGTTTTCGTATCCGCATACTTGCGTATTATCCGGGTCATCACCAAAATAATAAGCGCTTTTGGTGCCGGCTCGTGCTGCGTACTCCCATTCAGCTTCAGAAGGCAAGCGATAGGGTTTACCGGTCTCTTTCGCTAACCATTTTGTATAAGCATCAGCAGCACGCCAATTGATACAAACTACCGGTTGAAACTCGCTTGTATTTAGCGCATTGGTTTCCCAGTTGCCTTTCGATGCCATTAGAAACCAGCCATTCATTTCATGACGACATTCTGTTGGCGCTGGGTAGTTAGTTGCTGCAACAAACTGGCGAAATTCACGGACGGTAACTTCGTATTTTCCCATACTAAATTGCTTAATATCCACGTTATGAATTGGCTGAGTACTTATTTTCTCTAAGCTGCCCATGGCAAATGTGCCCGCCGGAATAGTCACCATAATAGGCTCTATTGCTTGACCCGCATAAAGCAGTTGACTGCTGGCAAATAAACATAGGGTAAAGATTGATTTTTTTAGCTTCATTTGGCTTTCCTTTTTTATTGTTAATGCAGCATGACGCGGCACAGCTTGAAAATCCTATGAAAAATCAACAGATAGCAAAAAATAGAAAAATTATAGATGAATTCAAGGCAGCGTTATCACTGCCCTTGGTTATTTCAGTACAGAAAAGCTACTTCAAGATGATGGTTTCGGCCAACCTAAAGCCCTCTCCTAAACTACTCGCATTACCTGTGCCTGCATGTGCTCTAGTCGCAGTACGCGAACCCACTTCACCTGAGCTATAAGAGCCACCTCGGTGAATAATCATAGGGTTATCAGTATTACAATTTTCAGACCATACGCTACCATCTGTGGGTGCACCTTGATAATTTTCATGTTCGCAATCTTGGACATACTCACCCACATTGCCAATCATGTCATAGAGGCCAAAGGCATTAGCTTGGTATCTACCTACTTCACTGGTGTATTCCGCACCGTCATTGCAAGCTATCGCTTTATATTTTACCTTATAGTCTCGCGCTAATGCTTTCGCGCTACTTTGATCTAAGATATTGCCATGTTGACATAATTGTTTGGGGTCATTGCCAAAAGGGTAGTCAGTGTTACTGCCGGCTCTTGCCGCGTATTCCCATTCAGCTTCTGTCGGCAAGCGATAACTTTTGCCGGTTTTTTCGCTTAACCAACTAGCATAGCTCTTCGCGTCTTGCCAAGTCACACACATCACGGGATGGTTGGCTGATGGTGCATATTTAGGCGTTTGCCAATTGCCTTTATGGATATTAATGCCCCAATCATGGTCTTTTGTGACTTCTTGCCATACCCAGCATTCGTTGTTAGTGGCATGCCCCGTAGCAGCTATAAACTGTCGAAATTCTTTAACGGTGACTTCATATTTTGATAACTTGAAAGCGTTGATTGCCACTTGATGTATTGGTTGCTGCTTTGCCTTTGCTCCGCCCATTTCAAATTGCCCCGCTGGAATAGTTACCATACTAGGCTCTATTATTTGACCAGCATAAAGCGGTTGACTGCTTACAGATACACATAGGGTAATGATTAATTTTTTTAGTTTCATTCGGATTTCCTTTTTTATTGTTAATCCAGCATGCAGCGGGACAGCAGAAAAATCCTATTAAAAATCAACAGATAGCGAAAAATAGAAAAATTATAGATTATGAAAGTTAAGGATAGTGGTAAGGACAATTTTTATGTTCAAAAAAGCTGTATCTATTGGCATTGTAAAATTTATGCGGCATTTATCATTGCGCTGGATTTTCATCGTTAGAACGAACATTGGGTGCTATTTCTATTCAGCGCTAAAATTCTCAGTTACTAAACCATAACCCTTATTAAAGTCAGCGTTTGTTGTATAGACTAGGTATGTGGTTTATTCTTCTTTTCTTATAATAGTATCTGCAGTAGGTTTATGAATGTTGAAAACATTAGTCCGTGCTTGGTTAATTTTTACGGTGATGCTATTAATTGGCGTGACACAAAATGGGCTAATACCTAAGGTTGAAGCCCAAGAGGCAGGTCTTGAACATGACATCGATACCGCTATCGTTCGTGTGCAGCAAGCAACTGATTTGGACAAGGTTCAACGAACACAAACGCTGACTAAGCTTGAAGATGCCAAAGATATGCTCGCGACTGCGAAAGAGCAACAGCGCCTGACAGCAGATTATGAAGAGCGGGCGGCTAGTGCCTCGCAACAAGTTATTGCTATTCGTCAAAGTAACCAAGCATTGCTGGCTCAGGAAGTGAAAATAGATCAAAGCCAGTCACCTGATAAGCTCGAAAATCAACTGCTTTTACAGCGAGCGGAACAAAATACTCGGTTGTCAGCACTGTCAGATAAGCAAAGCCAGCAAACTAAGCTAAGCCTGCGGGCTAATGAAATTGCTGAACAACTAAGCGCGGCGCGGGCAGATAATACAGCGATTAACAATGCGATAGTCAAGCAAGTCACTGATAAATTTAGCCTTACTGACAAAGCTGATAATCTTGAAAAACGTGCTAATGCGCATAAACTCGCCGTTACAATTAAAACGCTCGAAAGTGAAATAAATACTATTCCCGCTCGCCAGTCACTGGTCGAAGCAGAATTAAGCCAGCTGCGCACGCAGAGTGCGTTTTATGAAAAACAGATCGCCTTGCTGCAATCATACTTAGCGGATAGTCGTAAGAGTGAAGTAGAAAAAACAGTGGAACGTAGTAGCGCAGTGCTGGCTAAGTTAAAGCAACAGCCAGCCCTTGAAGCGATAGCTAGTGAAAACTTGTTGCTCGCTAATCAACTGCAAGCATTACAAAGCCTAGCGCCAGAGAGCGAAAGCAATATCGCAAATTTGCAAAAAAAACTGGTTGAGGTTCAGCAGTCTTCAGAAACTGTTGACCGGGTCCTAGCTACCGGGCGAGTTACCGATGAGCTGGGCGAGCTACTGCGAAGGTTACAGGCCAGTTTGCCAGTAGAGTCACTGCTTGAACAGCGTAATGAAAAACTTGAAGAGTCGACCGTTCGCCAGCAACTCGATGTTATTTTGTGGCAAGATCGGCTGCGCAGTTTAGCTAATATTCCTGCTGCCGCAGAGCTTTTACTGGTTGAGAATAGTCCCGAACCGAGAAAAAAAACTGAGCTGAGCAAAAATACCGAGGTAAATTTATTCACCGCTCAAGAGCTTGAAAAGGCAGAAGAACTGGCAACGTCTCGTCGTGATCTAGTACGTAAGTTAATTAAGGCCTCTAATCTGCAAGCGGATCGTATTACTGACGAAAAACTTGCTATCAGTGCATTACTAATGGCGAGCTCTGATTTAAGAGCGTTATTAGAGCGACGTTTAATTTGGCTACCTTCTAGTTCCGGTATTGCCGGCGATTTTGGTTTAAATTTATTAATCGGTGTTGAATGGTTCTTTTCACCCACCGCCTGGTGGACTTTAGTCAACGACCTTTACATCGGTGCTATATCAGCTCCGTTTTTATTGTTGCTATTTTTAACGCTACCGCTGCTCATTTTAGCGAGCCGTCGCAAGATTAAACGTACTTTGCGATCCTTGTGTGAAAGCGTCGGCAACGTTGCGCAAGACACTTATTTTAGTACGCCTTTAGCATTGTTTTTAACTTTTGTTTTGGCATTACCATTACCCATTGGTTTATTTACGGTGGCTGGAATGATTTCCGAAGGTGCGCAGTCATTAAGTTTTTCTATCGCCATCGCGACAGGGCTGGCGGCAGTTTCATCGTTAAGCCTGACATTGCTCTTTTTTCGTTCGATGTGCCGCGAAAACGGCATGTTTGATAAACACTTTGGTTGGAGTGCCAATGCACGACTGAAATTACGCACCATGCTTTCATGGTTTGTCTGGCTAGAGTCTATTACCGGTTTTGTCTTTGCCGCCGCCATTGCTAGTGGTGAATCTGAGCTGAGATATGGTATCGCAATTTTAGCGTTTATTGTTAGCTCCATCGCTATTGCGGTATTTAGCTATCAATTTTTTCAACCAAGAAGTGGCGTGGCGACCAGTATTGTTGGTGAAACGCCGGCAAACCCACTGACGATAATAGCCTTTCCTATTGCGGTTTTAGCACCTTTGGCAATAGGTTTAATGCCACTATTTGGCTATTTTGATACCGCTGTAGAACTGCAATCTAAGGTCTTTATGTCGGGCACTTTATTGGTAATGGCTGCGGTTATTTATGGCATTATGTTGCGCATTTTTCTGGTGACATTTCGTCGCTATATGGCGCGTAAAAAGCACAAAGAAGCCAAAGAATTGGCGAAAAAAAATGCTCAACCCTCAGTAAAATCGAACGGTGACGCAAGCCCTGCCCCTATAGAAGGTAAGCGCATTGACGAAGCTGAAGTGAAACGTGAAAGTCAAGCCATCATGCGATGGGTCACCGGTTTGCTATTGTTGGCTGGGCTGTGGTTTATCTGGATGCCACTGTTACCAGCCCTTGGCATTGTTGATGACATTATTGTTTGGCAACAGGTGCGAGTAGTCGACGGTGTTGAACTTTCAAGCGGCGTTACACTTTGGAACATCATTTTGTCATTGGCCTTTGTTGTCGGTGGTTTTATCGCCGCGAAAAATATCCGTGGCGTCATGGAAGTAGGTTTCTTTGAGCGTTTTGAAATGGATGATGGCGCTCGCTATGCCATCATGGCTATTTTGGGTTATGTTATTGTTGGCAGTGGCATCGTCATAGGTTTCGCGCAGCTTGGTATTGATTGGTCAAAATTGCAATGGATTATCGCAGCATTAGGCGTCGGGCTTGGCTTTGGTTTGCAAGAGATTGTCGCCAACTTTGTCTCGGGGTTAATTATTTTATTTGAGCGACCCATTCGTGTTGGTGATTTAGTCACTATCGGCAATTTAAGTGGCACGGTAAGTAACATTAAAATACGCGCCACGACGGTAACCGATTTTGATAACCGCGAAGTGCTATTGCCGAATAAATCTATCATCACTGAGAATGTCATTAACTGGACCTTAAAAGATCCGGTAACACGCATCGTGGTCAACATCGGCGTGGCCTATGGCACCAATATCGAAAAAGTCAGTGAAGTACTCATGCAGGCGGTAAAAGCGCAAAAAGACGTACTTGACCATCCGTCCCCGCAGGTGTTCTTTATGGCGCATGGCGATAGCTCGCTCGATTTTGAGATCCGCGCCTTTGTAAGTCAGCCGACAAATCGCTTACCCCTAACCCATCTGATCAATTCGGCGATTAACAAAGCATTAGCGGAAAATGACATTGCTATTCCGTTTCCACAACGGGATTTGCATCTGATTTCGGGTCAGTTAATCGAGCAAGCTGAAGTCGAAGAGTGTGGCAATAAAACTTAAATTGTCGCCATGGCGAGTTATCGGCAATATTGCTAAATACGGCGAACTTAAGGCATTTACAGCTTAAGTTCAGCGTATTTAGCTGCAAAAGTAAAAAGAGTTTTTAAATACAGCAACGGTGCTTGAGCGCGATGCAGATATTGCCTACAATAGCGCAAATTTTAGTTACTACAGGTCACCAACATGAACGACACATCATCGCAACCCGCGTTACCCGATCGCCTTTCGATCAATCCTCGTAGCCCACATCATGTGGCGGCAATTTTTGAACATGATATTGGTATTCTACTAAACGGCAAAGAGCGTTCAGATGTTGAAGAATATTGCATCAGTGAAGGTTGGGTAAAAGTAGCTACGCATAAAGCGTTAGATCGCCGCGGTCAGCCACTGTTAGTGAAAGTAAAAGGTACGGTTGAAGCGTTTTATCGTTAAACGTTATCAATAAGCAACTGAGAACTAAGCTTCATTGCTAAGAGACGCCAATCAGGGTCAAATAAGTGTTGTATAACGCCATCTTGACCCTATAAAGCATATTAAACCGCCTGCCCACAAGCCACACCGCTGCTCCAAGCAAACTGGAAGTTATAGCCACCTAACCAACCGGTGACGTCTATTGCTTCGCCAATAAAAAATAAGCCTTTGGCTTTCTTTGCTTCAAAGGTTTTTGATGACAGTTCGTCCGTGTCAACGCCGCCTAACGTTACTTCTGCGGTGCGATAGCCTTCGGTGCCGTTGGGTTTTATTTGCCATTGATGCAGGTATTGGCCGAGGTAAGTAATTTCGTCATTGCTGATTTGGTTGATGGCTTTATCTGTTATATCTTTTTGTTTTACCAAGGCTTCAATAAAGCGTTTTGGTAGCACGGTCGATAGCATGTTTTTTAATGATTTTTGCCCGCTGCTCTCGCGCCATTCAGTAAACAATTCATCGATAGGACTTTCTGGCAATAAATTGATGGTTACCGCTTGTCCTGCACGCCAGAATGACGAGATTTGTAAGATGGCTGGGCCAGATAAACCTCGATGAGTGAATAAAATGTTTTCTTTGAATTTAGTGCCGTCTTCACTGCAAACTTCGGTATTGATGCTGATACCAGATAAACCATCAAATTTTTGCTTGTCGTGATCATGCAAGGTAAAGGGCACTAATGCCGCGATTGTTGGCAATACTTTTAAGCCAAATTGTTCGGCAATTTTATAGCCGATGGGGCTGGCGCCTAATTTCGGCATGGTTAAGCCGCCAGAGGCAACAATTAATGACTCACATTGATAGCTTTCGCCAGCGGTAATTACTTCATAACCCGAAGCATTTTTGTTAACCGCGATCACTTCGCTACGCATTGCCACATTCACGCCGGCCCATTCACATTCGGTCATCAAAATGTCAACGATATCTTGCGCGCTGTTATCACAAAATAATTGCCCTAAAGTTTTATGATGATAATTAAGGCCGTGGCGGTCAACCAACTCGATAAAGTCTTGCGCGCTATAACGGCTAAGAGCAGATTTAGAAAAATGTGGATTTTCGCACAAGTAGTTTTCTGGGCTGGCGTGTTCATTAGTAAAATTACAGCGACCGCCACCAGAAATTAATATTTTTCTGCCGGGTTTTTTACCCATATCAACAACGGTTACATTACGGCCACGATAACCAGCGGTTGCGGCTGCCATTAAGCCTGCGGCACCGGCACCAATAATAACTACATCAGAAAATATCAACGAAATAACCTAACTTATGCTTGAAAGGGCTGCATTATACGTGAGATAGCGCGGTAGCGCGATAAGATAAAATAACGGCTAATATTTTTAATGGTAATTTAATTTACGGTATTCGCGTCAGCACAACGGATACTAATTAACCGGATGAAATGGGAGCTAGTGTGCAAGCTGTATTGTTAACTGTAAGTTATGTAAAGAAAAGTATGGATAAGTAAAGAAGTGCAAAGATGGCCTGAACCTAAGAACTAATCCCTAAAGTGTTGTTCTACAAAGTGCTCATTCCGTTGTTTTCAGGGGCGAGCATTAATTCGCTGACCGTAATTTATGTGCAGTGATGGCCATTAACTTTATTGGAAAAATATATGAGCTCTAAATCCAAGCTATTTTCAACGATTACCACTTCAAAGATATTGTTCTTTTCATCAGTTTTATTACTTACCGCTTGTGGTGGCAGTGATGACAGCGCTACCGTCGGCTATGTGAAATTTTACAATAGTTCGAAAAATGCCCCCGACATTTCACTGACTATTGACCAAGACTTACAATCGAATGATGACGATAACGATAATAACTTTGAGGTGACCTTTAATGCTATCGCGTACACCAAAGCCCTAAGTAATTATGAACTTGCAGCTGAAAGTTATTTCTATGAAATGGCTTGGCAAGATGAAGACAGTAATGATCGTGATGATTTGGCCTTAGTAGCCCAAGGGCAATTTACGGTCAGCGCAGATACTATGCAATTGTTAGTATTAACCGATGATATTACCTCGCCGCAAGTAGCAACTTACAGTATTGAAATGCTCAGCGATGAAGAAGATGAGGATAATGACCTGTTCAATTTGCGGGTGTTAAATCTCCATCCTGATTCAGCCGGTGTTGATGTCTACATGTCAGAAGCTGACGAAACGTTCAATGAAGCTACATTAGTCGGCCAATATAACTATAAGCAGTTGTCAGATAATCAAAAATTTAATCAAGATGAATATGTTTTCTACATCACAAAGTCAGGCACCCAGGAGGTATTATTTACTTCCGATGATATTGACTATGCCTACCCAGCGCAATATGTCTTGGTGGTGCGGGAAAACACTGGCTCAGGTAATTCACCTTATGCCTTAGATAAAATGTCTAATTCGTCGATAGTTGAATACTTAGATACTGATTCTGAAGCACAGTTTAGAGCCTATAATGCGATTACAACACATGACCTGATACCTAATTATATGGGGACGGTTGATATTTATATTAATGGTGTTGATGATGAAGCTGAAATAACAGCACTTGAGCGCGGTCACTACAGTGCAAGCAAAGTTCAAGATAAAGGTGATTACAGCTTAAGCGTAGTCATTCCAAGTACCTCAGAGCCGCTATTGAGCAATCACTTATTAGGTTTGGCAGAAAACACCAATAAAACAGTGTTCTTTTATTTAAATGAAACTGATGTTGATCATGACGGCGATGGTGATGTAGACGAAAATGACGATGGTATTGTTGATGAAATTGCCGTAACCATTCATTCACTTGTGGTCGATAATAGCAGCCGTGAAAGTATTTACGATCACCAAATCACCATGATTAATTTAATCGACAATGATGACTTTAATTTTGTGAAATTTTATTTTGTTCGCAGCGATGAAACCGTAGCAACCGCACTATATAATCGCAGTGCAGTTTATACTCAGCCGGAAGCTATTAATCTACAAAACAATACTTATCAAGTTTTTGCAATAGCGGAGGTAGATAGTAGTGAGATAATATTAGCAAGTTTTGACATGGTGCTTAATGACACCTCAGATGAACTGTTTTTAATCGCTGAGACCGATATTAATGCGCCGACAGGTTATCGCATTGAAATAATAAAGCAAATTGACGACGAGTAAATCTGCTTTCTAAGCTTTATGGGGCGTTTTTAAATGCGCATATTAAGTGGTTATTTAGCAGGGTAACTAGGTAATAAAAAAGGGAGCATTTGCTCCCTTAATACGAGATTAATCGCCGTTATAGCTGATTTAGCACAGTTTCAGCATTACTGACTTCAAATTCTTTTGGTTTTTCTACGTTTAAGTTGGTCACCACACCATTGTTGATGATCATTGAGTAACGTTGCGAGCGCAAGCCACCAAAAGCTTCTGTGTCCATTTCTAGACCAAGAGCTTTGGTATAACTGCCATCACCATCAGCAAGCATCATTAAGTTTTCAGCATTTTGAGCTTTACCCCATGCCGCCATCACGAATGCATCATTGACCGATAAGCAAATAATAGCATCGATGCCTTTTGCGGTTAACTCGTCAGCTGATACCACATAGCCAGGTAAATGATCTACCGAACAAGTTGGGGTAAAAGCGCCTGGCACGGCAAATAGTACGATTTTTTTGTTGGCAAAAAGCTCGGCGGTATTGTGGTTGACCATCTCGCCATTGTTTAATTCTTGTAGTTGCCCAACAGGCATAGGTGCATTTACTTGGATCATAAAATCTCCGTTATCATTGAATAATATAAAAGGTATTTTGCTAAAAACATACACCGCGATTACTCTGCTATTTATGTTAGAAGAGTGTAGTGCACTGCGCTCGAGAATGCTGCAATACTTACTTGTTGTCTTGAAAGTATCGGCGTTCGTTCACTTATTAATTATTTTTTGGGATCGCTTGATTAACATAAACGTCAAAGCGATTTTTTTTCATGTTTATACTTGTTGAGGGGGTTATACCGGCTAGCGGTGGTGCATAGCTTGGCCGCTTAACCACCACGCGATATTTTGCCAAAGCAATCGCCGGTGCTAATAAGTTATCAGCATCAAGATCTTCGCCCACTAACGATTGAAATACCCGCATTTCTTTTTTCACCGCCGCCGATTTTTCACGATGTGGGTACATAGGATCAAGGTAAATCACATCAGGTTGTAGGGATAACGGAATATCTGCAATTAATGACGAGCTTATTAAACTCATGCGTTCGGTAATATCATTAATTTCAGTACTGAGTTTAGCGCGTTCTAAACCGTCTTCAAGCAAGGCCGCGACAATGGGCATCCGTTCCATCATAGTCACCTTACAACCTAAAGTTGCTAAGACAAAGGCATCACGGCCTAATCCTGCGGTGGCATCAAGTACGTGGGGAGTAAAGCCATGCTTTAGGCCAACAGCTTTGGCAATATCTTGACCTCGGCCACCACCAAATTTTCGGCGATGAGCCGTGGCACCATCAACAAAATCTACGCAGATAGCACCGAGTTTTGGTTCGTCAAGTTTACGAAGTTCTAGACGCTGCAGGTTAACTTGTAAGGCAAATAATAGTTTGGGATGATTTTTTACTGCCGCAATATCGCCGATATAATCAAGCTGCCACTTTTTGGCAATTTTTTTTGCTTTTTCTGTATCAACAGAGTCTACATAGGCAACGGCAATGTTATTCAGCATCAGCAAGATCTTCTAAATGAATATGATTGTCACCCGTGGCATAAGCGACTAATCGACTGAGCTGTCCTAATGACAAGTCACACTGTTGTTGCCAATGATTAAAGCTTGCCTGAATGGCGTTTAAGCTAGATTTAGTTTGAATGCCGCCAGTAATAATGTCATGGGCTCGAAAATAAGCTTCAACATCGCGGCTTAGAAGAAAAGTGTCTTTGCCTAGCGCACGCAGGGCATAAGGGCCGGTGTTGCCACCAAGACGTTGACCATGCTTTTTCAAATAAGCCCATAAGCCAATAATATCGTCACTGGGCCATTGGGCAATAAACTCAGCAAAGCTTTGACCTTGTTGCTGTGCTTCAAAAATCATCAAACCATTAGCTTTAATGGTTTTTACCTTATTAAAGTTACGGATAATTTTTGGGTCGCTGGCTTTTCGTTCCATCATTTCTTCTGGCATCATCAAGACTTTTTCGATATTAAAATTGAAAAAGCTTTCCTCGAAGTTGGGCCATTTATTTTGCACCACGCGCCAAACAAAGCCTGATTGAAAGACCTTTTTACTGAACTCAGATAGAAACCTGTCGTCAGGTATTTTTGTCAATAAATGATCTTGTTTACCGGCGCCCAGTAAGATGTTGAGTTTAGCGGTGCCACCTTTGCGCATAGCGGCACGTTGATAAATATCGTCAAATGTTTCTAATGCCATTGTTCTTAACCTGTGATGCCGCTATGACGTAATAATGCGTTAATTTCAGGCTCACGGCCACGAAAGGCCTTAAATAATTCACTGGGCTCTGCTGAACCGCCCATTTCTAGAACATTAGTTAAAAAGTCCTGTCCCACGTTTGCGTTGAAAATACCTTCGTCTTCAAAGCGAGAAAAAGCATCACTTGATAAAACTTCGGCCCATTTATAGCTGTAATAGCCCGCGGCATAGCCACCCGCAAAAATGTGGCCAAAACTATGTTGAAAACGATTGAATTCAGGGGCTTTAATGACGGCGTAGTCTGCCCGCACTTGATTTAACACCTGCTGAATTTCATCACCTTTTTCTGGTGAATATTGCGCATGCATTTTAAAATCAAATAAGCTCAATTCAATTTGACGGATCATTTGCATGGCCGATTGGAAGTTTTTTGCCGCGAGCATTTTGTCGAGCATATCTTGCGGTAAAGCTTCATTGGTTTGGTAGTGACCCGAAATAAAACCTAAGGCTTCTGGCTGCCAACACCAGTTTTCTAAAAATTGACTCGGCAGTTCAACCGCGTCCCATGGCACACCATTAATACCTGAAACACCCGCCGCGTTTATTTGCGTCAACATATGGTGAATACCATGGCCAAATTCATGGAATAAAGTCACGACTTCGTCATGGGTAAATAATGCCGGCTTGCCACCAACGGGGCCATTAAAATTACAAGTTAGGTAAGCTACGGGATATTGAATATCGCCATTGGCTAATTCACGTCGGCCAACGCAATCGTCCATCCAAGCGCCGCCACGTTTTTTCGCTCTGGCATATAAGTCTAAATAGAAGCTGCCACGCAGTTGTTGTTTACTATCAAAAACATCAAAAAACTTTACATCTTTATGCCAAGTATCAACATCGTTGCGTGCGCTGATATTCAAACCAAATAAACGATGTACTACTTCAAATAAGCCAGCAACAACTTTGTCTTCAGGAAAATAAGGGCGTAATTCTTCGTCGGAAATAGCGTAACGTTCTTGCTTCAGTTTTTCACTGTAATAAGGTAAATCCCAGGCTTGTAAATCACTTTCAGCAAAATTTTCTTTTGCAAAGGCAGTCACTTCAGCTAAATCTTGCTCACCTTGAGTTCTAGACTTAACCGCGAGATTTTCTAAAAAGCTGATCACCTCAGCGCTATTGTTGGCCATTTTTGTTGCTAATGATTTATCAGCAAAGCTCGTAAAACCTAATAGCTCAGCAAGCTCATGACGCAAGGCGAGTATTTCCGCCATAATAGGGCTATTGTCAAACTCTCCGGCGTTTGGTCCTATTTCCGAGGCGCGAGAAACATAGGCGCGATACACTTTTTCGCGCAATGCTTTATTGTCACAGTAGGTCATTACCGGTAAATAACTTGGAATGTCTAAGGTAAATAACCAGCCAGATTTTTCTTGCGTTTGTGCCAGTGCTTTTGCCGCTTCTTTTGCACTATCGGGTAAGCCTGATAGTTCTGTTTCGTCAGTTATATTAACGCTAAAGGCTTGAGTGGCGTCGAGCGCATTATTACCAAAGGTTGAGCTCAATTCTGATAAACGAGTAGAAATTTCACCGTAACGTTTTTTGTCGTGCTCGTTAAGGGCAATACCAGAGAGTTTGAAATCTTTTAAGGTATTGTTGATCACTTTTTGTTGTGCAGGGTTAAGTTGCTTAAATGCCGCACTTTCGCTTAATTGCTGGTAAGCCGCGAACAAACCGGCATGTTGGCCAACAAAGGTGCCATATTCAGATAACAGCGGTAAACATGATTCATACGCTTCCCGCAGTTCTTCACTATTAATCACTGAATTCATATGCGAAATGGGTGACCATAATTTACCTAAAACATCGTCTACTTCATCAATTGGCGCGACTAAATTAGCCCAAGTAAATTGGCTGTTATTCGCTAATACTTCAGCAATGGTCGCTTGACAATTTTTGATCGCTTGCTCAACCGCAGGTTTAACATGTGCTGGCTTAATTTTAGAGAATAGCGGTAGTGGCGTAGTTTGTAATAATGGATTGGTCATTTCAGGCACAACTTGTCGATAAATATTGTTAATAAAGATAAGGGCAAAATTGTTAAATTCAAGTAATAGTTTTAATCTCTAATTAGCATAATAGCCTGAAGAACATGAAATAATTATTAAATAAATATGAAAATATGTTAGTTTTTTAATCTAAAGGCACTTTTTAGTATTTTAAATGCCATACTTAATTTTCGATGTGTTTTGTTACCTGCTAATTAGTCTCCCAATTTCCACTGAATTGAGTTCCTGAAAAATATGCTAAGTATTATACGACCTTTTGTTATTTTAGTTGTTATTAGTGTTGTTCATTATGGTTGTTTTGCTTTCCCTGTGCAGGCAAAACTTAATAATGTCGTTTTAGAACGCCTAACCGTTGAGGATGGTTTGTCCCAAGCGAGTGTGCTAGCGATAGCGCAAGATAAGCAAGGCTATATTTGGTTTGGCACCGAAAATGGCATCAATATTTATGACGGCTATAGCATTTCTTCTTTAGCGGGCCCCGATAACGATTTTCATAAATTTAGTGTTAATACTATTTATGTTGGCAATGATGGCTTAGTTTGGATTTCGCTCTTCGGTAAAGGTTTATATAGTTATAATCCGGTAAATAACAAATATCATTTGATTGTTAAATTTGGTCCTAATAATGAAGAACTCGATATTTGGAAGGTTATCGAAGACATCAATAGCAATAGCTTGTGGTTTATCACTGAAAACGCTGCATTACATTATGATGTAGCGTCAAGCTCGATAATTAAACGTATCGACTTCTCAAGTCACTTTTCCAGTATCGATACTTTATACAATGTACATATCTCAAACAACAGATTATTGTTTTCTAGCCGAGCTGGTTTGTTTTTCTATGATCTTAAGTTACAGCAGTTAATCCAATTGCCGAAAGTCCAACATAGTGCTTTGGCTGGCAATAGTTTTAATGAGACTGAGGCGGCAAAAGCTTATGACATAACGTTTGTTGGTCAGCGTTATTACATAGGGACAAATGATGGCGTATTTAGTTTTTCGGAACAGCACTTAATCGACTTTGTGCAAGGAAAATTGACCGAAATCCCCTATCAAGTCGCGCTTGAAAATATTTCTGTTTGGCAGTTACTTACGCTTAAAAATATCATTTATGTTGCGACGACTGATGGTCTTTATCGTGTCGATAGTGACAATCAGCAGAGTGAGTACCTATTTAAATTTGGCCAGTACTTTAAGTCGGTAGCCGATGGCAATATCATCAGCTTTTTGGCGGATCATAATGGTCAACTATGGTTGGGTTCACAAAGCTCTGGTGCCTATCGCTGGGACCCTAAAACAGAAATTATTACCACCTACACTTATGATCATTTGGATAAAAATAGCTTATCTCACGGTAATGTTACCGCCATTTTACCCGCAGGGGAAAATCAGCTTTGGATTAGCACAGACTACGGACTCAATCTTGTTGATATAGAACAAAACAACATTCAACGATTTCTTGAAGATAGTGGCAAGAAAACGCCATTTACCCAAAGTAATATTTATGAAATGAAAAAAGATTTTTTAGGTCGATTTTGGTTGTCGACAGCCAAGGGAATATTTCTTTTTGATGCTAACGAAAGAAAAATTATACCGACTAATTTTCCTAAAAAAACCCAAGAATTATTAGCATTAGCAAACGATTGGGTCACGATTGAAAGTTTGGGTGAGTATATTTGGCTGGTCTCGGAACGTGGTATCCATAAAATTCATGCCGCGACCGGTGAAACGAGTAAATTGGATGATTTACCTGATTATTTTGATGGTAATTACGTGTGGCACATTATGGAGTCGTTTTCTGATGACCCTAATGATGTGCTAATTTCCGCAACAGATGCTTTATGGCAATATAATCAGCTAACAAAAAAATTAACCCAAGTATATCGTCATAAAGGACTATCAAAAGAGGGTTACAGTTATGTCGATAATTGGGCTCGTGATAGCCAAGGTTTAATTTGGCTTTCTTACTCACAAGTAGGGCTATTAGCGATTAATCCTGATGACTATACAGTGCAATATTTTTTTGATGATCACAATAGTATATTAGATGTCAATATTTACGGCGTGCAAGTCGATAGTGCCGATAATATCTGGGTGTCGAGCCATGGTGGTTTATTTCGCTTAAGGGCGGCGGATAAACATATACGCCGCTTCAATAAACGTGACGGTTTAGCCAGTTCAGAATTTAACGCTGGGGTTTTTTATCAATTGGCCGATGGCCGCTTTGTTTATGGTGGTATTGCTGGGGTAAGTATTTTTGACCCCATCGCGCTTGATAGTAAAAATAAGGACAATATTAATACCGTGAGTATCGTTAATGTTGATACTTTATCTCGGGCACTTAATTCACCGCATATTTTTCCTAATAACCATCAAATAAATTTAGCACACGATGATTTTGGTATTCGTATTGATTTTAGTGATTTTTCATACGGATATACTGAAAAGCCGATATTTAAATATGGCTTTGTTAATGGTGTTTCATTTCCTGAAACACAACAAAACTTTGTTACTTTTCCGCGCTTAGATTCAGGTACTTATACCTTTCAAGTACAAGTAAAGTCAGTGTTGACCGGAGAGTATTCTCAGCCCGCTTTTATTCGTATTGATGTAAATTATGCACCTTGGCGTTCGCCATTGGCTTATAGCTTTTATGCAGTTGTGTTGATGATTGTCATAGCATTATGGTTTAGAAGTCGGCAGTTAAGACAAAATGAGCTCATTGAGGCGCACAATGAGGTTATATATCGAGAAAATCGCTTACAGTTAGCATTGTCAGCAAGTAACAGTGAGGTTTGGGATTGGACCGCAGCAAGTGATGCAATTTTTGCCAAACGTTTTGTTGATGACCTGCATTATAAAGACAAAAGTTTAGCGCTTGATTTTTCAAACCATGTAGCGCTTATTCACTCAGAAGAGCAGCATAAATTTGTCGAAAATTGGCACGCCTTCATTGTTAAAGCGGATGCTGATGCATTGTTCGAATGCACTTACCGATTGAAGTGTGCTGATGGAAATTGGTTGTGGTATCGAGATGTCGGCAAGATAGTCGCCTTCACTGATGCAGGTCAACCTTCACGCGTGACGGGTTCGTATAGCAATGTGACTGAATCGAAAGCAATGCAAGAGCGAGCACAGTACTATGGCGCAGCTTTTGAGCAAACCCATGATTGGGTGTTGATTTTTGATGAAGCCTTTGAAATAGGCCGGGCAAATAAATCGATGTCGGATGTTTTTGGTTGGACAAGCGAAGAGTTGCAACTATCTAAGGGAATACCGGGTATTAAACAGGAACGCCTTGATAAGTATAAAAAATTATTGCCACTTATATTAAAACAAGGTTTTTGGCGTGGCGAAGAGTTAATTGCAACCCCTAATGGCAAAACCTATCATGTCATTACCAATATCAGTGTTAGTGTCAATATAGCACATCAGAAAACCCATTTTATCTTTGTTTACACTGATATTACCGCACAAAAATCAGCAGAAAATGAGCTGCGTATCATGGCAAATTATGATCACTTAACTGGCTTACCTAATAGGACCTTGTTACTTGATCGTATCCAACATGCCATTGTGTCTTCTGGGCGAAGCAAAGATTTAATCGCCTTGTTTTTTATTGATCTTGACCGATTTAAACAGGTTAATGATTCATTAGGCCATGAATGTGGGGATTTATTGTTAAAAGAAGTGGCTAAACGTTTAACCATGGCGTTACGTGCCGACGATACCTTGGCAAGGATTGGTGGTGATGAGTTTGTTGTTTTACTGGAGCGTTTTCGTAGCACTAATAAATTGGTTAGCATAGCGCAGAAATTTATTGAGCTTGTTCAACAACCTTTTACGCTCAACAATAATGTCGTCAGTATTGGCGCCAGCATCGGTATTTCACTGTTCCCAAATGATGCTGAAGACTCAGAAGATTTGTTTAGAAATGCCGATGTGGCTATGTATCATGCTAAGCAATTGGGCCGTAATAATTATCAATTTTTTACCGAACGAATGAATATAGAAGCGAAGCAGCGGCTTGAAAGAGAAACTAATTTAAAAATAGCTTTTACTCATGATGAATTCTTTAATGTCTACCAACCAATAATAGATGCATACCAAGGTAAAGCTGTTGGTGCAGAACTTTTAATGCGTTGGCGCCATAAAGATGTAGTTGTGCCTCCTGTTGAGTTTATTACCCTTGCTGAAGAGCTGGGACTCATTATTCCAATGACTGAACAAGCGATGGCACGAGGCTTTAAACAATTACAGTTGTGGCGGAAGGAAAGACCTGACTTCTATCTCTCAGTTAATTTTTCCGCGAAACATTTTAGCGAAAAAAATCTGATCGTGTCTATTAAGGCACTATTACAGCAATTTTCTTTGCCTGCTAAGGCGCTAAAAATTGAAATTACTGAGAATGCGTTTATTTTCGAGCCTGAAAAAGCCATTAAAATTATGAATGAATTAAGTGAAATGGGCGTCTTACTTTCACTGGATGACTTTGGTACAGGTTTTTCATCTTTAACCTATTTAAAGCGATTACCGCTGGATATTATCAAAATTGATCGAAGTTTTGTTAATGGCATTGGTATTGAAAAAACCGATGAAGCTATTATAGAAGCAACGCTGGTGCTAGCAAAAAGCCTCAATATGTATTGCATTGCAGAAGGTGTCGAAACAGTAGAACAGTTAAACTACTTAGTTAATCGCCAGTGCCACTATATTCAGGGCTATTTGTATTATAAGCCCCTTTCAGCCGACGAATTCATAACAAACCTGAAAAATGGCGCTGATGAAATTAAAGTTGCCGCACTAAGGTCTAATTCCGCTAATAGCTAATAGCTAATAGCCATTGATATCATTATGGCTGCTCTATCATTCGCCTTTAGCTAGTTTTAATTAGTATAATACGCATCTGCAATATTTTGATATTACGAGAATATAAGGTAACAAACATGACACAACATTTTGACTACATTTCAATTGGTGCAGGCAGTGGCGGTATTGCCTCGGCAAACCGGGCAGCACGTTTAGGTAAGAAGGCTGCAGTTATTGAAGCTAAGCATATTGGTGGTACCTGTGTGAATGTTGGTTGCGTACCCAAAAAAGCCATGTGGTATGCCGGACAAATTGCTGATGCCTTACATTATGCTAATGATTACGGTTTTAAAGCGCCATTGCAAAGCTTTGATTGGTCAACGTTGGTAAAAAATAGAGAAGCTTATATTGCCCGTATTCATGCGGCCTATGCGCGTGGTTTTGCCAGTAATGACGTGACTGTGATCAAGGGTTTTGCGAAGTTTGTTGATAAAAACACCTTGGATGTTGATGGGGTTTTATATACCGCTGATCATATTACCATTGCGACGGGCGGTCGCCCTAGTCGTCCTGATATTGACGGCGCAGAGCATGGTATTGACTCAGATGGTTTTTTTGCCTTAACAGTGCAACCTGAAAAAGTTGCGGTTGTTGGCGCGGGTTATATTGCGGTTGAACTTGCCGGTGTGTTGCATGCGCTAGGCAGCGAATCACATTTAATCGTGCGAAAAGAAAAGCCACTGCGTGGTTTCGATGACATGCTCAGTGATACCTTAGTAGAGCAAATGGCTAAGCATGGCCCAACATTGCACACCATGAGTATACCTACACGAGTTGAAAGACATAGCGATGGTAAACTAACGGTGCATTTAGATAATGGCAATACCGTTGGCCCAGTCGATAGCTTGATTTGGGCCATTGGCCGAGAACCGGCAACCGATAATATTAATCTTGCTGCGGCTGGCGTTGAAGTGAATGAACGTGGTTTTATTGCTACAGATAAGTATCAAAATACCAATGTTGAGGGGGTTTATGCTGTTGGCGATAATACCGGCCGTGCCCAGTTAACACCTGTTGCTGTAGCGGCGGGTCGTCGTTTATGCGAACGTTTATTTAATAATAAGCCGAATGAGCATTTAGATTACTCAAACATAGCAACGGTGGTGTTTAGTCATCCCGTTATTGGTACGGTTGGCTTGTCAGAAAAAGAAGCTATTGCTGAATATGGTGCTGAGCAAGTTAAGGTTTACAACTCGCAGTTTACCGCCTTGTATCAAGCGATCACCGAAGATTATCGTGATCCAACGCGAATGAAATTAGTGTGTGTGGGCAAAGAAGAAAAAATAGTCGGTATTCATAGTATTGGCTTTGGCAGTGATGAATTATTACAAGGCTTTGCTGTTGCCATGAAAATGGGCGCGACTAAGGCTGATTTTGACAACACTGTCGCTATTCACCCGACCTCAGCAGAAGAGTTTGTTAC
>CAXBNP010000038.1:0-35724 GCA_963977145.1 uncultured Colwellia sp.
GCGACCCCCGGCGTGACAGGCCGGTATTCTAACCAACTGAACTACCACTCCACACGTTAATCATTGCTTTCAACACAACTCGTTGAATGCGGCGGGAATAATACGGTTAAGATTAGGTGCCGTCAACCAGTTTTTTTCATTCATTTGTTTATATGTCTAATTGCTGAACAATACGGCGTTTTTAGCAGCAAAAACGGTTAATAAAATACAATGCTACAATTTTTATTTGTGTTTTTTACGTCGCATTAAGATAAACATCACTATGGCAATAGTGATCACTAAGGTGTTTCCAGCGATAATATACAACATAGTTTCTTGTTGCTTGTCAGCAATTTTAGCTTCTTGTGCTGCCTTTGCTTGTGCTATTTTTTCGGCTTCCATTGTCGCATTAGCAACTTTTTGGGCTTTTACTTGCTCTAATGTCAACATAGTGGGTTCGCCATCAAGGCTTGGCATCAAAGGACCCCCTAGACGTTCTACATTAAAGCTATATTCGGGGACAGTTGCTCTAAATTCTCTACCGTTAGTCGTTTCACCAAAAACCGATATTTTTATCCGGTGTACGCCGGGCTCCGTAAAAGCAATTTCATACTTACGATTTAACCCCTTACCGTCCATTACCGAAAAAGGTGCTACTTGTTTATCTGGAAATGTTATTTTGCCCTGGATTAAAATGCTGTCAGCGTTAACAAAGCTATTATCAATCGCAAATGTCGCAATATGCGCTTCGCTTTTATCTTGGCTAGTTGCTACCGATATTGTAATGGGGTTATTCCGCACTATAATTGGGGTTTGTCGCAGCTCTCTGGTTGCCATTGGCATTTTAATAATATAAATAGGCTCCCACTCTCCTGGCGCAAAACTTAACTCAAACTCACCGGTAAATAGGCTGTCATTGGCATGTTCATCCAAATCTCTGCCGTCATCTCGAAATGATGTTAGTTTTACGGGTTCCGCACCAAAGTTATAAAAATCAGCATTATTAGTACTGTAAAAATCTACATCAAGCACTAACACATTATTAAATAGCGGGTTATCAATAGCCATTTCGCCATTAAATAGACGCCCTTCCATTTTTAATGTTTCACCTTGTAAAATAATTTCAGGTAATGGCGTTACTGCTAATCTAATTTCTGAAACCACCATGATTTTACTGTTAGGTTGCACATCACCTATGACTTGCCATGGCCCAATCATGGGTGATTTTATTTTGATCATATCGAAGGTGCGATCATCAAACCATTGCACTTTATCTTTAGGTAAGTTGTTAATTTTTAATTTTGAACCATCTGGTCGAACAAGAATAATCGGTTGGGTGCCACTACGACGGTAAAAGAGTAACGTAACTTCCTCGAGTTGTTCATCAATACGAAAACGATTATCAAAATATGGAATTTGATTGGTAATGTTGTCATCCGCGTAATATTCAATTTCAGCAGGCATTTGCTGTGCATTAGCAGTGACACTTAATATTAGCGCCATTACCACGCTAGCAAAATATGGTTTAAACAATGCTTTGACATTAAACGAACTTACTTCTGCCTTGTTGATTTGAAAGCTGTTTATTTCAACCCTGCTCATTTCAACCCTGCTCATTTCAACCATAGTGGCGCAGCCCCTTTGTCGTTAACAATCGATAAACGCTTTTCATGCTCACTTAGTTCATCGGCCGTTGCCACCAAAACCTTTAATTTAGGACGGTCTTTAATCACTCGTCGGATAGCATTAGCATCACTCCCCTGACCTTCTCCTTGATTCAAGTTAAATGTTGCTTGTTTACGTGTCATCTCAATATAAACAAACGCCAGCAACTGAGCATCAATTAATGCGCCATGATAAGTACGGTCAATTAACTTATCAACCTTATAAAATCGGGCTAAATAATCCAACGTTTTAGGTGAGCCAAATTCGTCTTTGGCGACTTTCAAGGTATCGGTAATACTACAAATATCTGTCGTTTTAGGAAGGCCTCGCATCATTGAAAATTCATGATCCATAAAACCGACATCGAACTTGGCATTATGAATAACTAAACGGGCGCCTTTAATAAAATTGACAAATTCTTGGGCTATTTGCTCAAACACCGGCTTGTCACGCAAAAAGTCATCGGTTAAACCATGAATATTAATAACTTCTTGGTCCATGACCATTTGCATACCTTGCGCCATTGGCTTGACATAAACATGATAATTTCGCCCCGTTAACTGACGGTTGATCATTTCTACACAACCAATTTCAACAATACGGTGGCCATCACGAGGGTTAATACCTGTGGTTTCAGTATCAAGTATGATCAGTCGTTCGTCTTGTGTGTTTTCTTCAATCAATGTCTAACCCTTTAATTTTTGCCATGCCAATGGAAGCTTTTTAATTTATTTTTCAGGTAACGCTTCGGGAAATTCCGCTATGTTAATGGTAAATCTTTTACTACGTAATATATAGCCCACAGCTGATATTACCAACAAGCAATGCACCATTAACCAAGATAGTGATTGCAGATGCCAAATAAAGAAGCCTAAAACCCCGATAAGCAAATCAAAAGCTAAAGCAACAATGAGCAACATCTTACATTTTTGCCAGCAAAACCGCACCCAATTAGCTGCATCTGGCCTGCGTAAGCTTAAAATAAGCACCACAAACAAGCCAATAATACCTGAGACTAAATTTAGATAAAATAGTGAGGTTTGTGGGTAAATCCACTGAATAATACCGACATGATCACGCATATTAGTCACTGACATGAGCCAAATAATATAGGCGCGTAGCACTAACAGTAAAATTAAATAAATACCGGGCGCTAATTTTAAACAATCGAAATTATCAAAATCTTTGGGTAAAAAATTAGCGTAATACTTAGCTGACATAAACGACTACTTATTATCCTGACTAGGGGTGTTTTTCGGTGGCTTAATCGCCTCCACATATTTTAACGCCCGTTCATGCTCTAAATATTGTTGTCCCAAAGTGATCGCATGCACCGCTTTTGAATTAAACTCGCGATTATATAAGGTATAAACCACAAATAAACTGGCAAACATCAAAATTAGCGGATGAAAAAACCAACATAAAGCAGCAATAGAAAAATAATAAGATCGCAAACCATAATTATAAGAGTGGGCAGCTTGGTCTTGCACTACCGCCATTTGTACCGCGTATTTTTGCAAGTTTTTATTTGTGCCACTGCGGTCGAATGGACACGCGCCAATCATGACATTAACAAAACCATATTGACGCATTGACCAGGTAAATTGAAAAAAGGCTAAAACAAAAATAAACGCCAGCAAGCTTAACTTTAATTGGATCATGACATGATTAGGAAATTCGGCATAAGGAATGGACTCAATCACCGACTCAAGTCGCTCAACCTGAGCAAACAAGGTTAAAACACCCGCGAGTATCAGCAAGGTTGACGAGGCAAAAAAGGCAATATTACGTTCTAAATTCGCCAGTAACGCCGCTTCTCCAACGCGAATATCACGTCCAATAACTTCATACATCCAATGAATTCGATGTTGGTGCAAACACCGCGCAACACAATTGGTTGTTTTGGCTTTTTTACGCGCAAACCCGGTATATCCGACCCAACAAACAAAGAAACAGCTTAAGGCGATTACATCAAGTAAAGAAAATGGCATAGTATTTACAAGGTCTTATCATGTTTAACAAAGATGAAGATAGTATGCGCTAGAACATTTTAAGATTCGAGCGATAATTAGTAAAGTTCACGACATTTTTATAAGCCCCGCCAGTTAGTGCCAGCAACAGCAAACAAAACCAGCTTTTGTGTCGTTGATATTGCCCTGCAAGACAAAAACTCTCACTTAGAGCGTTTGAACCTAATAAAACGTCTGACTGTCGAATTTATTTTGACAGCACCCAAAAGCTTGTTCAGCATAGCAAGATATTTCTTATTTATATCACCTACTTAGATAGATGGAGCTTTAATGTTTTCCCTAAAAAAGCCAATAATATTGACTTTTATCATGCTATTAACGTCACCGTTAACATCGGCCGCCAGCGGGCAAGAAAGCCATAACAATATTATTGATATACCGAAAGTTTCCGGCAGTATTGTTATTGATGCCAGATTAAATGAGCCGCAATGGCAATCCGCTCGCAAAGTATTGATCAATAACGTTACACGTCCGCATGATAATATTCCCAGCCCAGTGCACACCGAAGCATTGTTAATGGAAAGCGACGGCTACTTTTATTTAGCCTTTATCGCCAAAGACCCTAACGTTAAAGAAATGCGCGCTTTTTTAAAAGACCGAGATAAATCATGGGGTGATGATTTAGTCGGTATAAAAATCGATACTTACAACGATCAACGCAGCGCCTACCGTTTTTTAGTCAATCCATTAGGCGTACAAATTGACGGCATAGAAAGCGAAGTGACGAAGAAAGAAAGTGACGCCTGGGATGGTATCTGGGAAAGTGCCGGTAAAATAGTTGCTGATGGTTTTATTGTTGAAATGGCGCTACCGCTTAGAATGCTGAACTTTCAAGAAAGTGACGACAAGCAAACCTGGGGCATAGAATTACTGAGATATTATCCTAGAAACGAGCGTTTGCGTTTGTCTAATATTCATTTAGAGCGTGGCAACGATTGTGAAATTTGCCAAATTGCCACCGCAACGGGATTTCAAGGTGCAAAACAAGGCAGTAACTTTACCATTACCCCTGCTATTGTACTTGGTGCTAATGAAGAACGCGATGATAACAACCTATGGCAACGTGGTGATAATACCGAAGGTAGCTTGGACGTACGCTGGGGAATTACCCCCGATTGGTTACTAAATGCCACCATTAATCCAGACTTTTCTACCGTCGAGTCCGATAATGCTCAACTCAATATCAATAACACCTTTGCATTATTTAACCGAGAAAAACGCCCGTTTTTTCTCGATAATCAAGACTACTTTGATAGTGATTACAATATAGTTTATACCCGTAATATTAACGCCCCCAATTATGGCGCTAAATTAACCGGCCGGGAAAACAATCATGCCTTTGGCCTATTCATTACCGATGACCAAAATACCAATATATTAATTCCCGGTAACCGTTCATCGTCTGTCGCAACTATTGAAGACGAGTCACAAGCGGCAGCATTTCGTTATCGCTACAGTTATAACGAAGATATTACCTTGGGTTGGATAAGCACCCTACGCAGCGCTGAAAATTACTCAAATAATGTTAATGGTATAGATGCTAGGTTTCGTCTCAACACCTTTGATGTGATTAAATTCCAATCACTATTTTCTACGACACAATATCCCGATGACTTGTTTGAACAGTTTTGTAATGTCGAAGAAGATGAAAACCCCGCCCGTTGCTCAAGTCCCGAAAACAATGAAGATTGCCAGTTCGGTGACTGTATTTACAATGAAAATGTCTTACGAACATTACAAGAAGACAGTTTTACCGGTAATGCCTTTAGAGCCGGTTATTACCACAATGACAGCGATTGGTATTACCGCGTCACTTACGATCGACAAAATGCTGGCTTTCGCGGCGACTTAGGCTTTATGTCCCGTGTTGATCACAATAAATTTTCGCTCGGAGGAGACCGGAAATGGTATGCAGAGCCTGGAAACTGGTGGAGTAAGTTTAAAATTTATTCCGATTGGGACATTATCCACAATGATGACAATGAACTGATCGAAAAAGAGTTCGATATTAATGCTCAACTTAATGCCAGTTATAGTTCCTATTTTCGTCTAGGTTATACCAAGCGCGAAAGTGTTGGCAGTCGCCTCGATAAAAGTAACTTGGCCATTGATGGCAATACCACGCTTTTTAACGAAGACCAGTTTTTTCTTTTTGCTGAGATCAAACCTTTGTTAGGATTTTATGTCAATGCAAACTTAACTTGGGGTGACAAAATTGATTATCGTAATAACAGACTAGGTAAAATGAACCGCCTTAGTAACGATATTAATTGGAATATAAATAAACATCTTGAAATAAAACTTAAACAAACGTTCAGTCAATTAGATGCTGGTGGCAACAACGTATTTATTGCCCGATTAACAGATTTACGCACAACCTATCAATTTAATGTCCAAAGTTTTTTGCGCTTAAGTATAATTTTTAATAATACCAGCCGAAATCCTGCCAACTACTTATACAGCCCCCCTGAAGACATCGAACGCCATAGCAAAACGCTGTCTACTGAGTTGTTATATGCCTATAAAATAAATCCGCAAACGGTCTTCTATTTAGGCTATTCCGACGCTCATTATAGCGAAGAAACCATTAGCGATTTGACCCAGCAACAACGCAGTTTGTTTATGAAATTTAGTTATGCTTGGATAAAGTAGCGGGTCATAAGTTACCTAATGGCTAAATGCAGTTGATAAAAAAACCACCCTTTTCGGTGGTTTTTTTATCCCAAACTGAACTATACATTGCCATTTGTTTGCAAATTTGTAACAATTTATATAATAAATTATCTTTATCCTAGAATAAGTTAGCTTTAAAAGTAACAAAATAATAACATTGGAGTGGTAACATTGAAGTTTAGTCATAGTGGCATACCTGCACTCGCCACTGCGCTCATACTATTTATGCAAACAAGTATTGCGCAAGAAAACACGGTAAAATTAGCCCAATTAAACATCCCTCATGTCGCACTTGAACTTAAGGTAGATGGTGAATTAAACGACGCTATATGGCAACAAGCTCTTGATGTTGAGCTCAATATTGTAAACAGCCCATGGAACAACAAACCGAGTCCGGTTACAACAACTGCAAAGGTTGTTGAGAATGGCGAATATCTCTACATTGCTTTTATTGCACAAGACCCTGATCCTAAGTTAATTCAAGGGTTTTTAGGGGACAGAGATACCCGTTGGGGTGATGATTTAGTCGGTTTTAAACTTGATACCTATAATAATCGCCGTTTAAATTATGAGTTTTTTGTCAACCCCTACGGCGTACAACACGACAGCATTGCCAATGAGATGACCGGTGATTCAGACTCTGCTTGGGATGGTATTTGGGAATCTGTAGGTAAAATTACTGCAACCGGTTATCAAGTTGAAATGGCGATCCCCTTCCATATTTTAAATTTTGACGATAATGACGATGTTAAAACTTGGGCGATGGAATTAATTCGCTTATATCCTCGTGATACACGTTTACGGATTTCCCATATAGCACTTGATCGCGACAACTCATGTTGGTTATGCCAAATTCCAGAGATAACGGGCTTTAAAGACGCTAAAGCTGGCAAAAGCATCATGCTGACACCGACCTTGGTTGCCAACAAAAGCGAAAGTCGAGATATTTTCTCGCCCACATCCGATTGGCAAAGTGAAGACGATATTGATGCCGGCTTAGATTTACGTTGGGGTATTAATGCCAACACGCTATTAAATGTAACACTAAACCCTGACTTTTCTAATGTCGAATCAGATGCTGGCCAGTTAAGTGTTAATAAAACTTTTTCATTATTTTATGATGAAAAGCGACAGTTTTTTGTCGAAAACTCTGAATACTTTTCCAGTAACTTTGATCTAGTTTATACGCGAAATATTGCCGATCCTGAATATGGCGCTAAGCTAACGGGTACGCAAGGTAAGCATAGTTATGGCGCGTTCATGACCAATGATACACAAACCAATATTATATTGCCGGGCAATACCGGCTCGCGATTAATTTCATTAGACCAAGAAAGTGAGTCTGGCGCGATAAAATATCGCTATGATGTTAACGACGATTTATCGTTTGGTGCAATTAGTACGCTACGCCAAACCGACACTTATCATAACTTTGTCTCGGGCCTTGATGCCAAGTATCGCCTAGATGACTCTAACACCTTGCAAGCACAAGTCCTGTTTGCCGATACTAAAGATGCAGCGCAGTTTAGCGATAGCGCTCAGGAAGAAAACTTCAACGACCATGCCTTTAAAATTCAATATGAGCATGATTCTGAATACTGGCAGGTGTTTGCTGAACATCAAAGCATAGGCGCAAAGTTTCGCGCAGATTTAGGCTTTATGCCACGTGCAGATTATCAAAAAAGTAAAGTGCTGGTTAACCGTTTACTGTATGGTGAGCCTGATAGTGCCTGGCAAGAAATGAAGTTTGCTGGTCAATGGCAAATATTACACAACGAAAACGGTGAACTGTTAGAGCGCTCAATCTCGAGTAGTTTCAATATTGATGGCCCTATGTTATCAATATTTGACGTTATGGTGGTTGCCGCTGACAAGGTGGGCTTACGTCGCCATGAACTAGACCTTACTTTACCTATTGATAACAGCATTGACGGTAACACTAAACGTTTCCAAGAAAATCAGGCGATTTTCTATGGCTCAATTCAACCAACAGCACAAATAAGCACGGCACTTGAGCTCACGTTGGGCGATAAAATCGATTATGACAATGACAGGCTTGGCGATATTACCGTACTTTACGCCAACATTAGCTATAACGTGAATAAACATCTCGAATTTGAATTTTCTCACACTTACAGCGATTTAGCAGCAGACAACGCTAATGTTTATCGCGAAAATTTAACCGAGTTACGGGTTTCGTACCAGTTTAATGTTAATAGTTATTTGAAATTCAATGTGGTTTACACCGACATAGATTTCAACCTTGATAATAATCCAACGGCCTATACCGCCAAAGATAACAACTTATCAACCCAGCTTATTTATGCCTATAAAATCAATCCACAAACAGTATTTTACTTGGGTTATTCTGACAACAGCTATCAAGATGAGCGATTAAAAAGCTTAGCGCGTAACCAACGAACAATTTATAGTAAAATCAGTTATGCCTGGTTGCCATAAAGTTGCAATTAACTCCTGGCTAAAACAACTACAGTATTAACGCATAGTCCACGTGATCAATAGTAAATAAGTACGACTGATCACGCGGGCTATGCGCTTAAATAACAGCTGGCTATAAAATACTTTATCATTGGCTAATATATTAAGTGCTTTCAGGCGCTACCAATAACCTAGCTAACACTTATTGATAGTATTAGCGTATTAAGCATTACCCTTGGTAGCAATACGCGCTGAGTCAGTATCGTTTATCACAATTGTTGCTGATATTTTATCATGTATAGCTTGACGATTAGGGTCCCAATATATCTGCGCAAAGCCTAGTAAACCGGTAGCAATACCAGCGCCATAACCGCCATAACGTCCAAAACTATCCCAAATAGATAAAGCGGTGCCATCAAGCTGGATCACGCGAATACGCAAAAGTTTTTTACCCGGTGTTTGACCATGCCAAATAGCAGTAAACACTGTAAAGTAAAAGGCCGCCCAACCAAAACCAATCCCCAGATCTTCAATTAAACCTTGTAGCCAAGCAAAGCCTTTGTATACCGCGGTATTACTTGTCTCGTTTTTAGTCGTTTTATCACTATTATTTATCGGCTCAACTACATTAACTACTGCTTGGTTCAGCTTTTGCATTTTCATTTGTTCAGTTGCATATAAGTGCAATAAGTGCGCAGTTAACTGCTCAATTTGTTGATTATTTAAGGTACTTTTTTCAGTGATATTTTCTGCCAAACTAATGTTAAATTGCTCGAGATCTGTTGCCGAAGGTGATTGCTCGGTATAAGCCGCGACTAAGGTAGTGCTTAATTGTTGCCAACATTGATATTGCTCACAATCACTTTGTGAAATGGCGATAGTTGCAGCAAGCATTAGCGTACCTTTAATAAAACTATCATCAACTCGTTCATTCCCGTTATTATCTTGATACTTGCTTTCGCCTGATGTTGAGCCGTCATTCTGCGCAACTTTACTATTGAATGCATCCATTTGGGAAAACATGCTCGGTAAGGTTTCAATCAAGACCACAAAAACAATAAACGCTGCGATAACACGTAGCGCTGTTTTTCTCAATCCAGCTTTGCGCCCAAAGGCAGCCGCACGCTTTTCACTGCCAATTTTAAATAAAGTAATCGCAACTAAAACAGCAAGTAACTCACCTGGCGCACCACTTAGTATGGCAACAAGGAGTAAATCAATTAATAACGCCATACCACGACGCCAAGGGACGGCTAATGAAATACCAAACAGCGACTGATCAATTTTAAAGGCAAACGGCGTTAAAATTTCACGCGTTTCTTGCTCAGACAAATTTCTCGCTTTAGCGTTAATTTTATCCTTTATCGACGTTGCTTGCTGATTATCTATTGAATCAGTTTTTGTCGTCCTTGTATTTGGATCATCTATCACTGTCATTCCTTTATCACTAATTTTTGTAAGCAAACTATAACGCGATTATGATAAAGCTAACAATATCAATAATCTGCTGTAATTTCAAAGGTTTTCAACTAATACTATTAGCAGAGATAGACAAGCCCTAACCAGCAAAAAAAAACGCTTGAAATGTCACCTGTTAATCATCTATTCCTTTTTCGAATATAAGATACCGAAATATCACTTCTTTTTCTGCTGTAAAGAGTTAACCTAAGCTCAAAGTATTGACTAAACTGAAATAACTTTCGATAGTTAATCATATAAATAATTAAAAATACGTATTATGTACTTGAACAATACGAAAAAAATAGGATTAAAAATGTCTACTATATTTGAAGATAACTCAATGGCAATTGGTAATACGCCGCTAGTGAAGCTTAACCGTATTGTTGCCGGTAAAAATACCGCAAACATTTATGCGAAGATTGAAGCACGTAATCCAAGTTTTAGTGTTAAGTGTCGAATTGGCGCCAATATGATTTGGGATGCCGAGAAGAAAGGTCTACTTACCGCCGGCAAAGCTATTGTCGAGCCAACCAGTGGCAACACGGGTATAGCGCTGGCTTTTGTTGCCGCTGCTCGTGGCTATGAAATCACCTTAACCATGCCAAACACCATGAGTTTAGAGCGTAGAAAGCTATTAATCGCGCTTGGTGCTAAATTGGTATTAACCGATGGCGCAAAGGGTATGGGCGGTGCTATTGCTAAAGCGCAAGAAATTAAAGACTCGGATCCAGAAAACATTGTTTTACTCGGTCAATTTGATAACCCAGCTAACCCTGAAATTCATGAAAAAACTACCGGTCCTGAAATTTGGCGCGATACCAAAGGCGACATTGACTTTTTCGTTGCCGGTGTAGGTACAGGTGGCACCATTACCGGTACCACGCGCTACCTTAAAAGTGTTGCCAAGCATAAAATCATCTCAGTAGCGGTTGAACCAACGGATTCTCCGGTTATTACCCAAGCCATGGCGGGTGAAGAACTGAAACCTGGCCCTCATAAAATTCAAGGCATTGGTGCTGGTTTTATTCCTGGTAACTTAGACTTGTCGATTGTCGACGCGGTAGAGCAAGTATCTAATGATGATGCTATGGCAATGGCGCACCGTTTAATGAAAGAGGAAGGTATTCTTGCCGGTATTTCATCGGGTGCTGCGGTAGTTGCTGCTAAGCGTATCGCTGAGAAACCAGAGAATGCAGGTAAAAGCATTGTGGTCATTCTGGCGAGCTCTGCTGAGCGTTACCTTTCAAGTCCGCTATTCTCTGATTCGTTTACTGATGAAGATCTTGCACAATAGCCTAATTGGCGATACACGCTTGCAAAGAAAAATATAGAATAATCTTTAAGTGTAACGCTAAAGGCGTGATTTTTAATAAATCTCGCCTTTTTCTTTTTTAAAAGTATTAGATTTAACAACAATAATTGCGGTAACATGAGGTTAACTCAACACAGTTAGTTATTAGCATATGAATTATTTAAAATTTATCGTATTAAGCTTAGTACTTTTATTAACAGCTTGTCTCGAAGACGACAAAAACAAAATCAATAATGTTGAAGACCCTGAGCTCGTTACAATAGCGTTCTTCAATGCGCTTTATAATGAAAAAAACATTGATAAAGCAGCGTCAGTTTGTAGCCCACAATTGTCCCGTATTATTTTACACTATAAATCCACCAACGCGGTTGCTCGCCATTTATTTAATATGTCGTACGATAAGGTTGAAATTAAACCTGATGACAGTGGCGTTAAGGTCAGAGAGCAATTCAAAAATGCCGCCATTATTACGGTTTTCTTTGACGGTTATTACCACGACGAACATTTAAAAGATGTTAAGCGCTTGTCGTTAATCCAAATTGATAATAAATGGGTTATCGATAAAATTCTAAAAGACCCTTTTTAAGCTTTTAACTAAGCAACAATAAACGGCGTCAATATTGACGCCGTTTTGTTTTCAAAATGGCTGTTTTTTTTAAAATAAGCCAAAAAAATTAGTAACCAATAGCGCTACCTTCACGACGTGGATCAGCGCCGCCTCGCAATGTACCATTGGATAATTCAATCGCTTGAATACCACTATTTAAATCACGTACCAAGACCTTATGCCCTTTAGCTTCCAATGCGGGCTTAAGCTTGACTAAGTCAGTGCCTTTTTCCAATGTAGTGACTTTATTGCGATTAGTGATATGCGGCAGGTTAATCGCCGCTTGTGGATCAAGTTGCCAATCCAAAATAGCAATCATGGTTTGTGCAACATAATTAATAATTCGGCTACCACCTGGTGACCCAAGCACGAGTTTTAGCGAGTTATCTTGATTAAAAACCATCATAGGCGCCATAGAGCTACGTGGTCGCTTACCGGGCTCTAAACGGTTAGCCACCCATTGACCGTCTCTTTTCGGTGCTAATGAAAAGTCGGTCAATTGATTATTAAGAATAAAGCCTTCAACCATGACAGCAGAGCCAAAGCCCATTTCAACACTGGTGGTCATTGAAACCGCATTACCGGCTTGGTCAACAATTGAAATATGACTTGTCGAGGGGAATTCGAATGCATTGTCGTCTGCCTGCGCTAGCGCGCCTATTGGTATACCCGCTACAGCAGTGCCCATATCTTTATTAAGATCAATTAAGCTGGCACGCTCAGCCATGTACGATTGGCTGATCAGCCCCTGTGTGGGAACATTAACAAAGCTACTGTCAGCAATATAGCGATTACGATCGGCAAACGCTAAGCGTGAACTCTGGCTAAATAAGTGCGCAAACTTCGCATCATTTATCGATAATTTCGCCAGATCAAATTTTTCAAGTTGCCCTAGTATTTGAATAATCGCCACACCACCAGAGCTTGGCGGTGCCATACCACACACTAGATATTGTCGGTAGGGGCCACATACTGCGGGTAACTCTTTCGCGGCATAGTTTTTCATATCGGCAAGCGTTAAACGCCCAGGGGCAATTGGCGAGTTTTGTACCGCAGCGACAATTTTTTTCGCTATCCAACCTTGATAAAAAGCGTCTATGCCATCGTTTGCGATACTACGGTACACCGCCGCTAACTTTGGATTTCGCAGCCGTTGCCCTGCTGTTACTGGTTTACCATCAGGAAAGAAATAATTTTTAATGGTCGCAAGTTTAGTAATACCGGGGTTAAACTCCATAGCTACCAGCTTTTCCAGCCGAGGAGAAACAATAAAGCCCTGTTCAGCTAGTTTAATCGCGTCTGTAAACAATAACGACCAAGGGAGCTTGCCATATTTATCGTGGGCCTTTTTAAGACTGGCTAATACACCAGGTACACCGACAGAGCGTCCTCCAACAACGGCGGTTATCCAAGAAATAGGCTTACCCTGTTCATCTAAGAACATATCAGTGGTTGCCGCGGCAGGAGCGGTTTCTCTGCCGTCAAATGTGGTTAATTTTTCAGTCTTTTTATCCCAATGCAACATAAAGGCACCACCGCCAATACCAGAAGATTGCGGTTCAACCAAGGTTAAGACCAATTGCACGGCAATAGCCGCGTCAATAGCACTGCCCCCTTGCTTAAGTATCTTAAAACCGGCATTACTGGCATAAGGGTTAGCGGCGGCGACCATCGCATGTTGACTAATAACCGTGTGTTTATTAATAACACCGGTTGCCGCCTCTGGTTCGCGGTCTTCGCGTTTTTTATCCGGGGCTGCAACGACCTGTAAACTCGTGGCGATAAAAAGTAAAGATAAGAGCCCTTTAATGGCTGAATTTGACATGATGTTCCTTAATAGAGAATGTCGCTAAGCTAACTTACACTAATCGGATTAATGAATTAGCCACTTTTTTCACTAAATGACTGCTGAAATTGATTAAATTTTACAAAATTATTTAGCAAAACTTGATATTTTTCTGGCTTGTTTTCCAAACGTGCTAGTGCATGACAGCATGCTTCCAATGATGACAGAGCATGGACTTTTGTGGTTTTTCTGATCTGATAAAGGCTGTCAATTCCTTGTGGTAACACTATGTGTTTTATCTCCTGTAAACAAGGGTTGAGCATAAACATACGATACGCTTTCTTCCAAGTGCCATCGAGTATAATCACGCACTTGATTTCACTCGATTTACTTTTCTTACTCTCAATTTGGCGATTATTCTGCGTAATACTTAACGACGAGAAACTCACTTCGAATGCCTGTTCACTTGGGTATAACAACACTATTTTGTCACCATAATGTTTTAAGTGTTGAATTAATATTTCACATTTATCAAAAGTTTCTCCAACAATCACCTGACAGCTCAATAATGATTGGCTTAATAAACTCACCGTGCCTTTACTTTGTTTCACCTCAGTTGGGTGTTGAAGTACGAGAACATCAATGTCATTATCAATTTTAATGGCAAAAGCGCAAATACAGGCTTTATTAGGGCGCTGACATTGTTGACATATAGCTCGAGACATTAATTTCAAATAGTAGAATATTGATTGCTTAAGTTTACGTAACTTTGCCGGTGAGTTTAAGCTATTTATTAAATTACTTTTAGAATATGGCTTTGAGTTTAGCTGTTCATTGTTAATTCTATGCTTGCTAATTCAATCGATTAGCGCTAATAGTTAATGAAGTTGTTTAATTATCCTAGATACAACTACCAAGTTTTCAGGAAGAATAATAACATTTCACAAGGAGTAATCGTGCATAAAACTTATAAACACAAGGCTGTTGAAACTGCAGATCATACATTAAATAGTATCTTAGATATTATCGTTGAAGGTGTCTGGGACTGGAATGGCAGTACGAGGATAGTTACCCGTAGTCCTGGCTGGTATCGTATGCTAGGTTACGAGATCGCCGCTTTTAGAGCAGATGTCTTTACCTGGGAAAATCTCATCCACCCTGAAGACTACCCGAGAGTTATGCGTCATTTTGAACGCTATATATCAGGCGAAATTGACCTTTACGAAATAGAATATCGTTGTAAAAAATCAGACGGGAGTTATTTATGGATTGCCGATCGCGGTGCGATCGTAGCAAGAAATCCAGACGGCAGTGTTGCCCGTATGATAGGCGCTCATCACGATATTAATCAGCAAATTATCGCTCAAACCGGTCTTATTGAAAAAAATAAACTATTACAAAGTGGTAACTTATCGTTAGAGAAAGTTATTGCACAAAAAACTGATGAGCTAGCAAAGAAAAATCAACAACTAGAACGAAAGATCATCGAGGTTGAGTCTGTTTCAAACCTCGACTCTTTAACAAAAATTTCTAATCGTAAATTTTTTGAAACTGAGTTAAGTAAAGAGATAATGCGCGCTAATCGTTATAACCACCCGTTAACCTTGGTGATGTTTGACCTTGATAGATTTAAAGAAATCAACGATGTACATGGTCATAAAGTCGGTGACGCCATGCTGTGCAGCATCTGTCAGCTCGTTACTAGTAACATTAGGGATGTAGATTTGTTTGCCCGTTGGGGTGGTGATGAGTTTGTTATTATTTTTCCTGAATTAACTCAACAGCAAGCGCATCAAACCAGTGAAAAACTACGCATACTTATTAGTAAACATAAAATAACTAAAAATATATCAGCAACTTGTAGCTTTGGCGTTGCGCAATACCAAGAGGGAGATTCAATAAACGACTTATTTCAACGGGTCGATAAGCAGCTTTATATTTCAAAACAGCAAGGACGTAATCAGGTTTACTCGGCAATAATGTCACCTACATAAGAAAATTTCATGTTAAGTGAGATATATTGAATCAATATTAAGTCGATTATTATCGCCAGCTACTCCCTGGTCATATAGGTTAAAATTGTTGTTGTTAAAACTAATGTTTCTAAAGCATTAACCAACTGTTAAAGTATGCTATATCATTAAATGTTTATACTCGCTTTTAATAAGTCATAAATAACATGCTGCAAATAAAACCCTTACCCATACAAGCTATTCATAGTCTTGGTCCATTACTCGTCTTTATTATTGCTTTTATCGCCTTTATCTTCGATGCTCAAATTTCTGACTTACTTATTTATAATCGCAGTTTAGTCGCATCAGGAGAATATTGGCGTTTGATTACCGGTCATTTTTTCCACTCTAATGGTAACCACTTTATGCTTAATGCGGCAGCCGTTGCGCTACTATGGGCATTGCATGGACATTATTATAATCATAAAAATTATCTGTTGATATTTATAACCAGTGCTATCGTGTGTGGCCTTGGTATCCATTGGCTGTCATTAAATATTGCACTTTACGTTGGACTATCGGGTGTTTTACACGGTTTTTTTGTGTGGGGAGCCCTCATGGACATCAAGTATAAAGAAAAGACCGGCTATCTATTATTAATTGGCGTGGTTTTAAAAATATGTCATGAACAGCTCTACGGTGCCAGTGCCGATGTAGAATTACTTATCGCCGCAACTGTTGCCACCGATGCTCATTTATATGGTGCTATCGGTGGTTTGTTGGCATTTTTCGGCACTTATATTTATAGCCATAAAACTAGTGTTTAGTTTCGTTATAAGGATGTAATTTATCGAGCGCGACAGACAAACCGTTGTCTTGAATAACACGGACATGATGGCGACCTAAGTCTCTCGCATGGGTAACACCGCAAGAGTGGGCTAATATCCCGACACCGTATTGAATATATTTATGATAGTTCGCCACACGTTCGGCCTTATTTACCGGGTCTAGCCCTTGTTGCAACCTAGGATTATGCGTAGTTATGCCGGTCGGACAGGTATCCTTATTACACTGCATGGCTTGAATGCAACCCAATGAAAACATAAAACCTCGTGCTGAGTTTACCGCATCAGCTCCCATTGCTATTGCCCATGCAACTTTAGACGGAGTGATCAGCTTGCCAGCACAGATTATTCTAATGCGGTCACGTAAGCCATATTCCACCAGTAAATTAACCACTAAAGGCAAGCTTTCTTTTAACGGTAATCCGACATAATCCATCAAGGGTTGCGGCGCGGCTCCGGTGCCACCATCAGCACTGTCTATGGTTATAAAATCTGGCGCAAACTCAGCGCCTTGTAGGTTAATCTCTTCAAGTAAATCCCTTAACCATAATGATTCGCCAATAACCGCTTTAAAGCCAACAGGTTTTCCGGTGACTTCACGCACTCTGTTTATCATGGTTAACATATCTTTCACTGATTTTATTTCTGGATGGGCATTGGGACTAATTGAGTCAACACCTGGCATTATACCGCGTATTTTTGCAATTTCTTCAGTGACCTTTTTACCCGGCAATATGCCGCCCTTTCCAGGTTTAGCGCCCTGAGACATTTTAATTTCAAACATTTTAATTTGTGCTTTTGCGGCTAATGCTGCTAACAATTTATCGCACAATTGACCATGTTCATCTCTTACGCCATATTTTGCGGTACCAATTTGAAAGACGATATCAGCGCCACTGGCCAAGTGATATTCACTGACACCACCTTCACCTGTATTCAACCAGCAGCCGGCTTTAGCCGCGCCATCAGACAGCGCCTTTATTGCTCTTGCGGATAAAGCGCCAAAACTCAAGGCTGAAATATTAAACAGCGAATCAGTGGTGTAAGGTTCTCGACAATGCTGGCCAAAAGTAATACTACTTGGTGGCGCAGCGTCTTCTTCCAGTGTTGGAAAAGCGCAATTCATAAACATTATGGTGCCTACGGGCTCAAGATTGCGCGTAGAGCCAAAAGCTACGGTGCGATCAACATTTTTTGCCGCGCGATAAACCCAGCTGCGCTCGGCTCTATTAAACGGCAGCTCTTCTCTATCCATCGCAAAAAAATATTGTCTAAAAAATTCCCCCTGCTTTTCAAAAAAATATCTAAATCGGCCAATCACTGGGTAGTTATGCCGTATTGCCTGTTTGTTCTGTATTTTATCAACAATATACATATAAATTATCGCTAATACGCCCAGTCCCAAAAACAATATAAATAATGCCGAAAGTGTTTCTAAATAGCCAAGCATGTGATCCATGTTTACCTCATTATCATTGCTAATTTTTCTTAGTTTATCGTAAGTTTACGTGACTTGATGCTGATATTTTTTCAAGGTAATTACATCATTTATCGAAAGGCGTTGTAATATGCTGGTTGTCACTTCGTCTCTATCTCATTAATAACTCGTCAGAAAAAGCACCTGAACGATACCTTGTTGATATTATATTGTATTAAAAAAAACCAAGGCATTTTAACATAATTATTTTAAACCTTTGGCTTTATCATCTCAATTCGATATGATTAATTAATCACCGTAAAAATGCATCAATAAATTTAAAATTACATTTTGTTCCTATCTAGCGTTTTTTTGAACAAGGAAATCACATTAAAAAAATTCTTTATATTGCCTTAACGCTATTGGCACCAGTATCTCTGGTTAATGCTGAACATCCCCCAGTAATTCATTTGGTTACTGAACACTTACCGCCATACCAAATTGAAGATGAAAATAAAAATCTATCCGGCTTCGCCGTTGAAGTGATCAAAGAGACCATGAAGCGCAGTCAATATGACTATACAATGAACAGCTACTCTTGGGTTCGCTCTTATAAATTAGCTCAAATAAAAGCTAATCATTGCATTTTCTCTATCGCACGAACAAAGTCTCGTGAAGATCTTTTTAAGTGGATTGGGCCAATATCTTACGTCAACAATACCGCCATGTGGGCACTTAAAGGTCGAAAAATTGATGTCTCGAACTTAAATGACGCAAAAAAATATACCATAGCCGTTAGCCGTGATGATTTGACCCATATCGGGTTGCAAGAACGAGGGTTTAAGGACGGTGAGCATCTTTATGTACTAGACAATACTCGCTCCTTGGTTAACTTACTCATGACTCGACCAGGAATAGATTTAATTGTAGCGAATGATATGACAATAAAATTTTATATTAAATTAGCGGGTGCAACTATCGATGATCTACAACGTATCTATGAAATTAAAGACTTACCACTGAATTTTTTCTTCGCCTGCAGTAAAAACACCAATGAAAAAGTTATCCAGCAATTAGCCAAAAAACTACAAAGCCTTTATCAAGACGGCAGCTATGACGCTATTTGGGAAAAGTGGCGTGACCAACTTATTAGTCACGCACCATAATGTCACATTGATTCATGGCTAAAAAACTTATCAAACGTCAGCATTATCGCCTTGACGAAAATACCTTTAACGCAGTTTTTTGCTAATATTTTGCTTTGTCAGGTTAATTGTGTATGATTAAAAATTAAACAAGTAGATTTTTAATCATATTGCTACTACTCATAAATGGACTTGAGTTTGAATAGAGACCGTCAATGGCAACAAAACAAAAACAGACGCAGAGCTATTACTCGACATAGCCCACGTAAAACAACGCCGTATATAAATAAAGTCTCTTACCTTGCACTAATATTATGGTTTGTGATATCTGCGGCCAGCGCTGACAATAATCCTGTGATACATATAGTAACCGAGCATTTACCTCCCTATCAAATAGTAGATAAAAACAAAAAGCTCTCTGGTTTTGCGATTGATATCATTAAAGAAACTATGGCGCGTAGCTATTTCGCTTATTCGTTAAAAAGCTATCCTTGGGTGCGCTCTTATAAATTAGCCCAAGTGAAAGCTAATCATTGTATATTCTCTATTGCCCGATTAACGTCAAGAGAACACCTTTTCAAATGGGTTGGGCCAATATCCCATGTCAACAACACGGCGCTGTGGGCACGTAAAGGACGAAAAATTCAAATTAGCAACTTAAATGATGCAAAGAAATATACTATCGCGGTAAATCGGGATGACATCGCTCATATAGGGTTAATGGAACGAGGCTTTAAAGAGGGTGAGCATCTTTATGTTTTAGACGACGCTAAGTCATTGGTAAAGCTACTGATAACTCGAAAAGAAATAGATTTGATTGTTGTCGATGACACAACAATCAAATTTCGGACTGAGTTAGCTGGAGCAACAATAAATGATCTGCAACGCATTTATGAAATTGAAGACTTACCACTGAATTTTTTCTTCGCCTGTAGCAAGAAAACTGACGATAATGTTATCAAGCATTTAACAGAAAAATTACAAAGCCTTTATCAAGATGGCAGTTATGATGCCATTTGGGAAAAGTGGCATGACAAACTCACAAGGCCGTATTTATAAATTAAGTTCGATTATATCATCAATCAAAAATGGTCAACTGTTCAGCTGCTGATATGGCTAACAAAGGCCTGAACATCGTCACTCTTTCACCTGCCATACATAGAAGTATTAATGCCATGAAGGTAAGATGCCTAAAAATTGCCCTGTGATCGTGACATTGCTTACAGGGAGGTAAGTACTTAGTTTTTGTCCGGAACAAAAAAACTGACCCTTCTTCCTGAACATCGTCACTCTTTCACCTCCCTGTGATCGTGACATACCGTTCTTCCTGAACATAAAAAAGGCCTCTGTTGAGGCCTTAATCGTTAAACTATTTTATAGGGTGTGTTCAAACAATTTATAAATTCTACGGTATTCATTTAACCAAGAACTAGGTTGAATAAAACCATGGGGTTCTACCGGATAGATTGCCGTTTCAAAATCTTGCTTCTCTAATTCAATTAAGCGCTGAACTAAACGTACTGTGTCTTGGAAGAAAACATTATCATCAACCATAGGCGCATTAATTAGTAAGGGTTTTTCTAGGCCTTCGGCGAAATAAATCGGTGAACTGCGCTCATAAGCAATGGCATCATCACCAGGTGTATTTAGAATATTCGAGGTATACCCGTGGTTATAATAAGCCCAATCAGATACTAAACGTAATGCAGAGCCCGATTGAAATAGTTCAGGGTCGGTGAACATCGACATTAAAGTTAAAAAGCCACCGTAAGAGCCACCATACGTACCAACACGTTTAGCATCAACATTAGCATTCTCAACTAGCCAGTTTACGCCATCACGCATATCTTGCACTTCAGGTTTGCCCATATGACGATATATTGCAGTGCGCCAATCGCGGCCGTAACCTTTTGATGCCCGATAATCCATATCGATGACAACGTAACCTTGTTGTACCAGCATGCTATGGAACATGTATTCACGAAAGTAGCCTGACCAACCTAAATGCGAGTTTTGTAAATAACCGGCACCATGACTAAACATCACCGCTTTATTTTTAGTCTCACTTTGATCGTAGCCTTTGGGTAAATATACTTTCGAGTAAATTGGCTGTTCTTGATGTGATGAGGCAATCGCCACAACATTAGGCGCCGCCCAAGGCATGGCTAAAAAGGCTGCAGAAACAGTATGGGTTAATCGAATGGCCGCGCTATTATTGATTATGTTTTTAACATAAAGCTCTGGTGGCATAGTGACTTCTGAATGCTCAACTAACAGTCTCGATTCATCAGGGCTTAATGCGTAATCATTTTTACCGCCTAAATCGGTTAACGCTGTAATTTTTCCTGATTGCACATTAACTTTATAAATTTCATAAATACCAGGGTGTTTCTTATTAGCTTGGAAATAAATATTCTGCTCATCAGCAGATAAGGTTAGATCATTGACCTCAAATTCACCTGAGGTCAATGCTTTTGCCTTGCCATCAAGTGGTTTGACGTATAAGTGTGCATAGCCGCTTTCTTCTGATAAATAATATAAGCTATTGCTGTTATGCAGCCAACCCAATTCATTAAAAGTATAATTTACCCAGGCATCGTCATGTAGACGATGTTGTGACACTAAGGTTTTGTTGTCAAAGTCAATCGTCGTTATCCAACGGTCTTTGTTATCCCAAGCTTCAAGCATAACCGCGACTTGAGTACCATTATCTAGCCACTGAATAGGATCCCAAGCTTGCATAACATGAATATTACGTGCAGATTTTTCCGATTTATATACTTTACCTTCACGCGCGTAATTTTCTTTACGGACACTGGCGAGCACATCTTCATCAAAGCCAGGTAAGCTGTTATAGCTCAACAAGGCTTTAGTACCTTGGCTTAAATCTAACAGGTATAACTGCTCAGCATATTGGCGGTTATCAGCCACTCTAGCTCGTACTTTTTTAGCCTCTATATTACCGTCGCCAGCAATATAGTTAGGCATAATATCACTGGCTTTGTCTGCCGGTTTCTTTGGCGCTATGCTCACCACTAGCTTATCACCAGCTGGTGAAAGGCTCGCGAGCACGACTTCATTGTCTTTACCTAAATAGAAGTTCGTTTGTGTGACTGTGCTATTTTTCACCCGTAACTGACGCTTTTGCTCAGCACGTAAGTCTTTATTTCGCTGTTGCAGCGCAACATATTCAATAAGTTCATCTTGCTCATTGGCGATATAACTTGGCGCTGCTAGTGCTGGTTTTTCGCCATCGGTCATTTTTAAATTTGCTAACTCAATAACTTTTGCACTATTGATATCGTGTGCGTAAAAAACGTTACCTACACGATAGGCTATATTACCATTAGTGAGAAACATCACTGATGATTCAACTGCCGAGGTATACGTTATTTGCTGTACTTTTTGACTGGTCAGTTCTTTTATAAAAACATTACCTTCGAAAGCATACGCTTCATGTGTACCCGAATCATTTAACACTGCATTCTTATCAGCAAAAACATGCATTTGCGTCAACTTAACTAACTCGCCATTGCCTTGGCTGCTAAGTTTTTTTTGCACTAGATCACGTAACGGGTTGCCTTGACGCTTTTGCTGGTAAAACACAGTTTGGCTGTCGTCGCCCCAATACCATGACTCAGGAGAGCGGCCGAACCAGTCAGGATCAGCCATGATTTTTTCTAAGGTAATAATTGTTGAACTTGCTTGACCTGCGGCCGGCGTTGCAGCAACGTCAATGGCTATAGCCATATTACTTGCTATGGCGATTTTTTTTTGCTCTGTCGATACACAAGCCACTAAAGTGAAACTAATAGCAGCGGCAATTAAGGGTAATTTCATAGTTTATTTTTACTTGTATTGGATTACTTAAGTTTATTTATCGAGACAATCTAATCATGATGAATGTAAAATTTATTAAATTCTTTCATCATCAAAATGCTAAGGCTTAGTTATACTAAGCTATGAGTTGTTTTTCAATGAAATGACTTGATTACACGACCAATAACGGATTTTATACTATAGAACGCGGGTAAAAACTAAGGCAAAGCACAGCTGAGACATTTTCAGCATTATCGAAGCTTATTTGGGCTTAGCAATTAACTCTGCTATAATCGCGCGCCTCTTCAAAGTGAAGTCAGTATGAATTTGGTAAATATGACATTTATCATCAAGGATTTACTTTGTCGGTCAATAGGTCATTGTTAGACTTTAAAAGTGCACAGCATCACGCTTGTCACTAATGAAAAAATTAATTTAGGTATTGTATGAACTTAGCGCCAACCCAGAAAGTAACTCCAAAACTATTCGATTACCCTAAATATTGGGCGGAATGCTATGGCACCGCACCATTTTTACCGATGTCTCGTCAAGAAATGGATGTGTTAGGCTGGGATAGTTGCGATATTATTTTAGTTACTGGTGACGCTTATGTTGATCATCCTAGCTTTGGCATGGCGGTTATTGGCCGTATGCTTGAGTCACAAGGCTTTAGAGTAGGCGTCATTGCTCAACCTGATTGGAAAACTAAAGACGCTTTTATGCAATTAGGTAAACCTAATTTATTTTTTGGTGTAACCGCTGGCAATATGGACTCGATGATCAATCGCTACACCGCCGAACGCCGTATGCGCCATGATGATGCTTATACACCTAACGATGAAGGTGGCAAACGGCCCGACCGCGCGGTAACCGCTTATACCCAAAAATGTAAAGAAGCCTACAAAGGCGTACCTATTATTATTGGTGGTATCGAAGCGAGTTTACGTCGAGTTGCTCATTATGATTATTGGTCTGACAAAGTGCGTCAATCGGTACTCTTTGATTCAAAAGCAGATCTATTAATTTACGGTAATGCCGAGCGTCCACTAATAGAAATTGCCCATCGTATCGCCAATGGTGACGATGTTAAAAACATAACCGATGTCCGTGGTAGCGCATTTTTAGCGAACCAAGTATTACCCGGCTGGAAAGGCATAGATTCTCGCAGTATTGATAAACCCGGTAAAATTGATCCCATTTACAGCCCATATCAAGATATGACCTCGCCTGATTGTGCGACGACATCAGCTGATGCTGCAGCTAAAGCCGCCGAAGAGCTGGTAACCAATGCGGCAGAGAAAGATATTACGAAAACCGCACAACCCATTCAGTTAAGCGAGTTTCGCGCTACAGCACATAAAAACAAATCATGGGCAGATAAGAAAAAACCTTGGGAAACCACTTATATTAACTTGCCAACATTTGAGCAAGTTAGAGACAACAAAACCCTTTATGCGCATGCTTCACGTATTTTTCATCAAGAAGTTAACCCTACATCAGCAAAGCCATTAGTACAAAAGCATGGCAGTCGCTTGATTTGGTTAAATCCGCCAGCGAAACCACTATCTGAAGCAGAAATGGACGGTGTATTTGGTTTACCGTATCAGCGTGTGCCGCATCCAAGTTATGGCAATGCGAAAATCCCAGCCTATGACATGATAAAAACCTCTGTCAATATTATGCGTGGCTGTTTTGGTGGTTGTACGTTCTGCTCTATTACTGAACATGAAGGACGTATCATTCAAAGTCGCAGTGAAGACTCTATCATTGCTGAAATTGAAGATATTAAGCTGAAAGTCCCTGGTTTTACCGGCGTTATTTCCGATCTTGGTGGACCAACCGCCAATATGTACAAATTGAATTGTAAGAGTGAAAAGGCCGAAGCGACTTGTCGTAAGCCGTCATGTGTTTGGCCAACTATTTGTGGCCATTTAGATACTGACCATACGCCGACGATTAACCTATACCGCAGAGCGCGAAAAATCCCAGGCATTAAGAAGATACTGATTGCGTCAGGCGTAAGATACGACTTAGCAATACAAGACCCTGAATATGTTAAAGAATTAGCGACGCATCACGTAGGTGGATACTTAAAAATCGCTCCTGAACATACCGAAGAAGGACCATTAAATAAGATGATGAAGCCAGGTATGGGCAGTTATAACAAGTTTAAAGAAATGTTCGATCATTACTCTAAACTTGCCGGTAAAAAGCAATATTTGATCCCCTACTTCATCTCAGCGCACCCAGGCACTACCGATTTAGATATGGTAAATCTTGCGCTATGGCTGAAAGAAAACGACTTTAAACTCGATCAGGTACAAAACTTCTATCCATCGCCTTTAGCTAATGCTACTACGCTGTATCATACTGAAATTGACTCATTGCGAAATGTTAAAAAAGACAGTGCATCAGTCGCTGTACCAAAAGGCACCATTCAACGTCGTTTACATAAAGCGATATTGCGTTACCATGATCCTGCTAACTGGGGTATTATTCGTGACGCCTTAACAAAAATGGGCCTTGCAAGAAAACTCATTGGTAGTAAGCCTGGTTGTCTAGTACCTCATGAAGGGAGAAATGAAAGCCAACAAGTGCATTATAAAAACAACGGCAAGGGTAAAAATAACGCCTCAGGTAATAAAACCTCGCCTGGGCAAGAAAAACGTTATGGTAAAAAGCCAATAACGGCTAAAAAAGCGAAGCCGGGCGATAAAGCTAAACAAGGACTGACACGTTTTTCTGAAAATCAATTTAATGACAGAAAACCTAGTAACCCTGCAAAGAAGAAGCGCATTAGTAACTAATATTTTCTTGGTCTAAAGCCTATTTTAATAAGCCTAGCCATCTCGCTAGGCTTATTGTTTTTACTATCTTCTACTGACATTATTTTACGCTTCAAGTATAATCGCGCGCATTATTTTAAAAGTTATGAGTCAAGCACTCTTCAATACACTCGCTACGGAATTCATATGTTAGCTGCAAACAATATTACCCAACAATTCGGCGCTAAGCCGTTATTTGAAAACATTTCACAAAAATTTGGTGGCGGTAATCGCTATGGTTTAATCGGCGCCAATGGTTGTGGTAAATCTACCTTTATGAAAATTTTAGGTGGTGATTTAGAGCAAACATCAGGCAACGTTGCCTTAGATCCAAACGAGCGCATTGGTAAACTTCGTCAAGATCAGTTTGGTTTTGAAGCAACGTCTGTTGTTGATACCGTAATCATGGGTCATACCAAGTTGTGGGCGATAAAAGAAGAACGTGACCGTATTTACGCTTTACCTGAAATGAGTGAAGCTGATGGTATGCGTGCCGGTGATTTAGAAGCAGAATATGCTGAAATGGATGGTTACAGTGCAGAAAGTCGTGCTGGCGAACTATTAATGGGTGTCGGTATTCCAGTTGATCAACATTATGGCTTAATGAGTGACGTTGCCCCAGGTTGGAAGTTAAGGGTACTATTGGCCCAAGCGCTGTTCTCAAATCCAGATATTTTATTACTTGATGAGCCCACCAACAACCTCGACATTCACACCATTCAATGGTTAGAAGAAACCTTGAACGCACGTGATTCAACCATGATCATCATCTCGCATGACCGTCATTTCTTAAACAGTGTTTGTACTCATATGGCTGATTTAGATTACGGTGAATTACGGGTATTTCCAGGTAACTACGACGAGTACATGTTGGCCTCTACGCAAGCTAGAGCGCAATTGATGTCGGACAACGCCAAGAAAAAAGCACAAATTGGTGAACTGCAAGCTTTCGTAGCGCGATTCTCTGCCAATGCTTCAAAGGCAAAACAAGCAACTTCTCGTGCTAAGCAAATTGATAAAATTCAATTAGCCGACGTAAAGCCATCAAGCCGTGTTAATCCGTTTATTCGTTTTGAACAAGAAAAGAAGTTATTTCGTAATGCTCTTGTGATGGAAAATATGAGCAAGAACTTTGATGATAACAAGGTTCTAACTGACCTTAGCATGATGATTGAAGTGGGTGAGCGTGTCGCCATTATCGGACAAAATGGTGTTGGTAAAACCACCTTCTTACGCACTATTATGGGCGAAGCTGAGTACCAACCCTCATCAGGTTTATACACTTGGTCAGAAAACGTCAATATTGGTTACTATGCGCAAGACCATAGCCATGAATTTGAAAATGATATGACCTTATTTGAGTGGATGAGTCAATGGCGCCAACCTAGCGACGACGAACAAGCCGTTCGTAGTTATTTAGGCCGCTTATTATTCTCCGCTGATGATATTAACAAGTCAGTGAAAGTGCTTTCTGGTGGCGAACAAGGTCGTATGTTGTTCGGTAAAATCATGATGCAAAAGCCTAACATTCTTGTTATGGATGAACCGACTAATCATATGGATATGGAATCTATTGAGTCGTTAAACATGGCAATGGAACAGTTTGATGGTACTATTTTATTCGTCAGTCATGACCGTGAATTTGTTTCGAGTTTAGCGACTCGTATTATCGAATTACAAGATGGTGGTTACACTGACTTTGCTGGTGGCTACGACGAATACTTAGCATCACAAGTGTAAATTAATCATCACATTAACCACATTTTAAAAAAGGTATCATGAGTAAATTCTGATACCTTTATTTTTATATATATTTCACGCTATTTTAAGGAGCCATTGTGCTCAGTTATCGCCACGCTTTTCACGCCGGAAATTTTGCTGATGTTTTAAAACATTCGGTATTAACCTTAGTACTTGATTACATGACTCGAAAAGATAAAGGTTTTTATTATATCGATAGCCACTCGGGCGCAGGTATGTATCAGCTCAGTGATGAATACGCGCAAAAAACCGGTGAATACAAAGATGGTATTGCTAAGTTAATCGAAAATAATGATTTACCAGAAGCCCTGCAGCCTTATATTGACCTAGTAAAAGATATAAACCGTGAAACTGGTGAACTTGCTCTCTATCCTGGCTCGCCTGGCATTGCCCGACAGTTTACGCGTCGTCAAGACAGTGCGCACTTATTTGAGCTCCACCCAACAGACATTGAACACTTAAAAGAATATAGCCAACGGTGGAATAAATCCCACGTTAAGCAATCTGACGGCTACCAGGGCGTTTTAGGTTTAGTACCACCGCCAAATCGCCGTGGTGTAGTGTTAATTGATCCGCCCTATGAGTTAAAGGAAGATTACTTAAAGGCCGTTCGCACTATCGTTAATGCCTATAAAAAATTTGCTACTGGTACCTACATTTTATGGTATCCCGTAGTTAAGCGTGAACTTGTTGAGCAAATGCAAGACGCCTTTACTAAAAGTGATGTCCATAACTTATTACAAGTAGAGTATTGCCAACACGCTGACACTCAAGAGTATGGTATGACGGGTACAGGATTATTTATTGTTAATCCGCCATGGCAATTAAGTAACCAGTTAGATGAAATACTGCCTTATTTGAAAGAAAAAATTGGTAGCGCCGAAAGCCAATACAGTGTTAAACAGTTAATTGCTGAATGAGGATAGCTAAGTTAACCTGAGCAGAAGATAAAAATTTGTCCTAACAGGTCGATTTAACGCCCTATCATTTACTGGCAAAATATTTTTACTATCTCAGGTTAACTAAACCAACAAAAATCATTGTACAACAATGCGAGGATCATATGGGTTAGTTGCACAACCTTTGACATTTATTTCGTAGTAATAGTCGCCTTTATTTTTAATTTTACAACGAACTTTACCATTAATGTCGGCACTATAGTCGCACACTTTAAAAGGCGAACCTTGGGTAAAGTGAACATCAAATGCATCGCCGGTACTGGTTTGCCAAGAAATATACTTCTCCTTTTTCGAACAGACACATTCAGGGTCATTCTTACAGGGATTTTTGTCTGCAGGATATAATAAAGCACAATTATTTTCATTATCTGAAGGTGCTACATTAATAGCGCAATGTGTCAATGGATCAACTTGAATGATCAACTCCTTGTCTCTACCACTATGGCTAGCAGCAAAAGCCAGCATGGAGGTTGCCGCGATGACTAGGATTAAACTGCTAGTTATTCTTTTTATTAATTTATTATTTTGGATATTCATTGAATTTTCCTTATTCAGGTTAGAGGGTTCAAACAATTTCTTTTAACCAATCTTTATAGTTGTAAAACTGAGGATCTGCCAATAAAAGCTTCGCGGGATAGCCCAGAACAATTGCTTTTTCAATAAATGACTTCATATCATTAACATCAAAACAATTAATAGCTACGATAGCTAAATCATAATAAATATAGGGATCTTGTACATTACTTTTAAGGACTTTACCTTGGTGAGCTTTTGCCTGTTCACATTGATTTAATTCAGAATAGTAACGGGAAATTTGTGCTTGTAAACTTGGATTTTTATCATTAATAACCGCATTTTTTTTAGCTAAATTAAGCCCCTTCTCATAAGCTGACTTAGCGCTTTGTGCTTTGTTTTTACTGTACTTAAATGCATCGCCTAAATTGCCCCATACGGTAGGGCTTAACGGTGACAGCTCAGCGCTTTGTAAATACATTTCAGCTGCATTTTCAAAACGCTTCATAAAGAATAATACAGAACCTAAATTCATAAACACGACCGATGTTGGTTCAATTGCTAATGATTTAGACCAAGCAATATTCGCTTGTTCAAAATTCAGCACCATGTAATATACCGCGCCTAAAGCATTATAGGCCATGGCGCTATTTTTATTAATTAAAGTTACTTTGTTAAATTGACTTACCGCTTGTTCATATCGCCCCGATGCATATAAAAATACACCATAGTCATAGTAGTTTCGCCAATTACCCAGCTCAAGACCGATCGCTTGTTGATATAAGTTTTCAGCTTTATCACTTTGCTCTAATTTTGCATATAAAACAGCTAATGAAATATAAACTTCACTCGACTCGGGTTTAATTAATTTTGCTTTATTTAAATGTGTTGCTGATTTTTCATATTGACCATTCACCCGATAAAGCGTGCCAAGGGCTAATTCTGATTCAAACGATACCGTTTCGTTACTCGCAATTAATTGACAAACGTTTAAGCCTTTATCGTATTCATTTGTGTCATTGCTTAGTAAATATTTATCTAAGTAAGTTTGACATAGTGCTGATGAAGCTTGTATAAAATCGGGGTCTAATTGTAAAGCGACAATAAAGAGGTTTTCTGCTGCTAGCAAAGCGTTGATGTTTTTCGAGTTTCTATAGTTTTCTTTGCCTTGCAAATAAGCATCATAAGCTGCAAAACTATCTGTTGGCATGTAGTTATTATTGTTAACTGATTGATCCCCAATCACTAACAAATGCAAGGCATTAGTAATTTTGCGAGACAAGTCACTAAAAAGAATAACCAGTTCATTGGATGAGCCCATAGATTCATCAGACCAAACCTGAAAACCCGTTACCACATCTGTCATGGTAGTATGTATAATTAATGAACCGTCGACAGTTTTAGACCGCCCTTCAACGATATATTTCACACCCAAAATATTTTTAATTTGCTCAATGCTTGCTTCAGGTTCTAAGGCATTTATAGCCCTCATTGAAGATACTTTAAACACGGGTTTTAATGCTAATAAATTGATCAGCTCTTCTTGTAAACCTGAAACGAAATAATGAGGATTATTATCGGTGTCTGATGAGTAATAAGGTAATACCGCAACGGAATTTTCGGTCACATTGGCAATTGGCGCTTTATTCTCAAGCGTAAATTGAACTGGTTCCATAGTACTTTCGGTTTCTATTTTTTCAATCAGGTGAGTAGATATGTAATATATAAAGAATAAAATAATCAGAACAAAAAAACTGTCTATGGCAAATTGACGGTAGACAAATCGATGTTGTTTATTATTTTCGTATGCAAACTTTTTTCTAACTTTGAACTCTTTAAACCACTGAAAACTAATAACGATAGGAAAGCCAATAACTAAAGCTAAAGCCGCTACCTTACCACCCCAAGTTGGTACATCAAAAATAGGTAATACAATGGAGAAGACCTGTAGTAAAACCCAAGACACCACTAAATATGCCGCACTAGCGTTAATTAAACGGCTACTTTTTAATAATGAAAATGATAATTTCCATTTTTTATCTGAGCCATTGGTTTGCTCTATTTGATTGGCTGGAAACGGCCAAAGACTTTTGCTTGCTTTAGCCACCGTGGGTACAAGCATGCGATAACCTCTACGAGGTATAGTTTGAATATAGGTAGGACATTCTTTGTGATCATCAAGCACATGCCTAATTTCACTGATGACATGGGTAACATTAGTTTTAGCCGCATGATTGTCACCCCATGCAAAGGCCAAAATTTGTTCTCGCGAGACGATCTCACCATTAGTTGACGATAAAAAAAGTAAAACTTCCATTGCCTTGGGGGCTAAATGAAAGCGTTGATTATTTCGAATGACGACACCAAGATCAGGCTCAATAACAAGACTACCTAATAGAAAGCCTTGATGTAGCTCGGTGTCTACAACAAAGTGCCCATTGGTGTTTTCTATTAGCGCTGTAGTTTCTACTTCATCTCTAGCTGACACGTAATGTTAGCCTCACAAGAAAAGAGTACAGCATGCCTTTTAGCAACTCTCTATAAGATTTAACAGTTTAAATCGAATTTTAAGTATTGTTTACAATAGAAAAAATAGCGAATAGCTTTATTCAATAAAGCCTCAATTTGTCTTATTGGTCTACTAAGTGATTTCTTCGAGATGACTAAAAGTTCGAGGTGAATATTGCTGAAGTACGAAGGAGTCATTACGTACTTTGAAAGTAATATTGAATGTAGAAATTATAACGTTAACTGTATATAAATCAATGCATAACGACATATTTACCTAATTATTATTGCAAGAAAGAGTAACAAGTAGTGATATTTCACTACTTGTTTAATAATAAAGGTTAATCGACTTCGTTAGTGTCACTATTTTCTATATCTTGTGGCGCAACCGCTTGCTTACGTTTTAACACAGGTAAGTCACCAGCATCTTGTGCTAAAAAGCTGTTCTTAACGGTTTTCTTTGCTTTCGGCTTCTTAGTGATTGCGACTGATTTTTGACTATCTTTTTCTTTACTCTCAACTTTAGCCTTCTTGGGTTTTATACCTTTAAATTTAGCTTTTAAGCCATCAACAGCATGAAAACTCAATTTTTGCTGGAGAAAACCTTCGACATTCTTGAAGCTTATCCAATCTTTAGGGCCAACAAAAGAAATAGCATCCCCTGTACTGCCTGCGCGGCCTGTCCGGCCAATTCGATGAACGAACTCTTCAGTATGTTTTGGCATATCAAAATTGATTACGTGCGAAACATTAATTAAATCTAAACCACGAGAGGCTAGATCTGTGGTGATCAATATTTTTTGCTGGCCTTTACTAAAGCCGTCCATTATTTGGTTACGTTGGCCTTGATTTAACTCACCACTTAACGCGACAGCACTTAAGCCTTGTTCGGTTAATAATGTTGATAGCCTATCAGTATCTGCCCTTGTCGCGGTAAATATGATTATTTGTTGGTGAACTTCAGTTGTTATAAAGTGCGCAAGTAGCTTTTCTTTATGACTTAAGTTATCACAAAGGTAGAACCGCTTGGTGATGTCTTTATGTTCAGTATGAGCACTGCCAATAGCGATACGTTTAGGTTTTTTCAATAAAGCCAAAGCAAAATCATTTACTTGTGCATGATCTAACGTAGCCGAAAATAGCAGTGTTTGACGCTTGCGGTGATCTGCGGCTTTATTGATTTGCGCTAACTGCTCAGCGAAGCCTAAATCTAACATACGATCTGCTTCATCAAGAATGAGTAATTCTAAACCACTAAGATGAAAATGCCCTTGTGATAGATGGTCAGCTAGACGTCCTGGTGTAGCGACAATAAAGTGAGGCTCTTTTTCTAATACTTTAACTTGGTCGTTGAAATTTTCACCGCCCAATATAAGCACAGCTTTAAATGCAGAGCCTGAAGTAAACATTCTTAACTGGGTAAAAACTTGCTTAGCTAACTCACGTGTTGGCGTTAAAATAACCACCCGTGGATCTCGCTTACTTAACGCACGATTTTTTGACAAGCGCTGCATAGCTGGAATAATAAAAGCCAATGTTTTACCTGAACCAGTCTTAGATGAAGCAATTAAATCATGACCTGTCATAGCGGCAGGAATTGCCTGCTGCTGAATTTCAGTAGGCTCACTAAAACCTAAATGTTCCACAGTTGACATTATTTTACTATCTAATCCAAAATCACTAAACTGCAAGCTTACTCTCCACGTTATTTAACTTATATCTGTTGGCTATATTATTGATACAGACACAGAAAAATAAAAATATATTGTCGTATTATAACCTGTAATGACAAACATTGAGCCAAACTATTTGGTCAAAAAGAAAAATAACTTTAAACTAGCTATCAAGGGCTAATTTGTCTAATTTAATTGCACAAATTTGTAGCTTATCTTTCACAGAAAAAGACAAAATATTAGCTAAGCGTATAAAATAGCGTAAAGTGTCAGAATCAAGAAATAAATTTTTTAAACAAAGTCGACCAACAGATTCGCCCAATATAATTGAAATAGCTTAATGAAGTTAAATGTCTCGAGCTCAGAGAATACTATTGTAAAAGCAAAAAAATCTGATAAAAAAGATATCATGCGTTTTTATAAAAATCAGCGATATAGCGCTAGCTTCATCGGACAAGACCAATGTTATATAGTTAAGCGTGGAGACTTTATTATAGCTAGTGCAATAGTATCAGCCGGTCAGGGAAGTGATGATTGCTGGTTACTACATGGCCTAGTTACCAACAAAGATCAACGCGGTGAAAATATCGCTAGCTTACTTTTACAAACAATTTTTTCTGAGCAAAATGCGTTAAAACAAGCAAGGTATCAACAAATAGTTTGCTTTGCAGATATAGCATTACAACCGTTTTACCAAAAAAATCACTTTATAAGTTACAACAGTAGTAAGAATATAGCGCAACTACCCTTAGAGTTTAAAGAACGACTCCTTGGCTATCGAGCAAAACAGCAGAGCCTGCATTGCTTTCTCTACAGCGCAAATTAATAAACCTATTTTTTATATTAGCCGTCTTGAAATGACTTTACGCTAACTAACTAAAGCCAAATTATTTGATTGATTAATAAGGTAGTTATTACTTTATTAATCATAGTGGCTTTTTAGATAGTTAAACTTGTTATAAGAAGAAAAACAATACTGGCTAAAGTAATGACATTTGAAAACTTAAAGCTGCTGCACACGTCTTTTAGCCGCTGTTAAAGTATTTTTCAGTAAACAAGCAATCGTCATTGGCCCAACACCGCCTGGAACAGGAGTAATAGCCCCGCACTTGCCAACAACCTCAGCGTAATCGACATCTCCAACCAATTTTGTTTTACCTTCAGCTGTTAAAATTCTATTGATTCCTACATCAATTACTGTCGCGCCTTTTTTAACCCAATCCGCTTTAACAAATTCAGCAATACCGACCGCGGCGACTAAAATATCCGCCTGTTGACAAAGCTCTGGTAAATTTTTAGTACGGGAGTGCGCAATGGTCACCGTACAGTTTTCTTGTAATAACAACATCGCCACAGGCTTACCAACAATATTAGAACGACCAATAACAACTGCATGCATACCCGATAAGTCATTACCTAAATGTTGTTTAGCTAACATGACACAACCTTGTGGTGTACAGGGTACTAATGTACCTGCTTCGCCATTAAATAGGCGCCCAGAATTTACCGCATGAAAACCATCCACATCCTTATCTGGACTAATAGCCGAAATTACCGCGCTTTCATCTATATGTTTTGGTAAAGGTAGCTGCACTAAAATACCATGAACGCTATCATCATTATTTAATTGCTCAAGTTGTCTAAGTAAAAATTCCTGAGTTGTATCGACCGCTAGCTTGATCTCATTAGAGATCATACCAATTTCTTGTGTTTGTTTGACTTTATTTTTCACATAAATCTGACTTGCAGAATCGTCTCCAACCACAATAACGGTCAATTTTGGTTCTATGCCATGGCTTGACTTCAATTGCGAGACTTCAATAGCTAATAAATCCCTTAAATTTTTTGCAGTTAACTTTCCATCAATATTCATTATTATTATTATTCTCATTTATTAAACAAAAAATGGTGCCATGCTTGCTGAAATTCAGCAGCAATAATTACACTTGTTATCCTATTAAAAAAGCGCATAAATTACAAAGCCCTACTTAATAAATTTAAAATTAATTTTTGGCAGGATTTGTTGATCTGTTTTGTCAATTGTCAGAAAGCAAAACAACCATAGCGTGAGCTACCAGTTTTTTCCGAGCATGGATGCACAGGAGCGGTCTCAGATAAAGAGCAGAACACCGACACGCTTTTGACCACCATCTCTAACACGTTGACGTGCAAGGATGTACTAATGCCGTGAGCACATGGATGTGCAAGAATGGTGTCCTACTGACGTGCATGGATGCACTAATGCCGCGTGTGTATGGATGCACGAGAGCGGTCATCTGCGAGTTTTATTTTATAAATATCAGACAGCAAAAAGCCCGTCACTTTCGTAACGGGCTCTTCTAAATAGAAGCCTAG